>NZ_AHJE01000001.1 GCF_000243095.1 Cupriavidus basilensis OR16 | reverse complement strand
GGGAGTGAAATCGGGTCCTTTGGGGACTATCGCCAGCTATCGAAAAACTGCCGTAACGTGTTGATTTGGAAGGAAATTAGTCGCGGCAGCTATCGGTGGCTATCGCCGGCCAGCGGAACAGGTTGGCGGTAGAAGTCTCCTCTGGAAAGCATGATTTCATGCGGCTTTCCGGGCATCAGCAGGTATCCTGGCCCCTGACGGTAAAAGCCGTCACGAACAGGAGGAAAAACCTCAATGCTCACCGACACAGCACTGCGCAACCTCAAGCCTAAGTCCAAGACTTATAAGGCTTCCGACCGCGCTGGCATGGGCGCTTCCAAACGTGGTGCGACTGACTAGCCGCCTCGACTCATCCCATGTCACGTATCCGGCAGCGCCGCGCTCAAGCCCACGTTTCATGCAAATGGCGCCAGGCAACGCGGGCGTCGCCCGCAAGCACGAACAGCGCCGTGGCACGCCGTTCGGATGCGCCTTCATGCCAGGCTTGCGCTTCGCGGTAAGTGACCATGGCCGAGCCAGCGTCCTCGTACACGAGCGTCAATTCATCGATCTCGATCCGCAGCCCGGCCCTGGCCCCGCGCAGGCGTGAGAACACCGAGGGGAGGCCGCCGTCTTCCAGTCGTGTTCCGGAGGGCGAAATCATGCTGAAGCCAGGCTCAAAGCGTTGCAGCAACGCGTCCAGTACCGTGTTGGGGCATTCGGCGCTGGACAGCCATTGCTCGATCAGCGTGTGGGTGTGCGCGACTTCACGCAGGCAAAGGGCGGCGAGGGTAGGCATGGATGGATCTCCTTGGGAAATGAAGCCCGGCGGATGGCTCGGGCGGTTATCGGGACGTCGATGGCTTTGCCAGTAGCCGGCGGTGCCCGTCGTCCAGGCGCCAGATGACAAAGAGCGGTACCAGGCTGCATAGGCTGGCGACGAGAAAACACAGGTGGAACACCAGCGTCAGCGCGGCGCTGCCGCGTGCGCCGGCCAGGCCGGTGAGGTGGTGCTGGATGAGTAGCTGTCCCAACAGCAGGCTGGCCAGCGCGACTCCGAGGCAAAACGACAATTGGCGATTGAGGTTCCACACCGCGCTGGCGCGGTGCATCCACGCGGGCGCCACGTTCAGCAGCGCCAGGGTTTGCGCGACGCTGGAGCAGATGCCGCCTCCCGCCCCCATCAACAGAAAGGCGGCGAGCATGCGCTGGCTGTCGCCGGGCCCGCCGACTGTCGCCAGCAGGGCAATGCCCGTCGCATGCACGATGGTGGCAGGCAGCAGCAAGGCACGCGGTCCGATCCGCTTGAACAGCCGGCCGGCCAGCGCCATGCCTGCGGCGGCGGCCAAGGCGTAGGGAATCATCAGCGCGCCCGCATCGACGGCGCGCAATCCCAGCGCGTTCTGCAGGAAAAACATATTAAGCAGGCTGACACCGGTAAACACGCCCGGTACGAACAGGTAGACCAACATGGCCGCGCGCAGCAAAGGGTCGCGCAGGACGCGAAAATCCAGCACAGGGTGCTTGCTCCGGCGTACGTGCCGCAACAAAAGCAAGCCTGCTGCCAGGCCTCCCACGACGAGGGCAGCCCCCATGGCAGGGTCGCCAGCGCGCTCAAAACGCGACAAGCCGGTCAGCAGCAGTGCCAGCGACAGGCTGACCAGCCCGATGCCGATCACGTCCGGCCGGTCGCTGGCGCTTCGTTCGCCAGGCTGCAGCCAGAGCACGGCAAGCACCAGGGCGAACAAGGCCAGCGGAATATTGAGCCAGAAGACCCAGTGCCAGCCCAATCCGTCCACGATAACGCCACCGAGCAGGGGCGACAACGCGGGGGCGAGCAGGGCGCAGGCCATCACGATCACCGACAGCCGCGCGCGCTCTGCCTGGGGATAGAGCCGGTACGTCATGGCTTGGCCGACCGGGATCAGCAGGCCGCCGCCCAGGCCTTGCAGCAGGCGCCAGGCGATCAGGGCTTCAATGCTGCCCGCGAAGCCAGCGCCGGTCGCCGCCAGCGAGAAGATGCCCAGGGATGCCACGAAGATTGCCTTGTCGCCATAGCGGCCCGCGAGCCATGCGCTTGCCGGGATCACCAGCGTCAGGCCCAAGGTGTAGGCGTTGGCCACCCAGGCCACGGTGCCCACGCAGGCGTGCAGCGACTGCCCGATCTCGGGAAACGCGACCGATGCCATGAACATATTGACCAGGTCGATAAAGAAGCCGAGCAGGTAGACCGACGCAACGCGTGATTTGTAGGGCATGGAAAGTCTTGGAATGGCGCCGCGCGCCATTCGGGTTCAGGCGGGAAGACGGCATTCTAGAAACCATGGAGCGATAAAAAAATAGCCGGGCGGCCGATATACTGTTCTCCGATTTTTGACAATAACGACCGACGACATGATCAACCTGAACCGTCTGGCGATGTTCGCGGCCGTGGTGGAGTGCGGCTCGTTCACCGCGGCAGCCGACACGCTGGGTACCACCAAGGCCGTTGTCAGCTTCAACGTGAAGCAGCTGGAGCAAGAGCTGTCGGTGGCATTGCTGACGCGCAGCACGCGGCGCCTGGCACTGACGGAGGCGGGCGAGCGGTTCTATCACGACTGCTCGGTCTTGTTGCGGCAGGCCGAAGCGGCCGTGGCGCAGGCCCGCTCGGGTCATGCATCCTTCTCGGGCAGCTTGCGCGTAACGGCATCGGTGGATTACGGCAACCTCGTCGTCGCTCCCGCGCTGGCCGGTTTTGCGCGCCTGCATCCCGAGCTGCGGGTGAGCTACCAAGCCAGCTCGACCCACGCCGACTTGATCGCGGAGCGGCTTGACGTTGCCATCCGGGTGGGGCCGCTGGAAGACTCGCGCCATCGCGCCAACCCGATCGGGCATTTCAACCTGGTGATCGTGGCAAGCCCGGCGCTGCTGAGTGCCACTGGCATGCCCGATTCGCTGCAGGCGATGGCGGCGCTGCCGTGGCTTGCCAATCGCCCGGGGCAGGGCGGGCAATGGACCCTGGCTGACCCACACGGCAAGCCGCATACGATCCGGGTCCGCAACGTGGCCCACGCGGACACGGCCTCGGCCCTGCTAGCGTTTGCGCTGGCCGGCTGTGGCGTCGCGGCGCTGCCGGAGTGGCTGCTTGACGACCATCTCAAGGGTGGACGGCTGCAGATCCTGATGGCGGACCATGTCTTGCCACGGGCCGAGGTCTTTGCTGTCTATCCGGATACGCGCCACGTCAGTGCCAAGGTGCGTGGCTTCATCGACCATCTGCGCGCATTCCGGCCCGGGCGGGCCTAGGGCTTGAACGAGCCTTCGATGGTGTAGCGCGATCCCGGATGCACCAGCCGCGCCAGCGTGATCGGCGAGCCCTGGCTTTCGGTGCGGCGGATCACGATCAGGCAGGGCTCGCTCGGCTTGACGCCCAGCAGCTCAGCCTCCTGCTCGGTGGGCAGTTGCGCCTCGATGGAGTATTGCGCCTCCCATAGCGGCGCCACGGTCAGCAGGTAACTGGTGGGCGTGGTCTTGGTGAAGTCCACCTCGAGGTAGTCAGGCGCCCGGGCGGGGTTGACGTAGCGATCCTCGCATAGCAGCGGCACGCCGTTCTCGCTATGCACGATCAGGGTGTGGAAGATCTTGCTGCCCGGGGGCAGCCCGATACGCTGCGCCAAGGCCTCCGTGACGACTTCGGCGCGCGCCATATGCACGTCCGAACGGTGGCGGTGGCCGCGCTCCGTGATCTCATCGTGCAGGTCGCGAATGGTGAGGGTGGACGATGCACGGTGGGGTTGGGTGGCGAACGTGCCGACGCCCTGCACGCGTTCCACCAGGCCTTCGGCCTGCAGTTCGCGCACCGCCCGGTTGGCGGTCATGCGGCTGACGCGGAACTGGGTGACCAGCTCGGATTCCGACGGCATCAGGGTGCCGGGCGGCCAGCGCCCCGCGCTGAGTCCGTCTTTCAGGTAGTTCTTGATGTGCGCGTAGGCGGCGGCGGGCGGCAGGTAGGTCATGGCCCGCAGTTTACTTGACCACGCTTGTCTAGCCAATTTCCATTAGGGGGGATTTTCTCCGGTTTGACGCCGGCGTTCGCCGAATATGGGGGCGCCGCGTTTTGGGTTTTGGCTCCGCTCAGGGTAATCCCGACTCGCTCAGTTGTTGTCTCATCTTGTATATACAAGAATATGCAGCGCCATCGATGGTTCGAAGATGCGGGAAGCGCAGGCGCGCAGGCGAAGGGGTAATCGGAGACGGCATGGCAAGGGTGAACGTGTTCCCGGGTTGGTATGTGGTTGGCGCGACGCACGTGCTGCTGGCGCTGATATTTGGCGCGGCGTACTCGTTCGGCGCCTTTTTCGCGAGTATCCAGGAAGGCTTCCGGGTGGGGAGTTCATCGGCGGCTTCCGTGTTTTCGTTCACCGCGCTGATTTACTACGTGGTGGGCGTATTTTCCGGCTCCCTGGCCGACCGGATCTCCACCCGCCGGGTCATTGCAACGGGCATTGTCCTGCTGGCGCTGGGCTTTGCCATTGCCAGCCTCGTCACGGATTCGCTGGCGTGGTTCCTGATCGCCTTCTGTTCGCTGGTGGGCCTGGGCGTAGGCCTGGTCTACGTGCCGGCGGTGACGGCGGTGCAGCGCTGGTTTGTCAGGCATCGCAGCAGGGCGTCGGGCCTTGCGCTGGCGGGCACCGGGCTTGGCACCTTTGTCGGGCCGGTGGTGGCGGGGCTGCTGATGGAGCATATGAGCTGGCAGGCGACGATGCGTTGCTTCGCACTGGCCATTGCCGTGGCCGGGCTGGCGATGGCGATGCTGCTCAGGGGGCGGCCGGAGGAGGCCGGCCTGCACCCCGATGGCGCGCTTGTGGCGCATGGCGCTGCCCAGGCGCCCGCTCCGCGCGGGCTTAGCCTGGCGCAGGCCGTGCGCGGCGGGCGATTCTGGTGGTACTTCGGCGCCATCCTGCTGGGCTCGGTCGGCCTGTTCGCCGCGCTGGTCCATATCCATCCGTACGCGCGGCAGCACGGCATGTCTTCCACGGCGGGGAATCTGCTGATCGGGCTGGTGGGTGCCGGCAATATCCTGGGCCGCCTGTTGCTGGGCGGGCTGGGTGACCGGCTGGGCCCCGGGCGGCTGCTTGTGTGCCTGACGCTGATGCTCGCGCTGCTCAACGGCGTTTGGCTTGGGGGCACGGGGCTTCCCTGCGCTGGCGCTGTTTGCCGTCCTGTTCGGCGCGGCCAACGGCGGCTGCATCTCCTTGTACCCGGCGCTCGCCGCGACCTGGTTCGGCACCGCAAACCTCGGGGCGATCCTGGGGGCGCTGTACATCGCGGTGGGCATTGCCGCGATGGCGGGCGGCAGCCTCGCCGGCTGGCTCTTCGATGCCTACGGCAGTTACTCGATGGCGATTGCGGTGAGCGGATGCTGTGCGCTACTGTCGGCCGCCTGCATTGCACGTGCAAGCCGCCATGAAAAAAGCGGCTCAGACCGAGCCGCTTAACCTGTTCCATCGACCTATCGACCTATCGACCCATCGACCCATCGACAGCGTGTTGCCTTACGCCACCGCCATGCCGCCGTGGCGCAGCAGTGCGTCGATCTGCGGCGCGCGGCCACGGAACGCGGTGAACGATTCCATGGCCGGGCGGCTGCCGCCCACCGACAGGATTTCCCTGCGGTAGCGCGCGCCGGTCTCGGCGTCCAGCACCGTGCCAGAGAGCTTCGCGGCTTCCTCGAAGGCCGCGTAGACGTCGGCGGACAGCACTTCGGCCCACTTGTAGCTGTAGTAGCCCGCCGCATAGCCGCCGGCGAAGATATGGCTGAAGGTGTTCGGCCAGCGCGAGAGCGGGTGCTGGGGCACCACGTGGGCACGATCGTTGACCTCCCGGGACAGCGCCAGCACGGACTTCTCGCCGGCGGGGTCGAAGTCGGTGTGCAGGTGCATGTCGAACGACGAGAACACGATCTGGCGCAGCGTCATCATGCCGTTCTGGAAGTTCTTGGCGGCCAGCATGCGTTCGAACAGGTCGCGCGGCAGGGACTCGCCGCTGTCGACGTGCGCGGTCATGTTGGCCAGCACCTCGTATTCCCAGCAGAAGTTCTCCATGAACTGCGAGGGCAGCTCAACGGCATCCCATTCCACGCCATTGATGCCGGACACGCCCAGCTCGCCCACCTGGGTGAGCATATGGTGCAGGCCGTGGCCGAACTCGTGGAACAGCGTGATCACTTCGTCGTGGGTGAAAACCGCGGGCTTGCCGCCCACCGGCGCCGTGAAGTTGCAGGTCAGGTAGGCGACCGGGGTTTGCACGCGGCCGCCGTCGAGCAGCTTGCGGCCGCGGGCGTCGTCCATCCAGGCGCCGCCGCGCTTGCCTTCGCGGGCGTACAGGTCGATGTAGAACTGCGCCAGCAACTCGCCCTCGGGCGACACCACGCGGAACAAGCGCGCATCGGCGTGCCACGTCTGGGCCTGGTCTGCCTCGATACGCACCGAGAACAGCTTCTCCACCACGCCGAACAATCCCTTGAGCACCTGCGGCTCGGGGAAGTACTGCTTCACCTCTTGCTCGGAGAACGCGTAGCGCTGCTCGCGCAGCTTTTCCGATGCGTAGGCCACGTCCCAGGGCGACAGGTCGTTCAGGCCCAGCTCACTCGCGGCGAAGGCCTTGAGCTCGGCCCAGTCCTTCTCGGCGTACGGGCGCGCCTTGGCGGCCAGCTCGTCCAGGAAGCGCAGCACTTCGGCCGGGGATTCCGCCATCTTTGGCACCAGCGAGACTTCGCCGAAGGAGGCGTAGCCGAGCAGCTGCGCTTCTTCGCGGCGCAGCGCGAGCTGCTCGCGCATATTGGCCGTGTTGTCCCATTCAGCCTTGCCCTGGCCGTACTGCTCGGCCAGCTCCGAAGCGCGGGTGACGCTGGCCTCGTACATGGTCTGGCGCAGCGCGCGGTCGTCCGCGTATTGCAGCACCGGGAAGTAGGAGGGGAAGTGCAGGGTGAATTTCCAGCCTGGCTTGCCGTCCTCGCCGCCCTTGGTGGCGGCATGGCGCGCCGCTTCCAGCGCATCTTCCGGGATGCCGCTCAGGCGGCCCTCGTCCTCGATCACCAGCGCGTAGGCATTGGTGGCATCGAGCACGTGGTCGGAGAAGGCCTTGGACAACTGGGCCTGCTGTTCCTGGATCGCAGCAAAACGGGGCTTCTTGTCTTCGGGCAGCTCGGCGCCGCCCAGGCGGAAGCCGCGCAGTTCGTTTTCCATCAGCTGGCGGCGGGCCGCGCTCATGGTGGCGAATGCCGGGCCGGCGGCGATCGCCTTGTACTTGTCGTAGAGCGCCAGGCTCTGGCCAAGCGAGGACCAAAACTCGGTCATGCGCGGCAGGTTGTCGCTATGCGCCTGGCGCAATGGCGGCGTATCCGCCACCGCGCTCAGGTGGCCAACCACGCCCCAGGCGCGCCCGAGCGGCTCGGTGGCGGCTTCCAGCGCTTCCACGGCATTGGCCCAGCTGGCTTCGGTGGCGGGGTCCTCGGCGCGGTCGACGGCGGCTTGCGCGGTCGCCAGCAGCACGTCCAGCGCCGGGCCGATGTGCTCGGGGCGAATCTCGGAGAAACGCGGCAGGTCGGAGAAATCCAGCAGCGGGTTGGCGGCGTTGGCTTGGTTGGCGGCTTGGTCCATGACGTCTCTCTTGGCGGTGCCCGTAAGGGCAATGCCCCGCACATTGGGGCGGGGCGGCAGGATTTCCAGTGCCGCACGCGGTGCCGGCGCGCATGACGCCTGCACCGTGCGGCGTGCGGCCTTTAGCCGGCCGCGCGCTCGGCGGCTTCCAGCGTATTGATCAGCAGCATCGTGATGGTCATCGGGCCAACGCCACCCGGCACCGGCGTGATGTAGCCCGCGACTTCCTTGACACCGTTGAAGTCGACATCGCCGCACAGCTTGCCGTTGTCGTCGCGGTTCATGCCCACGTCGATCACGGCCGCGCCGGGCTTGACCATGTCGGCGGTGATGATGTTGCGACGGCCCACAGCGGCCACGATCACGTCCGCGTCACGGGTATGGGCGGCCAGGTCGCGCGTCTTGCTGTTGCAGATAGTGACGGTGGCGCCGGCCTGCAGCAGCAGCATCGCCATTGGCTTGCCGACGATATTGGAGGCGCCGACCACCACCGCGCGGGCGCCGCGCAGCGGGAAATCGACCGATTCCAGCATCTTCATGCAGCCATAGGGGGTGCACGGACGGAACAGCGGGGCGCCGGTCAT
This sequence comes from Cupriavidus basilensis OR16, assembly GCF_000243095.1. Lineage (GTDB taxonomy): Bacteria > Pseudomonadota > Gammaproteobacteria > Burkholderiales > Burkholderiaceae > Cupriavidus > Cupriavidus basilensis_D. The sequence continues at coordinate 115,856 of NZ_AHJE01000001.1, read as the reverse complement.
CAGGGCGCCGGCATTGGCCACGTGAAAGCCGTCCACGTCCTTTTCCGGAGCGATCGCTTCCAGCACTTTGTGGCTGTCGATATGCTTGGGCAGCGGCAGCTGCACCAGGATGCCGTGGATGTGCGGGTCGCGGTTCAGGGTGTCGATGCGGGCCAGCAGGTCGGCCTCGGACAGGTCGGCGGGGTAGCGGTCGAGCGAGGAATGGAAGCCATTGTCGTCGCAGGCCTTGACCTTGTTGCGCACATAGACCTGGCTAGCCTGGTCTTCCCCCACCAGGACCACGGCCAGGCCGGGCCGGTGGCCGCGTTCGGTCAGGCGGGCGGCGCGTTGGGCGGCTTCGGTGCGGAGTTGCTTGGCAAGGGCGTTGCCGTCGATGAGTTGGGCTGGCATGGGGATGGGCGCTGGAGAGCTGGAGGTGGTCAAAGCGGAATTATAAAGGTTGATGCAACCCGGGGCGCAGGAGAGTGGGGCGCTGGTAGCATGGCCGCATGGATGCCCTGAATCGTTTCGCCGTGGCCGCCGCGCCGGCCGAGCAAGCTGCGCTCATCGTACTCAGCCTGGCCGCAATGGCCTGGGCGCTGAGCCGCCGGCCCTGGCAACTGCTCGGGCGCGACGAATTGCAGAATGGCTGGCTGGGCGCGCTGGTCTTGCTGGCGCTGCTATGGACGCTGCGCGCGACGCTGCCGGGCGGGCTGGCGATCCAGCTGTTCGGCGCCACCCTGATGGTGACGCTGTTCGGGCTGCCGCTGGCCCTGCTGTCGCTGTTCGCGGTGGACCTGGTGTCTTTCCTGGGGCTGGGCTACCTGGCTGGCGACACCTGGGCCCGGCTGGGCTGGGCGGCGCTGTGGCCACGCTATGTCTGGATGGGATTGTTGCCGGCCTTGTTATCGGCGGTGCTGCAGGGGGGCATGCGCCGGCTGCTGCCGCACCATCCTTTCGTGTTTATCCTCGGCCACGGCTACTTCGCCGCCGGCCTGGCCGCCCTGGGCGCTGGCGCGGCGCGGGCGATCTGGCGTAGCTACAGCGTGGGGGATGGCGTGCTGTCGTTGGCCGATACGCTGACCGCCGTGCTGATCCTGGCGTTTGGCGAGGCCTTTCTCACGGGCATGCTGGTGGCCGTGTTCGTGGTCTACAAGCCGCAATGGGTCGTCACCTTCCGCGACGAGGACTATCTGACGCGGTAAGCCGGCAGTCCTGCCCCGGGCGGGGCGGAACTGCCTTGGTGCGCCAGCCGGGCGGCTTCAGCTGTTCTTGGACAGGGCCAGGCGCAGCAGGTCGGCCACGGTGTTGACGTTGAGCTTTTCCATGATGTTGGCGCGGTGCGCCTCCACGGTCTTGATGGAAATGCCCAGGTCGTCGGCGATCTGCTTGTTCAGCCGGCCTGCCACGATGCGCTCCAGCACCTGCTGCTCGCGCGTGGTGAGCTTGCCCAGCAGGTCCTTGGCGGCGCGCTGCTCGCGGGCCGCGGAATGGTCGGTGCGGGCCTTTTGCAGCATGCGTTCCACCAGCGAGCGCAGCTCGGACTCATCGAACGGCTTTTCGATAAAGTCGATCGCGCCCTTCTTCATGGTGGAGACCGCCATCGGCACGTCGCCGTGGCCGGTGATGAAGACGATCGGGATATTGATGTTCTCCGCGATCATGCGTTCCTGCAGCTCGGGCCCGCTCATGCCCGGCATCCGCACGTCCAGGATCAGGCAGGAGACCTGGCCCGAGTCATAGGCGGAAAGGAACTGTTCGGCGCTGGTAAAGCTGCGAACCTGGTAGCCATTGCCCTCCAGCAGCCAGGTCAGCGAGTCGCGCATGGCTTCATCGTCGTCGACGATGAAGACAGTCTCGCCGCGGTGGGAGGTGGGGTTTGGCGTTACGGTCATGAAGTCTCCTGGGACATCAAAGTCATTTGCCGCCAAGTGTAACCGGGCCGGGCGGCAAGCAACAGGGGCGGCCCTGGCGCGCCTGATCTTGTCTTGTCAATGCCGGGCGGCCCGCCCGGCGCGTTATTGGTCGCTTATTGGTCGATCAGCGCCGGCTGCAGCGGCAGCATGATCTTGAACGTGCAGCCGATGCCATCGGCATTGTTCTCCACCCACAGGCGCCCCTGGTGGGACTCGATGATGGAGCGGCAGATATTCAGGCCCATGCCCATGCCGTCGGACTTGGTGCTGAAGAACGGTTCAAAGAGGCGTTCTTTCGTGGCCTCGTCGACGCCTGGGCCCTGGTCGATCACGTCGATGCGCATGTTCGGGCCGATCTCGCCCGGCTCGATGCGCGCGTGCAGGCGCACCACGCCGGTGGCACGCAGGGCTGGCAGCCCGGCCATGGCCTCGACGGCGTTCTTGAGCAGGTTGACCAGCACCTGCTCGATCAGTACCGGATCGACGAACAGCACCACCGGCGGCGCCGGCAGCCGGGTCAGGATGGTGACGCGGCGGCGGGTGGCCTCCAGGTCGGCCAGCCCGACGGCATCGGCCACGATGTCGTGCAGGGCGGCTTCGCGCCGCTGGGGCTGGCTGCGCTTCACGAAGCCCCGGATGCGGCTGATGATGGTGCCGGCGCGCACGGCCTGCGCCGAGGTCTTCTCCAGGATCGGGATCAGGTCCTCGGCGGTGCTGCGCCCGGAGCGCAGCCGGGCCACCGCGCCCATGCAGTAGTTGTTGATGGCCGCCAGCGGCTGGTTCAGCTCGTGCGCGAGCGACGACGCCATCTCGCCCATGGTGGTCAGGCGGCTGGTGAACTGCAGCCGTTCCTCATGCTGGCGGGCCATTTCCTCGGCGGCCTTGCGCACCGTGATATCGGTGGCGATCTGCATCTGCGCCAGGTGGCCGTCCACCCACTGAATATAGCGGCGGCGCACTTCGAACCATTTCTGCATGTCGGGTACGAACACTTCCCGCGCGTCCGAAGAGTAGGGCATCAGTTCCGAGGCCGGCAGGCCGGCGTAGGCGTCGACGAAATCGGTGGCGTCGCTGGAGACCTGCTCCTTGTCGACCTCGCCGCCGGCCAGCTTCAGGTGGCCCTCGGCTTCCCAGCCGAATAGCTGCCGGTAATAGCGGTTGGCGAACAGCAGTTCGGGCTTGTCGGTGGCCAGCACGGACACCGCGGCGTCCAGGCTTTCCAGCACCGTGGTGAAACGGTCGTGGGCGGCGGCGAGCTCCTCGCGGGCGCGTTTGGGCTCGGTGATGTCCGTCATCGAGGCCATCCAGCCGGTGTGCCTGCCACGGCTATCCACCAGCGGCGAGACGTACATGCGGGCATAGAAGCTGCTGCCGTCGCGCCGCATGGCGCGCATCTCATAGCCGCTGGCCGGGGACTTGCCCTGCAGCGTCAGGTCGATCTGCTTTTGCATCTCCTGATGGTCGTTGGGCGGCCAATAGGGGAAGGGCGGCACGCGGCCGACCAGGTCGCTGTCCTGCCAGCCGGTCATGCGGCAGAAGGCGGGATTGACGTAGGTGATGCGGCCGTTCAGGTCGAGCGCGCGCAACCCGATCAGCATCGAGTTTTCCATCGCGCGGCGGAACGAGGTCTCGGCCAGCAGGGCGCGCTGCGCCTCGGAGCGCCGGCTGGTGTGGCGCCACATGCTCCACAGGCTCCACAGCAGGAAGCACGACAGCCCGACCACCAGCCACAGCAACATGTTGTTGGGCAGGTTGGACGCGGGTGGATAGGCGTCGGCGCGCAGCGACAGCGAGTGCCCCGGCGGGTCGAGCAGCACCTCGTAGGACAGCGCATTGCCCGGCACCGGCCGCAGCGAGGTGCTGGCGCGGATCTGGTTGTTCTTGTCGATCAGCGAGAAGCGGTAGCGCTCGGTCAGCTCCGGCGGCAGCAGGTGGGTCAGGATGCCGTTGATGGAGTAAAGCGCGCCGAGGGTGCCGAGGAACTCGTTGTCCCGCACGATCGGCACCTCCATCAGCATGAAGCTGTCGCCGCGGTCATTGACCAGCGGGCGCGAGTACACCACGCGCTGCGTTTCGCGCGCGGCGTCGAAGGTATCGAGCACCTCGGGCTCCAGCGGCTGGTCCTGGGTTTCGCGCAGCCGGCTGGCAAATTCGGACGTGGACGGCAGCGACCAGCGCCCGCGCCGGGTCGCGTCCAGCCAGTTGACGAAGACGATTTCCGGGTTCTCGCGCAGGATTTCCTGCGCGGCGGTGCGGTAGGCGCCCTGGTCGAGCTGGGCGGCGGCGATGTCGCGCGCCAGCGAGGCCAGCTGGTCCTGGTTGCTCAGCAGGGACAGGCGCACGCGCTGCTGGGCCCAGGCCGCGTCGCGATAGAGCGCGTCGCGTTGCTGCTGGCGCTCGGTTTCATGGAGCGACCACAGGATCACGCCCATCGCCACCGTGAACAGCACGATCGCCACCAGCGGGATAAACATGAACCAGCTGGTCGCCACCAGGTTGCGCCAGCGCAGCCACCACAATCCGCGCGGCGGCCCGTTGACGGCGGCGGGCTCGTCCACATGGCCAAGCGTATCGAGGGGCGTCAGCGGGTTGGGCGGGGCGGCCAGCGTAGGGTCGCTGCCGCTCGCCTTGGCGGAGCCGGAAGCGGAGGGAGGGACGACTGCGGCGCGGAGGTGGGAAAAGAAATCTTTGAGGGACGGCATGGTGGGATTGACGACTGACCGACCAGTGTAGCGGGATTGAGGCGCCCCGTCGCTTGGGGTAAGCGCCAATGCGGCACTGCGGCATTCCTGCCGATGGCGCGGCGGGCCGGCGGCGTTTGGTGGCAAGGGCTGGCGCAGTTTTGTTGTGCGCCGCCGCAATATTTCACATTATAAGAAACCATATCGCAATTTGAAAATTGGGCTTGTCTTGCTCAATGTGCTTCCATAGAATCGGTCCGACCGAAAAGTGCGGACGGCAGTGCTGCGTCCGGTCCTGCCAGCCTCGCTGGCAAGCCCGGGCGGAGTGCTAGCGAAGGACCGTGCGAAGACACTCGCGGCCCGCGCGCCGTACCGTAGTCACACCGTCAGGCCGGGGCTCCCACTACAAGAATCAGGGGGCACCGAGGCAGGAATTCACCAGGAGACAGTCATGTCAGCTGTACCAGAGCAGATCCTCGGCGCAAGTAGCGCCAACGACGCCGATCCCCAGGAAACCCACGAGTGGCTTGACGCCCTGCAGGGCGTGATCGCCGCCGAAGGCACCGACAGGGCCGCCTTCCTGATCGACAAGCAGATCGAATACGCACGCGTGAACGGCGTCACCCAGCCGTTCCACGCTGAAACGCAGTACATCAACACCATCCCGGTGGAGCAGCAGGCCCGCATTCCCGGCGACCAGGACATCGAGCACCGCATCCGCTCGTACACTCGCTGGAACGCCATGGCGATGGTGCTGCGCGCCAACAAGCACACCAACGTTGGCGGCCATATTTCCTCGTTTGCCTCGGCGGCCACGCTGTATGACGTCGGCTACAACCATTTCTGGCATGCCCCGTCCGAGAAACACGGTGGCGACCTGGTGTTTGTGCAGGGCCACTCGGCACCGGGCGTGTATTCGCGCGCCTTCCTGCTCGGCCGCCTGAGCACGGAACAGCTCGACAGCTTCCGCCAGGAAGTCGACGGCAAGGGCATCTCGTCCTACCCGCACCCGTGGCTGATGCCGGACTTCTGGCAATTCCCGACGGTGTCGATGGGCCTGGGCCCGATCATGGCCATCTACCAGGCCCGCTTCATGAAGTACCTGCACAGCCGCGGCCTGGTGCAGACCGAAGGCCGCAAGGTCTGGGCTTTCCTGGGCGACGGCGAGACCGACGAGCCGGAATCGCTGGGCGCGATCGGCATGGCCGGGCGCGAGAAGCTGGACAACCTGGTGTTCGTGATCAACTGCAACCTGCAGCGCCTGGATGGCCCGGTGCGCGGCAACGGCAAGATCATCCAGGAACTCGAATCCGAGTTCCGCGGCGCCGGCTGGAACGTGATCAAGGTGGTGTGGGGCAGCCGCTGGGACCAGCTGCTGGCACGCGACAAGAAGGGCCTGCTGATGAAGCGCATGATGGATTGCGTGGACGGCGAGTACCAGACCTTCAAGGCCAAGGACGGCGCCTACGTGCGCGAGCATTTCTTCAATACGCCCGAGCTCAAGTCGATGGTGGCCGACTGGTCCGACGAGGACATCTGGCGCCTGAACCGCGGCGGCCACGATCCGCACAAGATCTTTGCCGCCTACAGCGCCGCCAACGAGCACAAGGGCCAGCCCACGCTGATCCTGGCCAAGACCATCAAGGGCTATGGCATGGGCGACGCCGGCCAGGCCATGAACATCAGCCACCAGCAAAAGAAGATGCCGGTGGACGCGATCCGCCGCTTCCGCGACCAGTTCAACATCCCGGTCGGCGACGACAAGATCGAGGAAGTGCCATACATCACCTTCGAGGAAGGCTCGAAGGAACTGGAATACATGCGCGCCCGCCGCATGGACCTGGGCGGCTACCTGCCGGCCCGCCGCCAGAAGGCGGAAGCCCTGAAGGTGCCTGAGCTGTCCGCCTTCGATGCGCTGCTCAAGGCCACCAGCGAAGGCCGTGAAGTGTCCACCACCATGGCCTTCGTACGGATCCTGAACACGCTGCTCAAGGACAAGCAGATCGGCAAGCACGTGGTGCCCATCGTACCCGACGAGTCGCGCACCTTCGGCATGGAAGGCCTGTTCCGCCAGATCGGCATCTGGAACCAGCAAGGCCAGAAGTACGTGCCGGAAGACCACGACCAGCTGATGTTCTACAAGGAATCGCAGACTGGCCAGGTGCTGCAGGAAGGCATCAATGAAGCCGGCGCCATGTGCGACTGGATCGCCGCCGCCACGTCGTACTCGACGCACGGCATCCAGATGATCCCGTTCTACATCTATTACTCGATGCGGTGATCATGCAGGATGGCCTGCGCCGCATGTACGCTGAGCAGGAAGACGTCTACTACTACCTGACGGTGATGAACGAGAACTACGAGCACCCGGAAATGCCGGCTGGCGTAGAGGGCGACATCGTCAAGGGCATGTACCAGTTCAGGAAGGGCGTGGAAAACAGCAATGCGCCGCGCGTGCAGTTGCTGGGTTCGGGCACGATCTTCCGCGAGGTGATCGCAGCCGCCGACCTGCTCAAGAAGGACTGGGGCGTCGAATCGGATCTGTGGGGCTGCCCGAGCTTTACCGAACTGGCCCGCGAAGGCCACGACGTGGAGCGCTGGAACCTGCTGCACCCGGCCGAGCCGCAACGCGAATCGCACGTGACCAAGAGCCTCAAGTCGGTGCGCGGCCCGGTGATCGCCTCGACCGACTATGTACGCGCCTTTGTCGACCAGATCCGTCCCTTCGTGCCGCGCCGCTTCGTGGTGCTGGGCACCGACGGTTTCGGCCGCTCGGACACCCGCGAGAAGCTGCGTCATTTCTTCGAGGTGGACCGTCACTGGGTGACTTTGGCTGCACTGAAGGCGCTGGCCGACGAAGGTGCCATCGGTCGTGACAAGGTGGCCGAAGCCATCAAGAAGTACAACCTCGACCCCAACAAGCCGAACCCGATGTCGGTCTAACCAGGCAACCCCCGCAGGCGCGGCAACGCCGCGTGCGCGGGCGCCAGGCTGATGCCCGGCGCCTTGCGGCGCGGCGGCGTGACAGATCACGGCGGTGAGGGTAACCTCACACGCTCGTGTTTGTCGTGCGCGCCGGCCTGCCCAGGAGACACTGAATGAGTCAAGCGATTGAAATCAAGGTGCCGGATATCGGCGATTACGACGCCGTTCCCGTCATCGAAGTGCACGTGAAGCCGGGCGACACCATCAATGCGGAAGACGCGCTGGTGACGCTGGAATCGGACAAGGCCACGATGGACGTGCCCTCGCCCCAGGGCGGCACCGTCAAGGAAGTCAGGATCAAGATTGGCGACAACGTCGCCGAAGGCACCGTGCTGGTGATGCTGGAGCCGGCTGGCCAGGCTGCCGCCGCACCCGCCCCGGCAGCATCCGCGCCGGCTCCGGCGCCCGCTGTGGCTCCGGCTCCGGCCCCTGCTGCCGCAAGCGCTCCCGCGCCGGCCGCCTCCACCGGCCCGATCGAGGTCAAGGTGCCGGACATCGGCGACTACGACTCGGTCCCCGTGATCGAGGTCCACGTCAAGCCGGGCGACACCATCAACGCCGAAGACGCGCTGGTGACGCTGGAATCCGACAAGGCCACCATGGACGTGCCGTCGCCGGCCGCCGGCGTGGTCAAGGAAGTCCGCATCAAGATCGGTGACAACGTCGCCGAAGGCACGCTGATCCTGATTCTCGAAGGCACCGCCGCTGCGCCGGCCAGCGCGCCTGCCGCTGCAGCGCCGGCTCCGGCCGCCGCCGCGGCGCCTGTTCCGGCTCCCGTAGCCAGCGCACCGGCCCCGGCACCTGCTGCCGCGCCCGCCGCCGCTCCAGTTGCTGGCGTGACCGGCGCCGCTGCCCACGCCAGCCCCTCCGTGCGCAAGTTCGCGCGTGAGCTGGGTGTGGATGTCACGCGCGTACCGGGCACCGGTCCCAAGGGCCGGATTACCCAGGACGACGTGCAGGGCTACGTCAAGGGCGTGATGAGCGGGCAATCCGCAGCCCCGGCAAAGGCAGCGGCTGCCCCTGCCGGCGGTGGCGAGCTGAACCTGCTGCCGTGGCCGAAGGTGGATTTCACCCGCTTCGGCGAGGTCGAAAGCAAGCCGCTGTCGCGCATCAAGAAACTCTCGGGCGCGAACCTGCATCGCAACTGGGTGATGATTCCCCACGTCACCAATCACGACGAGGCCGACATCACCGAGCTGGAAGCCTTCCGCGTGCAGCTCAACAAGGAATACGAGAAGCAAGGCGTCAAGGTCACCATGCTGGCCTTCATGATCAAGGCCACCGTCGCCGCGCTGAAGAAATTCCCCAATTTCAACGCCTCGCTCGACGGCGACAACCTGGTGCTCAAGCAGTACTTCAACATCGGCTTTGCTGCCGATACGCCGAACGGCCTGGTTGTGCCGGTGATCAAGAACGCCGACAAGAAGGGCGTGATCGAGATTGGCCAGGAAATGAACGAGCTGGCCAAGCTGGCGCGCGACGGCAAGCTGAAGCCGGACCAGATGCAAGGCGGCTGCTTCTCGATCTCTTCGCTGGGCGGCATCGGCGGCACGTATTTCACGCCGATCATCAACGCGCCGGAAGTGGCCATCATGGGCGTGTGCAAGTCGTACCAGAAGCCGGTGTGGGATGGTAAGCAGTTCGTTGCGCGCCTGACGCTGCCGCTGTCGCTGTCGTGGGATCACCGCGTCATCGACGGTGCGGAAGCGGCCCGCTTCAACACCTACTTCGGTCAGCTGCTGGCCGATTTCCGCCGCATCCTGCTGTAAGGCGGACGAAGGCGCGCATGACCCCAAGGGCCATGCGCGCTTTTGCCAGCAACGTCTGCAACCTGCCGTCAGCAAGCCAGGAACACTGGAAACCAGAAAGCGAGCCCATGACTACCTGCGTTGTCGTCAAGAAGGCAGGCGAGGTGGCAATTGCCGCCGATGCACTGGTGACGTTCGGCGACACCCGGCTCACGCGTGCCTACGAGCGCAACCAGAAGGTGTTCCCGGTGGGCGACAGCTTCGTGGCGCTTGCCGGTACCACCGCGCACTTCCCGGTCATGCGCAGCTTGCTGGCAGGGCTGGGCGAGGATTGCCGGCTGGGCTCGCGCGATGACGTCTTCCGGACCTTCCTCAAGGTGCATGAAAAACTCAAGAACGAGTATTTCATCAACACCAAGGAAGACGAGGACGATCCCTACGAGTCCTCGCAGATCGTGTGCCTGATTGCCAATCCGGCAGGCATCTTCGGGGTGTACTCGTACCGCGAGGTTTTCTCGTTCGATCGTTTCTGGGGCATTGGCTCGGGGCGCAATTACGCGCTGGGTGCCATGCACGCGGTCTACGACCAGCCGGCGCTCGGCGCCGGGGAGATTGCGCGGATCGGCGTGGACGCAGGCGTGGAGTTCGACAAGAGTTCGGCAGGCCCGGTCGAGGTGCAGGTGGTGCGACTGGGCGACATCGCTGGCGACGGAGCAACCAATAACGATGGCGCGGCCCGCATCTGAAGCGGGACGCGTTCTTGAGGAGCAAAACATGAGTGTGATCGAAGTCCAGGTGCCGGATATCGGCGATTTCGACGCGGTGGAAGTCATCGAGGTGCTGGTCAAGGCTGGCGATACGGTCGAGCAGGAGCAGTCGCTGATCGTGCTCGAGTCCGACAAGGCCAGCATGGATGTGCCTTCGTCCGCCGCCGGCAAGGTGGTGGAGGTGCGCATCAAGGTGGGCGACAAGGTCGCCAAGGGCGCCGTCATCTGCACGCTGGAGAGCGAAGCGGCGGCCAAGCCCGCGGCCGCACCGGCTCCCGCGCCCGCGCCTGCACAGGCATCCGCTCCCGCGCCTGCGGCCGCGGCGCCCGCGGCCGCCGCGCATTCGGGCAGCGCGGACATCACCTGCGACATGCTGGTGCTGGGCGCCGGCCCTGGTGGCTACTCGGCCGCCTTCCGCAGCGCCGATCTCGGCATGAACACCGTGCTGGTCGAGCGCTACAGCACCCTCGGCGGCGTCTGCCTGAACGTGGGCTGCATCCCCTCGAAGGCACTGCTGCATAACGTTGCCGTGATCGACGAAGCCAAGGCCCTGGCGGCCCACGGCATCCTGTTCGGCGAGGCCAAGATCGACCTCGACGGGCTGCGCCACTACAAGGAAACCGTGGTCGGCAAGCTGACCGGCGGCCTGACCGGCATGGCCAAGGCCCGCAAGGTACAGGTCGTGCGCGGTATCGGCACCTTCCTCGACCCGCATCACCTCGAGGTGCAGGAGACCGAAGGCGACGCTAAAGCGACGACGGGCAAGAAGACGGTGATCCGCTTCGAGAAGGCCGTGATCGCCGCCGGCAGCCAGGCGGTCAAGCTGCCGTTCATCCCCGAGGACCCGCGCATCGTCGACTCCACCGGTGCGCTGGAACTGCCGGAAGTGCCCAACAAGATGCTGGTCATCGGCGGTGGCATCATCGGGCTGGAAATGGCCACGGTGTACAGCACGCTGGGCGCCAACATCGACGTGGTGGAAATGCTCGATGGCCTGATGCAGGGCGCCGACCGCGACCTGGTCAAGGTCTGGGACAAGATGAACAAGAAGCGCTTCGACAAGGTCATGCTCAAGACCAAGACGGTTGGCGTGGAAGCGAAGCCGGACGGCATCTACGTCAAGTTCGAAGGCGAGCAGGCGCCAGCCGAGCCGCAGCGCTACGACCTGGTGCTGGTGTCGGTGGGCCGCGTGCCCAACGGCAAGCGCATCGGTGCGGAGAAGGCGGGCGTGGCGGTGACGGATCGCGGTTTTATCGACGTTGACAAGCAGATGCGTACCAATGTGCCGCACATCTTCGCCATCGGCGACATCGTCGGCCAGCCCATGCTGGCCCACAAGGCTGTGCATGAAGCGCACGTCGCAGCAGAAGCCGCGCACGGTGAGAAGGCCTACTTTGACGTCAAGCAGATCCCGTCGGTGGCCTACACCGATCCGGAAGTGGCCTGGGCCGGCGTGACCGAAGAGCAATGCAAGGCGCAAGGGATCAAGTACAGCAAGAGCGTGTTCCCGTGGGCGGCCTCCGGCCGTGCCATCGCCAATGGCCGCGACGAAGGCTTCACCAAGCTCATCTTCGATGAGGAAACCCACCGGATCATCGGTGGCGGCATCGTCGGCATGCATGCAGGCGACCTGATCAGCGAAGTCTGCCTGGCAGTCGAGATGGGCGCCGACGCGGTGGATATCGGCAAGACCATCCACCCGCACCCGACGCTGGGCGAATCCATCGGCATGGCTGCAGAGATCTACGAGGGCGTCTGCACGGATGTGCCGCCGCCGCGCAAGCGTTAAGCGATACACGCTAGCGACATCGTTGAGGCCCGCTGCACGGCGGGCCTTTTTACGTCTTGGTTTGCAATTAACTGCCAGGATTTTTTAGCATACGCTTGCGGCTGAGCCGACCAAGGCGGGCTTGCAGAAGGCGGGGGCGCCCGAGTTCTGTGTTCCCAGGTTCGGCAGGCAAAAAAATCCCGGCGCATGGCCGGGAATGAATCGATATTGGAATACATGGAAACCAGATACCGAGGAGACACAGTAGGAGGGCAGGGCGGCGGGGTGGCCTTCCGTGCTGCCTTCGTTGGCAAAATGCGCTGGCCATGCCAGTCGCGCTTTGCCAACGAACCGGCCGAAGCCGGTCCGTTTCCTGCCGTCGCGGATTAGGCGGCAGTGGTGGTCTTCTTGGTCGCGGTGCGAGCCGTGGCGCTGGCTTGCTGTGCGGCCTTGGTGGCGGCGCTGGCGGCTGCCTGGAAGTTGGTTTCAGCGATTTCAACGGCTTGCTTGGTGGCCTTCTGGACCGACTCGTAAGCGTTGTTGGCGGCGCTGATCGCGGACTTCACGATGGCAACGGTCGACTCGGAGCCGGCCGGGGCGTTCTTGGCGAGGTTCTCGACCAGGGTTTGCACCTTCTTCGAGTTTTCGGCCAGTTGGGCTTCGGCAACCTTGGTGAATTCAGCCTGGGTTTCCGAGGCGATTTCGTACACGTGGCGGCTATAGGCCAGGGCCTTTTCGGCAACCGGCTGGACCAGCGAGGTCTGGAGGGCCAGGAATTCCTGGGCGTCCTTGGCCGAGAGGGCCTTCTTGGCGTTGTCCACGTTTTCAGCGAACGTGGCCTTGACGACTTGCAGGTTCAGCTCGACCAGCTTTTCAATGCCTTCGAAGGCTTTGGTGGTCAGGCCAAACAGGGTTTCGAGGTTGGCTTTTTGTGCTGCAGCGACTTGTTCCGGGGTGAAGCTCATGCTGGTCTCCAATAATGAAGTTCAAGGTCATGCAAAATTAGGCCGCCCAGATGTCAAAGCCATGACGAAGTAACGGTTAATGCAGTTCTCTCGTCAGCCAGCCCCAGGCGTTTGGGGGTTATCGGCGCGCTCCGCTTGCCCTGCAAACTGGATGGTGCGCCGCAACAATTCCAATTGTAGGGAAAAGAAAAACGGTGTCAAGGTCTTCTTGTGCATTGCACAAATAACTGTTGTTGAAGTCGATGTGGTGTCACATTCTGCCTGCGTAGCGTCGGCAAGCTCGCCACGGCAGGCACGTTCCACGCACAGGGGGGGCAGGTCGGGGCGGCGCACCGCGGCGCCGGCACAGTGCTACCATCGCGGTCTGCCCGAATTGCCGCTGCCCAAATCGCTGCTGCCCAAGGGCGCAACCCACCGGCCGATGCATCGTGGCCTGGTTGCCGAGACCGCCCGCCTACGTCTGTCCTCATGCTTGCTTTTTACGCCGATCATTTTGTCCTGCCCCTGCCCGAGGGCCACCGCTTCCCGATGCGCAAGTACAGCATGCTGAGGACGGCGGTCGAGCGCGACGTGCCCGGGCTGAGCCTGGTCGAGGCGCCGCGGGCCGGGGACGATGCCTTGCTGCTGGCGCACACGCCCGAGTATGTCGCCAGCGTCTCCCGGGGTGAACTGGACCCGTCGCGCCAGCGCGAGATCGGCTTTCCGTGGTCGGACGCCATGGTCGAGCGGTCGCGGCGGTCCGCGGGCGCCACCATCGAGGCCTGCCGCATCGCGTTGCGCGAGGGCATATCGGTCAACCTGGCGGGCGGCACGCATCACGCCTATGCCGACAAGGGCGGTGGTTTCTGCGTCTTCAACGACGCGGCCGTCGCCGCCCGCCAACTGCGCCGCGACGGCCGGGTGGAGCGCGTGGCCGTGGTCGATCTCGACGTGCACCAGGGCAATGGCACCGCCTCCATCCTGCGTGACGACCCGTTCGTCTTCACGCTGTCCCTGCATGGCGAGAAAAACTATCCGTTCCGCAAGGAAGCCAGCGATCTCGACGTGGGCCTGCCTGATGGTTGCGACGACGACGCTTACGCCCAGGCGCTGCAGGGCGCACTCGATATGCTGTTCGCGCGTTTCTCGCCCGACCTGATCATTTATCTGGCCGGAGCCGATCCGCATGAGGGCGACCGGCTTGGGCGCCTGAAACTCACGCTGGCCGGATTGGCCCGGCGCGACTGCCTGGTGTTCGACGCGGCCCTGGCGCGTGGCCTGCCCATTGCCGTGGCCATGGCGGGCGGCTATGGCAACCAGATCGAGAACACCGTCGCGGTGCATGCGCAAACCATCGCGCTCGCCGCGCAATATCACGAACGCTATGCCCGGCGCGACACGGGAGCCGCCGCAGGGGCAATCCTGCCCGCCGGCGATACGGAGGCGGCACAACAATGAGTGCAACCAGCCAGGCCCACGTGGCACGCGGCAACTTGTGGATGGCCGGCATGCCGTGGCTGTTCGTCGTGATCTGGAGCACCGGATTCATCGTTGCCAAGTACGGCATGCCGCACGCGGAGCCGATGACCTTCCTGTTCCTGCGTTTTGTCGGCGTGCTGGTGCTGATGGTGCCGTTTGTGCTGATCGCGCGCGTCCCGCCGCCGCGGCGCGCCGGCAAGACCGACTGGCGCACGATCGGGCATATCGCGCTGGCAGGGCTGTTCCTGCAGGCGGGTTACCTGGGCGGCGTGTGGGCCGCGGTCAAGCTGGGCATGCCGGCAGGCGTCTCCGCCCTGATTGTCGGCATGCAGCCCATCCTGACCGCGCTGGCGGCCTCTCGCATGGGCGAGACCATCGGGCGGCGCCAGTGGCTGGGGTTGCTGCTCGGCATCCTTGGCGTGGGCCTGGTGGTGGCGAACAAGCTGTCGGCCAGCGGGCTGTCCGCGCCAAGCCTGCTGCTGGCGCTGGGCGCCTTGTTCTCGATCACCTTTGGCACCCTGTACCAGAAACGCTATTGCCCGATGTTCGACCTGCGCATGGGCTCGGTGATCCAGTTCGCCGCGGCCGCACTGGCCTGCCTGCCGTTCATGTTCCTGACCGAGACCCGCCATGTCGAGTGGAATGCCGAGATGTTCGGCGCGCTCGCCTGGTCGGTGGTCGCGCTGTCCATCGGGGCCATCTCGCTGCTGTTCCTTTTGATCCGGCAAGGCGCGGCCACCAAGGTATCCAGCCTCATGTACCTCACCCCGCCGACCACCGCCGCCATGGCGTGGCTGCTGTTCGGCGAGAGCTTCCCGCCGCTGGCCGCGCTTGGCATGGCCCTGGCCGCCGGTGGCGTCGCGCTGGTGATCCGCCGCTAATGTCCTCTTTTCGCGCTTTTCGATGAAACCGACCGCAGATACCCGCAGCGCCTATCGTCATTTCCAGCCCATCACCACGCGCTGGATGGATAACGACGTCTATGGCCACATCAACAACGTCATCTACTACAGTTATTTCGATACCGTGGTGAACACCTACCTGATCCGGGAGGGCGTGCTGGATATCGCGTCCGGCGACACCATTGGGCTGGTGATCGAGACGCAATGCAATTATTTCGCTGCGCTGAGCTTTCCCGATACGGTGGTGGCCGGGATGCGCGTGGCGCGGCTGGGCAATTCGAGCGTGCGCTACGAAGTGGGCCTGTTCCGCAACGACGAAGACGTGGCCGCGGCGCAGGGCCATTTTGTCCATGTCTACGTGGATCGCGCCACGCGCCGCCCGGTGCCGCTGCCGCCCGCGCTGCGCGATGCACTGCAGGCCCTGGTGTGCGAGCCGGCGGACGCCACCGCATGAGCCAGCCTGCGCAAAGGAGTTGAGAACCATGGATTCGCAGCAGAAGCGGGATACCGCCCAGGTCGACCAGGCCATCATCACGCGCCGCTCGGTGCGTGCGTTTCTCGATACGCCGGTGCCGCGCGACGTGGTCAACGAGATCCTGGCCGTGGCCAGCCGGGCCCCGTCGGGCACCAACGCCCAGCCATGGCGGGTCTATGTGCTGACCGGCGATGCCAAGGTGAGGCTGTCCACCGACGTGCTGGCCGCGTATGACGATCCGCAGCGCGACAGCAAATATCGCGAGGAGTATCCCTACTATCCGCGCGAGTGGGTGACGCCGTATATCGACCGGCGCCGCAAGGTGGGCTGGGACCTGTACAGCCTGCTGCAGATCAGCCGCGAGGACAAGGCGCGCATGCATGCGCAGCACTCGCGCAACTTCACGTTCTTTGGCGCCCCGGTGGGCATGATCTTCACCATCGACCGCATCCTGGAGCAGGGCAGCTGGCTCGACTACGGCATGTTCCTGCAAAGCATCATGGTGGCGGCGCGGGCGCGCGGGCTGGATACCTGTCCGCAGGCGGCGTTCACCCAGTTCCACGCGGTCATCGGCAATCACTTGCGGCTGCCGGCGGATGAAATGGTGGTGTGCGGCATGGCCCTGGGCCATGCCGACCCCGCCGCCATAGAGAATACCCTTAGTACCGAGCGTGAACCGGTAAGCGGGTTCGCGCGTTTCTTATCTTGAGAGCGTGTCGGCGGCGAAGGCGCACTTTGTGCTGCCCGCTGCCCACTGTTAGTTGGCCCGGGGCATCCTGGTGGGTGAGTGAGAAAGATGAAACGGTGTGGAATTACCACAGTCGACGTCGGTCTTAATGCACGTGTCATGTGATGTGTGCCCCATATTTTTCGTAATGTGGAATTGTTTGCAAATCGAACTTTAAAGAGGCTTCGTAAGTCTTTAATCTTGCTAACAATTTCTTTTTTTCCTAAACTGGCGCAATCCTAGTTGCGCGCTGAATGAATCATGTTCCGGTCTGATTCCTCCCTATTTTTGCGATTCTTCGGCTCTACCCCTCTTACTTCGGTTGCGGCCTCTGTGCTGTTGACCGTTTCCATGCTGGCCGCCCCTGTGGCCGATGCCGCGACGAATACGTCGGACACCGCAAAAACCAGAAAGTCACCAAGTCCGAGAAAAAGTCGGCAAGTTCTTCCTCTAAATCCGCAAAATCCAAGCAGGCCGCGACGAGCGGCAAGGCTGAGCGCGCCACTACGCGCAAGGTCGTGGTACTGAAAAACGGTAAGCGCACCGTGGTGGCGCAGCGCCAGGCGGCACCAGTTCGCGCGGCGTTCATCCCCGCGAAACCGTCGCTGGGCGAGGCACTCGGCCTGCGCAGCACCGAAGACGCGCTCGCGCTGCGCTCCAGCGTGGCGCTGGTGATGGATCAGAACTCCAACGAAGTGCTGTTCCAGAAGAACGCTGCCGCGGTCCTGCCGATCGCCTCGATCACCAAGCTGATGACCGCCCTGGTTGTGATGGACGCGCGCCAGCCGATGGATGAGGTGCTCACCATCAACGAGGAAGACCGCGACAACGAGAAGCACAGCAGTTCGCGCCTGCGCTTTGGCGCGCAGCTCACCCGCCAGGAGGCGCTCCTGCTGGCACTGATGTCCTCGGAAAATCGCGCGGCATCGGTGCTGGGCCGCAGCTACCAGGGCGGCCTGCCGGCCTTTGTGCAGGCCATGAACCGCAAGGCGCGCGAGCTCGGCATGAACGACAGCCACTTCGTCGATTCGAACGGCTTGTCGAGCAGCAATGTCTCGAGCGCGATGGACCTTGTGCGCATGGTCAACGCGGCGTACCGCAACCCCACCATCCGCGAGTTTTCGACGCAGACCGAGCATGAGGTCAATGTACTGGGCCGCACGCAGCACTACGTCAGCACCAACCGCCTGGTTCGTGGCGGCAACTGGGAGATCGGCCTGCAGAAAACAGGCTTTATCTCCGAGGCTGGCCAGTGCCTGGTGATGCAGGCACGCGTGAATGGCCGCAATGTGGTGATGGTGTTCCTGGATTCCGTTGGCAAGCTGTCCCGCTTCGCCGATGCCAACCGCGTCAAGGACTGGCTGGAGCACGTGCAGACCGGGCCAGGCCGGCTTGACGTCAAAAAAAACGCGCCGTCGCCGGCGCGTTTTTCTTTGTGGCGGCGGTGGCGCGCTTAGAGCAGCTTGCCCGGATTCATGATGCCGGCCGGATCCAGCAACTGCTTGATACCCTGCATCATGCGCAGCTCAAGCGGATCCTTCAGGCGCAGGAAATCGTCGCGCTTGAGCTGGCCGATGCCATGCTCGGCGCTGATGCTGCCGCCGTAGCGCGCGACCTCGTCCAGTACTTCGGCCGTCAGCGCCTTGCCATGCTGCGCGGTCCAGTCGCGTTGCGCACCCGCGGGGCGCGACAGGTTGTAGTGCAGGTTGCCGTCGCCGAAGTGCCCGAAGATGAACGGGCGGATGCTGGGGCTGATGGCCTTGAGGCGCGTCTGCATCGACGCCATGAAGGCCGGGATCTGCTCGATCGGCAGCGAGACATCGTGCTTCAGGTGCGGCCCGTCGGCGCGCTGCGCCTCGGAGATTTCCTCGCGCAGCTTCCACAGGCTCTGCAGTTGCGACAGCGAGGCAGAGACGGCGGCGTCCAGGCACAGCTCGCGCTCCAGCGCCTCGCCGATCACGCGCTCCAGCAGGACGTTGAGGGCGGCTTCGTCGGTGGTGTCGGCAAGTTCCACCAACACGTAGGCGGGATAGCGCTGGTCGAAGGGCTCCTGCACCCCTTCCGCGTGCCGGAGCACGAGGTCGACGCAATCGCCGGTAAAGAACTCGAAGGCTTGCAGGCGCGCGCCGCACTGCGCGAACAGCAGCTCGAAGAGCTCCAGCGCCTGCAGCGGGGAGGCCACTGCCGCCAGCACCACCGAGCGCGCGTCGGTGCGCGGAAACAGGCGCAGCGCGGCCGCGGTGATGACGCCTAGCGTGCCTTCGGAGCCGATCAGCAGCTGCTTGAGGTCATAGCCGGTGTTGTCCTTGCGCAAGGCGCGCAGGCCGTGAAAGATCTCGCCGTTGGGCAGCACGGCTTCCACACCTAGCACCAGCTCGCGGGTCATGCCGTAGCGCACCACATTGACCCCACCCGCGTTGGTCGCGAGATTGCCGCCGATCTGGCAGGAGTCCTCGGCTGCCAGGCTGAGCGGCAACAGGCGATGCGCCTCCTGCGCGGCGCGCCGCAGGTTGCCCAGGATGCAGCCCGCTTCGGCGACGAGCGTGTTGGCGATGGTATCGATCGAGCGGATCGCGTTCATGCGGTCCATGCTCAGCACCACGTTGGCGGGGCTGCTGTCGGGCGCAGCGCCGCCACACAGGCCGGTGTTGCCGCCACGCGGCACCACCGGGACCGCGGCCTGCTGGCACAGGGCCAGGCAACGCGCCACTTCATCGACCGAGCGTGGGCGCACCACGGCCTGCGCATTGCCACGATAAAGGCCGCGCCAGTCGGCAAGCCACGGCGCAACCTGGTCGGGTTCGGTGGCGACCACGTCGGGGCCTAGCGCTTCGATCAGGCGGGGCAGGAAAGCGGAGTTTTGCATGGTGGTTCTATCCGGAGAGGCAATGCGGCTTCAGGCCGCGGAATGAGAGGGGTCCTGGCCGCTCGCGAGGGGCTCGCCGCGCGCGGCCAGCCGCAGGCCAAGGCGCGCCGCGGCACCGCGCAGGTGGGTCACCGCCGCGTTGCGCGCTTGTTCGGGGTCGCCGGCGCGGATGGCGTGGAAGATGGCCAGGTGCTCCTGGTGGACCTGCTCTGACAGGCCATCCTGCTGGCGGGTATTGAGCCGCGCCACATGCACGGCGTGGTGCAGTTGCAGGTTCATGTATTGCAGGAGCTGCGCGTAGTACTTGTTGTGGGTGGCGGTGGCGATCGCCACATGGAAGGCGGTGTCCGCCTCCACGCTGCGGTGCGGGTCGTGCAATTGCGCCGCGAGCCGCTCTAGCAGCGTCTGCATGCCGGCGACATCCTGCGCGGTGCGCCGCAGCGCCGCCAGCGCGGCGGCGGCGCTCTCCAGATCGAGCCGCAGCTCGTAGATGCTCGCGAGTTCGTCGCGATCGATGCCGATTTCCTGCGGCAGCTGGAAGCCGGCATTGCCCACGCGCGAGCGGACCGTGCTGCCCACGCCCTGGCGGCTTTCGACCAGTCCCTGGGAGCGCAGGTGCTCGGTCACCTCGCGGATGACAGCGGGGCTGACACCGTATTGCTCGGCAAGCTGCTTGCCGGTTGGCAGCCGGGCGCCAACAGGATAGGTGCCGCCGGCGATTTCGGCGCGAAGTTGCTGGGTCACCTGTTCGGTGAGGGTAATGGCTTTGGTCCGCATGCCCAGCAGGATATAGCTATTCAGGTTATCTGAAAACTAAGCGTAAACCCTTGGTACAAACCATTCATTCGAAATTGAGCGCTGGGAGGGAAAGGCAGGAAAAGGCAGGCGAGGCGTGCCTGAAGACTCGGCGGGAAGGGCGCCGGGCCCGCCCGCCGTCAACGTCGCTGCGTTCAGGCCGCGACGTCGGTCGCGTAGCCCATGCCGCGCGAGATCTGCAGTGCGGTTTCCTTGAGGTTCTGCAGCCAACTGTCCTGCAGGCGGTCGGCGGGGGCCGAGAGCGAGAGCCCGGCCACCAGACGGCGCGAGTCATCGTAGATGCCGGCGGCGATGCAACGCACGCCAAGCTCCAGCTCTTCGTTGTCGCGCGCATAGCCGTTGGTGCGCACCCAGTTGAGCTCGCGCTCGAGCTTGATCAGGTCCGTGATCGAGGTGCGGGTGTGGCCGGCCAGCCCGGTGCGGGTGGCGTAGTTGCGCACCCGCGCGACTTCATCGGCGGCCAGGAACAGCTTGCCTACCGAGGTCAGGTGCAGCGGCGCGCGGCCGCCAATGGCGCGCACCACCTGCATGCCGGAGCGCTCGCTATAGGCGCGCTCGATGTAGACGATCTCGTCGCCTTGCCGCACTGACAGGTTCACCGTCTGGCCCGTCACGCGGTGCAGGGCCCGCATCGGTGCCAGCGCCGCGTCGCGCACCGACAGCCGGGCCTTGACCAGGTTGCCGAGTTCCAGCAGCCGCATGCCAAGGCGGTAGCTGCCCGGATCGGAGCGGTCGACAAAGCGGCAGGCCACCATGTCGTTGAGGATGCGGTGCGCGGTGGACGGGTGCAGCCCGGTGGTCAGCGACAGTTCCTTGAGGCTGACCGGATCAGCATGCTGGGCGAGCGCATCCAGCAGGGTCATCATGCGTTCGATGACCTGGATGGACGTCTTGCCTGGGGCTTTGTCTGCTTCTGCCATGGGGAAATGTTGCCGTGCGGCAAATTAAGCGGTTGCCTGATTCTATCTCGCATTGTGAAAATTTCAATAGGTGAAATGGCATTACCGAAAGAATCTTCGGAATTCGCCGACGACGGATGTGTCGGAAAAGGCATGCAGAAATGCGGCGAATTCCCCCCGGCCGTGCACGCTTTTGTATGCTGGCTGGTGCGCGAGGGCGCATAATTGCGGGGTTTCGGGGTCTGGAAAAGGGAAACAATGCGAGTTGGTCTGTTCGCCACCTGCCTGGTGGACCTCATGCGTCCGGAAATCGGCTTCTCGGTGCTCAAGTTGCTGGAGAAGGCTGGCTTTGAGGTGATGGTGCCTGAAGCCCAGACCTGTTGCGGCCAACCTGCCTACAACTCGGGCGAGCGCACGGCATCGCGCGACCTGGCGGAGAAATTCCTGCGCGAATTCGAGATGTTCGACTACGTGGTGATTCCGTCCGGATCCTGCGGCGGCATGGTGCTGCATCACTATGCCGATCTGCTCGGCGACGATCCCGAATTGAATGGCCGTTATGAAGGGCTGCGCTCGCGGGTGTTCGAGCTGACCGATTTCCTGGTCAACGTGGCCAAGCTGGGCGAGTTCGACTCAAAGTTCGCGGGCCGCATCACCTACCATGATTCCTGCTCTGGCTTGCGTGAGCTGGGCGTCAAGAGCCAGCCGCGCGCCCTCCTGGCGCAATTGCCCGGCGTGCAGTTGAGCGAGATGAAGGACTGCGAGGCCTGCTGCGGATTCGGCGGCACCTTCTCGGTCAAGTACGGCAATATCTCCACGGCCATCGTCGACGAGAAGTGCGTCAACATCAAGGCCAGCGGCGCCGATGCCGTGGTGCTCGGCGATCTCGGCTGCATGCTCAATATCGAAGGGCGCCTGCGCAGGACCGGCGACACGCGCACGCAGGTGCTGCATATCGCCCAGGTATTGGCAGGCGACGCCTGAGCCCGCGAGATAAAAACAAACCTTAGCGAGATCCCCGCTATGCAAGTTCGCAGCATGGAATTCAAGGCGCGCGCGGGCCAGAAGCTGGCCGACCAGCGCCTGCAGCAGAACCTCAAGAAGCTCTCCACCAAGTTCGTCACGGCGCGCGCCGATGCCATCCGCGATATCGATTTCGATGCCACCCGCGAGGCCCTCAAGGAGCGCCGCGACCGTGCGCTGCAGAACCTCGATGTCTGGCTCGCTACCTTCGAGGAAAACGCCACGCGCCGCGGCGCCACCGTGCTGTTGCCGAGACCACGGCCGACGCCGCGCGGCTGGTGGCGCAGATCGCGCAGAAGCACGGCGTGAAGAAGGTCATCAAGAGCAAGTCGATGGTGACCGAAGAAATGCGCCTGAACCAAGTGCTGGGCGAGATGGGCGTGCAGAGCATCGAGACGGATCTGGGTGAGTACATCCTGCAGATCAACGATGCCGAGCCGCCGTCGCACATCATTGCCCCGGTCGTGCACAAGGACAAGGAAGAGATCGCCGATCTCTTCGCCAAGGTGCACCACAAACCGCGCCTGACCGATATTTCCGAGATGACACGCGAGGCGCGCGAAGTCCTGCGCCCGGAATTCCTGTCCGCCGACATGGGCGTGACCGGTGGCAACTTCATCATTGCCGAGACTGGTTCGGTCGCGGTGGTGACCAATGAAGGCAACGAAGGCATGTGCACGGTGATGCCGCGCGTGCACGTGGCCGTGACCGGCATCGAGAAGGTGCTGCCGACGCTGGAGGACCTGGCCACCGTGATGCGGCTGCTGCCGCGCTCGGCCACCGGCCAGGCCATCTCGAATTATTTCTCGCTGCTGACCGGCCCGCGCGCGCAGGGCGAGCGCGACGGCCCCGAGCATATGTATTTCGTGCTGGTCGACGGCGGGCGCAGCGGCCTGATCGGCGGCGATTTCCAGGACATGCTGCGCTGCATCCGCTGCGGCGCCTGCATGAACCACTGCCCGGTGTACCAGAAGATCGGCGGCCATGCCTACGGCTGGGTCTACCCGGGCCCCATGGGCAGCGTGCTGACGCCGAGCTATGTCGGCATCGCCAACGCACTGGACCTGCCGCAGGCGGCCACGCTGTGCGGCGAGTGCAACCGCGTGTGCCCGGCGTCGATTCCGCTGTCGGACCTGCTGCGCAAGCTGCGCGAGAAGCAAATGGAGCGCGGCCTGCGTCCCTGGCAGGAGCGGCTCGGGCTGCAAGTGTGGGGCTACGTGGCGCGCCGCCCGGGGCTCTACGCCTTCGCACCCGCATCGGCGCGCGCTTGCTCTCGCGCATGGCGGCAGCAGCAAGCTGATTGCCAGCTTGCCGATGGCTGGCCGCGGCTGGACCGAGACCCGCGACCTGCCGGCACCGAGCGGACGCACGTTCCGCGAACTTTACAAGGAAAGGAGGGCCCGTTGATGGCTACGACGACAAGCAATGCGCCGGCGCTGGCAAGCATGCGCACCGCACTCGATCAACATCTCGGCGGCAAGCTTGCCGCCGATGGCCTGGTGCGCAGCTGGCGCGAGGCCGCCCCGGGCCTGGTGCTGCCTCCGATGTTCGGGCAAGCAATGGAAGAGTTGCTGCGCCGGCTGGAGATGTCGGCGGTCTTTGCGCAGGATAGCTGCTCGTTCTCGAGCACAGCCGTCACTGACCAGCTCAAGCGCTGGCTGGACAAGGCGGCCACTGCTTGATCAGCCACACGCCTTGCCGAATGCAAAAGGCCCCCGCCGAGCGGGGGCCTTTTGCATGGTGCGTGGCTAAGCGAGCGAAGCGCGAGGCTCAGCCCAGCAGCAGGGCATCATCATCCAGCTGCTCATGCCGCGTCTGCTCGAACATGCGCAGCAAATCCGGCACGTCCAGCCCGGCGCGCTGGTCGCCCGACACGTCCAGCACCACCTGGCCCTGATGCAGCATCACCGTACGTTGCCCGTAGTCCAGTGCCTGGCGCATGCTGTGCGTGACCATCATCGTGGTGAGCTTGGCATCCTCCACGATCTTGGCGGTCAGTTCCAGCACGAAGGCGGCGGTCTTCGGGTCCAGCGCGGCGGTGTGCTCGTCGAGCAGCAGGATGCGCGAGGGCTGCAGCGAGGCCATCAGCAGGCTCACCGCCTGGCGCTGGCCGCCCGAGAGCAGGCCGATGCGGTCGGTCAGGCGATTTTCCAGGCCGAGGTTCAGCAGGCGTAGCTTGTCGCGGAACAGCTCGCGCGAGGGCTTGTTCAGCGCCGCGCGAAAGCCGCGGCGGCTGCCGCGCGCCATGGCCAGCGCCATGTTTTCCTCGATGGTGAGCGCCTCGCAGGTGCCCGCCATCGGGTCCTGGAACACGCGCGCCACCAGCGGGGCGCGGTCCCAGGCCGGCTTGCGCGTCACGTCGACGTCATCGATCGTGATGCGCCCGGTGTCCACCATCTGGTCGCCGCTGATGGCATTGAGGAAGGTGGATTTACCGGCGCCGTTGGAGCCGATCACGGCAACGAACTGGCCCGTCGGGATATCCAGGCTGAGGCCGCGCAGCGCGCGCGTCTCGATCGGGGTGCCGGGATTGAAGGTGAGTTTCAGGTCTTGTGCGCGCAGCATCTCAGGCACCTCCGTTCTTGCGGCCGAACAGCTTCTTGCGGGTCCCGGGCAGCACCAGGGCACCTGTCACCAGTACGGCGGTGACCAGGTTCAGGTCTTGTGCCTTGAGGCCGATGAACTCGCTGTTCAGGGCCAGCGCAATGAAGAAGCGGTAGAGGATGGCGCCCAGCACCACGGCCAGCGTGGTGTACACCAGCCGGCGCGCCGGCAGGATGCTCTCGCCGATGATCACCGCGGCCAGGCCGATCACGATGGTGCCGATGCCCATGGAGATATCGGAGCCGCCCTGGGTCTGCGCGAACAATGCGCCCGCGAGAGCGACCAGGCCGTTGGACAGTGCCATGCCGGCCAGCGTGGCGCGGCCGGTGGCGATGCCCTGGGAGCGCGCCATGCGCGGGTTGGCGCCGGTGGCGCGCATGGCCAGGCCGAGCTGCGAGGAGAAGAACCAGTCCAGGCCGAGCTTGGCCACCACCACCACGATCAGCAGCAGCGCGGGGCGCAGCATGTAGTCGGGCAGCCAGTCGGGCTGCAGGATGGTGAAGATGGTGGATTCGGTGATCAGCGGCACGTTGGGCTTGCCCATGACGCGCAGGTTGATCGAGTACAGCGCGATCATCATCAGGATACTGGCCAGCAGGTCCATGATCTTGAGGCGCACATTGAGCCAGCCCGTCACAAAGCCGGCAAAGGCGCCCGCAACGATCGCCAGCCCGGTGGCGAGAAACGGATCCTGGCCCGAGGCGATGAGCGTGGCTGCCACGGCGCCGCCCAGGGGGAAGCTGCCGTCAACGGTCAGGTCGGGAAAGTTGAGGATGCGGAAGGAGATCAGCACCCCCAGGGCGACGAGGCTGAAGATCAGGCCGATCTCCAGGGCGCCCAGCAGGGAAAAGAGGGACATGGGGGAAATCCAGTTGCTTGTGTCCGGCACGGGAGGCCGAATCGGAAAACGCCTGGCGTGCTGCCCGGGTAGGGCGGCGCGGCGCAGGCGTTTCCGGGGGGCGGGCCCGGATAGAGCCACCTGCGCGCGAACGCGCAGGATCAGCGTGCCGTGATTACTTGATGACAGTCTTCGCTTCCTTGACCAGCTCCGGCGAGAGCGTCACGCCTTGCTTCTCGGCCGCGCTGGTGTTCACGAACAGCTCCAGCTTGTCGCTGGTCTCGGAGGCGATCGCGCCGGGCTTTTCGCCCTTCAGGATGCGGACCACCACCTTGCCGGTCTGGTGGCCGAGGTCGCCGTAGTTGATGCCCAGTGCCGCGATGGCGCCGCGCTTCACGCTGTCGGTATCGGAAGCCACCAGCGGGATCTTCGACTCGTTGGCCACCTTGACCAGCGCTTCGTACGCCGACACCACGTTGTTGTCGGTGTTGGTGTAGATCACGTCGACCTTGCCGATCAGGCTCTTGGCGGCGGCGCCGATGTCGACCGTGCGGGGGGCGGCGGCCTCTTTCAGCGTCATGCCTTCCTTGGCCAGCAGCGCCTTCAGTTCCTTGACCACCACCACCGAGTTGGCTTCACCCGGGTTGTAGACCATGCCGACGGTCTTGGCCTTGGGCACGACGCGCTTGATCAGGGCAACCTGGCGGTCCAGCGGCAGCTTGTCCGAGACGCCGGTCACATTGGTGCCGGTTGCACTCCAGGTCTTGACCAGCTGGGCGGCGACCGGATCGGTCACGCCGGAGTACACCACCGGCACCGACTTGGTGGCCGCTACCACGGCCTGCGCCGACGGCGTGGCGATGGCGACGATCACATTGGGCTGGTCGCCGACGAACTTGCGGGCGATCTGAGCGGCGGTGCCCGTATTGCCCTGCGCGCTCTGGTATTCCCACTTCAGGCTCTTGTCGGCGTCAAAGCCGGCGGTCTTCAGCTCGTCGCGCACGCCATCGCGGATGGCGTCCAGCGCGGGATGGTCGACGATCGAGAGCACCTTGACGGTCTGGGCCTGCACGGCGCCACCATACAGCAGCGCGAGGGCGACGGCGCTGCCCAGGATGGTCTTGGTCGATGTCTTGAGACACTTCATAGTTTTTAATCTCCCCCGGATATGGGTTCTGGGTGATGAGCCGCGTTTCGTTCTCGATAAGAACTGGTCCGCCGTCCTGCCCGGCGGCGCGCTGCGCCGGCCGGCCGGTCCGTTGTGTGGGCGATACGCCAGGCGGCAGGCTGGAGGACGCTCTTGTACAGCGGATACGACGGCGATAAGCCTGCGAGGATACCATTTTCGAGGCGATTTTTGCCTTGTTTTGCCCCGTTCCCGCTGGTCGGTGGGGGAAAACGGCAAGCCCGGAGCACGCCATGGGCGGCTCCGGGTGGCGCACCGTCGCGGGTGCCTTGAACGCGGAAACGTTACTGCGCCGGATTGTGGATTTCGGCGTGGATGCGGGCAATGGCCGCAGTCACCGCTTCGGGCAGCGGCGTTTGCCAGGCATCGAT
Source organism: Cupriavidus basilensis OR16 (assembly GCF_000243095.1). GTDB lineage: Bacteria > Pseudomonadota > Gammaproteobacteria > Burkholderiales > Burkholderiaceae > Cupriavidus > Cupriavidus basilensis_D. The sequence continues at coordinate 88,882 of NZ_AHJE01000001.1, read as the reverse complement.
GTTCTCGCGCAGTTGTTCCAGCGATGTGGCGCCGACGATGGTGCTCGCCGCGAACCAGCGCGAGTAGCTCCAGGCCAGCGCCAGCGTTGCCGGCGAGAGGCCATGTTCGCGTGCCAGCGTCACATAGCGGGCGGCCGCGGCCAGGCTTTCCGGGCGCAGGTAGCGCGGGCTCCAGTCGGGCGGGAAGCGCGTCAGGCGGCCCTTGGCGTGCGCGTCGAACACCGGGTGGGCGAGATCGCCGCCGAGGTACTTGCCGGTGAGCTGGCCAAAGGCCAGCGGGCTGTACACCAGCAGGCTCACGTCGGTACGGAAGCACGCCTCGTCCAGGCCCTGCTCGAAGCTGCGGTTCAGCAGGTTGTACGGGTTCTGGACAGTGGCGATGCGCGGCAGGCCGTGCAGCTCAGCCTGCTTGACGAACTCGGCCACGCCCCACGGCGTTTCATTCGAGACGCCGACATAGCGGATCTTGCCCGCGCGCACCAGTTCGCCCATGGCTTCGAGCTGCGCCTGGATCGAGGCGCACTCGCGCTCATTGGCCGGATCGAACTGCTTTTGCCCGAAAATGGGCGCGTTGCGAGCGGGCCAGTGGATCTGGTACAGGTCGATGTAGTCGGTCTGCAGGCGGGCCAGCGAGGCGTCCACCGCCGCGCGGATGCTGTCCGGGGTCAGGTCGCCGCCATTGCGGATCCACGGCATGCGCGCCGGGCCGGCTACCTTGGTGGCCAGCACGATGCGCTCGCGCTGCTGGCGCTTGAGCCAGGTGCCGACGATGCGTTCGGTGCTGCCATAGGTCTCGGCGCGAGGCTTGACCGGATACATCTCGGCGGTATCGATGAAGTTGATGCCGCGCGACACCGCGTAGTCGAGCTGGCTATGGCCTTCGGCTTCGGTGTTCTGCTCGCCGAAGGTCATGGTGCCGAGGCAGATGCGCGAGACCTGCAGGTCGCTGCGCCCAAGACGGGTGGTTTCCATGGCTATCCTTGTGAGGCTAGGGTGATAAGGCGCGAAATCCGGCTCGGGGCCGGCTCAGGGCCGGCGCTGTCAGGCGCGCAGCGCGGCGGCGCATTCCTTGACCAGCACCGGGCCGCGGTAGATCAGCCCGCTGTACACCTGCACCAGCTGCGCGCCGGCCGCGATCTTGGCTTGCGCATCGGCGCCGCTGAAGATGCCGCCCACGCCCACGATGGGCACCGCGTCCCCAACCACCGCGCGCAGGCCCCTGACCACCCGCGTGGACGACTCGAACACCGGCCGGCCCGACAGCCCGCCGGCTTCCTCGCCATGCGGCAGGCCCTTGACGGCGTCGCGGGCAATGGTGGTGTTGGTGGCGATCACGCCGTCGATCCGGTGGCGCACCAGCGCGTCGCCGATATTGCCGATCTGGTCGGCGTCGAGGTCCGGGGCAATCTTGAGCGCGAGAGGCACGTAGCGCTTGTACTTGTCGGCCAGGCGTTGCTGCGCATCCTTGAGCGTGGAAAGCAGGTGATCGAGCTCGCTGGCACCCTGCAGCTGGCGCAGGTTCTTGGTGTTCGGCGACGAGATATTGACGGTGACATAGCTGGCGTGCGGGTAGACCCGTTCCAGGCAGTGGAGGTAATCGTCCACCGCGCGCTCGATCGGCGTATCCGCGTTCTTGCCGATATTCAGGCCCAGCACGCCGCCTTCGGCCTTCCAGCGCGAGGCATTCACGTTGGCGATAAAGGCATCCACGCCGCCGTTGTTGAAGCCCATGCGGTTGATCAGCGCATCGGCCTGCGGCAGGCGGAACATGCGCGGACGCGGGTTGCCCGCCTGCGGGCGCGGCGTTACGGTGCCCACCTCGATAAAGCCGAAGCCGAAGGCGGCCAGCCCGTCGATGTACGCGCCATCCTTGTCGAGCCCGGCGGCCAGGCCAACCGGGTTGGGGAAGCGCACGCCCATCACCGTGCGCGGGTCATCGGCGATGGTATTGCCAATGCAGCCCGCCAGCCCCATGCGTTTGGCGCGGAGCAGGTTGTTGAGGGTGAAATGGTGAGCGTCCTCCGCATCCATCGAGAACAGGGCGGGGCGAAACAGGGGGTAGAGCGCGTTCAGCACAGGGAATCAGCTTGGAAGTCGTGACCAAGGCGGCATTGTAACGGTTGGGCCGGATCGGGTACGGCCACCAGGGGCGGGCGCGAACTGCGCAGGCTATCCGCTACAGGTTGTTTTGCGGGGCTTGCTCGCCGGGCTGCGGCGGAACGACGGGCACGGCGGTGGGCGACGCCATGGCGGTGGCTGCATCCCGCGGCGACTCCGGCGCCCCATCGAACGCTCGCCACTGGTTTGCGGTCAGCACCTGCAGCGGCTGGTAGCGCGCCTTATAGGCCATTTTGCGGCTATCGGCAATCCAGTAGCCAAGGTACAGGTGCGCCAGGGCGAGCTCGCGGGCCTGCTGGATCTGCCACAGGATGTTGTAGGTGCCGTAGCTGGCGTGCACCTCCAGCGGATCGTAGAAGGTGTAGACCGACGACAGGCCGTCGTCGAGCACATCGATCATGCTGACCATGCGCAGCCGCCCGGCCTCGGGCGAGCCCGGCGGCTCGCGGAATTCAACCAGCCGCGAGTTGACCCGGCTTTGCAGCAGGAACTGCTCGTACTGGTCGCGGCTGTCCTGGTCCATGCCGCCGCCGGCGTGGCGCATCGACTGGTACAGCAGGTAGAGCGAATAATGCTCTTCCACATAGGTCAGCGGCGCCACCAGCGCCTGCAGGCTGCCGTGCTGGCGCCAGGCCCGGCGCTGGCTGCGGTCCGGGCGGAACTGGTCCACCACCACGCGGCTGGTAGGTGAAGATGCCGCTGCGCCGGAAGCCGGCGCGCACCAGCCGCGAATAGACATCGGCGTTGATCAGGTGGGCGGGCGTGGCCACCTGCGAGCGTGCCATGCGGCCATCGAGGTAGCTGCAAGCGTAGGGTGCCGTAGCGTAGAACTGCAGCGCGGAAAGGGGTAGTTCCTTTAGCTTGCTCATGGGTCTGCAACGGCCAGGGATGAAACAACAACGCGAGGAAACGCCGTTCGCGCTACGTCTTGCACCTTACGTCTGCGTCCATCTTTGCAGCACGGTCTTGTCGAAGCCCCACGGCACGATATCCGGCTGGCGGGTGGCGATGCGGATATGGGCCGCGAACTCCGCGCGCGGGATGGGACTCGCCCCGAGCGAAGCCAGGTGATCGGTTTCCTGCTGGCAGTCTATCATCGCCACGTCGTGGTTGCCGAGGAACGCGCACAGCGCGGCCAGGGCGATCTTGGAGGCATCGGTGCGCCGCGCGAACATCGATTCGCCGTAGAACATCCGCCCGAGCGCCACGCCGTACAAGCCGCCCGCGCGCTCGCCCTGGTACCAGGTCTCCACGCAATGGGCCAAGCCGTTACGATGCAGTGCACCATAGGCGGCAATGATGTCCTCCGTGATCCAGGTGCCGTGCTGGCCATCGCGCGGGGTTTCCGCGCAGGCCTGCATCACCGCGATGAAGTCGTCGTCGACGCGGACTTCCCAGTCGGGATCGCGCAGCACGCGCTTGAGCGTCTTGCGGAAGGTGCTGGAAACGCGCAGCGCCTGCGGCGGCAGCACCATGCGGGGATCGGTACTCCACCACAACACCGGCTGGCCTTCGGCGTACCAGGGGAAGATGCCTTGCCGGTAGGCCAGCAACAGGCGCTGGGCTGACAGCTCGCGGCTGGCTGCAAGCAAGCCGGGCGCATCGGAGCCCGGGCCGAGCGCACGCTCGACCGGCGGGAACGGATCATGCGGATCCAGCCAGGTGATCATGCGGGGCGTGCGGGCAGCTTGCCCGTGTTCAGGGTTCGACCGTGGCCCGGGTGGTCAGCGGGCGCATCGGCTTGTCGATATCCAGGCTATGCAGGCGGAAGGTGCCGTCGGCCAGCCGTCCCGCCGCGCGATCCGCAAAGAAACAGCGCAGCGAATGGATCACGGTGGGAAAGGCCAGTTCGTCCCAGGGCACATCGGCTTCCTCGACCAGCTTCACCTCCAGGCTCTCCTCGCCCGCCGAGATGTCCAGGTCCTCCAGCGTTGCCAGGTAGAACATGTGCACTTGATGCACATGCGGCACATTCAGGATCGAGAACAGTTCGCCCACCTGCACCCGTGCCCCGGCTTCCTCCAGCGTCTCGCGCGCGGCGCCCTGCGCGGTGGTCTCACCGATCTCCATGAAGCCGGCAGGCAGCGTCCAGAAGCCGTAGCGCGGCTCGATGGCGCGCTTGCACAGCAGGACCTTGTCCTCCCACACGGGAATGGTGCCGACCACATTGCGCGGGTTGACGTAGTGGATGGTGCTGCAGTTGTCGCACACTGAACGCAGGCGCGTGTCGCCTTCTGGGATGCGCAGCACGACCGCATGGCCGCAGTTCGAGCAGAATTTCATGAGGGGCGTCCGGGAGGAATGGCGAAAGTGTATCACCGCCGATGGGGGCTGCCGGGGGTGGAATGCTAGTTTGGGGTGGGGTCGCGCGCGGCATCGCACCGAAGTCGAGCGCCCGGCGCACAAAAAAAAACGCCCGGTATTGGGCGTTGGTTTGCTTTGCATTCGACCGTGACTGCATTGGCATGCAGGCGTTTAGCAGCAGGTCATCGCGCTGCCAGATGACCCGGTCTTGCCGTACGGTCAGCATCCAGGTGGTGGTGGCGCGCGGCTGCGGGTCGGCGAAGGCGCGTGGGGTCAGCAGCGCGCCACAGGCGCCGTGCTCCGGGTCGCGCACCGAGGTGTAGCGGATCATGCCGATGCCGGCCTCGCGCGCCGTGCGGGCCAGGGCCTGGCAGGCCTCATATTGGTCGGGGTCGGTCCACTTCGCTGCGTCCTCGGAGAAGGGCGGTGCATCGAGCGCGATGCCTTCGGTGCGCACGCTGACCTGGAACAAGGTGTGGGGCCGGGCGTCGATGCGCGGCAGTGCCGGGCTGTCCAGCAGGAAGCGCCAGCGCCAGTAGCCAAGCTCGGCGCAGGCGGTGCGGATGTCGTCCGCACCGTAGAACACACCGGGATCCTGCTCGGCACGAAAGCGCGAGCCCCAGGGCGAGGGCGGGTAGCGAAAGGGCGTGAACAGCAGGTAGTGGAGGTGGCGTGCGTCGGCGGGCACCGCAGGCTTGCGGGCGTCGAGCACAGCTTCCAGCACGGCTTGCTCCTCCAGGCTGTCGACCAGCGGCATCGTCGACACGACGTGCTGGGCCTCTACCGCTCGCCAGAGCGTGAGCGCAAACGGCTTGCGCTCAGATGCGACCGCGGGTGGCATCCAGATAGTGAACGACACGTACCAGGCCCTCGGTTGTGCGGATCAGGTCAAGCGGCTTGCCGCCCAACGCCAGGTTTTCGTTGGCCAGCCAGAGGCGGGCCTGGTCACTGTGGCCGAGGATGGCGTCGAGCGAGCGGAACAGGCGGACGAACAGCACGCCGAACTCCCATTCCTTGCGGTGCGCATCGAGCACATAGCCCCCGGAACCCATGCGCGACACGGAGGCGGTGCTGATGCCCAGCACATTGGCCACGCCGGCCTGGCTGATGCCAAGGAAGCCGGCCGCGCGCATGACCGCCTTGGTGAGGGTGGTGCCGGGGTCCGGACTACCGGCAGGAAGATGCTCGGGGACTTGCCTGGGTTGCATCGCCTTGCTCCTGTTTCTTCAGAAACATTATAGGCGGCTCGTTTCGTAAGGGAAGCAGTAAAACGCCGCCGCCATCTGCATGATTCAGCGGCTTGGCCCGCTGCGAAAGGGGCGCTTGTGCTGTAAGCGATTTTTCTGCTGCGGGCTGCGTCGCGTTGGGCGCGGGGCGCGGGGAGCGGGGAGTGGGCTCCCCGCGGAATCAATACGTCTCGATATGCAGCCGTCCCTCAGCCTTCATGGTGGTTTCCAGCTCACGCCAGGCCAGCCCGGCGCCGGCGCAGACTTCCCCGAACGCGGCCAGCACGCCGTCCTCCATCCCCTTGAGTCCGCAAATATAGACGTGGCCATGCGGGTCGTTCAGCAGCCCCGCCACGCGCGCGCCGGCTTCGCGGATGGCGTCCTGCACGTAGCGCCGGGGCTGGCCGGGATCGCGCGAGAAAGCGAAATGAATATCGAGCAAGCTCGGCGGCAGTTTCATCAGCGGGCCGAAGTAGGGCAGTTCCCGCGCATTGCGGGCGCCGAAGAACAGCATGCGCTGCCCGTCGAACTGCGCCAGGTTGCGCCGCATGCGCTCGGTCATGGCGCGCATGGGCGCCGAGCCAGTGCCGGTGCAGATCATCATGACGCTGGCTTCGCGATGGTTCGGCATGAGGAAGGTGCTGCCGAACGGGCCGACCACGCGCACTTCGTCGCCACGAGCGAGGTCGCACAGGAAGTTGGATGCCACGCCGCGCACCGGCCGTCCTTCGTGATCCTGCTCGACGCGCTTGACCGTCAGCGCTAGGTTGTTGTAGCCCGGCCGCTCGCCGTCGCGCGGGCTGGCGATGGAATACATGCGGATGTAGTGCGGCTTGCCGGCTGCGTCGGTGCCCGGCGGCACGATGCCGATGGCCTGGCCTTCCAGTACCGGGAAAAAGTGCTGTCCAAAGTCCAGCACGAGGTGATGCACGTCGCTCGATGCGTCTTCGGCGGTCAGGCGATAGTTGCCGGCCACGGTGGCGGTGACGGGGGCGCGCACGCCGTGCAGGTTGACGTACGGATGCGCCGCCGACCATGGCGCCTTGGGCGAGGTGTGGCGGCTGGCTTCCACCTGCTGGGTTTGCGGCTCTTGGCCGGTTTCCGGCAAGGATGCATCCGGCGCGGTCCCGGTCTCCACGTCTGCCGGCAGGGGCAGGCTGGCGGGGAGTTCGTCCCACAGCAACTGCGTCTCGATCGGGTACGCCTCGCTTTTCAGCATCGTGCGCCAGTTGTCGATGGCGCCGGTGGGGCATGGCCCCAGGCAGGCGCCGCAGCCGTTGCACACGTCGGCCCTGACCACGTAGTTGCGCTCGTCATGGGTGATCGCGTCGATCGGGCAGGCGTCTTCGCAGGTGTTGCAGCGGATACAGATCTCGGGGTCGATCAGGTGCTGCTTGATGATGTCGGGGGCGCCCATCGCTTTGGTCTCCTTGGCGCGCGGCCGGTCTGTCGCCGCCGCTGCGCCGCATGTTGGCAGTGTCAGTTGAAGCGTACGTATTCGAAGTCCATCGGCTGGCGGTTGACGCCCACCATCGGCGGGGCGATCCAGTTGGCGTACTTGCCGGGCTCGGTGACCCGGCCCATCAGCGAGGCCACGAAGGCGCGATCCTCGTCGGTCGCCAGCCACTCGCGCTCGCCGGCTTGCCATTGCGCTTCGGTGAGCAACTCGCCCGCGGGCGAGACATGGACGTTGGCCAGGCTGCCGATCTTGCGGTTGAACGCCTTGTGCGGCACTGTCATGCGCAATGCGATGCCATGCTTCTCGATCACCTTGTTCCAGCGCGCCACGCCGCCGAGCGTGTCCTTGACATAGTCGTCGCGCAGCACCTCGTTGAGCGCGTTGAGCATGGGCACCTCGCGCTCGCCCAGGCGGCCGTCGGTGACATCAAGGATGCGGTACACGTCGCCCTTGAGCATGTGGTCGTCGCCGCGCTTGCCTTCTTCGAAGCGGCCCTTGAGCCCGGCGCTGTAGAAGGTCGCGGCGTTGGACGACTGGTCGGCCCCGAACAGGTCGATGGTCACGCTGTAGTGGAAATTGAGGTAGCGCTGGATGGTCTCGAGATCGATCACGCCCGCGGCGCGCACGTCCGCGGGATCCTGGATATCGCGCTCGCGCATCACTTCGCAGGTGCGCTGGATCACGCGGGAGATGCCGGATTCACCCACGAACATGTGGTGGGCTTCTTCGGTCAGCATGAAGCGCGTGGTGCGCGCCAGCGGGTCGAAGCTGGATTCGGCCAGTGCGCAAAGCTGGAACTTGCCGTCGCGGTCGGTGAAGTGGGTGAACATGAAGAAGGCCAGCCAGTCCGGCGTGCGCTCGTTGAAGGCGCCCAGGATGCGCGGGTTGTCTTCGTCGCCGGAGCGCCGGCCCAGCAACGCTTCGGCCTCTTCCCGCCCGTCGCGCCCAAAATGGCGATGCAGCAGATACACCATGGCCCACAGGTGGCGGCCCTCTTCCACGTTGACCTGGAACAGGTTGCGCAGGTCGTAGAGCGAGGGGCACGTCATGCCCAGGTGGCGTTGCTGCTCCACCGAGGCCGGCTCGGTATCGCCCTGGGTGACGATGATGCGCCGCAGGTTGGCGCGATGCTCGCCCGGCACTTCCTGCCAGGCCGCTTCGCCCTTGTGCTCGCCGAAATGGATGCGGCGTGCCGGGTCGGCGGGCTGGAGGAAGATACCCCAGCGATAGTCCGGCATCTTGACGTGGTCGAAGTGCGCCCAGCCGGAAGGATCGACCGAAACCGCCGTGCGCAGGTAGACATCGTGCTGTTGCGAGCCTTCAGGCCCCATGTCGCGCCACCAGTCGAGAAAGGCGGGCTGCCAATGTTCGAGCGCGCGCTGCAGCGCGCGGTCGTCGGACAGGTTGACGTTGTTCGGGATCTTCTGGCTGTAGTCGATGCTCACGGGGTTGTCTCCTTGTCTTGTTCTTGTGTTGCGTGGATGGCCGGCCCAAATGCGAATGGGCAAACCGGCTTAGACGCGGTCCCAATCGAAGCGGGCCTTGCTGCCCGAGCCGAACACCTTGAGCGCGCCTTGCTCGCCCACCGCGTTAGGCCGGTTGAAAATCCAGTTCTGCCAGGCGGTGAGGCGGCCGAAGATGCGGGTCTCCATGGTCTCCACCGGCCCGAAGCGCAGGTTGGCTTCGAGTCCCGTCAGGGCGTCCGGCGACAGGCTGGCCCGCTCCTCGATGGCAATGCGGATCTCGTCTTCCCAGTCGATGTCGTCGGGCGTGGCAGTGACGAGGCCGAGCGAGGCGGCGTTGAGGGCGTCGAGCGGCGCGCCGATATGGTCCTGCACGGCCTGGATCGCCACCACATCCTGATAGAAGCGCGCGGCCAGCCGGGTCTGTCCGTTGACGGTCGGATAGCGGCCGAAGTTGGCGGCGCTGGCGAACACGCGCGGCGCGTCGTCCGGCGCGTCGGGCAGGTGCAGCATGTAGCTGCGGTCGGCGGCCAAGGCCAGTTCCAGCAAGGTGCCGGCAAAGCAGGAGTCCGGCTCGATCAGCGCAAACAGCGTGCGTGACGAAACCTCCAGGCGCGCCAGCGTGCGGCGCAGCATGCCGATGGTTTCGCGCACGAACCAGTGGCCGGCATGCGCATCCAGCAACGCATCGGTGGCCAGCACCTGATGGGGGTCGCCCTCGGTCTTGAGGATCCACAGGCCGATGTCGAGATGGTTGGCGCGCAGCGTGAGGATGGCGTCGTCGAGCTCGCGCGCCATCTTCAGCGGCCACCACTCGGCGCCGGCGGCAAGGATCGCGGGCAGCGCCTGCGGCTGGTGCTTGGCCGGGCCGAAGACCGTCAGCGTGGCCTTGCGGGCACGCGGGTCGATGTGCACCTGGACCGTGTCATAGCGGTAGCCATGCGCATCCTGGCTGCGCGACAGTGGCGTGAGCTTCACGCCATCCTGGTCGGCGGGCCGGTCGCTGTGCGCGGCGAGCGCAAGCGCGCGCTGTTGCACATGCTCCGCGAAGCGCGCCGGCTTGACCACGGCATCGACCAGCTTCCAGTCGTGTGCCCGCTGTCCGCGCACGCCCTCGGTCGTGGTGCAGAAAATGTCGGCGTGGTCGCGCCGCACGCGGCGCTTGTCGGTGATGCGCGTGAGCCCGCCGGTGCCCGGCAGCACACCTAGCAGCGGCACTTCGGGCAGGCTGACGGCCGAGGCGCGATCGTCGACCAGCACGATCTCGTCGCAGGCCAGCGCGAGTTCGTAGCCGCCGCCGGCGGTGGTGCCGTTGCAGGCCGCGATGAACTTCAGGCCCGAGTGGCGGCTGGCGTCCTCGATGCCGTTGCGGGTCTCGTTGGTGAACTTGCAGAATCACCTTCCAGGCGTGCGATGACTTGCCGAGCATGAAGATGTTGGCGCCCGAGCAGAAAATGCGGTCCTTGGCGCTGGTGAGGATCACGGTGCGTACTGGCCACCGGGCCTGCGAACGTCAGTTTCCAGTGGCGGTACTGCGCGGGGTCGCGCTCAAAAGTGACGGGGGCTTGCTCGGTGGCGGTGGGGGCGGCCGGGGCTGACATCGTGGTCTCCTTTATGCATTATATTGTCGATCATCCCTTGCGATGAAATATAGTGCACAACGCCGGCCGGTGCAATCCTTGCGCGATGTTCAGGTGCCGATCACGCACCAATCACGCGAAGATGGGCGCGCAAGGCTTGCAGGGAGGTGGTGGGATCCTGGCCGCTGGTGTCGATCGTCACGTCCGCGCGGGAGTACAGCGGGGTGCGCGCCAGCAGGATCCGGCGCAAATCGTCCATGGCTTCACGGTTACCTTCCATCGGGCGCATGTCGCCCTGCGCCACCACCCGCGCCATATGTTCCTCGGGCGAGGTCCTTACCCAGACCGTGTAGCAGCGCGCCAGCAGCAGGTTGAAGGTGGAGGGCTCGGAGACCAGGCTGCCGGGCGTGGCCAGCACCATGCGGTCGTTCTCCCGCAGCACGCGCTCGAGCGCGCGCATCTCGTAGCGGCGGTAGGCGGCCTGGCCGTAAAGGGAGTGGATTTCGGCCAGGCTGGCGCCGGCTTCCTGCTCGATGACGCCGTTGAGTTCGACAAAGGGCACTTCCATGGCCGCGGCCAGCGCGCGCCCGAGCGTGGATTTGCCGGCGCCACGCAGCCCGATCAGCGTAATGCGGCGATGGCGCGCGTCATGGGAGGCTGAGGGCGCCAAGGCATGGTGGCAAGCCTCGCGCACGCGTGACAGGTCTGCCGCCGGCAGTTGCGCCAGCCACTGCACCAGTTGCGAGAACTCGGAGGCTGGCTGGCCGCCTGCGGCGTGCTGCGTTTCCATCTCCGCCAGCACCACCGGCAGTGGCACATCCAGCGCGCGCGCCACCTGGCGCAGCAGCAGCACGGACGCATTGCCGGTGCCGGTTTCCAGGTTGGCGAGGTAGCGCTCGGACACCTCCGCGCCGCGCGCGAGGTCCTTGCGCGACATGCCCCGCGCCGCGCGCAGTGAGCGGATGCGCTCGCCGAGTTGCGTCAGGTAGGGGTCGCGCTCGCCGGCAGGGCGGGCGTCGGAGGAATCGGGGGCCAGCAGAGGGTCTGGATCGCGGCGCATGGCGGGCGGGTTGTGATAGGGCGAGGGATCGGGCGGCGCCGGTGGGGCCGGGATTGGGGTTGCGATTATAAGGGACGCGGCCTTCGTGTTATATAGTGCATTTCTCTGCTTGCATAATAGTTGATATGCAATAAAATGCATCGGCAAATGAAGGTCAACAAGAAAAACAAGAAATCACAACAAACCTGACTCCGTTCCCACGGCGAAGCGCGACCGGGGGGCGGCATCGAGGAGTGGAGACATGACGCCCCCCATTGCATCCCCGTCCCCGGCGGCCGATGCGGCCGCCGCGGCCATTTCAGTACTGCCGGCCCGCTATAACGCCGCCGCCGACTTGCTGTCGCGCAACCTGGCGGCGGGCCGCGCCGACAAGATCGCCTATGTGGACGATGCCGGCTCGCTCAGCTTCGCCGCGCTGGACCAGCGCTGCCGGCGCTTTGCCGCCGCGCTGCTGCACGCCGGGATTCGCCCCGAGGAGCGCCTGCTGCTGTGCGCGCTCGACACCATTGATTTCCCCACGGTGTTCCTCGGCTGCCTGTTGGCCGGGGTCGTGCCTGTGGCTGTCAATACGCTGCTGACCGTCGACGATTACGCCTTCATGCTTGAGCACAGCGGCGCGCGCGCGGCGGTGGTCTCGGCGCCGCTGGCTACCATCATGCGCGATGCCATTGCCAAGGCGGGCATCGCACCCGCGCTGATCCTCGCCGCACCGGATTCCGGCAGCGCAGGCCCGGGGCCGAGCGTGGCCGACATGGCCGGGCAGGGCGTGCCGCGCGAAGGCGCTGCCGCCACCCGGCCGGACGACATCGCCTTCTGGCTGTATTCGTCCGGTTCCACGGGGCGCCCCAAGGGCACCGTGCACACGCATGGCAACCTGTTCCATACCGCCGATCTCTATGCACGCCAGGTGCTTGGCCTGCGTGAAGACGATGTGGTGTTTTCCGCGGCGAAACTGTTCTTCGCCTACGGCCTGGGCAATGCGCTGACCTTTCCGCTTGCGGTTGGCGCCACCACCGTGCTGATGGCCGAACGCCCCACGCCGCAAGCGGTGTTCCGCCGGCTGCGCGAGCAGCGCCCCACGGTTTTCTGCGGCGTGCCCACGTTATATGCCGGCATGCTGGCCGCGAGTGACCTGCCGTCGCGCCCCGACGTCGCGCTGCGCGTTTGCACCTCGGCGGGCGAGGCGCTGCCCAAGGACATCGGCGACCGTTTCCGCGCGCATTTTCCCGGCGACGTGCGCTACGGCACCACCGGCAAGCCGGTACCCGGCTATGCGTTGAAGCTGCTCGATGAAGCGGGCCAGCCCTGCGCGCCGGGCGAGATCGGCGACCTCTTTATCAAGGGCCCGAGCGCCGCGCTGATGTACTGGGGCAACCGCGAGAAGACCCGCGACACCTTCGTGGGCGCCTGGACCCGCAGCGGCGACAAGTACCTGCAGGATGCCGATGGCTACTTCATCTACGCAGGGCGCAGCGACGATATGCTCAAGGTGGGCGGCATCTATGTCTCGCCCTTCGAGGTCGAGGCCGTGCTGGCCCTGCACCCGGCCGTGCTGGAGGCGGCGGTGATCGGTGTGGCCGACGCCGACGAACTGGTCAAGCCGAAAGCCTTCGTGGTGCTGCGCCCGGGCCAGTCCTGGCACGATGGCATGGCGTTGGAATTACAGGCCTTCGTCAAGTCGCGCCTCGCGCCCTACAAGTACCCGCGCCAGATCGAGTGCGTGGCTGAACTGCCGAAGACGGCCACCGGCAAGATCCAGCGCTTCCGGCTGCGCCAGCGCGAGGAGGCTGTGCGCGCGGCGGCCGAAGGCGCGGCCCCGGAGCCGGCAATCGTGCCGGCAACGACCGACCGATGATGAAGGGCAAGGGCATGCAAAGCGAATTGGTGGAAATTCCGTTTGACGGCCGCCGTATCCAGGTAGAGATCCAGTGGTTGCGGCCGCAGCGGCAGGAGCGCCCGCTGGTGGTCTTCCTGCACGAGGGGCTGGGTTCGATCAGCATGTGGCGCGACTATCCGGCCGCGCTGTGCGAGGCCGGCGACTTTCGCGGCCTGGTGCTGTCGCGTTATGGCTATGGGCGTTCCACCCCGCGTCCCGCCCCGGAAAAGTGGGGCGTCGACTTCATGCATCGCCAGGCGCGCGAGGCGCTGCCGGCGCTGTTCGATGCACTCGAGATCGGGCCGGGACGCAAACGTGGCAAGCCCTGGCTGTTTGGCCACAGCGACGGCGGCTCGATCGCGCTGATTCATGCCGCGAGTTTCCCGCAGGCGGTCGATGGCATTACGGTGCTGGCGCCGCACATCCTGGTGGAGGATCTCTCGGTGAGCAGCATCCGGGCCACCCGCGAGACCTATCTGCAAACGGACCTGCGCAGCAAGCTGGCGCGCCATCACGACGACGTGGATTCCGCCTTCTGGGGCTGGAACGATATCTGGCTCGATCCCGCGTTCCGCGCCTTCGACCTGCATCCGCTGCTGTCGCAGATTCAATGTCCTGTGCTGGCGGTGCAAGGCGAGGACGACGAGTACGGCACCATGGCGCAGATTGAGGGTATCCATCGATATGCACCTCAAACCGTCCTGCTTAAACTCCCGCGATGCGGCCACTCGCCACACCGCGACCAGCCTGGGCCGTTGACGGATACGGCGGTCAGGTTTATAACGGCACATACTTCATACCTAAAATAATTCCGCGCCCCCAGCGCGCCGGCCTGCAGTTCCCGCCGTCTGGCAACTCGCAAGGTCTGCGAATGTTGCGCACGACGAGGGAATCCCGCAGGGCGGCGATGCCGGCCCAGGCGACGGAAGTCGGCTTGACCACCAGGAGACATCCATGCATCGCTTCACATCGCGCGGGCTGGCCCCCGCATGCCTTGCCATCGCTGCATCGAGAATGGCTTCAAGATGTACGTGCAGGAGCAGGGCGGCAAGCTGGGCGGGCGGGAGATCGAGTACTTCAAGGTCGACGACGAGTCCGATCCGGCCAAGTCGCCGGAGAACGCCACCAAGCTGATCAAGCGCGACCAGGTCGATGTGGTGGTGGGCACGGTGCACTCGGGCGTGCAGATGGGCATCGTCAAGGTGGCCAAGGAAAACAACACGCTGCTGATCATCCCCAATGCGGGCGTGGACGAAGCCACCGGCCCGCTGTGCGGCCCTAACATCTTCCGTTCCTCGTTCTCGAACTGGCAGCCGGGTTATGCCATGGGCCACGTGCTGGCCGAGCGCGGCATGAAGAAGGTGGTCACGCTGACGTGGAAATACGCCGCCGGGGAGCAGTCTGTCAAGGGCTTCAAGGAAGCCTTCGAGGCCAAGGGCGGCAAGGTCGTGAAAGAGTTGAGCCTGCCGTTCCCCAACGTGGAATTCCAGGCATTGATCACCGAGGTGGCGTCAATCAAGCCCGATGCGGTCTTCGTGTTCTTCGCCGGCGGCGGCGCCGTGAAGTTCGTCAAGGACTGGGCCGCGGCGGGCCTCAAGGACAAGATTCCGCTCTACGCGTCGGGCTTTCTCACCGACGGCACGCTGGAGGCGCAGGGCAACGCAGCGCAAGGCATCGAAACCACGCTGCACTATGCCGATGGCCTGTCCAACCCGCGCGACAAGAGCTTCCGCCTGGAATACGCCAAGGCCTACAAGCTGCAGCCTGACGTGTACGCCGTGCAGGGCTACGACGCCGCCCAGTTGCTGGCCGCCGGCGCTAGCGCGGTCAAGGGCGACATGAGCAAGAAGGCCGAGGTCATCAAGGCGATGGAGCAGACCAAGGTGGACAGCCCGCGTGGTGCGTTCACGTTGTCGAAGGCGCACAACCCGGTGCAGGACTTCTACCTGCGCAAGGTCGATGGCCGCGAGAACAGGCTGGGCAGCGTCGCGGTGAAGGCACTGGCCGACCCGGCGCGCGGCTGCCGGCTCTGAGCGGTTGAACGCAGTGGCCCGCCGCCGCCAGGGCGCCGGGCCGAAGTCCGGCCCCGCTGGCGGGGCCGCATACCGCAACCGAGTTGCCGCTTTGCCGCATGGATATCCATGGATATCGTTTCCTTCTTCATTCAGTGCCTTAACAGCATCCAGTACGGCTTGCTGCTCTTTCTCGTGGCCAGCGGCCTGACGCTGATCTTCGGCATCATGGGCGTGATCAATCTCGCCCATGGCAGCTTCTACATGCTGGGCGCCTACCTGGCCTTCACGCTGGCCGGGCTGACCGGCAGCCTGCTGATCGCCATCCCGCTTGGCATTGTGCTGGCGGTGGCGTTCGGCTATGTGCTCGAGTGGGTGTTCTTCAGTTATCTCTACCAGCGCGAGCATCTGCAGCAGGTGCTGATGACATACGGGCTGATCCTGGTGTTCGAGGAGATGCGCAGCATCCTGGTGGACGACGACGTACATGGCGTGACAGTGCCGGCCATGCTCGACTGGTCCTTGCCGATAGGCAACGACATGACCTATCCGGTCTACCGCTTGTTTATCTCCGCGATCTGCCTGCTGGTGGCCGCGGCCATGTACCTGGTCATCCGCCGCACGCGCCTTGGCATGATGATCCGTGCCGGCGCCACCAACCGCGAGATGGTGCAGTCGCTGGGTATCAACGTCACCGTGCTGTATCGCTTCGTGTTCGCGCTGGGCGTGGCCCTGGCGGTGCTGGCCGGCATGATCGCCGCGCCGGTGTCCTCGGTCTATCCGGGCATGGGCAGCCAGGTGCTGATCGTGTGCTTCGTGGTGGTGGTGATCGGCGGCATCGGCTCGGTCAAGGGGGCCATGGTGGCTTCGCTGCTGCTGGGTTTCGTCGATACCTTCGGCAAGGTGTTCTGGCAGGAGGCCTCCGGCGTGCTGGTCTACCTGCTGATGGCACTCATCCTGCTCTGGAAACCCCAGGGCTTGTTCAAGGCGGGGTAGGGATATGCCGAGCGATACCAATGCATTGGATGGTCCGTTGCGCGCGCGCAGCGGACCCATGCCCTGGCTGGGCGGCCTGGAAGGTCATGATCATGGCCATCTTCGCGCTGTCGCTGCAGCTGCTGATCGGCTACACGGGGCTGGTCAGCCTGGGCCACGCGGCTTACTTTGCCATGGCGGCCTACGCCACCGCGATAATGGCGCCGCAGGCCGGTCCCGGCAACGGCTGGCTCCTGCTGCTGGGCGCGCTGGGCGCCGCGGCGCTGCTGGCGCTGGTGGTCGGCGCGCTGGTGCTGCGCACGCGCGGCATCTATTTCATCATGGTCACGCTGGCCTTCGCGCAGATGGTGTATTTCGTCTTCCATGACACCAAGATCGCGGGCGGCAGCGACGGTACCTATATCTACTTCCGCCCCGAGTTCGGCCTGCTGGGCGCGCGCCCGTTCGACGTGAACGACGTCACGCATTTCTACTGGCTGGTGCTGGGCGCGCTGGTGCTCACGGTGGCGGGGCTGGCGGTGGTGCTGCGCTCGCGCTTCGGCCATGCGCTGGTGGGCATCAAGCATAACGAGCAGCGCATGCGCGCCGCCGGCTATGCCACCTATCGCTACCAGCTAGGCGCCTTTGTGGTGGCCGGCACCTTTGCCGGCCTGGCAGGCTACCTGTATGCCATCCAGTACGGCTTCGTCAATCCGGAGATCGCATCCTGGCATCAGTCCGGCAATGCCATGCTGATGGTGATACTGGGCGGGGCCGGCAGCCTTGCCGGCGCGGTGCTCGGGGCCTTCTCCTTCGTATTGCTCGCGGAGTGGTTCAGCACGCTGACCAAGCACTGGCAGTTGCTGATGGGCGGCTTTGTCATCGTCGCGGTGGCCTTGCTGCCGCATGGACTGATCAGCCTGGCCCGTGGCGTCGCGCGCCGGCGCGAAGGAGAATCCCGATGAACGCACCTGTACCTGCGCCGGTCTTGTCGGCCCGCAAGCTGACGCGCCGCTTTGGTGGCCTCATCGCGGTGGGGGACGTGGACCTGGACCTGGCCTTGCACGAGATTCACGCGGTGATCGGCACCAATGGCGCGGGCAAGTCCACGCTGATCAATATGCTGTCGGGCGAGCTGCCGCCATCGTCGGGTGCCCTGCAATTGCAGGGGCGCGACGTGACCGGCTGGTCGCAACCGCGCCTGGCACGCGAAGGCGTGGGCCGCAGTTACCAGCGCAACAACATCTTCCTGCCACTGACTGTGCGCGAGAACTGCCGCCTGGCTGCGCAGTCACGCGCGCAGCGGGCCTGGCGGCTATGGGAGGGCGCGCAGCGTTGCCGCACCAGCCGTGCGCTGGGCGACGAGGCGCTGGAGTGCGCCGGCCTGGCCGGCTGTGCGGATACGGTCGCCACGGCGCTGTCGCATGGCCAGAAGCGCCAGCTCGAGGTGGCGATGTGCCTGGCCACCCAACCCACCGTCCTGCTGCTGGATGAGCCGTTGGCCGGCATGGGCGCGGAGGAGTCGGCACGCATGCTTGCACTGTTGCGCTCGCTGCGCGATGGCCATGCGGTGCTGCTGGTCGAGCACGATATGGAAGCGGTCTTCTCGGTTGCCGACCGGATCACGGTCATGGTCAACGGCACCGTGATCGCCTCGGGCGAGCCTGAGGCGATTCGCGTCAATCGCGAGGTCCAGCAGGCTTATCTGGGCGAGGAGGGCGAAAACGGTGAAGCGGGCGGGAGCGGGGCAATCTCCCACCGGGCGGCCCTGCATCGGGAGCAAGCGGCATGAGCGCGCAGAACGGGATGATTGCCGCACGCGGCGTGCATGCCTGGTATGGCAGCAGCCATGTCCTGCGCGGGATCGATTTCAGCGTCGGCACAGGCGAGACCGTGGGCTTGCTGGGGCGCAACGGCATGGGCAAGAGCACGCTGCTGCGCACCCTGCTTGGCCACGTGCGGCAGCGCGAGGGCACCATCCTCGCCGGCGGGCGCGATGTCTCCCGTGCGCAGCCGTATGAAGTGGCGCGCCTGGGCGTGGCCTATGTGCCCGAAGGAAGGGGCATCTTCCCCAATCTCTCGGTGCGCGAGAACCTCCTGATGGCGGCACGCAAAGGACCGTCTGGCCGGATGGACTGGGACGAGGCCAGGGTGCTGGACCTGTTCCCGCGCCTCAAGGAGCGTCTTGGCCACGGCGGGCAGCAACTCTCCGGCGGCGAGCAGCAGATGCTGTCGATCGGCCGGGCCCTGATGACCAACCCGGACTGCTTGATCCTGGACGAGGCGACCGAAGGCCTGGCGCCGCGCATCGTCGCCGAGATCTGGCAGGTCATTGCCACCGTGCGCGCCACCGGCATTGCGTCCGTGGTGGTGGATCGCAACTACCGCACGGTGCTGGCCAATGCCGACCGCGTGGTGGTACTGGAGAAGGGCATGGTCGTCATGAACGGGCCTGCTGCCGAGCTGGCGGTGGAGCCCGGCTTGCTGGACCGCTATCTGGGGGTTTGATTGTGACTAAATGTTCACAATTTGTGCCGATGCAGCAACGCCGATATTCCCCCATTCCTGGGTAATTTGGTGGTCCACCCCGCGCAAGCGCTTGACCAGGCGGGACTTCCCTCGCATGCTTGACACGTCACCAGCAGCTGGCAGGTTCCTCAAGGGAGGATGCGCCCTAGTGGTCGTCACCCGGCACTTCATCTAGAATGGCGCGCGTTTGTGCAATGCAATAGCGGCGCGGTGCCGTTGCGCCGTCTCGGGCGCACAAGCCGTGCGCCCAGAGCGGTGCGCGAGCCTTTCAACCTTACCTTTATCCATGACCCAGCCCGCATCCAGTCATTATTTCGTCGAAAGTCCCAGCAAGCGTGCGCTGGTGATCGGGGCGATCGGCGTCGTCTTCGGCGATATCGGTACCAGCCCGTTGTACGCGCTCAAGGAGTGCTTCAGTACCGAGCATGGCATCCCCTTTAGCGACGCCGCCGTCATGGGCATCATCTCGATGCTGTTCTGGGCGATGATCATCGTTGTGTCGCTCAAGTACGTGATGTTCGTCATGCGCGCCGACAACGACGGCGAGGGCGGCATCCTGGCCCTCATGGCGCTGGCGCTGCGTACCGCGGCGCCGCGCTCGCGCATGGCGAAGCTGCTGATGATGTTCGGCATCTTCGGCGCCTGCATGTTCTATGGCGACGCGGTGATCACCCCGGCGATCTCGGTCCTGTCGGCGGTGGAGGGCCTGGAGATCGCCGCGCCCGGGCTTTCGCACTTCGTCATACCGATCACGCTGGTGATCCTCGTGGCCCTGTTCATGATCCAGCGCAGCGGCACCGCCGCGGTGGGCAAGCTGTTCGGGCCCATCATGATGGTGTGGTTCGCGGCGCTCGGTGCCCTGGGCGCGTACCACATGCTGCATGCGCCCTCGATCCTGATGGCGGTCAACCCGTATTACGCGGTCACCTTCCTGATGCAGCATTCGTTGCAGGCCTTCGTGGTGCTCGGCTCGGTGTTCCTGGTGCTGACCGGCGCGGAAGCGCTGTACGCGGACATGGGCCACTTTGGCATCCGGCCGATTCGCATGGGCTGGTTCGCGGTGGTCATGCCGTGCCTGATGCTGAACTATTTTGGCCAGGGCGCGATGCTGCTGCAGAATCCGGAAGCCATCAGCAATCCGTTTTACCTGATGGTGCCGCAACCCTTGCTGCTGCCGATGGTGGTGCTGGCCACCTTTGCCACGGTGATCGCCTCGCAGGCTGTCATCTCGGGCGCGTTCTCGCTGACCAGCCAGGCGATCCAGCTGGGCTTCGTGCCGCGCATGCGCATTCGCTATACCTCGGACGCTGAAATCGGCCAGATCTACCTGCCGAGAAGTCCGACAACCTGGCCGCCGCCTACGGTATCGCTGTGACCACCACCATGGTGATCACCACGTTCCTGGCTGCCGTGGTCATGCGCAATGTGTGGAAGTGGAACCCGGTCCTGGTGACCCTGATCGGCCTGACGTTCCTGCTGGTCGACCTGGCGTTTTTCTCGGCCAACCTGCTCAAGATCGCCGAGGGCGGCTGGTTCCCGCTGCTGATGGGCGGCACCGCCTTCTTCCTGCTGATGACCTGGCACAGCGGGCGCAAGCTGCTGCGCGCGCGCAGCCTGGAAGATGGCATCCCGCTCGAGCCCTTCATCGGCGGCTTGCTGGCGCACCCGCCGCATCGGGTCGAAGGCACGGCCGTTTTCCTGACCGGCAACACCGAGTCGGTCCCGGTTTCGCTGCTGCACAACCTCAAGCACAACCGCGTGCTGCACGAGCGCGTGGTGTTCCTGAGCTTCGTGACGCGCGACGTGCCCTACGTGGACGATGACCATCGCCTGACCTGCAAGGATCTTGGCGGCGGCGTGTTCATCCTCAAGTCGGAGTATGGCTTCAAGGAAACGCCGGATGTGCAGCGGGTGCTGGATCTGGCCCAGCGCAAGCTCAACATGCAGTTCGAGTTGATGGAGACCTCGTTCTTCATCGCCCGTGAATCGGTGATTCCGTCGAAATTGCCGGGTATGTCGATGTGGCGCGAAAGCCTGTTTGCCTGGATGCATCAGAACGGCGCCAAGCCCTCGGACTTCTTCCAGATTCCGGCCAACCGCGTGGTTGAGTTGGGGACCAAGGTGGAGATCTGACGGCAGTGCGGGTTTGCGCGCCGTAGTTCAAGGCCGGCTTGATGCGATTTGATGCCCGCGGGCTGCAAATTTCTTGGCTTTCAGGATCTTGCAGCCCGCGGGCATCATTTTTTGGATTGGTGTTTGCTGCCCACCACGGTCGCGCGCATGGCGTCGCTGTGCAGCGGACTGAAGAAGAGCGAGCCGGTGCAGCAGCGTTCGGCGCCCGCAGCACGTAAAAAAAAAGCCCCTGTGCCATGCGCAGGGGCTTTTGTCAGGCGCGCGATGCTCAGCGCTTGAGCTTGGCGAAGGCCGCCGCCATGGCGCCGGACGGCTCCTCGCGGCGCTG
Source organism: Cupriavidus basilensis OR16 (assembly GCF_000243095.1). GTDB lineage: Bacteria > Pseudomonadota > Gammaproteobacteria > Burkholderiales > Burkholderiaceae > Cupriavidus > Cupriavidus basilensis_D. The sequence continues at coordinate 67,819 of NZ_AHJE01000001.1, read as the reverse complement.
GCCGCCGCCGAACCCCTTGCCCTGGCCGGGGCGCTGGCCCTGGCCCTGGCGCGGCGCGTTGCCGCGATCCGTCTGGCCCGCGCGGACCGGCCCTTGGCCGGGCTCGTCGTCCAGGCGCATGGTCAGGCCAATGCGGTTGCGCTTGACGTCGACCTCCATCACCTTGACCTTGACGATCTGGCCAGCCTTGACCGCCTCGTGCGCGTCCTTGATGAACTTGGCAGGCCCTTCTTGATCTGGTCGAGGATCCGCTTGACCACCGGGTAGGCTTCCGGGTGGACCGAGGAGCGGTCCAGCGGATTGTCGCCGTCGTTGACGCGCAGGAAGCCAGCGGCCTGCTCGAACGTCTTGTCGCCCAGGCGCGGCACCTTCTTCAGCGCGGCGCGGTTGGGGAAGGCGCCGTTGGCATCGCGGTACTCGACGATATTGCGCGCCAGCACCGTGTTCAGGCCGGACACACGGGCCAGCAGCGGGGCCGAGGCGGTGTTTACGTCCACGCCCACGGCATTCACGCAATCCTCCACCACGGCGTCGAGTGCGCGGGCCAGCTCGCGCTGGTTCACATCATGCTGGTACTGGCCCACGCCGATCGACTTGGGATCGATCTTGACGAGTTCTGCCAGCGGATCCTGCAGGCGCCGCGCGATCGAGACCGCACCGCGGATCGACACGTCGAGGTCCGGGAATTCCTTGGCGGCCAGCTCCGATGCCGAGTAGACCGAGGCGCCGGCTTCGCTGACCACGATCTTGGTCAGCTTGGCTTCGGGCAACGCCTTCATCAGGTCCAGCACCAGCTTGTCGGTTTCGCGGCTGGCGGTGCCGTTGCCGATCGATACCAGCATGACGTTGTGCTGCTTGGCCATGCGCGCCAGCGTGGCGAGCGAGCCGTTCCAGTCGCGGCGCGGCTCGTGCGGGTAGATGGTGGCGGTGTCGATCAGCTTGCCGGTGGCGTCGACCACGGCCACCTTGCAGCCCGTGCGGATGCCCGGGTCGATGCCCATCACGGACTTCGGGCCGGCCGGCGCGGCCAACAGCAGCTCATGCAGGTTGCGGCCGAACACCTTGATGGCTTCGCCCTCGGCGGTTTCGCGCAGCTGGGTCAGCAGCTCGGTTTCCAGGTGCGGCTGCACCTTGACGCGCCAGCACCAGCGGCAGACATCGGCCAGCCACTTGTCGGCCGGGCGGTTCTGGTTCTGGATGCCGACATGGCGCGCAATCATGCCTTCGCACGGGTGCGGCACCATCGCGTCCTGCTCTTCGCCCAGGCCGAGCTTGACCATCAGCACACCCGCATTGCGGCCACGGAACAGCGCCAGCGCGCGGTGGGACGGAATGGTGCGGATGGTCTCGCTGTATTCGTAGTAGTCGCGGAATTTCTCTTCTTCCGCGCCTTCCTTGCCTTCCATCACCGAGGAGGTGACCAGGCCGTTGTTCCACAGGTGCTCGCGCACCTTGCCCAGCAACTCGGCGGTTTCGCCAAACTGCTCCGACAGGATATCGCGGGCGCCGTCCAGCGCGGCCTTGACGTCCGGCACGCCACCGTCGGCGGTGGGGTTGCCGTTGACGTACTTGGCGGCCTCGGCCTGCGGGTCCAGCGAGGGGTCGGCGAGCAGCGCGAGCGCCAGCGGCTCCAGCCCGCATTCGCGCGCGAGCTGGGCGCGGGTGCGGCGTTTGGGCTTGTAGGGCAGGTAGAGGTCTTCCAGGACCTGCTTGGTTTCCGCGCCTTCGACGGCTGCGCGCAGTTCGGGCGTCAGCTTGCCCTGTTCCTCGATCGAGGCGAGGATGGTGGCGCGGCGCTCTTCCATCTCGCGCAGATAGAGCAGGCGTTCTTCCAGGTTACGCAGATGCGTGTCGTCCAGGTTGCCGGTCACTTCCTTACGGTAACGCGCAATGAACGGCACGGTCGCGCCTTCGTCGAGCAGTTCTACGGCCGCCGCCACTTGGCGGGGTTGGACGGACAGTTCGGCCGCGATGAGCGACACGATCTTTTGCATGACGGAAGCTGGCAGAGTGGACATCAGGAAAACAGTCGGTCGAAAGCGGGGCATTTTGCCACAAGCTTGCCGCCGCGCGGCGGGGTGCTTGGGGCGGGGCGCCGCTTGCGTGATGCGGGGTGCCCGCACGGCGGTTGGGGCGGCGTCGGGATGCCGGCCTGCTTGCATGGCAACAACGATGGCAACAAGCGCGGCAACAAGCAGGGCGGATGTTAGAATCGAGGCATGATCGTCAAGCCACATTCGACCGCCCTTGCGGCCGCGTTCCCCGACCGCGTTGCCACCCAGCCTGTGCTTCGCGCGGGCCGCTTCCTGCCCGCGCAGGTGCGGCTCGCCGTGCTTGCCACGGGCCTGGCGGCGCTGCTCCTGCCAACGCTCGGCCACGCGCAGGGGACGCCCGGTGCCGCGCAGTCTCCGGCAGCGGCAGGCGCGGCGCAAACGCCGCCCCGGGATTTTGCCGCGGAACGCAAGGCCATCAGCGACTCGCGTGCCTGGACCACCTATCGTTATGGCACGGCCGAGCACGATTGCTACAACAAGTTCTTTGTCACGCATTGCATCGACAAGGCCAAGGACGCGCAGCGCGCCGAGTTGCAGGTGCTGCGCAAGCGCGAGCTTGAGGTCGGTGATGCGGAGCGCGCATTCAAGGCGGCCGAACGTGACCGGCAACAGGCGATCCAGCGCGCCCAGTACGAAGCGGAGCAGCCCGGCCGCGACGCCAACGAGCGTGCCAGCCGCGAAAGCTACGAGCGCAAGCAGCAGGAGCAGAAGCTGCGCGATGCGCAGCACGAGGCCGGCGCGCCGCAGCGCGCCGCCAATGCCCAGGCCTATGACAAGAAGCAGGCCGACTTCGACGCCCGCGTCAAGGCGGCGCAGGAGCAGGGCGCGCAGCAAGCCAAGCAGCGGCAGGAAAATGTAAAGGCCTACGACCAGAAGCAGCGCGACGCCGAGCAACGGCAGAAAGACGTCGACGCGCGTCGTGCCAAGGCCAAGGAGCAGCAGGGGCAGGCGTCCGCGCCGCGTCCCTTCGGTTTCTGAGCGGCTACGCGCCGCGCCCACAGCCGGGGGCAATACCGGCGACAATGGCCGGTGCCAGACGTCGGCGCGATGCACCTGGCCGCGCCCACGTCAAATGCCGTACCGGCGCGCCGGCGCCCAGCGCCGGCTTTGAGCGGGAGAGCCGATGGACCGCAACCTGAATACCTTATCGCGACAGATCATGGAGTTGCAGATCGAACATCGCGATCTCGATTACCTGATCGACCGCATGGCGGCTGACGCCACGCACGACGAACTGCAACTGCGCCGACTGAAAAAGCGCCGTCTCAAGCTCAAGGATGCCATTACCTTGCTCCAGGTTCAGCTCGAGCCGGACGTGCCCGCCTGATCTCCCTTGTCCCGGGCCGCTCTAGAAGCGGCTCGCCAAAAAGCCTCGCCTTGCCTGACTCCGAAGACCTGCCCGCCGCCGCCGTAACGTCCGATCCGTCGGATCGGTCCGCTACGCCTAACACGCCTGACTCGCCCGAGACGCCGGTGACCAGCGCCGCCGGGCCGTCCGGCACGGCGGCTTCGCATGCCGCCCAACTGGCCACCATCTTTGCCGAGACCGGTACCCTGGCCACGGGCATCGAGGGCTATCGCCCGCGCGCGGCGCAGGAACAAATGGCCGCAGCCGTGGCCGGGGCGATCGAGCGCGCCGACACGGTCATCGTCGAAGCCGGCACCGGCACCGGCAAGACCTTCGCCTATCTCGTGCCCGCGATGCTGTGGGGCGGCAAGGTGATCCTCTCCACCGGCACCAAGAACCTGCAGGACCAACTCTTCCTGCGCGATATCCCCACGGTGCGCAAAGCGCTCAGCGTGCCGGTATCGGTGGCGCTGCTCAAGGGGCGGGCGAACTATCTCTGCCACTACCACCTTGAGCGGGCCGAGATCCAGGGCCGCCTGGCTTCGCGCCAGGACGCCGCGTGGCTGCGTGAGATCGCCCGCTTTGCCAAGGTCACGTCGTCGGGCGACAAGGGCGAGCTGGCCTCGGTGCCGGAAAACGCGCCGGTCTGGCAACTGGTCACCTCGACCCGCGACAACTGCCTTGGCACCGAGTGCCCGAACTACAAAGAGTGCTTTGTGATGCGAGCGCGCAAGGAGGCGCAGCAGGCGGACATCGTGGTGGTCAACCATCACCTGTTCTTCGCCGACGTGGTGCTGCGTGACACCGGCATGGCCGAATTGCTGCCGGCTGCCAATACGGTGATCTTCGACGAAGCGCACCAGCTTCCCGATACGGCCACGCTGTTCTTTGGCGAGAGCCTTTCGACCAGCCAGCTGCTGGAACTCGCGCGGGACACCGTGGCCGAGGGCCTCTCGCACGCGCGGGACGCCGCGGACTGGGTGCGGATCGCGGCACCCCTGGAGCGCGCCGCGCGGGACCTGCGCCTGGCCTTCACCCGGGACAATTCCCGCCTGGCGGTGAGCCAGATCGAGGCGGATCCCCGCATCGGCAAGCCGTTCTTCGAGACGCTGGATGCGCTCGAGACCGCGCTCGCGGAGTTCGTAACCCTGCTGGAAAGCCAGGCCGAGCGCGCCGAGTCGCTCGAGCAATGCCATCGCCGCGCGGTGGAGCTTGACCAGCGCCTGGCCGCCTGGCGCAACGAATCCAAGGGGCCATCGCCGCCCGCCGCCGGACAGGGCGATGAAAAAGCCCCGGCCAGCGCTGCATTCGGGCCGGAAACCGTGCGCTGGGTCGAGGTGTTCTCCCAGACGGTGCAGTTGCACCGCACGCCCTTGTCGATCGCGCCGATCTTCACGCGCCAGCGGGAAGGCCATCCGCGGGCCTGGATCTTCACCTCGGCCACACTGTCCGTGAAGGGTAATTTCACGCACTATGCTGCCCAGCTTGGCCTGGACAAGGACAAGTCGCTGACGTTGCCCAGCCCATTCGATTACGCCACCCAGGGCCTGCTCTACGTGCCGCGTGACCTGCCGGCACCGCAGTCGCCGCAGTTCACCGATGCCGTGGTGCAGACCGCGCTGCCGCTGATCGAGGCGGCCGGCGGCCGCGCTTTCCTGCTCTGCACCACGCTGCGGGCGGTACAACGCGCGTCCGACCTGCTGTACGAGGCCTTCGCTGAGCGTGGCCTCGAGCTGCCCTTGCTGGTGCAGGGCCAGGCCAGCCGTACCGAATTGCTCGATCGTTTCCGCGAACTCGGCAATGCGGTGCTGGTGGGCAGCCAGAGCTTCTGGGAAGGCGTCGACGTGCGTGGCGAGGCACTTTCATTGGTCATCATCGACAAGCTGCCGTTCGCCCCGCCCGATGACCCGGTGCTGGCGGCGCGTATGGAAGTGCTGCAAAAGAAGGGTCTCAGCCCGTTCGCCGTGCATCAGCTGCCGCATGCCGTGATCACGCTCAAGCAGGGCGCGGGGCGGCTGATCCGCTCGGAATCCGACCGTGGCGTGCTGGTGATCTGCGATACCAGGCTGGTGGAGAAGCCCTACGGCCGCCAGATCTGGCAGAGCCTGCCGCCCTTCAAGCGTACGCGCGAGGCCGAGACGGTGGTGCGCTTCCTGGAATCGCTGCGTAATGGCGAAGGCACGCCCGCGGGCGACCAGCCCGGAGGGGAAGCCGTGCTGGATTGACCTCCGTATTTGATGTAATCGCTGTTGGGGAAGTTCTTTTCCATCACACGGGCGGTATCGTCGCGCAAGTCCTTCATGCCCAGCGAATCGTACGAGCGGATCATGATGTACAGCGCTTCCTCGTTGGCCGGCGCACCGTCATAGTCCTTGAGCGCCTGCTGAGCCCGGTTTGCAGCGGCCAGGTAGGCGCCACGGCGGTAGTAGTAGCGTGCCGCATGGACCTCGTGCTGGGCCAGCGAGTTCACGATGTATTGCATGCGCGCGGCAGCATCCGTCGTGTACTTGCTGTCCGGGAAGCGCGTGACCAGCGTGTTGAAGGCGTCATAAGCAGCGCGCGCGGCCTTGGGGTCACGCTCGCTCAGGTCCTGGCCGGAAAAACGGCCAAGCCAGCCCAAATTGTCATTGAAGTTGATCAGGCCCTTCAGGTAATAGGCATAATCCACATTCGGGTGATTCGGATGCAACTGGATGAAGCGGTCGACCGAGGCAAGCGCGGCGGCGGTTTCGCCGTCCTTGTAGTTGGCGTAGGCGGTATCGATCTGTGCCTGCTGGGCGAAACGGCCGAAGGGATAACGTCCCTCCAGCTTCTCGTACAGCTTCACAGCTCGGGTAAAGTCGCCGGAATCTAGTGCGTCCTTGGCTTCCGAATATAATTTGTTAGCCGACCAGCCGGCAGTTTCGTCTGGTTGATCCGACAGCAGGCCGCACGCCGATAGCATGACGCAGCCGCCTGCGAGCAGAATCGCTCCAATTCTTGCGCGCCAGCTGGCGCGCTTCATGCTCATCAATTGCATGGGCAACGTATCCCGGATGAAAAATAGCGTCAAGCATTATAGCCCAAGCCCCTTGCCGGAAACCGCCGCCAAGGGCATCGAGCAGCAAGCTGCCGATTCAACCGACATCTTGAACGAGGTGGAGGACCTGGAAGACCTGACCGATGTGGCCGCGCTAGGCGGCCTGGAGGCAGGAGCGGAGGCGTCTCCAATCGAATTGGAAATGCAGCCGGTAGAGATTGAAGTTGATGGTGCATCACACGGCGAGCGCCTCGATAAGTTGTTGGCGCGCCACCTGAGCGGCTTCTCGCGAAGCCGCCTGCAGCAATGGATCGAGAACGGCGCGGTGCTGGTCGACGGCGAGACGCGCCGCTCCAAGTCCTCCGTGCAGATGGGCGAGCGCGTCGTGGTCCGTCCGCAGGCGGCGGCCGAATCGCGCGCCTTCGTGGCCGAAGACGTACCGCTCAACGTCGTGTACGAGGACGCCACGCTACTGGTCATCGACAAGCCCGCCGGGCTGGTAGTGCATCCTGCCGCCGGTAACTGGGGCGGCACCGTGCTGAACGGCCTGCTGCACCGCTATCCGGAGGCAGCGAGCCTGCCGCGCGCAGGCATTGTCCACCGGCTCGACAAGGAGACCTCCGGGCTGATGGTGGTGGCCCGCACGCTGACCGCCCAGACCGACCTGGTGCGCCAGCTGCAGGCACGTACCGTCAAGCGCAGCTACCTGGCGCTGGTGTGGGGCGAGACGCCCGAGTCCGGCACCATCGATGCGCCGATCGGCCGCGACCCGCGCGAGCGGATCCGCATGGCGATCGTGCTCACCAACAGCGGCAAGCCCTCGCGCACCCATTTCCGTACCCTTGGCACGGTGCCGCTCGGGCGCGGCCATGTCTCCATGGTGATGTGCCAGCTCGAAACAGGCCGTACCCACCAGATTCGCGTCCACTTCGAATCGATCGGCCATCCGATGGTGGGCGACCCCGTCTATCACCGCGCGGCCACCCAGCGCGGCCAGCGTCCGGCAATCAAGGCCCCGCTGCCGGTGCCGCTGCCGCGCCAGGCGCTCCACGCTTTCCGGCTTGGGCTGGTGCACCCCGCTACCGGCAAGACCGTATCGTGGGAGGCGCAGCCGCCCGACGACCTGCAGGCGCTGATCGAAGCGCTCGATTTCGACCGTGCCGGTGACGAAGACGAAGACGACGGCTGGACGGAGGGCGAGGACGGGGCATGGGAATACGGCGATGACGACTGAGGCGCCATGGCTGGTCCCCGACTGGCCGGCTCCGGCGCGGGTGCGCGCATTGTCCACCACCCGCCAGGGCGGCGTCAGCGAGGGCCCGTATGGCCTCGCTGATGGCAGCCCGGGCGGGCTTAACCTCGGTACCCATGTGGGCGACGATGCCGCCGCGGTCGCTGCCAACCGGGCACGGCTGGCGGCGCGGCTGCCGGCCGTGCCCGGTTGGCTGGAGCAGGTGCATGGCTGCGCGATTGCCACCGAAGACCAGTTTGCCGCCAATGGCGTGGTCCCGCAGGCGGACGCCAGCATCGCCACGAGCGCCGGCCGGGTCTGCGCCGTGATGACGGCAGATTGCCTGCCCGTGCTGCTCTGCGATCGTGCTGGCACGGTGGTTGGCGCCGCGCACGCGGGTTGGCGGGGGCTGTGTGGCGGCGTGATCGAGGCGACCTTGGCCCGCATGGGCCAGCAGGCCGGCGCGCAGGCGCAATGGCTGGCCTGGCTCGGGCCTGCCATCGGCCCGGACGCCTTCGAGGTTGGCGCCGAAGTCAGGCAGGCCTTCCTCGCACAAGCCCGGCCTGACGAGACGGCGCAGGTGGATCTTGCCTTTCGCGCCGGCGCAAACGGCAAGTACTTCGCCGATATCTACGCGCTGGCCCGCATCCGCCTGGCCCGCGCCGGCTGCACCGCGGTGTACGGCGGCGACACCTGCACCGTCAGCGATGCGCAGCGCTTCTACTCCTACCGGCGCGACGGCGTCACGGGGCGCATGGCCAGCCTGGCCTGGCTGGACGCCTGAACCTTTCTCCGCGTCAATTCCCGGCAGGCGGCTGTTCCGATCCTGCGGATTCCGCAGGTTCCACGGGGCCGGAAGACGCTTGCGCGCGCTTCGCCTGCCGGCTTCCTCTGCCTTGCGCCTGCGCAGGCGCCCAGGGGTGCCCATGATGTACACCAGGATCGCCACCGGGAACAGGCCGTAAAAGACGAAAGTGGCCAGTCCCGCGACCACGGTATGCTCGGTAATGGCCATCATCAGGACCACATACAGCCAACCGATTGCAACGATGTACATCAGAAAGTCATCCTTCTCGGGCAAGCTAGCCCCGTGGCCGGAGTGGCGCCACAGGGAGGGTCGCAGGTTCGCGCTGAACGCATTTTGCCGTTGGCGCCGGTCCGCGCATTTTTCCGCATTGACAGGCATAACATTGCAAGGCAACAATGGCTTCGAATGCACTGCAAGGCTGTGCTCTGGCAGGCATTCGCAGGCTCCGCCGCGATGACCCGATCTGATCCGGTCCGCGGCGCGGCGTGTCCGGCAAGCATACCGCATGACGTCACCAGCCGAGGGTGTCAGCGCGGGCCGGTTCCGAGGCTGGCGGCGGGGGAGAGCCCCGCAGTGGTGGTGCGCCGCCCAGCCAGCTTTCAAATAAGTGACGGCAGAGAGACGAAACATCATGGCAACCGGCAAAGGTGCGGCAGCTTCCACCAAGGAAGACAAGTCCCAACCGTTTTCATTTGCTTCGGGGCCATTTGATCCAGCGACATGGCTGGAATGGTCCCGTCAGGCACAGGCTAACGGTGCGACGACCCAGCAGGGCATGCCTGGCATGCCCGTTATCCCCGGTTTCGAGGCATTGCAGGGTTCCGCCATGGCGGGCGTGAAGATCGCGCCCGATCAACTGGCCGACATCCAGCAACGCTACATGAAGGACTTCACCGCGCTCTGGCGAAGCATGGCCGAAGGCGGCGCCAATCCCGCCACGGCCCTTGCCGATCGCCGCTTTTCCGGCGATGCCTGGCGCAGCAGCGCAGCGTTCCACTACGCTGCCGCTTTCTACCTGATCAATGCGCGCGCCATGAATGAGCTGGCCGGCGCGGTCGAGGCCGACGCCAAGACCCGCCAGCGCATCCGCTTCGCGATCTCGCAATGGGTCGACGCCATGTCGCCGGCCAATTTCCTCGCCACCAATCCGGAGGCGCAGAAAAAGCTGATCGACTCCGGCGGCGAATCGCTGCGGGCCGGCGTGCGCAACATGCTCGACGACCTTGGCCGCGGCAAGATCTCGCAGACCGACGAATCCGCCTTCGAAGTGGGCCGCAACGTGGCCGTGACCGAAGGCGCGGTGGTCTACGAAAACGCCTACTTCCAGTTGCTGCAGTACAAGCCCGTCACCGACAAGGTGTTTGCGCGCCCGCTGCTGCTGGTGCCGCCTTGCATCAACAAGTACTACATCCTCGACCTGCAGCCGCAGACCTCGCTGGTGAGCTACATGGTGGAGCAGGGCCATACCGTCTACATGGTTTCCTGGCGCAATCCGGACGCCTCCATGGCCGAGCTCAGCTGGGATGACTACATCGAGCACGCCGCCATCCGCGCCATCGAAGTCACGCGCGAGATCAGCGGCCAGGACCAGATCAACGTACTGGGCTTCTGCGTGGGCGGCACCATCGTCTCCACCGCGCTGGCGGTGCTGGCCAAGCGCGGCGAGCGCCCCGCGGCCAGCCTGACGCTGCTGACCACGCTGCTCGATTTCGCCGATACCGGCGTGCTGGATGTATTCGTCGATGAAGCCCACGTCAAGCTGCGCGAAAACACCCTGGGCGGCGCGGCGGGCACGCCCTGCGCGCTGCTGCGCGGTGTGGAGCTGGCCAACACGTTCTCCTTCCTGCGTCCCAACGACCTGGTCTGGAACTACGTCGTCGACAACTACCTCAAGGGCAATACGCCGGTTCCGTTCGACCTGCTGTTCTGGAACGGCGACGCCACCAACCTGCCGGGCCCCTGGTATTGCTGGTACCTGCGCCATACTTACCTGCAGAACGAGCTCAAGGTAAGCTCAAGGTGCCGGGCAGGCTGACCGTGTGCAACGCGCCGGTGGACCTGGGCAGCATCGACGTGCCGACCTACGTCTACGGCTCGCGTGAAGACCACATCGTGCCGTGGATGTCGGCCTACGCCTCGACCGCGTTGCTCGAGAACAAGCTGCGTTTCGTGCTGGGCGCGTCGGGCCATATCGCCGGCGTGATCAACCCGCCGGCCAAGAAGAAGCGCAGCCACTGGACCAACGACAAGCTCCCCGCTTCGGCGCAGGAATGGCTCGACGGCGCCACCGAGCATGCCGGCAGCTGGTGGCCGGACTGGGCGGCCTGGCTGGCCAAGCAAGCCGGCGCGCGCAAGGCGGCCCCCGCCGAGTACGGCAACAAGGACTACCACGCCATCGAGCCGGCACCGGGCCGCTACGTCAAGGCGAAGGCATAGGCATAGGCATAGGCATAGGCATAGGCATAGGCATAGGCATAGGATTTGTACGGGCCGGCGCCCTGCGGGGCCGGCCTCTTTCACCCCTTATCTGCATCCAACTCGAGAGGACCTCCCAATGACTGACATTGTCATCGTATCCGCTGCCCGTACCGCGGTGGGCAAGTTCGGCGGCTCGCTCGCCAAGATCCCCGCGCCCGAGCTTGGCGCCATCGTCATCAAGGCTGCGCTTGAGCGTGCCGGTGTCAAGCCCGAGCAGGTCAGCGAAGTGATCATGGGCCAGGTGCTGGCGGCCGGCTCCGGCCAGAACCCGGCACGCCAGGCCGCGCTGAAGGCCGGCCTGCCCGTGATGGTGCCGGCGATGACCATCAACAAGGTCTGCGGCTCCGGCCTGAAGGCCGTGATGCTGGCCGCCAACGCCATTGCCGCAGGCGATGCGGAGATCGTGGTCGCCGGTGGCCAGGAAAACATGAGCGCCGCACCGCATGTGCTGCCGGGCTCGCGTGACGGCTTCCGCATGGGCGACGCCAAGCTGATCGACAGCATGATCGTCGACGGCCTGTGGGACGTCTACAACCAGTACCACATGGGTGTCACCGCCGAGAACGTTGCCAAGGAATACGGCATCACGCGCGAAGCGCAGGACGAATTCGCCGCCGGTTCGCAGAACAAGGCGGAAGCCGCCCAGAAGGCCGGCAGGTTCGACGAGGAAATCGTGCCGGTGCCGATTCCCCAGCGCAAGGGCGATCCGGTCATGTTCGCTACCGACGAATTCGTGCGCCACGGTGTCACGCAAGACGCGCTGGCTGGTCTCAAGCCCGCCTTTGACAAGGCGGGTACCGTGACCGCCGCCAACGCCTCGGGCCTGAACGACGGCGCCGCCGCGGTAGTGGTCATGTCGGCAGCCAAGGCCAAGGAACTCGGCCTGACCCCGCTGGCCACGATCCGCGCCTACGGCACCGCCGGTGTCGATCCCAAGGTGATGGGCATGGGCCCGGTGCCCGCGTCCAAGCGCTGCCTGTCGCGCGCCGGCTGGAGCGTGGAAGAGCTTGACCTGATGGAAATCAACGAAGCCTTCGCCGCCCAGGCCCTGGCCGTGCACAAGCAGATGGGCTGGGATACGTCCAAGGTCAACGTCAATGGCGGCGCCATTGCCATCGGCCACCCGATCGGTGCGTCGGGCTGCCGCGTGCTGGTCACGCTGCTGCACGAAATGAAGCGCCGCGACGCCCGCAAGGGCTTGGCATCGCTGTGCATCGGCGGCGGCATGGGCGTGGCGCTGGCGGTGGAACGCAAGTGACGAGCAAGTGATGATTTGCCTGACTTGCCGCAACGGATAAGCGTGCAAGCTGGTCTGAGGGGTGTGCTGGCGGGGGGAGGGCTTCTCGCCGCCGGCGTCAATAAAAACTAGCCATCAAGGAGTAGATATGACTCAGCGCATTGCATACGTAACAGGCGGCATGGGTGGCATCGGAACAGCCATCTGCCAGCGTCTGGCCAAGGATGGCTACAAGGTCGTGGCCGGTTGCGGCCCGAACTCGCCGCGCCGTGAAAAATGGCTCGAGCAGCAGAAGGCCCTGGGCTTCGATTTCGTCGCCTCGGAAGGCAATGTTGCCGACTGGGATTCGACCAAGACCGCGTTCGACAAGGTCAAGGCCGAAGTGGGCGAGGTCGACATCCTGATCAACAACGCCGGTATCACGCGCGACGTGGTGTTCCGCAAGATGACGCGCGCCGACTGGGATGCCGTGATCGACACCAACCTGACCTCGCTGTTCAACGTGACCAAGCAGGTGATCGATGGCATGGCGGATCGTGGCTTTGGCCGCATCGTCAACATCTCGTCGGTCAACGGCCAGAAGGGCCAGTTCGGCCAGACCAACTACTCCACCGCCAAGGCTGGCCTGCACGGCTTCACCATGGCGCTGGCGCAGGAAGTCGCGACCAAGGGCGTAACCGTGAATACGGTGTCGCCGGGCTATATCGCCACCGATATGGTCAAGTCGATCCGCCAGGACGTCCTGGACAAGATCGTCGGCACGATTCCGGTCAAGCGCCTGGGCGCACCGGAAGAGATTGCCTCGATCTGCGCGTGGCTGGCATCCGAAGAGTCGGGTTTCTCGACGGGCGCGGATTTCTCGCTGAACGGCGGCTTGCACATGGGGTAACGGACGGCGAGCCATCCCGGTTTTCCTGGATGGCTTTTTGTCTTGGGAAGGTCCTCTGCGGAGGACCTTTTTTCATTCTGCGGGCTTTCGGCAAGCCTCTTTCCCCGCAGCAATATTGCATCGCACACACCGCACCGCACCAGAGTGCGGGCGCGGCGCGGGATGGCGGGCCCCAAAACACCCGCAATCCTTTACCCCGTGCGGGTTTTCCTTAACGGGTCCGGCTTTCAATAGTGCCTTGTTGGGCATAGAATCAGGGCAGCGGCTAGCCCGCACCAAAATAGATCATGCGTTGCAGGTCGACACGTTGTATCCCCCGCTGGCGGTCCCTAATTGCGCACCGCACAGCGTGCGGTGCAGCAGCATGCAACAGCGACGATAAAAGGATAGAGCACGATGGCTACCACCAAGAAAGGCGCAGAGCGACTGATCAAGAAGTATCCAAACCGCCGGCTCTACGACACGCAGACCAGCACCTACATCACGCTAGCCGACGTCAAGCAGCTCGTGATGGATACCGAAGACTTCAAGGTGATCGACGCCAAGTCTGGCGATGAGCTCACGCGCAGCATCTTGCTGCAGATCATTCTCGAAGAAGAGACGGGCGGCGTGCCGATGTTCTCCAGCTCCATGCTGTCGCAGATCATCCGCTACTACGGCCACGCGATGCAGGGGATGATGGGCACCTACCTGGAAAAGAACATCCAGGCCTTCATCGACATCCAGAGCAAGCTGGCCGAGAACTCCAAGGGCCTGTACTCCGGCGAGCCCTTCAGCCCCGATATGTGGTCCCAGTTCATGAACATGCAGGGGCCGATGATGCAGGGGATGATGAGCAACTACATCGAGCAGAGCAAGAACCTGTTCGTGCAGATGCAGGAGCAGATGCAGAGCCAGGCCAAGAACATGTTTGGCACGTTCCCGTTCAACCAGCCGGACAAGAAGTAAGCTGGCGCGCGCCGCCGTGGCATGGCGGCGCGATACCGCATGGCAGGGCGACAGCGCAGCTGTTTGGTTGCCCGGGCCTGTCCAGGATGAGCCCAGGCGTCGGGCGCCCCCCCCACGGGCGTACAGTCACTAGCCCCCCCGACACCGCGTATTCCACCATCGGAATTCCATGTGGCCCGCTTTGCTCAAAGCGGGCTTCGTGCCACTTGATTGGCTGGCCGACGTGTCGGCACTCGTGAATATCGATCCGGCTCCCGGCACCCAAGAATTGAAGATCCCGGCCGACGTCTTGATCGGCTGACCTGCCTCGCCCGTCGATCGGTTAAAATCCCCGCATCCGGGTAGCGCGCAGCATCATCACGCTGTCCACCCCTCTCAAATGTGGCGATTCATACAGCGGACTCGCCTAGTACAGCGCGAATCCCAATGCCCTCCGCAATCCAAGACACAGGCCACGCGCCTCCCGCCGAGGCTATGCCCGTCCCGGCGGTCGGTTTCGGGTTCTTTCCCGCCTGTCGCCAGGAAAAGTGCTCGCCAGCCGCGCCCGCTTCCGCATGAGCCGGCTGTTCCTTGCTCCCATGGAGGGGCTTGCCGACTACGTGTTGCGCGACGTGCTGACCGCCACGGGCGCGTACGACGGGTGCGTGTCCGAGTTCGTCAGGGTGACGGGCTCCCTGCTGCCCGAGCGCGTCTACGAGAGAGACACCCCCGAGATCCTCGACGGAGGCCATACCCCCAGCGGCACGCCGATGGTGATCCAGTTGCTGGGGAGCGATCCTGAATGGTTGGCGGTGAATGCCGCCCAGGCAGCCCGGCTATCGCCGCATGGCGTGGACCTGAATTTCGGCTGCCCGGCCAAAGTCGTCAACCGGCACGGCGGCGGGGCCATGCTGCTGGCGGATCCCGAACTGCTGAACCGGATCGTTGCGTCCGTTCGCGCCGCGGTGCCTGCCAGCATTGCCGTGACCGCAAAGATGCGGCTTGGTGTGTCCGATACGGCGCTGGCGATCGACTGCGCCACGGCCCTGGCCGAAGGGGGCGCGGCGTCCCTGGTCGTGCATGCCAGGACCCGGGATCATGGCTACCGGCCGCCGGCCCACTGGGAATGGATCGCGCGTATCGATGCGGCGGTGGACGTGCCGGTCACTGCCAACGGCGAAGTCTGGACGGTGGCCGACTGGGAGCACTGCCGGGCGGTCAGCGGCTGCGCCGACGTGATGATCGGGCGGGGTGCCGTGTCGGATCCATTCCTGGCCTTGCGGATACGCGGGCTGATGGACAGGACGCCCTCTGCCGAGGAATGGCCGTTGGTGCTCCGCCATATCGCTGGCTACCTGAAGAAGCTGCAGGCCAATGACGATTGCGCTCACGAGCACGGACGCGTCAAGCTGTGGCTCAGCTACCTGAAACGGACCTGGCCGCAGGCTGCCGAGCTGCATGCAGCCATCCGGCGCCTGCAAGGGGCGCGGGAGGTTCAGGCGGTGATCGAGAGCGCCCTGGAGGGCATGCTGGCGACATCACCCTCGTTACATTAGGCGCACGAGCAGACGCGACCATCAGAGGCGTATGCGCGCGCATCGTTCAGAAGTCCATCGTGGCCGAGAGAATGAAGGTGCGCGGGGCGCCCAGGGCCAAACTGGACAACAGCGGCATTCCCCAATAGGCCTTGTTTGTTACGTTGGTGACGCTGGCCCGCACGGTCAGCGGATGGCTGGAGACCTTGGTGGCATAGCGTGTGCCCAGGTCATACACCGTGTGGCCCGGCACCGACAGCGAGTTGTCGGCACTGATGTATTGCTTGGATACGGCGGTCGCATTGGCGGTCAGCGTCAAGCCTGGCACGGCGGAGGTGTCCCACTCCACGCCCAGCTTGCCTTGCAGCTTCGGTACACCGGTTGCCTGCTTGCCCTGGTTGATACCCCCGGCAGTCTTGGTGAGCTTGGGGTCCACATAGGCGATGCCACCCATCAAGCGCACGCCGGGCAGCGGCGAGCCGAAGAAGCCCCACTCGACCCCCCGGTTGCGCTGCTCTCCGCCAAAGGAAAAGACGTTGGTGGAAATGTCGGTGTAGCTGCTTGGCCGCTCGATTTCATACAAGCTGACCGTGTGGGCGAATTCGCCGAGATCGAGCTTGAGGCCGATTTCCTTCTGCTTGGTCTTGGACGGCGGAAACAGCTCTCCCGCATTGGCGGCAGTTGCCGGCGCGGTCTGGCCCTTGCTCAACCCTTCAATATAATTGCCGTACACGGAAATATGGTTCGTGGCCTTGACCAGCAGCGCGGCCGCAGGCGTCATGGCGCTTGCGTCATAGCGGGCACTGCGCGCCCCGGTCGTGAGGCTGAAGGTATCGGTGAGCACTTCCTGGTGACGCACGCCCAGCGTCAGTTGCACCCTGTCCTGTGCAAAAGACAGGGTATCCGCTACGCCGTAGCTGGTCAGGCGCGTTTCCGTGTGGAGGGTCGGCGGCCAACGCGTTGCGGCGGCTGGGCCCCAGACCGGGTTGTAGATGTTGGTGGTCCAGTCCGCGCCCGGGACCGATCTGCGGCCATAGTCCCTTTCAGTGTCCGAGTAGTGCGTGACGTTCAAAGCCCATTGATGCTTGACGCTGCCGGTTTGGAACTTGCCCTTCAATCCAGCTTCCCCCGATGTCTTTTCAATATCGAAGGCCAGTTGGCCCATGCTGTGCCGAACATCTCCCGCCGCGTTGAGCACCTGGGCCGACATCGTACCGTTGTACTTGTAGTTGGTCCTGCTGGTGCCGAAGGCTGCATAGGCCGTCAGTTGTTCGCTCACGTCGAATTCGCCGCGGACGATCGCACCCTTGTCCCTGGTGTTGACGAAGGACCAATCCGGGTTCAGCAGGGTTTCGGGCCTGGGTGGCTTGGGCACTGCCACGCCGGGGGCCAGATTGATGCCTCGGGTCACGCCGTCCACGCGGTCATCGCTGCTGTAGAGGTCGGCAGAGACGCGAGCGCGCTCGCCCCGCCAGTCCAGCCCGAGGGATGCGAACTGGGTTTTCTTTTCCTGCAGGTTGACCGCTCCCTCTCCATCCCGATAGACCCCGTTGAAGCGAATGCCGAACTGCTTGTTCTCACCAAAGCGCCGCCCAAGGTCCACGTGTCCGCCGAACTGCGCATTGGACATGTAGGTCGCCGTCAGTCGCGTCAGCGGCTCATCGCCCGCGCGCTTGGGCACCAGATTGACGGTGCCGCCCACCGAGCCACCCGGAGGCATGCCGTTGAGCAGGGCCGATGGGCCTTTCAATACTTCGATACGCTCGAACATTTCGGGGGTGGTGCGGTAGTACGGCGCCATGCCGAACAGGCCGCCGATGGCGATATCGCTGGTGTTGGAGGCGAAGCCGCGGATGGAGTAGTTCTCGCTCCAGGCGCCGGTGACGCCGTTGCTGAACACGGTGGGATCGGTGGCGGCGATCACCTCGGTGATGTCCTTGGCCTGCCGGTCTTCGATGAACTTGTCCGTATAGCCGATGGTGGAAAACGGCGTTTCCATGAAATCCTTGTCGCCCAGCAGCCCCACGCGGCTGCCGGACGCCACCTGCCCGCCGGCGTAGGCGTCGATCGCTGAGCTCGCCTGTACCGTCACCGCCGGTAACGTAACCCCACTTTCAGCTGCTTGACTTTGCGTCTGTTGGGCCGTCCGGCTTAGCGTGTAGCAGCCGTTGGCCTCGCGCACTGCCTGCAGACCGTGCCCGCGTAGCAGTTCGGTGAAGCCCTCGCGCACGCTGTAGCTGCCGGACAGCCCCTGGCTATTCTTGCCTTGGAGCAGGCTCGCATCCACGGTCAGTTCGACACCGGCCGCAGCGGCATAGGCATTGAGCGCCTCGCCCAGCGGGCCGGTCGGCACGTTGAAGCGGCTCCGGGCATCCACCGCCTGGCCGGTGCTTTGTGCGAGTGCCGGCGGGGCGGCCAAGGCCAGGGCGCCCACGGTCAGCCCCAGCAGCAGCATCGTCGGCACGGCGGTGGCGGCGGCGCGGTTCAGGGCAAAGGCGGGATGGGGGCGCACCGCCTGCTGTGCAGGTCGCGTGATGCGATGGTGACGTTTGGTCATTACAAGCTCTTCTCCGTTGAGATTGGGTTGGTTTTCAGCACGTCTTGCGAGTGAGAAAGCTATGGCGAATACGAATCATTACGTTTTTGGCTTAGGGCTAGGGACCGGCCCGGAACAGATCAGTGCTGATAGCCCTTGATGACGTCGTCGATCACGAGCTTCAAGGAGGTCGGGCTGGCGGCGGTGACGTACCACGCTTCGGCATCAACGAAGACCACACGGCCGTTCTTCCAGGCGTTGGTCTGCCGCAGCAGCGGGTTGCCCATGCTCCCGGCATCCATGACCGGACGGCGCTCCATCACGGCCGTCCGGTCCACCACGAAAATGATGTCGGGGTTGGCCTGTTGGATGAATTCGCTGGAAATCGGCTGGCCATGCAGGCCGGTCTCGACAGTCGGGCTGGCCGGTTTCACGCCCAGGGCATTGAAGACGAACCCGTAGCGGGAATGCACGCCAAAGGAACTGAAGGCGCCGTTGTTGTGCAGAACGACAAGCGCCTTCTCGAGACGGCCCTGGGTCATGCGCCTGGCCTCCTCGACCTTGGCGTCCAGTTCAGCCGCTTTCTGCCGGGCGAGTCCTTCCTTGCCAAAGATTCGCCCCAGGGTCATGAGGTGGTCCTTGATGACCTCGATGTGCTTGACCTGGCTATCCCGGTAGTCCACATCGAAATGAATCGTCGGAGCGATCTCGCTCAGTTCCTTGTAGTGGTTCGCCTGGAGCGAGGTGATCAGGATCAGTTCAGGCCTGGCCGCATGAACCCGCTCCAGATTGGGCTGAACGATCGAGCCCAGATCCTGAACGTCCGGGGCGTCCTTGTACCTGGCGAGGAAGTGCGGGACGAAATCCTTCGGCATGCCAACGACAGGGACACCCAGTTGGTCGAGGAAATCGACTTCATTCATGTCGAGGGCGGCCGCGCGTTGCGGAAGGTGCTCGACGACGGTCGTTCCCAGCTTGTGCTGGACCGTGACGGGCGCGAACGCTTCCCGCGCAGGCCGGTTGGCAGAAGCCGGCTGTGCGGTTGCCTTTGGCGGTTCGGCTGGTTTCTGGTCGCACCCCTGCACCGCGACGGTGGCGGCCATCAGCAGGGCTAACGCCCAACGCCTGTTTCTGTGATTCCGGGTCATTTTAGTTCTCCTGATGGATTGAAGTAGTTGCATACGCATCCTCGCTCACTGCGCACGATTTCGAAGTCCAGTCCATACAGTTCCTGCAGCCGTGTCTCGGTCACGGCCTCCACGACGGGGCCGCAGAAGCGAACCATGCCGCCCTTCAATGCGACGATGTGATCGGAGTAGTTGGCAGCGAAATTGATGTCGTGGATCACCAGGATCACGGTGCGCCCGTGCTCGTCACACAAGCGGCGAAGCGCGCGCATGATCTGGACGGCATGCTTCATGTCGAGGTTGTTGAGTGGCTCGTCCAGCAGCAGAACATTGGTCTGCTGGGCAATGGTCATCGCCAGGAAGGCCATCTGGCGCTGCCCTCCGCTGATTTCGTCGATGTAGGTCCCGCGCAGCGCTTCCAGCGACAGGAACGCGATGGCCTCGTCGATCGCGCGGTGGTCCTCGGGGGTGAGCGCACCGCGGCTGTAGGGGAAGCGCCCCCCGATCAGGATGTCGCCCTGGGTCGGCTCCAGCAGGCGCGCGATCATCATCAGCAGCGTCGTTTTGCCTGCGCCGTTGGGGCCGATGAGAGAAGTCACGCGCTGCGCCGGGAATTGCGCGCTGACGCCTGAAAGGACGGACTTGGCGCCGTAGGCCTTGTGAATGTTGTGAACGGTGATCATGCGATGCCTCGGGTGCGAACCATCAGCGCGAGGAAATATGCGCCACACACCAGGTTGACGAGAATGCTGACGGTGGTCTTGTAGTTGAAGACGTGTTCGACCAGGAGCTGGGCCACGATGAAGATGCCGATGGCGATCGCGCAGCCTATGGGCAGCGTGACCCGATGCCTGGAAGTCCGGGCCATCGCATAGGCGATGTTCGCAACGAAGATCCCCATGAAGGCCGTGGGCCCGAGCAGGCTGGTCGAGACTGCCACGAGAGCCGCGATCAGCGCGAAGTAGAGCCTCACGTACCGCTGGTAATCGACCCCTAGGGAAATGGCCTGGTCGCGGCCCAGCGAGAGCACGTCGAGGATCGGCAGGGTCTTCAGCCCTGGCAGGCACACGGCCGCGGCCAGAAGGGCCGAATAGAGCAACTGCTCGGGTTGTGCCCTGTTGAAGGATGTGTAGCTGAAGCCCTGGAGAACGGCGAACTCGCCCGGGCTGATCCTGAGCTGGACGAACTGTGTGACAGTGCCGATCACCATGGTCAGCACCAGTCCCAGCAGGAGGAGGAAATACACGTTGTACCTGCCGTTGCGCAAAAGCCACCGATGGATGGCCCACGAATAGGCGAGCATCAACAGGATGGAGAGGAAAAAGTTGCCGCTCTGGCCGAGTACCACCTGGCCATGCGTGCCCATGGCCAGGATCAGCAGCGACTGCAACAGCAGATAGACCGCCTCGTACCCCATGATCGCTGGCGTCAGAATCCGGTTGCCCGCGATGGTCTGGAACGTGATCGAGGAGAAGGCGACGCAGATTCCGCCGATGACGATGGCGGCCAGCCGGGCGAGCCGTTTGGGAATGACGTAGTCGAGGTCGAATCCGGATCGCACGAGGACGAAAGCCGCGGCCAAGGCGATGACCGCCATCCAGAGGGCATATCGGGGGGGCGCGCGCCTCATTTCTTCTTCCAGATGATGAGCACGAGGAACAGCACGCCGCCGACGCTGCCTGCGGTCAGGCCGATGGGCACCTCGAACGGGTAGATGAGCAGGCGGCCGAGAATGTCGCAGGCCAGCAGCAGCGACGCGCCGCCCAGAGCGACGATCGGCAGCGTCCGGCCCAGGTTGTCGCCGTGATGCAGCGCGACCAGGTTGGGGATGACCAGCCCGACGAAGGGGATCGCGCCGACGGTGATGACCGTAGCGGACACGGTGACCGCCACCAGCATCAGCCCGAGCGCCGCCGTTGCCGAATAGCTCAGCCCCAGGCTGGTGGCCATGCCTTCGCCCATGCCGAGCACGGTGAAGCGGTGCGCATACAGGTAGGCGAGCGCGACGATCGGCAGGATCAGGTAGATGATCTCGTAGTTGCCCTGGACGACCTTGGAGAAATCGCCGAGCAGCCAGCCCTGCATGCTCTGCAGGATGTTGTAGCGGTAGGCGTAGAACTCGGCCACGGCACTCAGCACGCTGCCGTACATGAGGCCGATGACCGGCACGAGGACGGTGTTCCTGAATTTGATGCGGCGGATGATCGCCACATAGGCCAGGCTCGCGGCGAAGCAGAAGACCAGCGCGAACAGCATCCGGCCCATCGTGCCGCCGGCGGGCGCCAGCGTCATCGACACCAGGATGCCGAGCTTGGCCGCATCCAGTCCGCCCGAGGTGGCCGGTTCGACGAACTTGTTGCGCACGATCTGCTGAAGGATCACGCCGCAGACGGACAGGCCTACGCCGGTCAGAACAAGCGCCGCCAAGCGGGGCAGGCGGCTGGCTGTCACCGTCAGCCAGGCATCGCCCGACAGCGAGAACACCTGCGACCATGCCATCTGGCGGGCGCCAACCAGCAGCGAGGCGCCGCAGAGGATGGCGAACAACCCAAGCCAACGTGCGCGCATCAGCAGCGGTCTCCGTTCGACGCCGCCGCGATGCGCCAGCCTCTGGCGGCCCGGGCGCTGGGCAAGGAAGTGCGCGTAGCGCCCCTGGCTCGCGCGCAATGGCGCGGGCGAACCCTGCTCGACGACCTTGCCGCCATCGAGCACCACGATCTGGTCGGCCATTGCCACCGTCGAGAGTTGGTGCGCGATGACGATCAGCGTGCGCTTGCCGCGCAGACGCGCCAGCGCCTCGGCGATGGCGGCCTGGTTCTCCACGTCCAGCGCGGCGGTGGCTTCGTCCACCAGCAGGATGGGCGCGTCCTTGATCAGCGCGCGGGCGATGGCGATGCGTTGGCGCTCGCCGCCCGACAGGCGTGCGCCGCCTTCGCCGACCGGGGTGTCGATGCCCTGCGGCAGGCGCTCGATGATCTCGGTCACGCCGGCCTGCCGCGCAGCGTCCGTGATCTCGACATCGTTGGCATTGGGTTTGCCGATGCGGATGTTGTCGGCAATGCTGCCCGCAAACAGGTAGTTGTCCTGGAAGATCTGACTGATCTGGCCGGCCAACTGCGCGTTGGACATCTGCCGCACGTCCACGCCACCGACGAGTACGCTGCCCTGGCTCACATCGAAGAAGCGTGCGATCAGCCGCACCAGTGTGGTCTTGCCCGACCCGGAGGCGCCAATCAGCGCGGTCATGCTGCCCGGCGCGATGCGCAGGTTCACGCCGTTCAGCACATCGGGTTGATCCGGTGTGTAGCGGAAGCTCACCTCGCGCAGCTCGATCGACGCATCACGCGGTGCCTGCGGCTGGTCCGGTTCCGGCAAGGGCTCGACCGCAAGGATCTCGCGCACCGCGTCGAGCTGGCCGCGCGCGCCGCGCAGGACCTCGCCATAGCCGGCCACGTCCAGCAGCGGATCGATGTAGCGGTTGGCCAGCAGCAGCGCCACGATGACGGCGACGACCGAGTCCGCTTCCAGCGCGCCGCCCAGGTAGGCGTCGAGCCACAACGCGGCGGCGATCAGCAACGCGGCGAAGACGGCCTGCACCACCCAGGCGTTGAGCGCCGTGGACGTCGCCGACAGATAGATCAACCGCGCGCCGGAGTGGCGTTGCTGGTCGATGGCCTGTTCAAGCAAGCGCGTGCTGCCGCCTTCACCGTTGAACGCGCGCAGTACCGACTGGGCTTGGGCGAACTCGACCATGCGCTGGCTGGTGTGGGCGAAGTGGCGATGGAAGGTGTGGTCGGCGCGCCGGCCTAGGCGAGCGGCGCTCAGGAACGCGCCGATCAGGATCGGCAGCGCCACCAGCGCGATCAAGCCCATCGGCCAGTGCCGCGCGAACAGCGCGGCCACGATCACCACCGGTGTCACGGCGCCGCTGATCACCGGCGTGAGCACGTGTGCGGGAAGCTGGGCCACTGCCATCATGCCGTTCGTGATGACATGGCCAAGCCGGGCGCTGTTCTGCGGCGTGAACCAGCCGACGGGCAGGCGGGCAACGTGGTCGCCGATCCGCTGGCGCGCGCCCTGCAGGACGGCAACACCCACGCGCACGCCGGCCTTCTCCACCTTGCGCCGCCAGCCCCAGCAGGCCGTCATGCCGGCCAGCAGCACGATGAGCCACAGCGCCGCGCCGCGCGTATCGCCGGCCAGAAGGCGGCCGAGAATGGGCACCAGCGTGGTGATGGTCAGCCCGCTAAGCAGGCCATAGAACACGGCCATCCAGGCGTAGCGGCGGAAGACGGGCGCATCGTCGCCCAGCAGTTGAATGAAGGTTTTCAGCATGACGGCACCGCCAGCTCCTGGGGTTCTTCATAGCCGCCCAGCGTCCATAGCCGTGCGTAGCGGCCTTTGCGCGCGATCAGCTCGGCGTGGCGGCCTTGCTCGTGGATCGTGCCGTTCTCGATCACGATGATGTGGTCGGCGTGCATCACCGTGTCGAGCCGGTGTGCAATGATCAGCAGCGTGCGGCCTTGCGCGAAGCGCGACAGCGCGTCCTGGATCGCCACCTCGTTCTCGGCGTCGGCGGCCGCGGTGGCTTCGTCGAGCACGAGCACGGGCGGATCGAGCAGCACGGCACGGGCGATGCTCACGCGCTGCTGCTCGCCACCGGAGAGCAGCGCGTCCTCGCCTATCATCGAGTCGTAGCCGCGCGGCAGGCCCAGGATGCGCTCATGAATGTTCGCGGCGCGCGCGGCGTCCTCGATCTCCTGCTGGCTGGCCGAGGGCCGGCCCAGCGCGATGTTCTCGCGTATGCTGGCGTGGATGAGGCGCACCTCCTGCAGCACGAAACCGATGCGCTGGTACAGTTCCGAGGTCTCGATATGCCTCAAATCCACGCCGCCGAGCGTGATGTGCCCATCGGTCGGGTCGAAGAAGCGCAGCAGCAGCCTGGCCAGGGTCGATTTGCCAGCACCGGACGCGCCGACGATGGCGGTCACCGTGCCGGGCTTGAGGGTGAAGCTGACGTCCGACAGCACCTTGTTCCGCGCGTCGTAGGCGTAGCCGACGTGCTCAACGCGGATTTCGGTGCCCGTGGGCGACTGCCGCCTATCGGGCGCCGGCTGCTCCAGCACAGGCGTCCCCAGCAGCGCCTGCACGCGCTGGGCGGCACCGGTGGCATGGCGCAGGTCATGGGTGATGTAGTGCAGCAGCAGCAACGGCGCCGAGAGGCCCGGTGCCACCAGAGCGAACGGCAGCACGTCCACCGGGGTAATCCAGCCCAGGCTCACGAACAGCGTGCCGAAGACCAGCACCACGCCCAGCACCGCCACCGGCGCGATCATCGCGTTGGCGTTGGCCATCGAGCCCACGAGGGGACGGGTGAACCCGATGAAGGCTTGGGCGAAGGCATCGACTGCCTCGCGGTAGGCGCCGTGCGACCAATGCCTTCATGTTCGCCCCGCTGGCGTTCATGGCTCTGCCAAAGAACAGGAAGAAGGCGGGGAACGGCAGGATCGAGACGATGGCCATGCGCCAGTCCATCGCGAACAGGTAGATGACCGAGATCAGGATGGCGCCCACGGCGCGCCCCACCGTCGTATAGAAGTGCGCGGTCAGGCTGTGCAGCGTGCCGATGTCGTCCTGCATGGCCTGCTTGACCTCGCCCGATGCGCGGCTGGTGAACCAGCCCAGCGGCACGCGGGCCAGCCGCTGCGTGGCCGCCAGGCGCAGGTGATGGGTGATGCGGTTGTCGGCCACGTGGGCGGTCAGTTCCCCAGCGGACACCAGCGCCATGCCGACGAACAGGCTCACCACACTGGCAATGACGGTCCACCAGACTTCGCCCTGCACTTGCGCCCGTGCCGCCGCCGCGATGTCGGTGCCGCCGAGGACGATCTTCGCGATATGCGCGATGCCGGCCAGCGGTACCAGCGTGAGCATGGCGCCCACGCCGGCCAGTGCTGCGGCGACGATCAGTTGCCCACGGATGGGGTTCAATACCCGGCTGACCGGGCCGGGTCCCTTGGGTTTGGCCGCAGCCGCGTCACGAGTGTTCATGAAAAAGAAACGTCCAGAGATTCAGAAAGGTGGGATGGCTCTCCCCCTGTCTTGCGAACGAGAAGGCGAGACCCCATCCACGCCGGCCGCTCGGTGGCATCGACCTCGCGCAGGCCACGGTCGTGGTCCGCACCGCGCAGAATGGCGGCCGAGGGGTTGCTGCCTTCCAGGGCACTCGAAGGGTCGGTCATGGAGGACTCCAGGGAATCGAAATGAGAATTAGTTGCATGACTATAAACTAATTGACGAAAGGCTGGCAAGGCGGCTACATGGCTGTCATCAGCGATCAAGGAACAAACATGAAATCGCCACAACAACCTTCGGCGCGCGGGCGCCCTCGTACCATCACGCGCGAACGGATCGCCGACGCGGGCATCGAGATCGGCTTGCCGAACATCACCTTTGTCGGCGTCGCCGCCGCACTCGGGGTCAGCCATATGGCGCTCTACAAGCACGTGCCGAGTCTTGAGGAACTCAAGCGCCTGGTCGCCGAGGAGATCTTCAGCCGCTGGCAGATTCCCCAGGCTTGCGGCAAGGGACGTGGCGGATTGAAGGATTACCTGATCGCGTTCACCACATCGGTACGGGTGTTCGTCAAGGCACACCCTGGGCTGACGCGTACGTGATCCGCAGGTTGCTGCGACACAGCCCATGCTCGCCAAAATCGATGGGCACCAGAGCCATCGCGCGTGCCTACGGCATCTCAAAGGAACAGGCACGTTGGCTGCTTGCGACGGTCGCATTCCACTGCATTGCCGTGGCCGACACGGTGTATTCGGTAGCAGGCCGAGAACCCCTTGTGGAGGCGGACCGCGCGGCGGAAGAAGCCGAGATGGAAGCGGAGCTTGTTCAGGGCATGCACGCGCTCATCGTCGGCGTGCTTGCCATGCTGGAGGAAGACGCCCACCGTGACAGTTCGGCATTGCAGATCAAGTCATAGGTGTCTCAAGATCTTTGATGGCGTCTTGGAAAGATTCATCGTGATGGCGCTGCTGATCCCGAATGTGCTCGTCCGTCGTGCTTGCGTGGTCGCCTGAGCATCTTGAACCCTTCCAGAAGCCACCGTTGACGCTCCGGAACGAGGACTGCGCCAAGCTTGCGCAAGAGGTGCTCAAGATGAGAGGGCAGGGGGGGGCGCGTGATCGTTGCGCATAGCGTTTTGCCGTGGACCGCTTGACGGACGTCGTAGGCGGCATTGGCCCGCGCGATAGCCTGCAGCCGCAAACGGCCTGCCATGTTCATGTCTGCCATGAGGCCCCGGCAAACTCCCGCGAGCGGTTAAAATGCGCGATTGGCTTTGAACCGCCAGGCGGCCATGCCCCGCCTCGCTCGCCCCACATTTGGAAGTAACCGTGAAAAACCCTTTAGAATCAACGATCAAAAAAGACCATATTCCAAATGTGGGATTCGTGAGCCTGGGCTGCCCCAAGGCGCTCGTGGACTCCGAGCAGATCATTACCCAGTTGCGCGCCGAGGGCTATGCCATCAGCGGCACCTATGACGGCGCCGACCTGGTGGTCGTCAATACCTGCGGCTTTATCGACGAAGCCGTGCAGGAAAGCCTGGATGCCATTGGCGAGGCGCTGGCCGAGAACGGCAAGGTCATCGTCACCGGCTGCCTGGGTGCCAAGAAGAATGCCGCGGGCGAGGACATCATCACGTCGGTGCATCCCAAGGTGCTGGCCGTGACCGGCCCGCACGCGCTGGGCGAGGTGATGCAGGCTGTGCACACGCACCTGCCCAAGCCGCATGACCCGTTCATGGACCTGGTGCCGGCCGCCGGCATCAAGCTCACGCCCAAGCATTACGCCTACCTGAAGATCTCCGAGGGCTGCAACCATCGCTGCTCGTTCTGCATCATCCCGTCGATGCGCGGCGACCTGGTCTCGCGCCCGGTGGCGGAAGTCATGCTGGAGGCGGAGAACCTGTTCAAGTCGGGCGTCAAGGAACTGCTGGTGATCTCGCAGGACACCAGCGCCTACGGCGTGGACGTGAAGTACCGCACCGGTTTCTGGGACGGCCGCCCGCTCAAGACGCGCATGACCGAGCTGGTTGGCGCGCTGGGTGAACTGGCTGCCAAGTACGGCGCCTGGGTGCGCCTGCACTACGTGTACCCGTACCCGCACGTCGACGAGATCATTCCGCTGATGTCGCAAGGGCACGTGCTGCCTTACCTGGACGTGCCGCTGCAGCACGCCCATCCGGACGTGCTCAAGCGCATGAAGCGCCCGGCCAACGCCGAGAAGACCATGGACCGCATCCGGGCCTGGCGCAAGATCTGCCCCGAGCTGACCATCCGCAGCACCTTTATCGCGGGCTTCCCCGGCGAGACCGAGGAAGAATTCCAGACGCTGCTGGACTTCATCGCGGAAGCCGAACTGGACCGCGTGGGCTGCTTCGCCTATTCGCCGGTGGACGGCGCCACGGCCAACGACCTGCCGGGCGCCTTGCCCGACGAGGTCCGCGAAGAGCGCCGCGCGCGCTTCATGGAAGTGGCCGAGGAAGTGTCCGCCCGGCGCCTGCAGCGCAAGGTCGGCCAGACCCTGCGCGTGCTGGTCGACGAGATCAACCAGGACGGCGGCATTGGCCGGTCCTCGGCCGATGCCCCGGAGATCGATGGCCTGGTCTATATCGACCCGCCTGCCGAGGGTTCGCCGCGCTACAAGGTCGGCGAGTTCGTCTCGGTGAAGATCACCGGCGCGGATGGCCACGATCTGTGGGGCGAAGTCTGACGCTGGCCATGGCCGCAGGTACGCTTAGGTAAAAGTACGGTCGTTCGTTTTGCCCGGCGCGCCGCTATACTGTGCGCTGCAACATCAGCCCAGGAGACACAAAATGACACGTGAAGTGGTGGTGGTGAGCGGCGTGCGGACCGCTATTGGTACCTTTGGCGGTAGCCTGAAGGATCTTTCCCCGACGCAGATGGGCGCCATGGTCGTGCGCGAGGCATTGGCCCGCGCGCAGGTCAGCATCGACGCGCCGGCACTGACCGTCAACCGGAGAGCATCCTGCTGGGCGATACCGACGTGGCCATCGGCGGCGGCGCGGAGAGCATGAGCCGCGCGCCGTACCTGGCGCAGGCGGCCCGCTGGGGCGCGCGCATGGGCGACGCCAAGATGATCGACATGATGCTGGGCGCGCTGCACGACCCGTTCCACGGCATCCATATGGGCGTGACCGCCGAGAACGTGGCCAAGGAATACGACATCTCCCGCGGCCAGCAGGACGAAGCGGCGCTTGAGTCGCACCGCCGCGCCTCGGCAGCGATCCGCGCCGGCCACTTCAAGGACCAGATCCTGCCGGTCACGCTGAAGGGCCGCAAGGGCGACGTTACCTTTGACACCGACGAGCACGTGCGCCACGACGCGGTCATCGAAGACATGACCAAGCTCAAGCCGGTGTTCGTGAAAGAGAACGGCACGGTCACCGCGGGCAATGCCTCGGGCCTGAACGATGCCGCCGCCGCGGTGGTGCTGATGGAACGCGCCGAGGCGGAGAAGCGCGGCCTCAAGCCGCTGGCGCGCCTGGTGTCCTACGCGCATGCCGGCGTCGATCCCAAGACCATGGGCATCGGCCCCGTGCCGGCCACGAAGAAGGCGCTGGAACGCGCGGGCCTGACCGTGGCCGACCTCGACGTGATCGAAGCCAACGAAGCCTTTGCCGCGCAAGCCTGCGCGGTGACCAAGGCGCTCGGCCTCGATCCGGCCAAGGTCAACCCGAACGGCTCGGGCATCTCCCTGGGCCACCCGATCGGCGCCACCGGCGCGCTGATCACCGTCAAGGCCCTGTACGAGCTGCAACGCGTGCAAGGCCGCTATGCACTGGTGACCATGTGCATCGGCGGTGGCCAGGGCATCGCGGCTATTTTCGAACGGCTCTGACGCCGAGGCTGTCTTGCGGCGCGTAGCGACTCTGTCCTTGTCACTTTCCGTCTCCCTGTCACGGGTAGCCGGGCTGGCCGCGGCAACGCTGGCCGGCGCCGCGCTGGCCGCCGGCGGCACCGAGCTGTCCACGGGTACGCCCGGGGCTGGCACCGACGCCAGCCAGGTGCAGGGTTTCGGGATCAACCAGGCCATCCGAGAGGGTGAGTCGCGCCGCGGCGCGCAGCTTTCCACCGGGCCCGCGCCCAAGGCGCTAGCGCCGCGGCCCGAGTACCAGTCGTTGCCGGTCTACGTGGGCACGCTCGGCGACCAGCCGGTGCGCCTGCGCCTGGGCCCTAAGCCCGATGAGCGCGACAGCGTGCGCGGCGAGTACAGCGTCGGCCGCGCCGGCGGTGTGCGGCTGCTGGCCGGCGAATTCGAGAACGGCGCCTTCCTGATGGAGGAGTCCAACGACGGCACGCATGTCACGGGCAACTGGGAAGGCACCATCGACGGTGCCGGCGTCGTGCATGGCAACTGGACCGATCCGGTCAACCCGGCCATCGTGCTCCCCTTCATGATCCGGCCCCTGGGTGTGCTGGTGATTCCGCCGTTCGACATGACCCCGAACAGCGGTATTACCTACGCGCCGCCCGCGCCGAAGTCCTCGATTTCCGGCCGGTAGCGTCAAGTCGGGGCAGGTCCGGCCAGGTAGGCCAACGCGCACCCGAATGCTGGTAAGCTCGAACGCTCATCGAGTTATCGCCAGACAAGGAATCGCCGTGTCCGACCGCAAGCCACCCGAGCAGCCTGCTTCCCAATCCGCCTTCCTGGCGACCGTGGCCGTCCAGCCAGAACTGGACATCGCGCCCGGCTTCGCTTCTTTTTCCCAAGCTACCCATCGTGGCTCCACCGTGGTGTTCCGCAACCTGGCGGAGCTGCGCGCGCATGGCGACGGCACCACCACCTACTGGCGCTATGGCCTGCACGCCACGCCCACCAGCGAGGCCCTGTGCCAGCACCTCGCACTGATCGAAGGCGCGCGCCATACGCTGCTGTTGCCGTCGGGGCTGGCCGCGATCTCGCAGGTCTACTTCGCCTTGGTCAAGTCGGGCGACGATGTGCTCGTCCCGGATAACGTCTATGGCCCCAACCGCGAGCACGGCGAGTGGCTGGCGCGGGACTTCGGCGTCTCGGTCCGCTACTACGACCCCATGATCGGCGCCGGCATTGCCGGCCTGATCCGCCCCAACACCCGCCTGATCTGGATGGAGTCGCCGGGCTCGGTGACCATGGAGGTGCCTGACACCGTGGCCATAGTGGCCGCGGCCAAGGCGCGCGGCGTGCTCACGGCGATCGACAATACGTGGTCGGCCGGCGTGTATTTCCGGCCGTTCGACAAGGGCATCGACATCTCGGTGCAGGCCCTGACCAAGTACCAGTCGGGCGGCAGCGACGTGTTGATGGGCGCCGTGCTTACCCGTGACGACAAGCTCCACGACCGCATCCGGCACGCCCGCATGCTGATGGGCTGGGGCGTGTCGGCCGACGATTGCTACCTGGTGCTGCGCTCGCTGCCCAGCATGCCGGTCAGGCTCGCGGCGCACGACCGCGCCGCGCGCGAGGTGGCCGAATGGCTGACCCAGCGCCCGGAGGTGGTCAAGGTCTTGCACCCCGCGCTGCCGGATTGCCCCGGTCATGACTTCTGGCGGCGCGATTTCAGCGGCGCCACCGGGCTGTTCTCGATCGTGCTGCATGCGCGCTACACGCGCGCCCAGGTCGATGCTTTTGTCGAGGCACTGCGCCTGTTCGCGATCGGCTGGTCCTGGGGCGGGGCGCATAGCCTGGCGTTGCCATACCACGTCCAGACCATGCGGCCCCAGGGCAGCTGGCCGCCCATTGGCTGGGACAATACCGGCGAGCTGGTGCGCCTTTATATCGGCCTGGAAGATACCCGCGACCTGATTGCCGACTTGCGCGGCGCGATGGAAGCAAAACTGACCGCTTGAGATGAAACGGGCCGCGCCGGACAAGATCCGGCGCGGCCCGTTTGGGGCACCGTGCGGCGCTCTGCTCGCGCGGCTTCCGGCCGCCAGGCGCTTAATGCGGGAACAACTGCAGCAATCCGTCCAGCCCGACGTGGTTGAACGCGACGCTGGCCTGCGCGCGCACCACCGGCTTGGCCCGGAACGCCACCGACAGACCGGCCACGGCCATCATCTTGAGGTCGTTGGAACCGTCGCCCATGACGATGGCCTGGGACGGGTCCGCGCCGATCTGCGCGCACACTTCCTGCACCGTGCGGGCCTTGACGTCGGCATTGACGATCTCGCCCAGCACCTGCCCAGTGAGCTTGCCATCGACGATCTCCAGCGTGTTGGCGCGGGTGACATCGAGCTTCAGCCGCGTCTTGAGCTTCTCGGTGAAATGCACGAAGCCGCCCGACACCAGCAGGGTGCGCATGCCCAGGGCCTGCACCGTCTGCAGCATCTTCTCCGCACCGGGCGACAGGCGCAGGCGCTCCTCATACACGCGGTCCAGCACGCTCGCGTCCAATCCCTTGAGCAAGGCCACGCGGCGGCGCAGGCTCTCGTTGAAATCGGTGATCTCGCCACGCATGGCGGCCTCGGTAATGGCCGAGACTTCCGCCTTGAGGCCGCAGAAGTCAGCGATCTCGTCGATGCACTCGATGGTGATCAGCGTGGAATCCATATCCATCGCCACCAGCTTGAAGTCCGACAGCTTGCGCCCGGCGGGCACAATGGCCCAGTCGATGGCGCGGGGGCCGCAGTAGGCGTCCAGCGCTTCGCGCAGGGCAGGCGTCAGTGGTGCGCTGTTGCTGGCCGTTGCCACGGTTTCGTCACGCGGCGCGAGGGCAGGCGCATGGGCGAGCGTGCGGATGGCGTCGATGTCGGCGGAGGCGAGCGGGGCGAGGGCAGGCGCATGGGCGAGCGTGCGGATGGCGTCGATGTCGGCGGAGGCGAGCGGGGCGAGGCTTTGCAGGATCAGGGGCATGGCGGGGGCGGCGCGCGGCAAGGGCGCGGCGGCGGGTGTGTTGAATGCGGAGACCGTGCCGCGCTAGGCGGCGAAGGACAGTATTGTAACTGGCCCTGTGCCAGGTCCCTTGGAACCAGAGACCGCTGCGCTGCCCGGGGCACGTTGTGCCCCTTTTCCGGAAGTACGCACGTGCGCGACGTGGCTGGGAACGCACCAGGCGCAGACGACCTGGACGAACATCGCCAGATCGTCCAGGTCGAGCGCGATATTTATCCCGAAATGGATTAAACAAATCCTATTTGACCGTCTAGTGTCAGACGACTTCAATCTCCATACTTGAGGTGTCGCACAGTAGGCGGCCATTTCCGGGCCGCCGGCCGCAGCCGCGAGATGCCACCCCAAGGCGCTGGCGGCGCCGGTCGAAAGCACGGGCTGGTTGGCGGATCCGCCACGCGAGCGGACAATGTTGTGATCGAGTTTGTGAACGCTGTCCACTGATTACAAAAGGAGGGCTAAATGGTTAACTCCACAAAGCCGCGCGCCATCGGCTTCAACCACGTAGCGCTCGAAGTCGGCGATATCGAGGAAGCGCTGGCATTCTATGGCCGCATCTTCGACTTTCAGTTACGCAGCAAGAGCAAGACGATGGCCTTCATCGATCTTGGTGACCAATTCATCGCGTTGCAGGCGGGACGCAAACAGCCCGCCGATGACGGCCGGCATGTCGGCCTCGTTGTCGATGACAAGGAGGCGGCGCGCGCCGCCCTCAAGGCGGCGGGGGTCAAGGCGATCGACGGTCCGTTCCTGGATTTCCGCGACCCCTGGGGCAATCGCATCGAGATTGTGGGCTATGACAATATCCAGTTCACCAAGGCTCCGAACGTTCTGCGCGGCATGGGCCTGACGCAATTGACCAAGAACGAGAGCGCGAAAAAGGAGCTGGCGGAAAAAGGGATGGCGGCGAGCTAGAGTCCCTCGTGTGGCGTTGTGAGCTCAATCGTCGGGTGTGGCGTCAGCAGGGATCGGTTTTCCGAGGACGTGCACGTGGTCACCTCATGTCCAAGAACTATCCGGGAGCTGTCGTCCGGGTTGATGGCGAGAGCCCTGCCAACGCTCTACCCGCAGATGTGGCTCCGCGAGCGGTTCTGGTCGGCAAGCCGGAACCGATCGAAATCCAGTCTTGCCGTTAGGCTACGAAAATGCTGGCCGATTCTGGTGGGAATGGTTCCAAGGGCAGCGACCGAACCCTGCTCTATTTCGGTTGGCTGACCCTGTTCATCTATCTGGCAACGCCGGCCGGTATCCTGGTTGATATACAGACGTCGTACATACTCAAGAACCAGTTGCATGCGACGGCGACGCAAATCTCGACATTCCGGCTGGTTACGGGCATACCGGTGTACATTGCGTTCGCCTTCGGCCTCGCGCGCGACCAATGGAACCCGCTGGGATTGCGGGATCGCGGCTTCTTCCTGATTTTCGCCCCGGCGACCGCGGCAGCATACATCTGGATGGCGTTTTCAGGCTTCTCATACTCGCGACTCGTTATCGGGATTCTGCTGGCAATGTTGTCATCCCGGTTTGTCGCCGCGGCCTATCAGGGTTCTTCCTGGTGGCGATGGCCACGTTATTGATTGCGGCGTTTGGGCTCTGGAAGCCCATTTCCGTCTTCGGCAATATCTATGAGAAGCCGCAAGCCAGGGGCGCGGATCTTGTTGGGAATGTCAGGCGGCTGGTGAGGCACAAGGCCGTTTATCCAGCGGTCCTCATCTGCTTTCTGTGGAACTTTGCGCCAGGATCGGCCACTCCGCTGCAGTTCTATCTGACCAATGAGCTGCATGCATCGGATTCCGTTTACTCGTACTACAACGGGATCTTTGCCGCTGCGTTCATCCCGACATTTTTTCTGTACGGCTTTCTGTGCAAGAAAGTATCGCTGAACAAGCTGCTGTGGTGGGGAACGATCGTCGCAGTGCCGCAGATGATTCCGCTGGCATTCATTCACTCAGCCAGCCTCGCGCTCGTACTGGCGGCGCCGATAGGGCTGATGGGCGGTATCGCCACGGCAGCATACTTCGATCTCGCGATGCGGTCCTGTCCGCCAGGCTTGCAAGGAACCTTGATGATGCTGGTGGATGGCGTTCTCGCGCTCTCGGCGCGTGCCGGCGATTTATTGGGCTCGTGGATCTATAACAGCAGTCCAACGCACGGATTCATCTATTGTGTGATCGCGACGACCGTGGTGTACGCACTGATCCTGCCCTTAATCCCGCTGACGCCGAGAGAATTGATCGCTACCAGGGATGGCGAGCCAAACCGGGAGGTCGAGGCCGAGGTGCTGAACGAGATCCGGGAAGCGGAGCGTCCATAGACGCCCGCGGCTTGGACGGGTGCAGCCGGTTGAATCCACAACCCTGAGCGGGCGGCCGAGCCCGCTCAGGGCGGTCAGTCACATCGGACGGCAAGCGCAGGCGTTCGGGATGCCCACCAATGCCCTGTCAGGGCACCAGCACGGTGGAGCCCACTGTCTTGCGCGACTCGAGCGCGCGATGCGCGTCGGCGATTATCGGCCAGGGCAAAGGTCTGCTGGGGTTCGCTCGCGATGCGGCCGGCCAGCACGTGGTCGAATAATTCCTTGGCCATGTCCAGCATGTGCGCGCGCGGCTGGATATAGTGCATCATGGCCGGCCGCGTAAACCAGATCGATCCCTTTGCGGCCAGCGTCTGGGAATCGACGATCACCGCGCCCGACGAGGTGCCGTTACTGATCAGCGAGCCCCGCGGCTGCAGGCAGTCCAGCGAGGCTTCCAGCGTGTCCTTGCCTACCGAGTCCGTTGGCCTTGGCGATCGCGGCCTTCTCGTCGGTACTCACGGTGCCGATCATGGTGACGCCCATTGCCCGCGCCCACTGGCAGGCGATCAGCCCCACGCCACCCGCAGCCGCGTGATAGAGGATGGTCTCGCCACCCTGGAGCGGGTAGACCTGACGAAACAGGTATTGTGCCGTCATGCCTTTCATCATCAGCGTGGCGGCGGTGCGCTCGGAGATACCATCGGGCAGCGGGATCAGCACCGCGGCCGGCATCACGCGCACCTGGGAGTAAGCGCCCTGCGGCCCGATCAGGTAGCCGACGCGGTCACCCACGCGGATGTCCGTCACGCCGGGACCCACGGCCTCGACCACACCGACCGCGTCGGAGCCCAGCCCGTTGGGCAGCGCCAGCGGGTAGCGGCCGGTGCGGAAATAGATATCGATGAAGTTCAGCGCGATATAGCTGTGGCGCACGCGGGCCTCGCCGGGGCCGGGCTCGCCGACCTCGACGTCCTCGAACTTCAGCACTTGCGCGCCGCCGGTTTCGTAGAAGCGAATGGCTTTTGACATGCTTGTATTCCTGTCTATGTTCTGTAGGGTTCCACGCCGCGAATCAGTTGATTGCCAACAGCCCCGCGGCCGCGCAGCGCTGCATGCATCGACTCGCGCGGACGCACGGCCTGGCCCGATCGCTCATTGGTTGAACTTGATGTTGTACGCCTTGACGATCTGCGCGTTGCGCTCGTACTCGGCATGCGTCATTTTGGCCAGCGCTTCGGGGCTTTCGCTGACCATCGGAGAGAAGCTGAGCCCCATCAGCTTCTCACGTACTTTGGGTGTCGAGGCCACCTTGGTAACCACGGCATTGATCCTGTTCACGATGTCGTCGGGCACCTTGGCCGATACGATGACGCCCACCCAGTTCGAGAAATCGATGATCTCGGGGAAGCCCTGCTCCGCCATCGTCGGCACATCGGGCAGTTGCGCCAGCCGCGTTGTCGTCCCGACCCCGAAGGCCTTGAGCTTGCCTGCCTTGATCAGGGGCAGCGAGGTCACGGCACCGTCGAACATGATGTCGACCTGGCCGCCCATCACGTTCTGCAGCGCGGGTGGCGAGCCAGGGAAGGGCACGTGCTGCAGGTCCAGTCCGGACTTCCTGGCAAAGATGGCGCCAGCGTAGTGCGAGCTGGTTCCCGCGGTGTAGGACGCATAGCTTCCCTGGCCACCCTTGGCGGTCTTGAGGTAGCTGATCAACCCTTTCAGGTCCTTGGCCTGCACCGTCGGCGTTGCCACCAGCACCATGGCGGAGCGGGCCACCATCGTCACCGGCTTGACGTCCTTGACCGGATCGAAGCCCGTCTTCATCACCAGCGGAATTTCGGTCAGGATGTTGCTTGCAATGACCATGATCGTTTGGCCATCCGGTGGCGCGAGATTCAGTCCCTGCACACCGATGGCGCCGCCTGCGCCCGGCTTGTTGTCGACGATCACCGGTTGGCCGATCTCGGTCGAGATGGCCTCGGACAGCACCCGCGCCACGACGTCCATCGTGCCGCCGGCGGGCGCCGGCACCACGACCCTGACTGGCTTTTGCGACCATGCGTTTGCCGCCAGAGGCGCCGCGCACAGGGCGAAGGCGACCCCGAGCAGCGTCGCGCGCTGGCGATACCTGATTGCTTGCTTCATCCTTGTCTCCTCGTTGTTGTAGTTTGTTGTAGTTTGTTGTTGTTAGTCAGGGCGTGGCGGCGCTCAGGCGACCTTGCGCAGGTGGCCCTGCTGGCGACCAACGCGGTTTGGCGCGAAGCCGTTGGCCGCCAGGGACTCCTCAACGGTGTCGTAGAACACGCCGATCTTGGAAATCTCGCGCGCCTGCTGCGCAGTGGCGATCGGGCGGCCGAACTCGCGTGAAATGCGCACCAGTTGCTCGACCTGCTGGACCGTGCTGAATTTCCCGGTGCGCTGCTGGTTCCAGAGGTTGTCCTCGATGCCGCAGCGCACATGCAGGCCCATGGCGATGCCCATCATGTTGATCGGCAGCACGTTGAGCACCGAGCTTTCCACCGTCAGCACCGCGCCATCGGGCACGGCGCGCACAATGTTGGCCATGTTGTAGATATTGGGCGCATCCATGCCGCCGCTGATGGCCACCCAGTTCATGACCAGCGGGCCTTTGTAGATGCCCCTGCGCATCAGGCGCTCGACCGACTCGAAGCTGTTGATGTTGTAGCACTGGAAAGCGCTCTGGATGCCGGCGGCAGTCAGGCGGCGGATGTGTTCCTCGACCCAGCCGGGCTGCGAGGGCACTGTCATTTCCTTGTAAGCCTGGAAGATGGCAGGATCTTCCATCGACGTGCCGCGCAGGTCTTCGTAATCGAAGTGCTCAAGCACATTCATCTGCGAGGTGTTCACGGTCACCGTGACCTGGTCGGGCTTGGGATCGAGATCGGCCAGCATGTGGCGCGTATCGTCGGAAAGCCACTTGGCGGCAGCGCCATCGCTCTCTGGTGCGAAGGAGATCGAGCCACCGCCTTCTGGATCTGCGCCTCCATCGTCACCGGGATGTCCTCGGGGAAGTCGGAGGGGACATAGGACGGCGCGTAGGGCGCGGCCGTGATGACGAGGGGCTGCTGGTTTTCGGGGAACAGGTGTCCGTCGAGAAAGTTCATGGTGTGTCTCCTGGGTGGGCGAAGAAGAAGGGGGTAGGGTTGGCGGGAATGAGGCTCAGAACACCTTGTCGCCGACGATGCCGGCGCGTTCCATCTTGCGATGGCAGGGCGGGTAGTCCATCACGGCGTAATGCTGCGTCGAGCGGTTGTCCCAGATGGCGATGCTGTTCGGTTTCCAGCGCCAGCGCACCTGGTATTCGGGGATCAAGGCCTGGCCGATCAGGTACTGCAGCAGCGCCGATCCGCCTTGTGTGAAGTCCTGGCCGTAGCGCACGTTGGCCGCCGTGTGGAAGTTCGTGAAATGGGTGGTGAAGCCGTTGACGAACAGCACCTTCTCGCCGGTTTCGGGGTGGGTGCGCACCACGGGATGCTCGGCATCCGGGTACTGGGCCTTGAGTGCCAGGCGCTTCTCGATCGGCATGGCCGCACCGAACGTGGCTTCGATGCTGTGCCGCGCACGCAGGCCAGCGATCTGGATCTTGACCTGGTCGGGCAGCTTCTCGTAGGCCAGCGCCATATTGGCCCACATGGTGTCGCCGCCCACCGGCGGGCATTCCACGCAGCGCAGCACGCAGCCCATTGGTGGCGACTCGCGCCAGGTGGCGTCGCTGTGCCAGCCGTTCTCGTAGCGGTCGTTGGGGGCGTCTGGCGACTTGTAGATGCGCACCAGGCCCGGGTGATCCGGGTCGCTGCCGACCACGGGGTGGTCCTCGAGTTCACCGAAGCGGCGCGCGAAGCCAACATGCTCGGCGCGCGCGATGTCCTGGTCGCGCAAGAACAGCACCTTGTGCTTGAGCAGCGCGGCCCTGATTTCGGCGAACAGGCCATCGTCGTGCACGGCGTCTGCCAGGTTCACGTTCACGAGCTCGGCGCCTATGGCGCACGTCAGCGGTTCGATATGCATGGATTGTCTCCTTGGTTCTTCTTGTTTTCTTGTTCAGATCACCAGGGCGGACGAGCCCGTGGTCTTGCGGGGCTCGAGGTCGCGGTGAGCATGGCCGGCTATATACGGCGCGTAGCGCTGGTCGGGCCGCTCTTGCGTTGAGAGCTGCCGCTGATACTTGCTTGGTCAGTGGTGCAACGTGGCATCGGAGCGGCTCGAGAGACGCCCTGCGTCAAGCCACTCGATCGACTTTTGGGGCCTTGGGCAGGGGCCATAGCCAGATGCCGGGTTCAGATGACCGACCTCGCCCAGGTCCACTGTGTCACTGCCCCAGGCCTGCGCGAGTTCGATCACCCTCGGCAGTTCACCCAGCGGATCGTTCCGGCTGGTAGCCACCAGGCTGGGAAACGGAAGCCGCCGGCGCGGGACCGGGAGCCAGCCGCTGGCGTGGATCGCGGAAAGTGTCGGGTAGCCTTCCGGCATGGGGCGTTCAAAGTCGGGTGGGCAGGCCAGCAATGCGCCCTTGATACGTGCCGCGTATGCGGTTGTCAGGGCCCAGTGGGCAAGCATGATGCAGCCACCGCTGTGGGCGACCAGCAGGACCGGACCGCCGATGTCTGCCACCGCCTGCTCGATCGCCGCGACACGGCGATAGCAGTCCAGGTTTTCACGCCCCATTGGCGGCACTGTGCGGGCATCGGGCAGTTGCCCGGCCAGCAATGTCTGCCAATGCTCGGCAACCTGGTCACGCAGGCCGGGCTGCAAGATCGAATGCGATGTATTATTTGGGACATTCGATGTCTAAATTGGGACATGCGCATGCCCGGTTACACGCCCTTGATCCGAAGCGCCAGTCTTACCGGCTACATGGAGCTGGCGCGCCGCCATGGACTCAACCCTGAGGCGATGCTGCGCAAGGCGGGGTTGAGTCCTCGGAGCCCTCTCGATCCCGACATGCCGGTCAGCAGCATGGCGGTACGCCAGCTGCTTGAGGAGAGCGCATCGACGGCCGGCGTCGAAGACTTCGGTTTGCAACTGGCCATGGGCCGGCGGCTAGCCAACCTGGGCCCGATCAGTTTTGTGATGCGCGAAGCGCCGAACGCGCGGCAGGCGCTGGACAACCTGTGTCGCTATATGCGCCTGATCAACGCGGCGCTGTTGACCAGCATCGAAGACTTTGGCGACGCCGTCTTGATTCGCGAAGAGATCCTGGCCACCGGCAAGTACCCGGTGCGGCAGTCCATTGAAATGGCCGTGGGCGTGCTATACCGCACGATCCAGGAACTATTGGGGCCAAGCTGGCGGGCCCGAAGCGTCTGTTTCGAGCATCGTCAACCGCACGGTGCCACGTGTCACAAAGCGCTGTTCGGTTCGGTGGTTGAGTTCAATGCAAGTTTCAATGGCATCGTCTGTGCCGCGAAGGACCTCGCCGCGCCCATGCCGGTCAATGACTACCGCATGACGCCCTATGTCCGTCGCTTTCTCGATCAGGCCTTGTCGGGATCCGATGACAGCGCGACGCACACCGTTCGGCAGGTCGTGGTTGCCATGTTGCCTGGGGGCAGGTGTACGTCAGACCAGGTGGCAAAGCACCTCGGCGTGGATCGCCGAACCTTGCATCGCCGTCTCGCGGCAGAAGGCACGCGCTTTTTGTCGCTGCTCCAGTCGGTCCGGGCTGAGTTGGCCTCCCGCCAGATCCTCGACAGCGATCGCTCCCTCGCCGAACTCGCCGATCTGCTCGGCTTCTCAAGCCCCAGCGCTTTCGCTTTCTGGTTCAGGAAACACTTTGGCATGACGGTGTCGAGCTGGAAGCAAACTTCACTGGCTGCCGCGAATGCACTGCCGCAACGTGGCTGATCATAGCGCCTGCGCTGTAGTGCCCGCACGGAGGTGATGTACGGCGCAGGGAGTCAATGAGAAAAAGCGCTGATCCGCCTTGGATGGCCAGTCGCCACTCATCACTCATCACTCATCACTCATCACCGCACGTTCGGCATATGGTCCCCTGACCGCCGCTACTCGGCCGGTCCTGCCGACGCAGACGAAATCACCCCGATCATCGTCTGCCCGGCAATCACCCTTATCGCTGCGCCATCGTCATATAGTCGACCGTCAAACCAGCCAGCGCCCTGACCCCATTCACCAACGCGGCCTCATCCACATAGAACTCCGGCGAATGATTGGAAGGTGCCTTGTTCACATCCGTCCCCTTGGGCGTCACCCCCAGGTTAAAGAACAACCCCGGCACCTTCTCCTGATAGAACGAGAAGTCCTCGGAAGCCGTACCCTTCGGCGTAATCATCCAGTTCCCGTCCCCCGCCACACGCTTGAGCGTGGGTGCCATCGTCTCGGTCAGTGCCGGCTGGTTGACGGTGGCGTTGTATAGCTCCACTACCTTGAAATCCGCCTCGGCGCCGGCGCTGGCGGCGATGGCTTCGGTGGTGCGCTTCATGCGCGCGTGGATGTCCTTCTTCATGCCTTCATCGTAGGTGCGGATGGTGCCCATCATCTCGACCTTTTCAGGCACGATGTTCATGCGGTTGCCGCCGTGGATGGTGCCCACGGTGATGACGGACGGTTCCAGCATGGCGTTGACCTGGCGGCTCTGGATGGTCTGCAGGCCGAGCACGATCTGCGAGGCCACCACGATGGGGTCGATGCCGCCCCAGGGCCGGGCGCCGTGGGTCTGGCGGCCCTTGACGTCGATCCAGAACTGGTCGGCGGCGGCCATGGCGGGGCCGCTGCGCCAGCCGAGCTTGCCGGATTCGATGCCGCTGGTGACATGCAGGCCGAAGATGGCATCCACCTTCGGGTTGTCGAGCACGCCTTCGGCCACCATCTGCTTGGCGCCCCACGTATTGCTGCCGTTGGGCTCGAAATCCGCCGGGCTTTCCTCGGCCGGCTGGAAGATGAACTTGACCGTGCCCGGCAGCTGGTCCTTCATGCCGGCCAGCACCTCTGCCGTGGCCATCAGGATGGCGACGTGCGTGTCATGCCCGCAGGCGTGCATCACGTCCACCTCCTTGCCCAGGAACATGCCCTTGGCCTTGGAGGCGAAGGGCACGTCCACGCGTTCCTTGACCGGCAGCGCATCCATGTCCGCGCGCAGCGCCACCACCGGGCCCGGCTTGCCGCCCTTGAGCACGCCCACCACGCCGGTCTTGGCGACCCCGGTCTTCACGTCCATGCCGAGCTTGCGCAGGTGGTCCGCCACCAGCTTGGAGGTACGGACTTCATAGTTGCCGAGCTCCGGGTGCTGGTGGATATCACGGCGCCAGGCGATCAGTTGCGCTTCGACCGCCTTGGCGCGGGTGTCGATCTGCGCCTGCAGGCTTCCGGCGCCGGCGGCTTGCGCCTGTGCGGCGGGGGCGAGGCAGAGCAGGCCGGCGGCCAGCGAGAGGGCCGACAGGCCGGCACGCAGTGTGGAGCGCGTGGACGTTTGGCAACGATGGGCTTGTTGTGCAGCCATGAAGAAGTCTCCTTGCTTTTGTTGCAGAGCCTGAAAAACGAGGGCCTCCCCCGGCCCCCGCAACCGTATGCGTACCGTGCCTCAGCGGATGCCCAGGCGCGCGCGCGTCTGGCCCAGCGCCACCAGGCTGATTACAGCGCAGGCCATCAGGTAGAAGCTCGGCGCCAGCTTGCTGCCGGTGGCGCTGATGAGCCAGGTAAGGATGAAGGGTGCGAACCCGCCGAACAGGGTCACCGCGATGTTGTACGAGAGCGAGAGGCCCGTGGTGCGCGTCTTGACGGGGAAGATCTCCGATGCCAGCGCGGGCAGCGCGCCGAAGTACAGCGTCATCATCAGCCCTAGCACCACCTGCACCGCCAGCATCACGCCGAAGCCGGGATAGTGGCTGAGCAGCCAGAACAGCGGCCAGATCGACACCAGCAACAGCAGCGCGGCGAGGCGCATGGGCGGGATGCGGCCATAGCGATCCGACCAGTGCCCGACCAGCGGGGCGAACAGCATCTGCACCACGCCGGTGGCCAGCGTGGCGGCAAACGCCGCCGAGGGCGGCAGGCCGAGTTGCTTGACCGCGTAGGTGGGCATGTACAGCACCAGGTAGGTCGAGACCGTGGCCACGATCACCACGCCCATGGCCAGCAGCAGGCGTTCCTTCTGGTGGCTGAGCGTGTCGCGCAGCGGCGTCTCGGTGGTCTCGGCCTGGAGGAATTCGGGGGTTTCGTCAACGTGGCGGCGGATGTAGTACGCCACCGGGCCGATCAGCAGGCCGAACAGGAAGGGCACGCGCCAGCCCCAGGATTGCATCTGGTCGGGGGTGAGCGTGGTGGTGAGCACAGCGCCAAAGCCGGCCGCAAGCAGGGTGGTCAGCCCCTGGCTGGCAACCTGGAAGCTGGAGTAGAAACCGCGCCGGTTGGGCGCGTGCTCGGCCAGGAAGGCGGTGGCGCTGCCGAACTCGCCGCCGGCCGAGAAGCCTTGGATCATGCGCGCTGCCACGATGCCGACGGGCGCCATGAGGCCGATCGCGGCATAGGTGGGCAGCAGCGCGATGATCAGCGTGCCCACCATCATCAGCAGGATGGAGAGCGTGAGCGCGGCGCGCCGTCCCTTGCGGTCGGCATAGACGCCGATCACGATGGCGCCCAGCGGCCGCATGAAGAACGACACGCCGAAGGTGCCAAGCGTCAGCAGCAGCGAGGTGTTCTCATCGTGGTTGGGAAAGAACAGCGTGGAGATGGTGACGGCGAAGAAGCCGTAGACGACCAGGTCGAACCACTCCAGGGCGTTGCCGATGGAGGCCGAGATGACCGCGCGCCAGGGATGGCGCGAGGCGGGCGCGGCGGCTTGTGCCGCACCGCTGGTGTTGTTGTTGTTGTTGTTGTTGTTGTTGTTGCTGCCGCTGTTGTTGCTACCGGATCCGCTTGCCGATACTGCTGTCATGGTGTCTCCCTGTTTTTTTTGGACATGACGCAACCACCGGCCCGCGGTTTTGGCGGGCCGGCTACAACGTGAAACGGCTCAGGCCACGCGCAGGCTGTCGACCACCTTGTGCAGGAAGGCCTCGCAGGCGGCGAGCTGCTCCAGCGCGACGAACTCGTCGGGCTTGTGGGCCTGCTCGATATCGCCGGGGCCGCACACCACGGCCGGGATGCCGGCGCGCTGGAACAGGCCGGCCTCGGTGCCGTAGGCGACCTTGTTGACATCGCGGTCAGCGGTCAGCGCGCGCACCAGTTGCGTGATGGCGGCCTGCTCGGCCACGTCGAGCGAGGGCGCGGCGGCGATCTTGTTGATGGTGAGGCCGGCGTCGGCATGCTCGGCGCGCATTTTCGGCAGCAGCACGTCGTTGGCGTAGCCCTCGATGCGGGCAAAGATGGCTTCCGGGTCGACACCCGGCAGGTTGCGGAATTCGAACACGAACTCGCACAGCGCCGGAATGGTGTTGAGCGCGATGCCGCCGTGGATGGTGCCGGTCTGGGCCGTGGTGAAGGGCACGTCGAAGTCGCGGTCGTAGGGGCCGTTGGCCTTGAACTCGTCGGCGATGTCGCGGATATGGCAGATCAGGCGTGCGGCGTATTCGATGGCGTTGACGCCCTTGGGCGTGAGCGACGAATGCGCGGCCTGGCCCTTGACGCAGCAGCGGTAGGCGTTGATGCCCTTGTGCGCCACGATCACGCGCATGCTGGTGGGCTCGCCGACGATGCAGCCGCCAGGGGTCACGCCGCGCTCGCGCAGTTCCGCCAGCAGGTAGGGCGCGCCCATGCAGCCGATTTCCTCGTCGAAGGACAGCGCGTAGTGGACCGGCTCGCGCAGCTTGGCCTCAAGCAGCGTGGGCAGCAGCGCCAGGCTGGTGCCGATAAAGCCCTTCATGTCGCAGGTGCCGCGGCCGTACAGGCGGCCATCGCGGATCACCGGCTTGAACGGGTCGGTGGTCCAGTTCTGACCATCCACCCGCACCACATCGGTATGGCCCGACAGCACGATGCCGCCATCGGTGCTGCCATTGGCGGCGGGCACGGTGACGAACAGGTTGGCCTTGTCGCCTTGCGGGTTGTAG
Source organism: Cupriavidus basilensis OR16 (assembly GCF_000243095.1). Taxonomy (GTDB): domain Bacteria; phylum Pseudomonadota; class Gammaproteobacteria; order Burkholderiales; family Burkholderiaceae; genus Cupriavidus; species Cupriavidus basilensis_D. The sequence goes on along the minus strand of NZ_AHJE01000001.1, from coordinate 23,344 downwards.
CTCAGGTGGGGGCGCAGGCCCTTGGCCAGGAAATGATCGCGCACGGCTTCGATCAGGCCGAGGTTGGAGTGGCGGCTGGTGGTGTCGTAGCTGACCAGGCGCTGGGTCCAGTCGAGCGCGCTGCCGCGGGTTGCGGCATCGGCAGGCTTGCTGAGGGTATCGGCTTGCATGGCGGTTGGCTTTTGGTAACGTGTTAAGTGAATGATGCTACACCGTGCTGACCTGCCGGTCCATGCGCGGTGCACCATCCTGGCGCCGCTCTCGGCGGCGCTGCGCCGCGAACGGGTACCGTGGTGCAATGATCAGGCCAATCAGGCCAGCTGGCGCAGGGTGTGCTTGATGGTCTGCGCGCGCACGGCCACATCCAGCATCTTGGCCTCGATGCGCAGCTTGTCCTGGCCGGCCAGCTTGATATGGCGATTCTTCTGTACCAGCTCGATGATCTTCATCGCGTCGATCGGCGGGTTGGGCAGGAACTGCATGCTGATGGCCGCGTCGCTGGCGTCGATCTTGCGCACGCCCAGCGGCACCGCGGCGATGCGCAGCCGGTGGGTTTCGATCAGCGCTTGCGCTTGCGGCGGCAGGCGGCCGAAGCGGTCGATCAGTTCCTCCTGGATATCGTCCACGCGCTCGGCGGCTTCGCAGTTGGCCAGGCGCTTGTACAGCGAGAGCCGCTCGTGCACGTCGGTGCAATAGTCGCTAGGCAGCAGGGCCGGGGTGCCCAGGTTGATTTCGGTGGTGACGGCCAGCGGTGCCATCAGGTCCGGTTCCTTGCCGTTCTTGAGCGACTTGACGGCGGCGTTGAGCATGTCGGTGTAGAGCTGGAAGCCGATCTCGTGGATCTCGCCCGATTGCTTGTCGCCCAGCACTTCGCCCGCGCCGCGGATTTCCAGGTCGTGCATGGCCAGGTAGAAGCCCGAGCCCAGTTCCTCCATCTGCTGGATGGCTTCGAGCCGGCGCTGCGCCAGCTTGCTCAGGCCTTCGACATCGTGCACCAGCATGTAGGCATAGGCCTGGTGGTGCGAGCGCCCGACGCGGCCGCGCAGCTGGTGCAGCTGCGCCAGGCCGAACTTGTCGGAGCGGTGGATCAGGATGGTGTTGGCGGTCGGCACGTCGATGCCGGTCTCGATGATGGTGGTGCACAGCAGGATATTGTCGCGGCGCGCCACGAAGTCCCGCATCACGCGCTCCAGCTCACGCTCGTGCATCTGCCCGTGCGCCACCGCGATGCGCGCTTCCGGCACCAGCTCCGCGAGCTTGGCGCGCTTGTTCTCGATGGTGTCGACCTCGTTGTGCAGGAAGTAGACCTGCCCGCCGCGCTTGAGCTCGCGCAGGATGGCCTCGCGCACCACGCCGTCTTCCTCGCGCCGCACGAAGGTCTTGATGGCCAGGCGCTTTTGCGGCGCGGTGGCGATCACGGAGAAGTCGCGCAGGCCTTCCAGCGCCATGCCCAGCGTGCGGGGGATCGGCGTGGCGGTCAGGGTCAGCACGTCGACCTCTGCGCGCAAGGTCTTCAGCATTTCCTTCTGGCGCACGCCAAAGCGATGTTCTTCGTCGATCACGACCAGCCCCAGCCGCTGGAACTTGACGTCGTCCGACAGCATCTTGTGCGTGCCGATCACGATATCGGCGGTGCCGTCGTTGATCTGCTTGATGGCGCCGTCGATCTCCTTCTTGGTCTTGAAGCGGGACAGCTCCACAATGCGCACCGGCCATTCGGCGAAGCGGTCGGAGAGGTTCTGGAAATGTTGCTCGGCCAGCAGCGTGGTCGGCGCCAGGATGGCCACCTGCTTGCCGCCCATGACGGCCACGAAGGCGGCGCGCAATGCGACTTCCGTCTTGCCGAAGCCCACATCGCCGCACACCAGCCGGTCCATCGGCTTGCCCGAGGTCATATCGGCGATCACCGCGGCGATCGCCGCGGCCTGGTCCGGCGTTTCCTCGAAGCCGAAGCGTCTCGGCAAACTTCTCGTAGTCCTTGGGCGTGAGCTCGAAAGCATGGCCCTGGCGCAAGGCGCGGCGCGCGTACAGGTTGAGCAGCTCGGCGGCCGTATCGCGGATTTGCTGCGCGGCTTTGCGCTTGGCGCGTTCCCACTGGCCGGAGCCCAGCGAGTGCAGCGGCGCGGTGTCCGGATCGGCGCCGGAATAGCGCGAGATCACGTGCAACTGGTGCACCGGCACGTACAGCTTGCTGCCTTTTTCGTAGTCCAGGTGCAGGAATTCCTCCTCGCCCTGGCCCAGATCCAGCGAGACCAGGCCCTGGTAGCGGCCGATGCCGTGCTCGCTGTGCACGACCGGGTCGCCGATCTTGAGCTCGGCCAGGTCGCGCACCATCGAGTCGACGGCGCTGGCCTGTTCCTGCTTGCGCCGGCCGGTGCGGCGCGCGGTCCCGGCATACAGCTCGGCTTCAGTGACAAAGGCCAGCGGCTCGATGCCTTGCGCGCCGGGCACGGCGAAGCCGCTTTGCAGCGGCGCCACCACAATGGAGAAATGCGAATCTCCCGCCAGGAACGCGGCGTAATCGTCGATCGGCTGCGGGCGCAGCCCGCTTTCGCCGAACAGTTGCAGCAGCGTTTCGCGCCGGCCGGCGGAGTCCGCGCACATCAGCACGCGCCGGTCCTTTTTCAGCAGCAAGGCTTCCAGGTTGACCAGCGGATCTTCCGCGCGCCGGTTGACCGAGACATCGGGCAGGGTCTCAGCCAGCGGCACGGTGTCGCCGGTAGCGGTGCCTTGCAGAACGAGCCGCGCCAGCGGCTTCGCGCCCGCGAAGAACTGCTCTTCCGAGAGGAACAGCGCCGAGGGCTGCAGCAGCGGCCGCTCCCGGTCATGGCGCATGAAATTGTAGCGCTGCGTGGTGTCGGCCCAGAAGCGGCGGATGGCGTCGGGCACATCGCCGGCATAGGCGAGCTGGCTGTTGGCGGGCAGGTAATCGAAGACCGTCGCCGAGCTTTCAAAGAACAGTGGCAGGTAGTACTCGATGCCGGCCGACGGCACGCCATTGCCAATGTCCTTGTAGATCGTCGACTTGCTCGGGTCGCCTTCGAACAGTTCGCGCCAGCGGCCGCGAAACGCGGTGCGCGCGGCATCGTCGAGCGGGAACTCGCGGCCCGGCAGCAAGCGCACTTCCTTCACGGGGTACAGGCTGCGCTGCGTATCGGGATCGAAGGCGCGGATGGTTTCGATCTCTTCGCCGAACAAGTCGATCCGGTACGGCAGGGGCGAGCCCATCGGGAACAGGTCGATCAGCCCGCCACGCACGCTGTACTCGCCGGGCCGCATCACGGCGCTGACATGCTCGTAGCCGGCCAGCGTGAACTGGGCCTTGAGCGCGGCTTCGTCCAGCTTCTCGCCCTGCTTGAAGAAGAACGTGTAGGCCGCCAGGAAAGCGGGCGGCGCCAGCCGGTAGAGCGCGGTCTGCGCCGGCACCAGCATGATGTCGCACTGGCCGCCCTGGATATCGTGCAGCGTGGCCAGCCGCTCCGAGACCAGGTCCTGGTGCGGCGAGAAGCTGTCGTAGGGCAACGTTTCCCAGTCGGGCAGCAGGCGCACCCGCAGGCCGGGCGCGAACCACGGGATTTCCTCGGCGAGCCGCTGCGCGTCGACCGCATTGGCGCACACCACCGCCAGCATCGGCATACGCTCCTTGTGCTGGCTGGCGTAGGCGGCCAGCGCCAGGGCGTCGGCGGAGCCGGGCAGGCCGGACACGGTATAACGCTGGCCGGCCTTGACCAAGGGGAGGTTGGCGAAGGGCGTGGGACGATTAGCTTCAGGCATCGGTTACGGGCTGGCTTGTTGACGGCTTTCAGGCGTTGCGGGGCAAAAAAGCGCGGCGATGCAACAGCGACACCCCGCCGGCATTGCGGGCGGGGTGTGGGCGAAGCATGCGGCGCCCGGCGGGCGCTCGCGCTGATCGACGCCCGCATGTCCGCGAGCGAAGGCCGTATTATAGAATGCGCTCCGAAATCCGCGTTTTCAATGCCGCGCTTCCCGTTCCTCGCCCATGGCGGGGGCCTTGAAGCTTTGCGCCATGCCCCGCTTCCCGGGGCATGGCGCCCACCTTGCCCCTAGCGCTATCCGTGTCTGCTCGCCGATTTGCCTTGATTCCCTGTGCCGGTACCGGCAGCCGTGCGGGCGGTAGCCTGCCCAAGCAATACCAGACCGTGGCCGGCCGGCCGATGATCTGGTACGCGCTAGCCGCTTTTGCCGCCTGCGACGCTATCAGCGCCACCGCGCTGGTGCTGGCGCCCGACGATATGCCGCTGGAGTCCCGTTTCGGCGCGGCGGCGTTCGCCGGCCTGCGTTTTGACACGGCCTTCGTGGGTGGCGATACGCGCCATGCCTCGGTGCTGGCTGGCCTGCATCACCTGGCGCAACTCGGCGCCACGGATCGTGACTGGGTGCTGGTGCATGATGCGGCCCGCCCCGGCCTGACGCCTGCCATGATCCACGCGCTGGTACGCGCGGTAGAGGGCGACGGCGGCGACGAAGACGGCCCCGACGCAGCCATCGGCGGCATCCTGGCGGTGCCGGTGCCCGATACGCTCAAGCGCGCCGATGCGCCCCCCGCCGGGCAACCGGCGGCCGTGGTGCGCATCGGCGCCACGGTCTCGCGCGAGGGCTTGTGGCAGGCGCAGACGCCGCAGATGTTCCGCCTGGGTGTTTTGCGGCAGGCGCTGCAGGAAGCGCTGGCCGCAGGCGCCGTGGTGACCGACGAGGCCAGCGCGATCGAGCGGCTGGGCCTGCATCCACGCCTGGTCAACGGTTCGCTGCGCAATTTCAAAGTGACCTACCCCGAGGATTTCGCGCTGGCCGAACTGTTGCTGGGCGAGGGTGCCGGCGAGCCATGAACGCCATCCTCATGCATTACCAGCCATCCCCGCCCATCCCCATCCATCCCCCCCCGTTCCGATCCTGAAGGAGAATTGCTTCCATGACCCCATTCGATATCCGCGTCGGCCAAGGCTACGACGTGCACGCGCTGGTGCCGGGCCGCAAGCTCATCCTGGGCGGCGTGGACATTCCTCATGACCGTGGCCTGCTTGGCCATTCCGACGCGGACGCGTTGCTCCACGCCATCACCGACGCGCTGTTCGGCGCGGCCGGCCTGGGCGATATCGGCCGGCACTTCCCCGATACCGATCCGCGCTTTGCCGGCGCCGACAGCCGCGCCCTGCTGCGCGAGGCCGCGCGCCGCGTGCGTGAGGCCGGCTATGAAATCGGTAACGTGGATGCGACGGTGATCGCGCAGGCGCCGAAGCTGGCGCCGCATATCGGCGCCATGGTGGCGAACCTGGCGGAAGACCTGGGCTTGGCCGCGGCCAGTTGCAACGTCAAGGCCAAGACCAATGAGAAGCTGGGCTTCGAGGGTCGTCAGGAAGGCATCGTTGCGCAAGCCGTGGTGCTGATCTGGCGTGGCACGATCGTTTCCCCGCAGGATTGATGCGCAGTTAGTGCACGGTTGAGCGCAGCGGGCGCTCAGATTTTGGTGGACGCCCCGGCTGCGCCGGCGTTGTCGGGCGGGAGCGCGTAGACGTAGTCGATCAGCCTGGCCATCGGGCCTGAGCGCGCACCGGCCTCGGTGCGTTTGACAAAACCCATCTGCTGGCACAACTGGTTGGCGGATTTCATTTCCGGCATGGTGCGCACCAGCAGCGCGCCGGCGCCGATATCGCGCGCGCGCTGGATGCAGACCTGCATCAGCGTGCGGCCAAGCCCCAGTCCGCGTGCCTGCGGGCTGACCGCCAGCAGCCGGGCTTCCGGCAAGGCGAGCGTGATGGTGCTGCCGTCCAGCGCTTGCAACGTGGCGCCGGGATGGCAGAACAGCACCGCGCCGCTGATGCCGTGATCGGTCTGCGCCACCCACCATTCCATATCCGAAGTCGACGCGGCCAGCACGGCTTTCATGCCTTGCTGGAAGGACTCGCGGCAATCCTCCATGATGTCCAGCTCATATTGGCCATAGGCTTGCTGGGTCACGGCGGCGATTTCGCCCCAGTCCTGCACGGTGGCGAGGCGGTAGTGAAAGCGGGGGGAGGTGTGCGAAGGAAGGGTGCTCATGGCAGAGGGGGGGGCGAAGGCTGTGACCTTGCTGGATTGTAGGCCCTTCGGTGCACAAATGCAGTCAGTGAATTACCGACTAGGCGCGTTGGTAACAGGCTTGCGCTGACGCGCGCTGCATGCTGGGCCAGCCCCGCCGGCCTTGCGCCGCGGGGCCTTCGGGGAAGTGCCGGAACCACCATGCATGGCCGGCGAGTGCCGGCCGCAAGCACGCGATACGGCCTTATTCCGCCGCGATGACGTTGGCGGCTGCGACGACCACGGCGGCAATGCGGCCCACGTCGCGCAGTTGCTGCGCGGTCATGCCTTGCTCGTTCTTGAGCAGTGCATAGTGCGACTTGATACAGAAATGGCATTTGCCGACGATGGACGCAGCCAGCGCGTACATCTCGAAGCGGCGCTTGTCCACGCCGCCGTGCGTGGCGTACGCATTCATGCGCAGGCCGGCCGGTTGCGTTGCGAGATCCTGGTCGTCGGCCATTTCCACGAACGGATACCAGACGTTGTTCATGCCCATCAGCGCGGAGGCGGTGAGCACAGCATTGGTTTCCTCGGGCGACAGCACGCCCGCGTTGCGGATCGCGTCGACGATCACGCGGCTCTTGGCGGCAAACGCTGCGGCCAGCGCCACGGCCACCGCATCGTTGCCCTCGAGCGAGGAGCGGGCGATGGTGCCGTCGAGGTTCAGGCGGATATCCTTGGCGTAGTCAGGAATAAGGCCTTTAATCGTGCTGAGGAATTCCATATAAATCTCCTATCGGTAAGGTCTCAAAAAACCCGCCATGGCGGGTTTTGAGGCGCGGGCCGAAGCCCGGCGCGCAGATCGTCACAAATCGCCGGCAATCTCTCACCGGCAGTTTGTGCAGCATGCCAACTAGTCGACAGCTTACAGCGTGGCGCCGCCAACAGCGCGGTTGCACGGGCACAGCTCGTCGGTTTGCAGGCCGTCGAGGATACGCAGCACTTCTTCCGGGTTACGGCCGACGTTCAGGTTGTTCACCGACACGTGCTGGATGACATTGTCCGGATCGACGATGAAGGTAGCGCGCAGCGCGACGCCGGCAGCACGGTCACGCACGCCCAGCTGGTCGATCAGCGAGCCGGTCACATCGGCGAATTGCCATTGGTCCAGCTTGTTCAGGTCCTTGTGCTCGCGGCGCCATGCCAGCTTCACGAATTCGTTGTCGGTCGAGCCACCCAGCACGATCGCGTCGCGGTCGGCGAAGTCGCCGTTGAGCTTGGCGAAGGCAACGATTTCGGTCGGGCACACAAAGGTGAAGTCCTTCGGGTAGAAGTAAATGATCTTCCACTTGCCTTCGAACGACTTTTCGGTGATGTCTTCAAAGGCCGACTGGCCGTTCTCTTCATGGTTGTTGAAACCCGGCTTGACACCGACGACGTGGAAGGCTTCGATTTTGTCACCAACGGTCTTCATAGACTGCTCCTGGATACGGTTGAAGAGAGATGCTCGCGCTGCAAGCCAGGCCATCACCAACGGATAAGGCCGGGCTGCCGCGCAACGAAGATGGATTATGCGTCATCCCCGGGGGGCGGGGCTAATTGATATTCTCAAAGAGCCCGATAGCCAAGCTCGGGGAGCCGCGCATCCGGCAAGCGCGAGCGCCGCACGGGTGATGGTGGCGCCGGCATATTGCGCAGCGATGTCAGCCACGCTGCTCGGGCAGCCCTGGCGGAACACGGCAGTCTACCCCGGCGGGGGCGCCGCCGCGAACCTCATGCCGTCTTGGCCACGGGTTCGACGTAGGCGTGCTGCCGTCCGCCGCGGAAAATCACCAGCGTGGCGATCAGCCCGCACGCGGCGGCGAACATCAGCCACAGGCCAGGCGCGGCCTTGTTGCCGGTGCTATGGATCAGGTAGGTCGCGATGGCCGGCGTGAAGCCGCCGAACAGGGCCGTGGCCAGGCTGTACGCCAGCGAGAAGCCAGCCGTGCGCACCGCGGGCGGCATCACTTCGGTCAGGGTCACCACCATCGCGCCGTTGTAGCTGCCGTACAGGAAGGACAGCCACAGCTCGACCATCAGCAGGCGGCCGAACGACGGCTCGGCTACCAGCCAGGACACCGCCGGATAGGCCGTGAGCAATGTGAGGATGGTGAAGATCACCAACAGCGGCTTGCGACCCACGCGGTCCGACAAGGCGCCCATCAGCGGCAGCCAGATGAAGTTGGACAGCCCCACGCACATGGTGACGATCAGGTTGTCGACGTCGTCCAGCTTGAGCACGGTCTTGCCGAAGGTCGGGGTGTACGCGGTGATCATGTAGAACGATACCGTCGTCATCACGACCATCATGCAACCGGCCACGATGATGCGCCAATTCTCCAGCATCGAACGATAGATCTCGTTGATGCTGGGGCGATGCTTGCGGGTCTTGAACTCTTCGGTTTCCTCCAGCGAGCGGCGGATCAGGAAGAGGAACGGCACGATCAGGCAGCCGATCAGGAATGGAATGCGCCAGCCCCATTCGCCCATCTCCTCGGGCGACAGCTTGGCGTGCAGCACCACGCCGAGCAGGCCGGCAAAGATCACCGCTACCTGCTGGCTGGCCGATTGCCAGGCCACGTAGAAGCCCTTCTTGCCGGGTTTGGCGATTTCCGCCAGGTAGACCGATACGCCGCCCAGCTCAACGCCGGCGGAGAAGCCCTGCAGCAGCCGGCCCGCCAGCACCAGCAACGGTGCGGCCACGCCGATCGACGCATAGCCCGGCACGCAGGCAATCAGGAGGGTGCCAAGCGCCATCAGGACCAGCGTCATGATCAGGCCCTTGCGGCGGCCGTGATGGTCGATGTACGCGCCCAGGATGATGGCGCCGAGCGGACGCATCAGGAAGCCCGCGCCGAAGGTCGCGAGCGAGAGCATCAGCGAGGCGAACTCGTTGCCGCTAGGGAAAAACGTCTTGGCGATGGCGGCGGCGTAGAAGCCGTACACCATGAAGTCGTACATTTCCAGGAAGTTGCCGCTGACAACGCGGAACACGGTGCGGAACCCGTGTTGCTGGGAAGGGGAGTTTGACATGTTGCTGGTGTCTCTCGCAGTCGCCGCCGGTTGGTTCCGGGGGCTTGATTTTGATCGGGCGCCAGATGGGGGCGGCTTTTTTTTCGGGGAATAGCCTTGGCTGGGCTTGGTCTTGGGGGTGTGCTGCTAACGGCGGCAAGTTTGCGCCGGGGGGGCTGTCATTACGCTGTCAAATGGCTTTCAGTTTGATATCAAACGCTGTCGAAAGCCTGTCAGTGGGATGAAGGGAGGGGGTGGGGCTAGGGTTACTACGGAGGGGGGTGATTTTGCGGTAACTGCTTGGGTGATTTCCGCCTGGGGGCGGAAATCACGGCCGAACACTTGGGATTGGGGGGATCTATGCTCGCCGGAAAAACGCGCTGACCACCAGGCCGGTGGCTGGCGGCGGGCGGTTCGCCAGCATCAGCCTGCCGCCGTTTCGCTGCAGGATCCGGTTGACGATCGACATCCCCAGCCCGGCGCCCTTGGCTTCGCTGCGTGCGCCATCGAGGCGGTAGAAGGGCCTGGTCAGCAAGGGCAGTTGCGCTTCCGGCACGCCGCTGCCGTGGTCGGCCACGGTTAGCACGGCTTCCTTGTCTTCGATGCGGGTGCTGATCTCGACCACGGCTACGCCGTTGTCTTCGTCCTTGGCGTAGCGGCGGGCGTTCTCGACGAGGTTGTCAAGGATCCGCTGGACTTCCATGCGGTTGGCGACGGCCATCACGGGGTCGCCGGCGCGAACGTGGACGCGCACGTCGTCGTGAGCGCCGTAGACGCCGACGGCGTCTTGCACCAGGGCGGAGAGGTCGACGGGTTCGACCGTTTCCAGCGCGGGCCGGGCGTAGTTGAGGAACTGGCCGATGATGGCGTCCATCTGTTCGATGTCGGCGATCATGGCTTCCCGCGTGGTGTTATCGACGGGGGACATCTCGGTTTCCAGCCGCAGCCGCGTGAGCGGCGTGCGCAGGTCGTGCGAGATACCGGCCAGCATGACGACGCGGTCGTCGTCAAGCTGGCGCAGGTCGCGCACCATCTGGTTGAAGCTATGGTTGGCCTGTGCCACTTCGCTGGCGCCATGCTCGGGCAGGGTGGGCGGGTCGCCCCCGCCGCCGATGGCGCGTGCCGCATTGGCCAGCCGCTTGAGCGGGTGGTTGACCAGCGACGTGATAAAGGCCGCGCCGATGATCGACAGCAATAGCGCGGCGATGCTCCACCACAGCCACTGGATGCCGGGCACACGCTCGAACCGTTCTGGGCTGATCGCCACCCAGTAGTCGTCGCCCTCGATCTCGAAACTCACCCATACGCCGGGAATATCGTTCACGGTGGTGGCGATCACGGTCCCTTCGCCCAGCCGGCCGCGAATCTCCTGCTGCACCAGCTGCGTCAGGAAGGGATTCGTGGTGGGCACGGAGAAATCGTCGTCTTTCTCGCGCGGGTAGACCTTGATGCCCTCGTTCTGCACCAGGTCGAGCAGCAGGAAACGCCGCCGCGCGGGATCGGAATAAAGCAGGGCAGCGCGCGTCAGCTTGACCACGCTGACCACCTGCATGGCGATCTGCTGGGCGCGCGGCGCGCGTTCGAAGAGCCGATAGCTCTGGAACCAGATACCCAGCGAGATCGCCAGCAGAAGGGCGATCAACATGAAGGTTCGCCAGAACAGCGAACCGAACAGACGCGTAGCCGCGCGGCCGAAGGCAGTCGCCACGATGCGCGGCGCCTTACTTCACGCCATCGGGGATGAAGACGTAGCCGAGGCCCCAGACCGTCTGGATGAAACGCGGGTTGCCCGGATCAGGCTCGATCAGCTTGCGCAGGCGTGAGATCTGCACGTCCAGGCTGCGGTCGAATACTTCGTACTCGCGCCCGCGCGCCATTTCCATGAGCTTCTCGCGTGACAGCGGCTGGCGCGGATGCCGGGCGAACACCTTGAGCACCGAGAATTCGCCGGTGGTCAGGGTGATCTCTTCGTCATTTTTGGTCAGCGTGCGGGTGGCGAGGTTAAGCACGAAGTCGCCAAAAGCGAAGTTTTCCGGGGTTTCCGAAGGCGCGCCGGGGACTTCGGCGGGGCCCTTGCGGCGCAGCACGGCGTGGATACGCGCGATCAGCTCGCGCGGGTTGAAGGGCTTCGGCAGGTAGTCGTCGGCGCCCATCTCGAGGCCGACGATGCGATCGACGTCCTCGCCCTTGGCGGTGAGCATGATGATAGGCGTCTGGTCGTTGGCGCCGCGCAGGCGCCGGCAGATCGACAGGCCGTCTTCACCCGGCATCATCAGGTCGAGCACTAGCAGGTCGAAACGCTCGCGCAACCAGAGCTTGTTCATCGCGGTGGCGTTTTCGGCTACCAGTACGGTGAAGCCCTGTTCGCCAAGGTAACGGCGCAGCAGGTCGCGCAGACGGGGGTCGTCGTCCACGACGAGAATCTTGTGACTGGTATTTTCCATGGCGGTATCTTAGCGACAAACGCTTTCGGTCAAAATGGCTTAACAAAAGGTTACATACTTTACCCCGAGGTATGACGGCGCGCATCCACCCTGCGTTTAAACTGCCGCATACCGTTTCCGTAGCCAGTCCCCATGGGGTTTTCGTGGGTGTCCGCCGTGTAGTTCACTGCCACGACGTGGCGAGGCGGGGCTACCGGATGTCTGGCTTCCGGCGGTCCTGTAACCACCGTTTCCGAAGCCCAAACCGCCATTATCAATGAAAGTCACCCGCAAGCGCGCCGGGCATACCCTTTCCCGTGCCGGCGCGAGTGTCGCGCTGTTGCTTGCCGCTAGTGTGGGGTACCCGCAATCGCCCGGCATGGCGCATTTGCTCCCGGGCGCTGGCAATGCAGCAGGCCGCGATGCCGCGCCGCGCAACGAGCGCGAGCGCTACAGCCAGGACGAAGCGCGAGCACGCGCCGGAAAGTACCGCGCCGAGCGTGACATGGGCAACCGGCCCCACGCGTCCCCGAACGACAAACTCTCGCCCGACGAGCGGCGCAAGCTGCGCCAGAACCTGTACGAACTCGGGCGGGAGATGTACCAGGGCGGCTAGGCCCCGGGCACGCGCTCATACGGGCAGCTTGCCACGGCGTGCAGCATCCGGGATATCGGCGTCCGTCCTACTTCAGCTTGCGCTTCATTCAGCCTCGTTCAGCCTCACGGCAGGCCGGCATGCGGCACTTCGACCTCCGTCATCAGGATATGGCCCAGGCGCGAAGCGCGCCGCTCAGCCTCGTCGAAGTTAGGCGCGGCGGCCAGGAACAGCGTGGTGCCACGCGGGCCGCCCAGCGCGGCAGCGAAAATTCCCGTCCCGCAGGCAATTTCCTCATCGATCTGACCACCCGGAAGTACCCGCAAGACGCGATTGCCGATGGCGTCGGCCACCCAGAGTGCGCCCTGCGCGTCCTGCGTGCATCCGTCCGGCGCCACTTTCGCGCCGCCCAGCACCTGGACGAGGTCCGATCCAGTGGGCTGGCTGCCGAAGAGGGCCCAGTCGCGGCGCGGGCCGAGCGAGCCATCGGCGCCCAGGTCGAAGGCCGAGATGCGATTGCCGAGGGTCTCGCCCCACCACCAGGGATTTGCCGTCCGGCGTGATGACCGAGCCGTTGGGGAAGAACAGGCCATCGGCCACCACGGTGATCGAGCCGTCCGGGTCGACCCGCGCCAGGCTCGCCGTGCGCATCGGCGCGCCGGCCATCAGGTCGAAACCGAAATTACCTACATAGGCGCGGCCGTACTGGTCCACCACCATGTCGTTGACGTGCCCGCTGGCCACGCCGGACAGGTCGGCATGCACCACCAGGCTGCCGTCCGGCTCGCGGCGCAGCAGCTTGCGGTCGCGCATGGAGACGATCAGCAGGCGCCCGTCCGGCAGCCATCCCATGCCGGATGGCTGTTGCGGCACTTCCGCGATCTGTTCGACGGCGCCGTCCAGGCTCACCGCCATCACCCGGTGGGTGTAGAAATCCGACAGCCAGAGCCGGCCGTCGTGCCAGCGCAGTCCTTCCAGAAAGGTGTGCCCCTTGGTCAGGACCGATAGTTCGCGTTGCGCCATGCCGTGTCTCCGATGTGATCTTTCGATCTTGTGATTGGTGTGCCTACATCCAATACGATTTGTGCCGGGACCGCAAGCGCGCCGCGAAAGGGGCGTCAGGCGCGCGGCTGGAAATGCCGCAGGAAGTCGACGAAGACCTCGGCCGCGAGCTGGGCGTCGTCGGCCGTGATGGTCTCCAGCGGGTTGTGGCTGATGCCGCCGTTGCCGCAGCGCACGAACAACATTGCCACGTCGGTCACGCGCTGCATCATCATGGCGTCGTGGCCGGCGCCCGAGGGCAGCTCGAACGCTTCCAGCCCGCGCTTCTTGAGCACCGCGCCGAACTGGTCCATCAGCCAGCGCGCGCACGGCGCATTGTTGACCGGTGGCACCCGTTCCACGATGGCCGTGAGGCCGCGGCGCTCGGCGATCGCCTGGATGCCGGCCACGATGTCGGCGATGGCGGCCTCGCGGATGCCGTCCTCACCGGCACGGATGTCCATCGAGAACACACACTCGGCCGGAATGACGTTGCTCGATCCGTTCGGCACTTGCAACTGGCCCACCGTGCCGACCAGGGCGGGTACTTGCGCGCAGCGCCGCTCCACCAGCAGCACCATCTCGGCGGCCGCGGCGGCGGCGTCCTTGCGCAGGGTCATGGGCGTGGTGCCCGCGTGGCTGGCCAGGCCCTCCACGCGGACCTGGAAGCGGCTGCTGCCGGCGATCTGCGTGACCACGCCGAGGGGCAGGCCGTGGTGCAGCAGGACCGGGCCTTGCTCGATATGGACTTCGACGAAGCCATGCAGGGTGGCGGGGTTCACCGCCGCGGCCCGCAGTGCGTCGAGGCTGCCCGCGCCCGGCAGGCCAGAGGCCGCCAGCGCCTCGCGCAGTGTCACGCCGTCGGTGTCGGCACGATCCAGCAGGTCCGGGTCGAAGCGGCCGGCCAGCACGCTGCTGGCCAGGAAGCTGGTCTTGAAACGCAGGCCTTCTTCCTCGGCAAAGCCAACTACCTCGAAGTGATAGGGCAGGCGGATGCCGGCCGCGTTGAGCGCCCCAACCACGGCGACGGGCAGCAGGATGCCAAGCCGGCCGTCATAGCACCCGCCGTTGCGTACGGTGTCGAAGTGCGAGCCGGTCATCAGCACGCGCGCGGCATCGCCCACGGCCGGATCGGCGGCGTAGCGGCCAATCACGTTGCCGATGGCGTCGATGCGGATCGTCATGCCCGCGGCCTCCATCCATGCCACCAGCTGGGCTTGCGCGGCGCGGTGGGCCGGGGTCAGGTAGGCGCAGGTCAGGCCGCCTTCCATGTCCGAGAAGCGGGCCAGCGCTGCGGCCTGGTCGAGAAGGGTCTGGCCGAGCGGGAGGAGGGGGGCGGCGGATTGGCTCATGGCAGCTCAGGCTGGTTAGCAGATCGGTAGGCAGGCAGGTAAGCAGGCAAGTAAGCAGGCGCATCGGGACCGGAACGCGGGTAGCGATGCAGGAGGCAAGGGCGCGGTGCTCAGCGGTTGCGCATCCATGTCTTCCACGCGATCCACAGCTTGCGCATGGGCGTGAGCGAGATGCGCTGGTTCAGCACCTGGAATTCGCTGGCCTCCAGCTCGTCGAGCAGTGTCTGGTAGATCGCGCCCATGACCAGGCCAGCGCGCTGGGCGCGGCGGTCGGCAACGGGCAGCAGGGCCAGCGCCTCGCGGTACAGCGTGCGGGCCTGTTCGGCCTGGAAGCGCATCAGCGCAACGAAGCGATCGGAATGCGTGGCCTGGTTGATCTCCGACACCGGCACCTGGAAGCGCTGCAGCGTGTTTACCGGCAGGTAGATCCGGCCACGCCGGGCGTCCTCGCCGACATCGCGCAGGATATTGATCATCTGCAGGGACAGGCCCATCTTTTCGGCGTACTCGAGCGTGCGCGGATCCGTGTGGCCGAGGATACGGGCACTCATGGTGCCGACCACGCCGGCCACGCAATGGCAATAGCGCGTGAGTGCGATCTCATCCAGGTAGCGCGACTGGTTGAGGTCCATCTCCATGCCGTCGAGCACTTCATTGAACATCGACTGGGTCAGCCCATAGGCTTGCGCGTGCGGCTGCAGCGCCTTGATGACGGGATGGGTCGGCGCGCCGTTGAACATCTGGGCGAGCTCGTTGCGCCACCAGGCCAGTTTTTGATAGGCGACGCTGGCGTCCTGGGTGTCGTCCACGACATCGTCGACCTCCCGGCACCAGGCATAGAGTGCGGTAATGGCCTGCCGGCGCTCGGGCGCCAGGAACAGGAAGCTGTAATAGAAGCTGGAGCCGCTCTGCGCGGCTTTCTCTTGGCAATACTGATCGGGCGTCACGCCAGGCTCGGGTCGGTGAAATTGGGGGGCTATTGGGAGGCTAAATGCCTGCGCTGTCGCCGCGGCAACCTGACCGGCGCGGGGCGGTCAGCCTGGCGAGCGCGCGCGATGGCGAAAAGCCAGGGTCCGGCGCCGAGAGCCGTAAACTCCAGTCGTCAAGCCGTTCCACGGCGCTTGCCAAGGCAGTGCGAGCGACGCGCCGGATTGTAACATCGCCCTTCCCGAGGCGGCCGCCGTGGGCGAGGCCGCCTCCCGGGGCTCCGCCACCCCCCGCCCCGCGAATTTCAAACGCTGCGGCATAGCTGCGGCATTTGGTCGCGCCCAGCCCGTCTCCTGCGTCTGACTTGGGCCGCAGGGGCGGCCGCGGATTTGAAAAGTGCGTTTCCGGCATCCCCCTGCGCGTGCCGTTTGACGCCTTCGGTCCCGTCCCGTTACATTACTGACCGGCGAGTTATTAATCTGCCGCCGCTTCGCGCCGTGCCTGCAGTTCCACCGATCTAACGCTTAACTCATGCCAGTGCCTTATCCCGGGCCGGAAGTTGCGGCCATCGAAGTGCCTTTTTCAACGCTTCCTAACGCGAATGCGTTCGCGGCCGGCTTGCACATGCGCGGCCGCGGCGTGCGGGTGGTCCTGCTGGTGCTCGCCGGGGTGGCGATGGCGCTGGCGGGTTGCAGCCGGCAAGCAGAAAAGGCGCCAGAGATCCGCCCGGTGCGCCTGATGCAGTTGCAGCCGGGCGCAGGCAAGACGGAACTCGAATTCTCCGGCGATGTGCGGCCCCGGATCGAGTCGCGGCTGGGCTTTCGCGTGGGCGGCAAGATCGCCGCCCGCCTGGTCGACGTGGGCGCCACCGTGCGCAAGGGCCAGCCGCTCGCCCGTCTTGACCCCACCGACCTGGGCCTGGCGGAAGCCGGCTCGCGGGCCCAGTACGACGCGGCCAAGACCGATCGCGACCTGGCCGAGGCCGATCTCAAGCGTTACAACGAACTGTTCGCCAAGAAATTCATCAGCGCGGCCGAGCAGCAACGCCGCCAGGCCACCTTTGACTCCGCCGTATCCCGCCTGCGCCAGGCCGAGGCGGGGCTGCGCAACCAGTCCAACCAGACTGGCTACGGCGTGCTGACGGCCGACGCCGATGGCGTGGTGACCCTGATCGAAGCCGAAGCCGGCCAGGTCGTGGCGGCCGGCCAGTCGGTGGTGCGGGTGGCGCAAACCGCCGAGAAGGAGGTTGCGGTTGGCCTGCCGGAGGACCAGGTCGAGCGCCTGCGCGGCATCTCCGACGTCACCGTGCGCACCTGGGCCGCGCCCGGCCGGCTGCTGCCGGGCCGCGTGCGCGAGATCTCGCCGATGGCCGACCCGGTGACGCGCACCTACGCGGCGCGCATCAGCGTGCCCAATCCGCCAGCTGACTTCAAGTTCGGCATGACCGCCGTGGTCACCTTCACCCGTACCGGCGACGATGCCGCGCTGCGGGTACCGCTCTCCGCGTTGCTGCAAAAGCAGGGCATCAACCAGGTCTGGGTGTACGACGCGGCGGCCGGCACCGTGCAGCCAGTCAACGTCACGCTGGGCGAGCTCCAGGGTAACGAGATCCAGGTCCGGCAGGGGTTGTCGCCCGGCCAGACCATCGTCACCGCGGGCGTGCACCTGCTCAAGCCCGGCCAGAAGGTCAAGCCGCTGCAGGCCGTGGCGCCCACGCCGGCCGTGCGCAACTAAGGCACCGGCATGGATCATTCCCGTTTCAACCTTTCCCGCTGGGCGCTGGAGCACCAGCCGCTGACCCGTTACCTGCTGGTGGTGCTGTTGCTGGGCGGGCTCTTTGCCTTCTTCCAGCTCGGGCAGGACGAAGACCCGCCCTTTACCTTCCGCGTGATGGTGGTGCAGGCGTTCTGGCCCGGCGCCACCGCCGAGCAGATCGCGGTGCAGGTCACCGACAAGATCGAGCGCCAGCTGCAGGAAGTGCCCTACGCCGACAAGATCCGCAGCTTCTCCAAGCCCGGCGAGACCACGGTGATCTTCCAGCTCAAGGACACCGCGCCGGCCAAGGACACCGCGCAGATCTGGTACACCGTGCGCAAGAAGGTCGGCGACATCGCGCAGGCGCTGCCCCCGGGCGTGCGCGGGCCGTTCTTCAATGACGAATTCGGCGACGTGTACGGTTCCATCTACGCGCTCTCGGCCGACGGCTTCAACTACAAGGAACTGCGCGAGTACGCTGACCTGGTGCGCCAGCAACTGCTGCGCGTGCCGTCCGTAGCCAAGGTGGCGCTGATCGGGCTGCAGGACGAGAAGGTCTATATCGAATTCAACCAGGCGCGCTTTGCCCAGCTCGGGCTGGACATCAATGCGATCGCCGACCAGATTTCGCAGCAAAACAGCATGACCGCCAGCGGCGTGCTGGTGACGCCGGGCGACAACCTGCAGGTGCGCTTGTCGGGCCAGTTCGCCAACGTGGCCGACCTGGAAAACCTGGTGCTGCGCGGCCCCAACGGCATTGCCAATATCCGCCTGGGCGACATCGCGCATGTGTACCGCGGCTATGTCGATCCGCCTGCCAGCAAGCTGATCGAGGCCGTGGTGATCGTGCTGGGCGTGAGCTTTTTTTGGTTGGGGTTGCATACCAAGCCGCTGCGGATTGACGTACGCCCGGGCCTGGTAGTGGCGCTGACCATCCCGCTGGTGCTCGCGGTCACGTTCCTGTTCATGAATATCTTCGGCATCGGCCTGCACAAGATATCGCTCGGGGCGCTGATCGTGGCGCTGGGGCTGCTGGTCGACGACGCCATCATCGCGGTGGAGATGATGGTGCGCAAGCTGGAGGAGGGCTTCTCCAAGATGGAAGCCGCCACCTTCGCCTACACCTCCACCGCGATGCCCATGCTGACCGGCACGCTGATCACCGCCGCCGGCTTCCTGCCGGTGGGGCTGGCGCGCTCCACCGTGGGCGAGTACACCTTCGCCATCTTCGCCGTGACCGCGATGGCGCTGGTGCTGTCGTGGCTGGCCGCGGTCTACTTCACGCCCTACCTGGGTTACCTGCTGCTCAAGGCGCGGCCGGCTGGCGCGGGCGAGCAGCACGAGGTGTTCGATACGCCCTTCTACAACCGCTTCCGCCGCCTGGTGCACTGGTGCGTGACGTGGCGCAAGACAGTGATCGTCATCACGCTGGTGGCCTTTGGCCTCGGCCTCTACGCCTTCAAGTTCGTGGAGAAGCAGTTCTTCCCGGACTCGAGCCGGCCGGAGCTGATGGTGGAGCTGTGGCTGCCGGAGGGCACCAGCTTCGCGCAGACCGAGGCCGAGGCCAGGCGTTTCGAGGCGGCGCTGCGCGGGGACCGCGAGATCGCCAGCCTGACCACCTTCGTTGGCAGCGGCGCGCCGCGCTTCTACCTGCCGCTGGACCAGATATTCCCGCAGACCAATGTGGCGCAGGTGATCGTGATGCCGGCCGAAGTCGCGCTGCGCGACCGGGTGCGCCAACGCGTGGTGGACTTGCTGGCGCGCGATTTCCCGCAATTGCGCGGCCGCGTCAAGCTGCTGCCGAACGGCCCGCCCGTGCCCTATCCGGTGCAGTTCCGCGTGATCGGGCCGGATGCCGCCGGCGTGCGCAAGCTGGCCGATGAGGTCAGGGCGGTGATGAGCGCCAACCCCAACACCGTGGGGGTCAACGACAACTGGAACGAGAACGTCAAGGTGCTGCGCCTGGACATCGACCAGGACAAGGCGCGCGCGCTCGGCGTCAGCACCACTGCCATCGCGCGGGTGACCCAGACTGTCTTGAGTGGCGTGGCGGTGGGGCAATACCGCGACGCAGACAAGCTGATCGATATCCTGATGCGCGCGCCGCACAACGAGCGCGATGCCATGTCCGACCTGCAGAACGTGCAGGTGCCCACCGCCAACGGCCGCGTGGTGCCGCTGACCCAGGTCGCGCGCATCGTTTTTCGCTCAGAGCCGGGCGTGATCTGGCGCGAGAACCGCGACTTTGGCGTGACCGTGCAGGCCGACGTGGCCGAAGGCATCCAGGGCCCCACCGTGACGGCGCAGATCGATCCCAAGCTGGATAAGCTGCGCGCGCAGCTGCCGGCGGGCTACCGCATTACGGTGGCCGGGGCGCAAGAAGAAAGCGGCAAGGCCGGCGCGTCGATCGCCGCGCAGCTGCCGCTGTGCATCTTCCTGATCTTCACGCTGCTGATGCTGCAGCTGCACAGCTTCTCGCGCTCGCTGATGGTGTTCCTGACCGGGCCGCTCGGCCTGATCGGCGCCGCCGCCACGCTGCTGCTGCTCAACGCGCCGATGGGCTTCGTCGCGCAACTCGGCATCACCGCGCTGCTTGGCATGATCATCCGCAACTCCGTGATCCTGGTCGACCAGATCGAGCAGGACATCCGCGCCGGCGAGGCCGTGTGGGACGCCATCGTCGAGTCCGCCGTACGGCGCTGCCGCCCATCATCCTGACCGCGGCGGCGGCCGTGCTGGCCATGATCCCGCTGTCGCGTTCCGTGTTCTGGGGGCCGATGGCGGTCGCAATCATGGGCGGGCTGGTGATCGCCACGGCGTTGACGCTGCTGTTCCTGCCGGCGCTGTATGCGGCCTGGTTCCGGGTCAAGGCGCCGGCGGCGGGCGGGGCGGTGCTGGCGCGCTGAGCACAAGCCCGTGCGTGCTCTGGCGGATAGGCCCGCCGAGCACGCTCTTGTCTCACATCATTTCAAACACAACATCCTGCGCCCCTTCCCACAGCACCTTGGTGCCCAGCGCGCGCAGGTTCTCCTTGCCTTGCACGATCGTCAGGAAATGGTTGCCCGCGAGCTGGCCCATCTTGCTGGCGAAGCAGCAGCTGCCATACGCCAGGATGATCTCGGTCTCGCTGTAGCCGCCGGGATAGAACAGGATGTCGCCTACCGAGGGGTGGCTGGTGTGGTTCTCGAAGTCCACGCCCAGCTTGAACTCGCCCAGCGGGATCCAGCAGCCTTCGCCGCTCCAGCGCACATGGATCAGCTTTTGGCGGTAGGGCAGCAGCTTGGTGAAGGCTGCCACGGTGAGGGGGGCGTCGGGATGGGTTTCGGCGACGAACTGGTAGCCGCCGGCGGTAATGCGGATCTGGGCCATTCAGGCTCTCCTTGGGGAATCGGGGTGGCCGTTCAGCTTAGCGCGGCGACCAGCTTTTCGGCAAATGCAATCAGGCTGCGGTCGCTGCCGGCCGGGCCCATCAGCGAGATGCCCAGTGGTGCGCCCGCGCGGCTGGCCAGTGGCAGGCTCAGGTGCGGGAACCCGGACAGCGGCGCCAGGCACAGCGTTTGCGCGGACAGGTTGCGGTAGGTCTCAAGTTCCTCGCCGGCGGCGTCGGACAGCGGGGCAATGTCGGGCATGGTCGGCAGGATCAGGACGGCGTCGTTGCCGAGCAGCGCAGCCAGGTGGGCGGTAAAGTCGCGGCGAACGGCGCTGGAGGCTTCGAACTGCGCTTCGGTGACGCCCTTGGAAAACGCAAACCGCGCGGCCACGTCGGGGCCGAGCTGCAGGCCGTATTGTTCGATCATGGCGCCGTCGGTCTGCCAGGCTTCCCAGCCCTGCACATAGCGGAAGGCCCACCAGATGTCTTCCAGCGGGCGGTCCGCCACCGTGACGGGCGTGGCTTTGCCGAAGGCGGCTTCGATGCCGCCGACCACCGGCAGCAGCGCGTCCAGCGCGGGGGCGGTGGGCATGCGGAACAGGTCTTCGGCCAGCAACAGGCGCGGGCTGGCGGGCAGGGGCCGGGGGTCGCCGCCAAGCAGCACGTCGGCCACGCGGGCGAAGGTGCGGATGTCGCGCGCGAAGAAGCCGCAGGTATCAAAGCTGTCGCACAGCGCCAGGGTTTGTGCCAGGGAGATCCGCCCAACGGTCGGGCGGATGCCGAACAGCCCGCAGTGGCTGGCCGGCGCGCGCACCGAGCCGCCGGTGTCGGTGCCGAGCGCGAAGTCGCAGAGCTGGTTCGATACCGCAGAGGCTGAGCCGGACGACGAGCCGCCGGTGATGCGCCCCGGCGCGGCACCGTTTACCGGCGCGCCGTAGTGGGCATTCTTGCCGTTCATCGAGAACGCCAGCTCATCCGTGTGGGTCTTGCCCACGAAGGCCGCGCCGTTGTCCAGCAGCCGCTGCACGGTGGGCGCGGTGGTGGCTTTGATGCCCGACATGGCCAGCACATGGGGGTTGCCGCCGCCGGCCCGACATGGCCAGCACAGTGGGGTTGCCGCCGCCGGTTGGGTAGCCGGCCACGTCGAACAGGTCCTTGGCGGCGAAGGTCAGGCCGGCGAGCGGCCCGCTTGCGGCGTTGGCGATGGGTGCAACGGGGTAGGGGAGGAAGGCGTGGGAGGGGTGGCTGGCCAGGGTCATGGGTGCGGTTAGCGGTGAAAGTGAGGGCTAGGGTAGCAATCAGTAAAGGCGATATTGGCGCGCAATGCACGGCAGCCGTGCCGTCACGACGCGTTGACCCAGCTTACGCCAGGGCCTCGGCAGGGGTGACCGGCTCGCTGGCCAGCACGCAGCTCACGCTATGCCCGCCACCCAGCGCCGTAGCCCGCGGCACCGCCTCCAGGCATTGCGCGAGCGCGCGCGGGCAGCGCGGGGCAAAGCTGCAGCCCGGCGGCAGGGCCGACAGATCGGGCGGCGAGCCGGCGATGGTCTGCAGCCGCCGGCCACGGTCCATGCCGTGCTGGCGGCTTTGCAACAGCGCAATCGTATAGGGATGGCGCGCGGCGCGCAGGATAGTGCGGATCGGGCCTTCCTCGACGATGCGCCCGCCATACATCACGGCGACGCGGTCGGCGATCTCCACTGCCGCGCCGATGTCATGGGTGACGAACACGATCGACAGCCCAAGCTCGCGCTGCAGCTCACGCAGCAGGATCAGCACCTGGATCTGCACGGTGGCGTCCAGCGCGGTGGTCGGCTCGTCGGCCAGCAGGACCTTGGGATTGACTGATAGCGCCAGCGCGATCATGGCGCGCTGGCGCATGCCGCCGGACATCTCGTGCGGATAGGCTGCCAGGCGCCGTTCCGGGCTGGGAATGCGCACGGACTCCAGCGCGCGCAGCGCACGCTGGCGCGCCTCGGCGGCGGACACGCGGGCGTGGGTGCGGATGCATTCGATGATCTGCTGGCCGATCGTGTAGACCGGGTCCAGCGCCAGCAGCGGTTCCTGGAACACCATCGCCACCTTGCCACCGCGCAGGCGGGCGAGGCCACGGCCATCGAGGGCGGTGACGTTGGCACCGTCGATGCGGATCTCGCCTTCCATGCGGGTGCGGCGCGGCGGATGCAGGCGCATCAGCGCGCGCAGCGTCACGCTCTTGCCGGAGCCGGATTCGCCGATCAGCGCGAGCGTTTCGCCGGGCGCCACCTGGAGCGACACGCCGTTGACGGCGCGAATGGTCTTGCCGCCGCCGGAGAAGGTCACGCGCAGGTCGCGCACCGACACCATCGGCGCGCTGTCTTGCTGGGTGGTGCTGTTGTTGGGTGCAGTCACGGGTGCAGTCACGATAGGGCCCTCAGAGCGTTGCAACGAGCGGGCCGGCGGCCGCGGGCATCTGCCGGCTGTGGCCGCCGTCCGCGTTAGCCATCAGGCAGGCCACCGGATGTCCGGCCAGTGCGTCGGACAACCGCGGCGCGCGGCGCGTGCACACGTCCTCGGCCATGGCACAGCGCGGGTGGAAGCTGCAGCCGGACGGCGGGTTGATCGGGTTGGGCGGGTCGCCCGCGAGCGGCGCGACCTGGGTTCGGTGATCCGGGTCCAGCGCCGGCATCGAGGCCAGCAGCGCGCGCGTGTAGGGGTGCGCGGGATTGGCGTAGAGCTCGCGCGCGGTCGCGGTCTCGACCACGCGTCCGCCGTACATCACGGCCACGCGATCGGCGTAGCGCGCCACCACGCCCAGGTCGTGCGTGAT
>NZ_AHJE01000002.1 GCF_000243095.1 Cupriavidus basilensis OR16 | reverse complement strand
TTTCGTCGGCATCGATGAACAGCACGTAGTCATCGGCACGGGCATGGCCCTCGCTACACGCGCGGGCCAGCGCCAGCGCTTCGTTGCGGTTGTGCGCGAAATCGATCCAGGGGCGCTCATGCAACGTGCCAGGCAGCTTCCCCATCACCTCGCGCACCAGCGCCTGGGTGCCGTCGGTGGAGCCGGTGTCGACGATCACCCAGCGGTCGATCCATGGCTTGACGGACGCGAGGCAGCGGGCGATCACCGGGGCCTCGTTCTTCACGATCATGTTCAGGCAGATGCGCGTCAATTCGGGTTTCCTGTGATCCTGGGGGCGGGGGCGCCGCCGCGGGCGAATGATCGGCCAGGCGCCTGGGCGAGCCCAAGAATAGCGGAAAACAAGGTGGGGGAACACTGAGCGGCAGGGCGCATGGCGGTGCGTGCGGGTGCTGCCGGAACGCCGGGACATGAGGTAAGGTGTAAGCACTGCCATCCGGACCATCCGGCCCAACCTCCGGGCTACGCCATCGCCATGGGTTTCTTCGATTCGCTTTTCCTGCGCAAGCCGCCGCCGGATCGTTTCGCGGCGTTGTTCATTGCCGCGGCCAGGCGCCAGGGGTTTGCCGGTCGCCTCGATTTCAACGCCGAAGAGTTCCGCCTGGAGCACGGGCGCAACGCCTTTTTCAACCTCCCCTCCACAATGCCTACCGGGCGTATTGCGAGGCGCCTGGCGCGCAGCGCGACAAGGCGCTGCATGGCTTCGTGGCCACCTTGTGTTCCAGCGGGCAGGCCACGCCGGCCTTGCTGTCCGAGGCTGGGCCCATGCTCCGCCCGCTGATCCGCAGCCGCTCGCTGATCGATGAGATCCGGCTGCACCACTTGCGCACGGAGGGCGATGCCTCGACGTTCGATGTGGCCTACCTGCCCTTTGGCGAAGACTGCGTGATCCTGCTGGCGGTGGACTACCCCGAGACCACGTCGACCTTGCTCAACGGCCCGTCCGTCTCCTGGCAACTGACGCTGGAGCAGGCCCTGCGGATCGCCGGCGACAACCTTCGCGACCACACCGCCGAGGCGTTCGTGCCGGTTGCGCAGGGCGTCTACCAAGGCGCCTGGCGCGACGGCTATGAGGCCAGCCGCGCCCTGCTGCCGGATGTGCTGGAGCGGGTGCCGGTGCGCGGCCGCCCGGTGTTCATGATGCCCACCCGCGAGGTGCTGCTGGTGACGGGCGACCAGGACGCCGCCGGGCAGTTGCGGATGGCGGAGCTCAGCCTGCAGGCGTCCCGCCAGGGCCGCACGATTTCGCCTGCCATGTTCTGCTACCAGCCCGGCGGCGTGGCGCACGCCGTGCCCACGGGGAACGAGGTATCGCATTTCGCGCCGGCCAGCGAGGAGGCGGCACGGCACCTCGCCCATCTGGCGCGGCTGTACCGCAAGGAAGAATACGACACGCAAAAGGCCGCGCTGGACCGCCTGAACCAGCGCGACGGCGCCGATGTCTTCCTGGCCAGCTACCTGCTCTATGGCCATCAGGATGATCCGCTGAGCTCGTTTTCGCTCACCACCTGGACGCGCGGCGTGGATACCTCGCTGCCGTGCGCGGACCGCATCGCCCTGGTGCGGCCCGATGCCGACGATGCCCTGGGGCGCACCCGCGTGGTGGGCTGGCAGCAGGCGCTGGCGCTGCTGGGCGACTTGCTGGAGGAAGAGGCGCAATATCCCGCCAGGTACCGCGTCAAGGCGTTTCCCGACGATGGCCGGCTGGCGTTGCTCGACGAGATCGGCTGACGCGCGCCGCGCCAATGCGCGCCTGGCGTCCCGCTAGCGCGTCTTGCGCAAGGTCAGGTTGATCCGCTCGCGCCCCACCAGCGCGTGATCGCCGTCGGCCAGCGGCGCAATGCCGTGGAACGCCAGCCTGGCTGGGCCGCCCCATACCACCACATCGCCGTGCGCCAGCCGCACGCGCTGCACACGCTCGGCGCGCTTGAGGCCGCCGAACAGGAACACGGCCGGCAGGCCGAGCGATACCGAGACGATGGGCGCGCGCAGGTCGAGTTCGTCGCGGTCCTGGTGCAGGGAGAGGCGGGTGCCCGGCGCATAGCGGTTGAGCAGGCACGCGTCCGGCTTGAAGTCGGCAAAGCCGGCCGTGGCGGCCGCATCGCGCGCCAGCGCCAGGAAGGCATCCGGCATGGCTGGCCAGGGCTGGCCACTGAGGGGATCGGCCGCTTCGTAGCGGTAGCCCGTGACATCCGAGACCCAGCCAAACGGCCCGCAGTTGGTCATGGCCACCGACATGCGCAGGCCGCCCGGGGTGATCAGGTGGCGCCACGGCGCCTGCGCGGCGATGTCGCGCACGTGATCCAGCAGGGTTGGCGCATGCTCGCGCGCGAAGCCGCGCAGCACTACCGCGCCGGGCACGATGGGCTCGGCGTGGGGGGCGTCTTGCGGGAGGGAGTCGAACAGGTCGAAGGTCATGGCGTCTTGGCGGGCGGGGCGCGCCAGCCCTGGGGGCTGCGGCCCTGCTCTAAAACGACATGGTAAGCGCGAATGCGCGGGGCTGCGTGGAAAGCCCGGGTGTGTGCGCCCGGGCGTCCCTCCCGCCCGGCCGGTCAGGCGAAGGTGTCGACTTCGCCGCGTGCCAGGGTACGTGCCACAGGTGCCGTGGGGCCGGCATTGACCGGGGCTGCCGGCATGCCTGCCAGCGTGCCGAAGCCGTTCTGCGCATTGCCCGGCTGGCGTTGCTGCTGCTGGCCGTTGCCAGCCTGGCCGGCAAAGCTGTCGGCGCCCACCGAGGTCTGGCCCAGCTGGATGCCGCTGTCGGCCAGCGCGGTGCGCAGTTGCGGCAGCGCGGCTTCGACCGCGGCGCGCACGGCGGCGTGGGGCGAGACGAACTGGGCCTGGGCCTGGTCGTTGACGACGTTGAGCACAACCTTGAGCGGGCCGAGGTCGGGCGGGTTGAGCTGCAGCTCGGCGGTGTGGTTGCCCTGGGTCGACAGGCGCACCATCTGCTGTCCGAGCGCTTGCGGCCATTGGCCATCGCCCACCGGCGGCGCGATCGGCAGCGAGGTGGTCGGCGACAGGCCACCGGAGGTCGGTGCCTGGCTTGCGGCCAGGGTGCCGGCCGCCATCAGCGGCGTGACCGCTGCGGGCGTGGCGTCGGTGCTGGCCGGCTCGGCGGCACGCATGGCTGCCGCCAGTTGCATCGGGTCCGGGGTTGCCTTGGCCGCGTCAGCGGCAGGGGCAGCAGGCTTGTCCGTGCTTGCGGCCTGGGTGCTGGCCGTTGCCTGCGTGACCGGCTGCAGCGCGGCGCGCTGGGAGGCGATGGTGGCCAGCGTATCGGCGGCGGCCGAGCCGGCCGGAGCGGCAGCGTCGACGGTGGCAGCCGCAGCGCCCGTGGCGGTGGCCAGGGCCGGATCCTTCAAACCGGCTTGCGCGCCCAGGGCGGCAGTGCCAGGCAGTCCGGCCGAGCCCGGTAGCGTGCCGTTGGCTGCCAGCGCGGCAGGCAGCGCCGGCTGGGCAGGCTGCGGCGCCAGCAGGGCGGCCAACGCGGCGGCGGCGGACTGGGCGGCGGGATCCGCAGCCTGGTCCTGGGACTGCTCATCATCCTTGTCCTGGCGGCGCGGCGGCTTGGCCGCTACCGTGCCGGCCTGCGCGCCTGGCGCGGTGGCGTTGCCGTTCTGGCCGCTGGCGTCGTTGCGCGCCGGCGCGCTGTTGATGTTGGCGTTGGTGCTGGTGCTGGTGCTGGTGTTGC
Source organism: Cupriavidus basilensis OR16 (assembly GCF_000243095.1). Taxonomy (GTDB): domain Bacteria; phylum Pseudomonadota; class Gammaproteobacteria; order Burkholderiales; family Burkholderiaceae; genus Cupriavidus; species Cupriavidus basilensis_D. The sequence goes on along the minus strand of NZ_AHJE01000002.1, from coordinate 82,810 downwards.
TGCTGGAGCGGTCGTCGTTGCGGGCGCGCGCCAGCGCATCGCCGAACCCTTGCGACTTCGCATCGGCATTGCTGGTGTTGCTGGCGCTGCGCGAAGAGGCGGCCGTGGCGGCATTGCTGACAATCTGGCTGATATCGATCATGTTCGGGTTCGGTCTGGCTGGGCGGCTTAGCGGTGGCGGCCTGCGACTTGCAGGCGGGCGGCGCGGGCTGCGTATTCGTCGGTGTCGCGTTGTTCGCGACGCGTGCTGGCTTGCTGCTCGCGCGTTTGCGCGCGGGTAATGAGGGTGTCGAAGGAACTCTGGCGGCGTTTTTGCTGCTGCCAGTTGGCGCGGCCGGCCAGCAACTGCGCCTCGGCCCGGGCCAGCGATTCGGTCTGCTGGCGGATGGCGGTGTCGAGCGAGGCCAGGAACTGCGCAAAGTCCTGCCAGCGCGTGGAGGTCATGCCGTCCTGCGCGATGGCCTGCATGCGCTCGCGGTATTCCTGCCGGTACTGCGTGAGCGCGGCCAGTTGCTGCTCCGCCTGGTTGCGCAGGCCTTGCAGCCGGCCCAGCTCGCGCGCGGCGGCATCCGTATCGTTCTGGGCCAGGTCGGCCAAGGTGTTCAATGCAGATGGCTTAGTCATGTTCACTCCGGTGGAAGAGACTATGCAACTGGCCGATCGAGGCGTCGTAGCCGGCGCGCTCATGGATATCTTGCTGCAGGAAGCTTTCCATCTGCGGATGCAGGTGGATGGCCAGATCCAGTTCCGGATCGTTGCCCGGCACATATGCGCCCACGCTGATCAGGTCGCGGTTGCGCTGGTAGCGCGACATCAATTGCTTGAAGCGCCGCACCGAGGCGAACTGTGGCTGGTCGATCAGCGCCGTCATGGCACGGCTGATCGAGGCTTCCACGTCGATGGCGGGGTAGTGGCCGGATTCCGCCAGGCTACGCGAGAGCACGATGTGGCCGTCCAGGATGGCGCGCGCGGAATCCGCGATCGGGTCCTGCTGGTCGTCGCCTTCGGTCAGCACGGTGTAGAAGGCCGTGATCGAGCCACCGCCTTCGGCGCCGTTGCCGGCACGCTCCACCAGCGTGGGGAGCTTGGCAAACACGGAGGGCGGATAGCCTTTGGTGGCGGGCGGCTCGCCGATGGCCAGGGCGATCTCGCGCTGGGCCATGGCGTAGCGCGTGAGCGAGTCCATGATCAGCAGCACGTGGCGGCCCTGGTCGCGGAAATACTCGGCCAGGCGCGTGGCATAGGAGGCGCCCTGCATGCGCAGCAGCGGCGAGGTGTCGGCCGGTGCCGCCACCACCACGGAGCGCGCGCGCCCTTCCGGGCCCAGGATGTTCTCGATGAAATCCTTCACTTCGCGGCCGCGCTCGCCGATCAGGCCGACCACGATCACTTCCGCGCTGGTGTAGCGCGCCATCATGCCCAGCAACACGCTCTTGCCCACGCCGGAGCCGGCGAACAGGCCCATGCGCTGGCCGCGGCCGACTGTCAGCATGCCGTTGATGGCACGCACGCCTACGTCAAGCACGGTCTCGATGGGCGCGCGCGACAGCGGGTTGATCTGGGTGCCGCCGAGCGTGACCTCGGTGGCGGCGGTGATGGGACCCAGGCCGTCGAGCGGACGTCCGGCGGCATCGAGCACGCGCCCAAGCAGGCCTTCGCCCACCGGCAGGCGCTTCGAGCCCGGCTCGCGCGGGGTGGTATCGCCACTGGGCAGCGGCGTGGGTTCGAGCGGATAGACGCGCGCGCCTGGCACCAGGCCCACCACGTCCGATTGCGGCATCAGGTAGAGCCGGTCGGCGCCAAAGCCGACCACTTCCGCCTCGGCCAGGCGCGGGCCGGTGTGCTTGCCATGCAACTGGCCACCCGGCAGCTCGATCAGGCAATCGCTGCCCACCGGCAGGCGCAGGCCCACGGCTTCCAGCACCAGGCCGGCGGCCCGGGTCAAGCGGCCGCAGCTGCGCTTGCTGTCGATCTCGGCAATGCCGGCCGAGGCCGCGGTAAGCGCATCGCGCCAGCGCTGGCCATGCAGGCCGGCGGTGAAATCCGTTGAGGTATTGGCCGAGGCATCAGGCATGCGGTGGCTCCCATGGGTCGTCGCGGCCGAGCGCCTTGACCACGCGGCTCCAGCGCGTGGACAGCGTGGCATCGAGCTCGCCGCTGGCGGCGCTCGCCACGCAGCCACCGCGCGCGATGCCCGGGTCGGCGCGCACGCTCCAGCCGGCGGCTTGCAGCTCGCCGCTCAGGTGGGTTTCGACCAGCGTGACATCTTCGGGGTTGAGCAGCAGGCAGGGCGAGCCGGACAGCGCCGGCTCGGCCGCGAGCAGTTCACGCACCGCCGGCAGCAACACGGCGGGGTCGGCCTGCACGGCTTGCTGCACCAGTTGGCGCGCTACATCCAGCGCCAGTGAAATCAGGGTCTGGGCCACTTCCTCGTCGACGCGGCCAAGCGCGTGGCTGAAGGTCGCGGCCAGTTGCTGCAGGTGGGCGGCTTCGGTGCGCGCCCCTTCCAGGCCGCGCGCATAGCCTTCGCGGTGGCCGTCGCCGTAGCCCTGGGTCTGGCCCTGGGTATAGCCTTGGGCGTAGCCTTCCTTGCGCGCGCCTTCGCGCATGGCGTCGAGCGCGGCAAAGTCGATCGGCGGCGGCGCGGGCTCCAGCGGCATGAACTCTGCCGCAGCGGGCGCGGCCTTGCGCGGGTCCAGCGAGACCATCTGCCAGCGTTGCCAGCCGTTTTTCTGCGGGGCGCGGCCCGCCGGCGCGGCGAAGCTTTCGAAGCCAGCCTGCCGCTGCGCGCCGCGGTTGCCCGCTGCGCGGCCGTCGCCGGCATCGCCAGGATGGTCGCTGCGACCATCGACAAGATCGCTGTCCGAGGCAAGGCCCCGGAACTGGCGCAGGGCACGTTCAGACGTAGGCATCGTCGCCACCACCGATTACAACTTCGCCGGCTTCGGCCAGGCGTCGCACCACCTGGAGGATGTTCTTCTGCTCGGCCTCGACTTGCGAGACCCGTACCGGGCCCAGCGCTTCAAGGTCTTCGCGCAGCATTTCGCCGGCGCGGGTCGACATGTTGCGGATGAACTTGTCGCGCAACTCCACCGGCGCACCCTTGAGCGCGACGATGAGCGATTCGGTGGCCACTTCCTTGAGCACGCGCTGGATGCCGCGATCGTCGACTTCCATCAGGTTCTCGAACAGGAACATCTCGTCGATGATCTTCTGCGCGAGGTCGCCGTCGTGCAGGCGCACGCCTTCGATCACCGCTTCTTCGTGGGCCGTGCTCATCAGGTTGATGATCTCGGCCGCGGTACGCACGCCGCCCATGCGGCTGCGCTTGAGGCTCTGGCCCGCCAGCAGCTTGGTCAGCACGTCGGTCAGTTCCTGCAGGGCGCCAGGCTGCACGCCGCCGAAGGTGGCGATACGCAGGATCACGTCCTGGCGCAGGCGCTCCGTGAACATGGAAATGATCTCGGACGACTTCTGCCGCTCCAGGTGGATCAGGATGGTGGCGATGATCTGCGGGTGTTCGTCTCGGATCAGTTCTGCCACCGAGGTGGAATCCATCCAATTCAGCGAATCGATGCCGGCGCCCGGGTCGCGGGATTCGAGGATGTCCTCGATCACCGATTCCGCACGCTCCTCGCCCAGCGCCTTGTTCAGCACGCTGCGGATAAAGGCGCTCGAGTCCACGTTCAGCGCGAGGTACTGCTCGGTCTCCGCGCGGAACTCGGCCAGCACGGCGGACATCTGCTCGCGCGTTACCGAGTTGAGCGTGGCCATGGCAGAGCCCAGGCTCTGCACTTCGCGGGGGCCAAGGTGCTTGAATACTTCAGCTGCGGCGTCTTCACCGAGCGACATCATCAGGATGGCGCTCTTCTGCAATCCTTCATCGGTCATCGCTAGCCATCCAGTTTTTGATCACACTAGCAACCAGGCGCGGGTCGCGCTGCGCGGCGTCACGCACCAGGGCGAGATCGCTTTCATATTTAGCGGCAAGCCGCAGGACTTCCGGATTGGCCGGCTCTTCAGGCGGCAGCAATATGGCTTCGTTGTCGGAAGACTTCTCCTGTGGTGGCGGCAGCGGCGGCGCGGTGTACTTGCGCAGCACCGGGCGCGCTACCTTGAACCACACGAACAGCGCCAGCAGTGCCAGCAGCAGGTAGCCGGCGCCGGTCTTGGCCAGGGCGATCATGTCGGGCTGCTTCCACAGCGGCAGTTCCGGCTTGATGTCGGTGTCCACGGTGAACGGGCTGTTGACCACGTTGAGCGAGTCGCCCCGGTCGGCCGAGAAGCCCATGGCTTCCTTGGTCAGGTTCTCGATCTGGGCGAGCTGCGCGGCGGGCAGGGCTTCGGACACCATCTTGCCGTTGGCGCCGGCCTTCTGGCGGTAGTTGACCACCACGGCCACCGACAGGCGCTTCACGCCGCCCGGCGCCTGCTGCACATGGCGCACGGTACGGTCGAGCTCGTAGTTGGTGGTGGAGTCGTGGCGGTTGCTGCTCGGGCCGGACTGGGCCGTGGCGGTAGCGCCGCCCTGGGCCTGGCCGGCCTGGCCTTGCTGGCCGGGCTGCTGCCCGGGCTGGTTCGGCTGGCGTTCGCGCACGAACAGCGTCGGCTTGGGAATGGCCAGGTGCACGCGCGCCGACTGCACCGCGGCGATCGATTCGATCGAGCGGGCCAGCTCGCCTTCCAGGCCGCGCTGGTAGTTGACCTGTTCGGCAAACTGGCTGATGCCGAACTTCTGCGTATCCATCAGCTCCATGCCGGTGGTGCCGCTCTTGGGCAAGCCCTGCGAAGCCAGGCGCAGCCGGGTTTCATGGACCTTCTCGGAAGGCACCATCACCGCACCGCCGCCTTCGGCGAACTTGTACGGCACATTCATCTGCTGCAGGGAGGCGATGACGGCACCGCCGTCGCGCTCGGACAGATTGCTGTAGAGCACCTTGTAGTCCGGCGCACGCGACCAAAGCACACCCACCGCGATGGCCGCGGCGAGGGCCGCGCCGCCCAGCATCATGGGCAGGCGCGGATTGGTCTTGATACGCTCGAACAGCTCGGACTTGTTCGACAGGGCTGCCACGGCGTTCATGCGCGCGCCCCCGTCACGGCCGGGCCGGCATGGGTCAGGATCGGCTGGGCCGGATGGCGGGCGCCGCTCTGGCTGCCCTGTCCACCCCGGCTGGCCTGGCTAACCCTGGCTTCGGCATGGCTAAGATCACGCTGCTGACAAAACACGCGTACTCCCCGCGATAGTTGATGAGATTCGGGTCCGGACCGGGCGCGCAACGGAGCGCGGCATCCCAGATTCGGCACGGTATCGATCATCATCGAAGGCGGGTGCCGACAATCCGGCGAATAGGCCTCGTTTTCCACCCGAATTCCCGCAATGGCCCAGGGGATGCCGCAGGTACGCTTCGGGGGCTGGCACAGGCGGCGCGCGCAGATGCGGTATTTGTGGCATAGGCGGCGCATGTTGCCAGGTTTGCCGGCAGCGGCCCGGGCGGGTGCCCGGCGCAACCCTTTATGACTCATTTTCGAACCGGCTTCCCCCGGGGCGGGCTTCGGCTGGCCAGGGCGGGGCGGGTTCCAAGCGGATCGCCATGACTACCATCTCTTCCATCGACGGCATGTTGCAGCAACTGCGCGGGCTGGCCCAGAGCGCCACCGGGCAGGAAAGCCAGGCTTCCGCCGTGTCTTCCGGCGGCTTTGCCGGCGAACTCCAGCGCTCGCTGGCACGGATCAGCAGCGTGCAGGAGAAGGCCTATGGCCAGGCGGACGCGTTTGAACTCGGCAAGCCGGGCGTGTCGCTCAACGATGTGATGATCGATATGCAGAAGGCTAACGTTTCGTTTCAGACCGGGGTGCAGGTTCGGAACCGGTTGACGGCGGCTTATCAGGAAATGATGAGCATGACGGTTTGAGGTGGTTGGGTTTTGGCTTTGGTGGCTTGGGGTAAGGGCAACTGCAGCTGCTTAGCTGCAACTGCAGCTGCTTAACTGCTCAACTGCAACTGCTTAACTTCAAAATCAACTGCAGTTTCACCACCCCTAGCCCAGCGACAGGAAGATGGTGTTGCGGTAGAACGCCCACACCTCCACCAGCCAGCGCGTGGTGAGGCCGCTGGACACGCCGACAAAGATGTTGTTGGTAAGGCCGGCGAGCACGGACAGCACCACGGGCACCACCATGAACAGGCACACCAAGATGTCATCATGGGCAGCCTCAAGCAGTAGCGGCGACGGCGTCGCCCGAGAACCAGCGCGCCACCGCCAGCAAGGCCCAGGTGACCGTGCCGAGCAGCACGGACAGCGCGGCGGCCATGCCGAAGTTGGCGTAGTTGGTGAACTCGTTGTAGATGGTGAGGGGCAGCACGTCGAGCTGCGTCGCCAGCGTGAAGGCGGTGCCGAAGGCGCCCATGCTGGTGGCAAAGCAGATCGCGCCGCTGGAAATCATGGCCGGCATCAGCGCGGGCAGCATCACGTCGCGCACCACGCGCCAGCGGCCCGCGCCGAGCGAGCGGGCGGCTTCTTCCAGCGATGCGTCGAGCTTGGCAACGGCTGCCATCACCGTCAGGATCACGCGCGGGATGGAGAAGTACAGGTAGCCGACGAACAGGCCGGCCAGACCGTAGGCAAAGGTCCAGCGATCGCCCACCAGCCAGTCGCTCACCATGGCAAGCAAGCCGTTGCGTCCGCCCAGCATGATGACCATGAAGCCGATGACCACGCCGGGGAAGGCGAGCGGGAACGTCAGCATGGCGACCAGCAGCGCCTTTCCGGGCACGGCGTTGCGCTCCAGGAACGTGCCGGTGATGCCTGCGATGATCAGGGTGGTCAGCGTGACCGATGCCGATAGCAGTACCGTGACCATCAGGCTGTGCAGATAGCGCTGGCTTGAGATGACGGTCCAGTAGACGCTCGCGCCTTTTTCACCCGTGATGCTGATCGCCAGCAGCTTTGCCATCGGCAGGCAGAAGAAGGCGAAGAAGACGATCAGGGCCGGGAGGGCGAAGAGGAGGAGTGGGGGGCTTCGTTTAGGCATGATGGGTTGCTTGTTCCCCGGGGGGGGGGTGAAGATCGGCTTCAAAGTCGGCTGTTTAGGTTCCAGGGTGACTGCAGTTGCTTAGCTTCAAGGGCAACTGCAACTGCAACTGCAGTTTCACCACGCCTGCGGCGCGGCGACCTACTTTTTGTTCTTGCCAAAAAGTAAGGCAAAAAGGGCGCCCCATACGGCCTTGGCACACCTCCTCGGCTCGCTTCGCATCGCGTTGGGGTGTGGCTCGCCCTTCGGGCGCTTCACACGGCTACACCAATCGGTTGATTTTGCCGATGGTTGGCTCCCCTCTCCCACTTGTGGGAGAGGGGCTGGGGGAGAGGGCGGGCGCTGGCCATGCCGCGATGCCTTCGTTATCGATTCCGATCCTTACGGCTCGGGCCAGCGGCCCCGGGGACTTATAGCCGGAAATACTCTTCCGCCGCCGGTTCATGTGCTGGCTTGCAAACCAGATCCCCTGCATTTCCCGCATAAACCAGGCAATCTCCCGGCGTATCCCGGTTGATCACGCTGACGCCCTGCGCAATCACCGACCCATTGGCCACATGGCTGCGGCCGATGATGGCGGTATTGGGATACATCACCACGCCGTCGCCGATCACCGGGGCGGCGCCGTGGTTCTTGCCTACCGTGGAATTCTGGTACAGCACCAGGTAGTTGCCATAAGTGGCCTTTGCCAGCACGATGCCGACCGAGTGCCCGATCAGGAAGACTTCGGGCATGAGCACCTCGTAGAAGAGGTCCATCGCGTTGAGCGCCTTGTTCAGGCAGAACAGTTTGGTGCACGCGCGCAGGTCGCCGCCATCGCGCCAGATCGAGTTGGACAGATAGTAGAGAAAGGTGGCGTACTGGCTGGAGTGCAGATAATCGAATTCACCTGGTCGCCACATCCGGACCGCGTCGACGCAACGGCCGGTCCTGGCGAGTGCCTCGTCCAGATAGCGTTCGAGCGCGGTCCGGTGATCCGCGCCATCCGGAAAAAAGCTGGCCAGCTGTGCTTGCACATAGCTGACCAGTCCGGCCCGGTCGGTGCCGATGAGCTTCATGCCTGCTTGCGGTAGTTCATGTAGACCAGGGCGGCTTGCGGATCCTGCACGGCAGGGTCCTCGTACCAGCGCACCATGTCTTGCGATCTCTCCACATTCAGGGGGACTCGCTTTTCCTCGACGAAGCCGACCTTGCGATAGAACTCCAGCGCGCTATTGTCGGATCGTACCCTGACCGCGAGGTGGCGCAGGCCGAGCTGGTGCTCGGCCCAGTCCAGCATCGTGCGCAGGGCTTCCTTCATCAGCCCGCGCGGCGAGGCGCCACCGCTGACGATGGCATCCGCTTCACCGTAACTGGCGTCCCAGTCGATGAAATCGATGCCGACATGGCCAAGCGGCGTCCCGTCAAGGCTCTCCACCATGAATAGAAGCTTCGAGGGGTTGGCGTGCACGTAGTCCACCAGCCACTGCTCGGTGCGTTTGGCATGCGCGGCGAACTCGGTCAGGAAGGACTTCACATGGCGATTGCGCCATTCGCTGAGCAATTCCAGGTCGGTCTGCGCGATGCAGCCGGGCCGGGTCGGGATGGGCCGCAATACGGCCACGACCGGCCGGCCGACCGGGATGACCACGCCCACCTGGCTCGTTGCGGCGCTGGCCTTGATGCTGGCGATCAGCTCTTTGCCGGAGATGCGCGTGTCCATATCAGCCCATCACTTTGTCAAAATAGCTGCGCACCTTGGCGGCCACTTCGCGCACGATCGCCAGATCCATCTTGGAGTACAGCGGCAGCGACAGGATTTCCTTGCCGACACTGTTGGTGACCGACAGGTCGCCCGCCTTGCAGTCCTTCCACAGAGTGAACCAGTGGCCCGGTTGCCAGTGGATGCCGGTGTCAACGCCGTTCTCCTTGAGGTACGCGCGCAGATCGTCGCGATGGCCTTCGGGGACGCGGATGTAGTACAGGAACGGGTTCACATCTTCGAACTTCGACTTCGGCGTGCGCACCATGGGAACATCGGCCAGCAGGCGGCTGTACTCCACGCAGGCATCGCGGCGCGTTTTCGCGATGGTGCCGATCTTGCGCAACTGCGCCAGGCCGACGGCGGCATGCATATTGATCATGTGATAGCGATAGCCGACACGCTCCACATCGAAGGTCCAGGCACGCTGGTTCTTGTACATCACGGCCGCGGGCTGTTGCATGCCGAGCAGGCGCAGCTCATGCACCAGCTTCAGGTCTTCGGGCGTGCTGACCACGATGGTGCCGCCGTCCAGGCAGGTCACGGTCTTCACCGGATCATGGCTGAACACGCAGATATCGGAGAAGCTGCCGACCGGCTTGCCCTTGTACTTGGAGCCAAAGGAGTGCGCCGCATCGTGAATGACGCGCAGCTTGTGGCGCTTGGCGAACGCGGCCACTTCGTCGTGGTCGCACAGCAGGCAGTCGTAGTCCATCACGATGATGGCCTTGGTGCGCTCGGTGACCAGCTCCTCGGCGCGCTTGAGGTCGATGCACAGCGTGTCGTCCTCGCAGTCGCAGAACACGATCTCGGCGCCCACCTGCGTAATGACCTGGAAGTCCGCAGAGCAGTTGAACGACGAAACGATGACCTCGTCGCCCGGGCCCACGCCGGCCACGAGCAGCGCCACGTGCAGGCCGGCCGTGCCGGTGCTGACGGCGGCCACGTATTTGTCTTCGGCGCCGATCAGCTTCTTGACTTCTTCCTCGAACGCGGACACATAGCTGCCCATGCCGAGCCAGCCCAGCTCAAGGGCTTCGCGGCTCGCCTGGATTTCTTCTTCTTCGATCAGCGGTTTGAACATCGGAATCATGTCGGGTCTCCTGCGTTGGGTTGGTGTTGCCACAATGGATGTTGTTGGTCGCGTGGAGAGAGGATGGGATCCTCCAGCGGCCAGGAAATATCGAAAGCGGGATCGTTCCAGCGTACGCCCGCCGCGTGGGCGGCAGAGTAGGGGGCGGACATCTGGTAGAACATCTCGGTGTCGTCGCAAAGGGTCTGGAAGCCGTGCGCCACGCCTTGCGGCACATAGAGCATGGCGGCGTTGTCGCTGCTGAGCTCAAACGCCTGCCACTTGCCGAAGCCCGGCGTGCCTTCGCGAAGGTCCAGCAGCACGTCATGCACCTTACCCCGGGTCACGCGGATCAGCTTGGCCTCCGCGTACGGTGCCGCCTGGTAGTGCATGCCACGCAGCGTTCCGCGCTGGCGGCTATAGGACACATTGCACTGGACCAGGCGCGCATCCAGGCCCTGCTCGCGAAACGCCTGCTCGCACCAGGTGCGGGCAAAATGGCCGCGGTCATCGCGCAGCTGCTCGGGCTCGACCAGGAATACGCCAGGCATGCGGGCGGCAACGAACTTCATAGGCTGCGCACCTCCGGGATCGGCACCAGGAAGCACGTAGTCGGGACGATCCGCGTCGATGGCTTCCGGCGCCAGCACCGGAATGCGCGAGCCTGGCAACAGCGTGCCTTGCTTGTGGGGATTCCGGTCCACGGTGTAGTCAATGAAATCGGTGCCGATGCCGCAATAGTTGAGCAAAGTGTTGCCCTTGGCCGGTGCGCCATAGCCGACCACGCGCTTGCCGGCGCGCCGCGCAGTCACGAGAAAATCAAGCAGGCTGCGCTTGGTGGCGCGCACCGCTTCCGCAAAGGCCGTGTAAGGCGCGAGCGTGGTCAGGCCGGCGGCCTGTTCCGCCGCCAGGCATTGGGCGACCTGCGCGGTGGCCGCGTGCGCGGCAGCCTGGTGGCAGACAAAGAGGCGCAGGCTGCCACCGTGGGTGGGCAGGGTCTGTACGTCGAACACGCGCAAGCCCGCGCGCGCAAACACCGGCAGCAACGCGCTTAGCGACAGGTAGGAGAAATGCTCGTGGTACAGCGTATCGAACTGCGTTTCGGCCATCAGGCGCAGCAGGTGCGGGAACTCGAGGGTGATCACCCCTTCAGCCTTGAGCACGCGAGGCATGCCGCCGACAAAGTCGTTGAGGTCAGGCACATGCGCCAGCACGTTGTTGCCAAGCAGGAGATCGACCTGCCAGCCCTCGTCGCGCAGCGACTGTGCGGTATCGTGGCCAAAGAACACTTCGCGGCTGGCGACACCGCGTTCGCGCGCGGCCGCGGCGGTGTTGCCCGTCGGCTCGATGCCCAGGCAATCGATGCCGGCCTGCACAAAGTACTGCAGCAGGTAGCCATCGTTGCTGGCGATCTCCATCACGCGGCTGTTCCCGCCCAGCGCGAAGCGCTTCGTCATGTCCTCGACGTAGCGGCGGGCATGCTCCAGCCAGGAGGCAGAGAACGAAGAGAAGTAGGCGTAGTCGTCGTGAAAGTGGGCCTCCGCCCCCGTCACATCGCTGAGCTGCACCAGCCAGCAGTGGTCGCAGACCAGCGCATGCAGCGGATAGAACATCTCGCCCTTGCCAGCGTCTTCGCGCTTGATGAAGGCGTTGGAGACCGGGGACAGTCCCAGATCGACGAAGGTGTGCACCAGCGGCGCGCCGCAGGCGCGGCAATTACCGTGGTTGGGTGCGGCGTCTGTCATGAGCAGAATCGATCCAGTTGTTGTTCGGAGAGCCTACGCGCCAGGTGTGGGTCGCGCTGGACCGTGCCATACCACTCGGCGGTAGCGGCCAGGGCCTCGTCAAGCGTCCAGCGCGGACGCCACGACAGCACTTGCCGGGCCTTGGCCGAATCGAGGTACAGGTAGCGGGCTTCATGCGGCGCTTGCTCTCGGGCGGCCTCGTCGACCTCCCATTGCAAGCCTGGCCAGTGCACCTGCAGACGCGTGAGGACCTCGGCCACAGGGAGGTTATCGGTAGCGGCGGGACCAAAGTTGAAGGCCTCGGCCAGTGCCTGTTCGCCTGCCCACAGGCGTTCGCCCAGCAGCAGGTATCCATGCAGCGACTCCAGCACATGCTGCCAGGGACGTGTGGCTTCCGGGCTGCGGATGCGCAGCGGCTGCGCTGTCGCGGCGGCGCGCGCGGCATCCGCGATCAGGCGATCCATCGACCAGTCGCCGCCGCCGATCACGTTGCCGGCACGCGCGGTCGCCACCAGTACGCCGCTCCTGGCCAGGAAGGCTTGCCGGTAGCTCGCCGCCACGAGCTCTGCGCCAGCCTTGCTGGCACTGTAGGGATCGTGGCCGCCAAGCGGGTCGGTCTCGCGGTAGCCCCACAGCCATTCTCGGTTTTCATAACTCTTGTCGGTGGTGACCACTACCACGGCGCGCACCGATGGGCAGGCCCTCACGGCCTCCAGCAGGTGCACGGTGCCCATCACATTGGTCGCCCACGTTTGCACCGGCTGATCGTAGCTGGCGCGCACCAGTGGTTGGGCGGCGAGGTGAAAGATGATCTCGGGCTGTGCCGCGTGCAGTGCCGCGGTCAAGGCAGCCTGGTCGCGGACATCGCCATGGTGGTGCGCGTGCATGCCCGCCTCGACATCGGCCAGGGTGAACAGTGCCGGGCTGGTGGCGCAGGGCAGGGCATAGCCGCTCACGCGCGCGCCCAGCCGGCTCAGCCACATCGCCATCCAGGAGCCTTTGAAACCGGTATGGCCCGTCAGGAAGACAGAGCGCCCGGTGTAGCAGGACAGTGCATGCATTACCAGCATTTCCAGGGAGCGGAGCCGGACTGCCACATTTCTTCCAGCTGGGTCTTTTCGCGCAGCGTGTCCATGGGCTGCCAGAATCCGGCGTGCTCAAAGGCCAGGAGATGCCCCAGGCGCGCCAGTTCCTTCATCGGCGCTTGTTCCCAGGGGGTCTGGTCGTCGGCGATCAGGTCCAGCACCTCGCGCTCGAGCACGAAGAAGCCCCCGTTGATCCAGCCGCCGTCGCCGCGTGGCTTCTCGGAAAAACCGGTGACCATGCCCTCATTGGTCCGCTCGAGCGCGCCATAGCGCCCGGGAGGCTGCACGGCGGCGACGGTTGCCCAGCGTCCGTGTTTGCGGTGGAAGGCGATCTCCGCGCTCAGGTCGATGCTGGAGACACCATCGCCGTACGTGAAGCAGAACGACTCACCAGGTGTGAGATAGTCGCGTACCCTGCGCAGCCGGCCGCCGGTTTGCGCATCTTCGCCGGTGTCGACCAGCGTGACCCGCCACGGCTCTGCTTTGCGGCAATGCACGTCCATGCGGTTCTCGGACATATCGAAGGTGACATCCGACATGTGCAGGAAGTAGTTGGCGAAGTACTCCTTGATGACGTAGCCCTTGTAGCCCAGGCAGATGACGAAATCATTGATGCCGTGCGCCGCGTACATCTTCATGATGTGCCACAAGATCGGCTTGCCGCCGATCTCGATCATCGGCTTGGGGCGCAGGTGCGACTCTTCGGAAATGCGGGTACCAAGCCCGCCCGCCAGGATGACGGCTTTCATGCGGCTTCCTCCAATACCTGGATGCCCAGGATTTCATGGTTGTTGGTTTTCCCTGGCGCTCGATCAAGGCGAGATCCAGGCCGAACTGCTGTTGCAGGATGTTTGTCGTGGCCGCCTTCGTCCATGCGTACGCTCAGCAGCCCAGCGCGAACGCGACCAGCCAGTGCTTGCTCCACTTTGCCGACATGTTCTCCAGCAGGCTGCTCAGCTCGATATGCCGGGCTTCCTCCAGCAGCAGGCCGATGGTCAGCACGAGTTCTTCCATGGAATGCCATGCGCCGGCGCAGAACACGCCGTCCTGCGTGCGCGCCTCGAGATGACTGACGTCGCGGTGCTGCCCGACCAGCGCCACCGCCTGGCTTTCGAACCAGCGCGCGAAGCCAGCGGCGTCGAAGATCGCACTCTTCTCGAAGCGGTGCCGCATGCTCAGGCGCAGGGCATTGAGCTGGTCGAGGCTGCTGGCTAGGCTGGCCGCCACCGTGACATAGGCTTCTTCGGTCTCGCAGATCAGCTCGTCCAGCCCCATGGCGTGCAGGAACGGCGCCGAAACGCGGGTGTGGAAGGGGGCGCAGGCCAGCGTGACCACGGGCACGCCCATCCAGAGCGCGTCGCAGGTGGTATTGCCGCCTGTGACGGGGGAGGTATCCAGCACGATGTCGATATCGTGGTAGGTCAGGTATTGGTTCTTGCCTTCCCTCGGGATGCAGCTCACCCGCTGCGTATCGATTCCGGCCTGCTGCATGCGCTCCAGAAGCGGAATCCTTACCTCGTCCCGGTCGAGTTCCGCGGCTTCCACCAGCAGCCGGCTATCCGCGCAGCTTGCCAGGGTGGTGCTCCAGAGCCGCAGCGTGCGGTCCGTGATCTTGCCGAGGTTGTTGCAGGAGCCGAAGGTGATGAAGCCGTTGCGGGTGGCGGGCGTTTCGCGTACCTGGTATTCGGGCTGGTAGGCCTTTAGCGGACTATTGATCATCGGGTAGTAGACCGCGAAGATGCCCGGCGCGCGCAACAGGTTTTCCGTGTAGTGCGATTCGGCCCCAGCCGGGTCGCCGATCCAGTCCGTGATGCGATGGTGGATGGCTGGCATCCCGGTGCTGCCGGGATAACCCAGCCAGGTGAGCTGGACGGGCGCCAGGCCATAGACCATGTAGTGCAAGGGCGAGGTGCCCGTGTAGCCGCCGAGATCGATCAGCAGGTCGAGGTTTTCCTCGCGCACTGTCCGCACGACTTCGTTCTCCGCCATGTTGGCGACGTCGACGAAGCGATCGCAATACATGGCGATCTTTTGCGTGACGGTGTCCCGATAGGCGTGCAGGCCGAGCGCCACCACTTCGAATCGCGCCCGGTCCAGATTGGCGATGAAGGGAATCAGGATGTAGGAGCACGCGTGGCGGAACAGGTCATTCGAAAGAATGCCAATGCGAATGCGCTCGGACGCCGGCCTCTGTTGCACGTGCAACAGAGGCCGGCGCTTGCTCGCAAGCAACTGCGCGAAGCTGCCGGCTTCCTTCAGCAGGTCGCCGGCGCTCGTCTTCTCGCCGAACAACAAGAGGAACAGCAGATTGGAGCGGATGCTCTTGTTGTCCGGGTCAAGGGCCGCGGCCTTCCTGAGTACCGAGATCGCGTCTTCCGCGAATCCCGTGTCTTTCAGGTCGTTGGCGTAATTTGCCAGGATGGCGGGATTGTTGGGGGCGATCTCGAGCGCTTTGAGAGACGCGTGCTTGGCGTCCGCATGCAGGGCCAGCTTCTGCAGGACGATGGCATAGTTGGCCCAGGCCGCCAGGCTGCGCGGGTGTGCGGCGACGCAGTCCCGCAGCATGATGCGGGCCGGCTCGTGCTTGCCCATCGTGCTCAGGATGCGGGCGACCGTGGCGATCATGTCAGGCTGGTTCGGGTGCGCCTTCAACCCGTCCTGCGCGATGCGGTAAGCCTGCTCGATCTGCTGCAGGCCGAGCGTGGCTACGGCGCGCAAGTAGTAGGCCTGGTAGAGGCCGGGGGCCAGCTTGCCAGCCTTCTCCGCATGTTCGATGGCTTCAGGGTACCGGCCGGCGAAGTAGCTGGCCTCGGCCTTCTTGATGTACCGATCGGCTTTGGAGCTGGCTGCGTTGTTCTTCATGCTGTGTAGGCTAGTTTGTCAGGCGAGGCGGCGCGCGGCCAGGGCTTGCGCGGCGGCCATCAGGCGTGGGCCGGTTCGAGGTCTTGCGCTTGCGCGATGTCGATGCCGAGCACTTCGAGGACCGTGGGCGCGCCTTGCTGCTCCAGGAATGCAAGGCTCATGCCGAATTGCTGTTGCAGGAATTCACCCAGCATGCCCTTGTCATACTGGTACGCATCCATGCGGGTGCTGAGCACACGATAGAGCGGCAGGTGATAGGCGCGCAGGCCGATGCTCTCCATCAGGTATTCCACGCAGGCGTCGTGCTGTCCGCTGTGATGCGCGATCTCGGCCAGTACATAGGCCGTGATCCAGTGCCTGGGCCATTTCGCGGAGAAGTTCTCCATCAGGCTGCGCAGCTCCACGTGGCGCTGGGCTTCGAGCAGGCCTGCGATCGCCACCACGATCTCGGTCATGGTGTGCCAGGCATCGGCGAAGTAGACGCCATCGCGTGAGCCGGCAGTCTGCCGATCGAGTGGCCTGTGCGGCTGGACCAGGGTGGTCAACTGATCTTCCAGCCAGCGCGCGAATCCTGCGCTGTCGGCCAGGGGGCTCTGCTCGAAGCGCTGCCTGGTCGATAGCCGCAAAGCATTGAGCTCTTCGAGGTGGGTGGCCAGGTGCACCGCGACCTCGACGTACTCGCCTTCGTCCGCACACACCAGGCCATCGAGCCCGATGGCATGCAAGACACCCGCGGAGATCCGCGAGTGGTAGGCGGCGCCGGCGCGCGATACCACCGGCACACCCATCCACACGGCGTCGCACGTGGTGGTGCCGCCGGTCAGCGGCCACGTGTCGAGGACGATGTCGATGTTGTTCGCGTCGATGCCGACCCGGGCCAGGCGTGCCAGCAGTGGCCCGCTCACGGTGTCGTTGTCGATGTCGCGCGCTTCGATCAGCAGCCGGCTGCCGGGGCAGCGCGCCATCACGGCGCCCCACAGGGCAAGGGTCTGGTCGGTCACCTTGCCCAGGTTGTTGCAGGAGCCAAAGGTGATCGCGCCAGTTCCGTTGCGCAGAGCCGGTGTGTCCTGGACCCGGTATTTGGCTCCGTAGGTCTCAAGCGGGCTATGGATCAGCGGGGCATATGTGCAAAAGGCAGGCGCCCTGAGCAGGGCTTCGCTGTAGTGCGGCTCGAATCCTTCCGGATCGCAGGTCCAGTCGGTGATGCGGTAGTCAATGGCGCTTAGCCCTGTGCTGCCAGGGTAGCCCAGCCACGTCATCTGTACCGGCGCCAGGCCGTGGACCATATAGGGCAGTGGGGAAGTTCCGGTATGGCCGCCGAGGTCGATCAGCACGTCGATCTGCTGGCCGCGCACGATGTCGACGATATCGGCGGTGGACTTGCCGGCCAACTCGATGAACTGGTTGGCGTGCAGCCGGATCTTGTCGGTGACGTGGTCGCTCTGCGGGTTGAGCGAGAACGCCACCACCTCTACGCGGCTGCGGTCCAGGTTGGCAAGCAGCGGCAGAATGAAGTAGGCACAGGCGTGCCGCAGCAGGTCATTGGATAGCAGGCCTAGGCGGATCGGGCCGCCGTCCTGGCGCAGGGCGTGCTTGCGCAGCGCGAAGCGCTGCCCGGCCAGCAGCAGCCGTTCGTAGGCCCTGGCCTCGCGCAGCAGGTCGGCTGCCGTGGTTTCCTGCGCAAACAACATGGCGAATAGCAGATTGGCCCGGATCGCAAGGTTCTTCGGTGCCAGTCTTACCGCTTTCCAGAGCGCCTCCATGGCCTCGCCCATCTCCCCGGTTTCCTTCAGGGCGAGGGCGTAGTTGCAGGCAGCGATGGGCTCGTTCGGATCGATGGCCAGCGCCTTGAGCGCGGCTTCCTTCGCCGCCGCGGGCTCGCGCAGCTCCAGCAGCAGGGCCGCGTAGTGCACCCATCCGCTGATGACGCCCGGCGCGTTGGCGACGCATTGCTGCAGCAACTGCCTGGCGTCCTCGTGCTGGCCATTGCGCAGCAGGACAAAGCCGCCCAGCGACATCAGGTCGATGTCCGCCGGGAAGCGCTGTAAGCCGTCGCGCAGGATCTCGCCGGCTTGCTGCGTATCCTGCATCCCCAGTGCCGCGGCCATTTGCCAATAGCTGGCGTCGGCCCGCTTGCCATGGATTTGCTCCGCTCGTTCGGCCTCCTTGAATGCGGCGCGGTATTGGCCGACATTGTAGAGTTCACGCGCCTTGTCGATCTGACGCGGTGCCTTGGAAGCAGTCTGGAATGGTTTCATCGTTTAGGCCCGTCTTGGCGGGCTGGAACAGGTAGTACGCATTGATGGCAATGCCGCCGCCGCTGCCGCTCTGCCGCCACGGGCCGTGAACCGCAGTTTTCGCAAGGGCAATGGCCAGGCTGTTTTGGCCCCCCAAAACTTAACAGGGCGTCACGCACGGGGAGGCGGGAATACAGGCCAAAAACAAGGCCAATTCGAGGGGCTTGGAAGTCGTGAGATGAATACGCCGCGTGAATGCCAGGAGCCTGGCGCGGCGGGCGGGCGCGTCAGCCCTGGGTGCGGTGTTGCGGGCCGGATGCGGGGCCGGCGCTAGCCTGGTCCTGCTCGAGCTGATACAGCCATGCCAGCAGTTCCGCCACCGCCATGTAGAGCTGCGGGGGGATGTGCGAGTCCAGGTTGACCTGCATCAGCAGGGTCACCAGCGCGGGCGAGTTGTGAACGTAGACGCCGCTCTCGCGGGCGCGGGCGATGATGGCATCGGCGACCTCGCCGTAGCCCTTGGCGACCACGCGCGGGCCACTGTCGCGGCTTTCGTCATAGCTCAGCGCGACCGCGCTGCCGCGCGGGCTGCCGTCGAGCACATCGTCCGGGTAGCTCATGATCCGATGCTCCGGCCGGGCGACAGGATGCCATCCACCGCCAGCGTGGTGAGGTTCAGTCCGGTGGCGGCCAGCCGATCCTGCAATTGCGCGCGTGCCGCGTTCAGGCGGTTGACCGAGTCCGGCGCGGCCAGGCGCGCTTCGATGCCGTTGCCGGCCAGGCTCAGGCGTGCTTCCACCGTGCCGAGGTTGGGAAACTCCAGCACCAGCCGCGTCGACCACACGCCGGCGGCAGGATCGGGGCCTTCGCCCTGGCTGCGCGCCGGGCTGTCATCGGGCTCGCGCCGGATCTGCCAGTCCATTGGCGTGCCCGGCCATGCCTCGCCCATCCAGCGGAACTGCTGGGTGGCGAGGGCATCGAGCTGCTGGCGCACCAGCGTGGCGGCGTCGGGATGGACCGGCGGGCCAACCGGCGCCGCCAGTTGCCGAGCCTCGACCGCGGTGCCGCCATCGCGCCAGGCGCTATCGATGTCCAGATGCCTGGCTTGCGCCGGCGGCCCCGCCTGTGCCGCTGACGCCGCCTGGTAAGCCAGCGTGGCCTGATGGGCAAGATGGGCCGAGGGGCCTTGCGGGACTGGCAGCGACGAGGGAGCAGCGGCGGGTTGCGCCGTGTTGCTGTTGCTGTTGCCTGAGCCTCGCGGCGCCGGCACGGGGGCCGCTGGGCCCGCCTCGGCATCGACGAGTGCCCCCAGGGTTGCGGCTGCCAGGTTGATGGCCGTACCGCTGGCGGCCGGCGGTTGCGCCTGCGCCGCCGGTGCGGGCGGCGCGGCAGGGCTTGCCGAGGACTCATACGTCAGCGCCAACACGGGCCGCGGCACGCCGCTCGTGTTGGCGTTGGCGCTTGCGTTCGCGTTCGCGTCAGGGTTGCCGGCGTCAGGCGTGCCCGGCGGGCGGCCCAGCATGGCTTGCGGCTCGCGCAGCAGGCTGTCCAGACTGCGCGTGCCGTTGAGCAGCTGTCCCAGGTGGGATTCGTAGAACAGGCCGCTTTGCCCGACCTGGCGCGCCAGCGCACTGGCCAGCGTGGCAGCCTGGCCGCTGCCGGGCGGTGTGGGCAGGAGTGGGGCGGAGCCGCGCAGCGGCGTGGATTCGGTGCCTTCCAGGATATCCAGGATGACGCGCGCAGCCGAGCTCAAGGTCTCGCGCGCCGAGGCTGGCGCCGTGCCGGCCTCGGGGTTGAGCCCGCCGCCGTTGACCTGGCCAGGACGGCCTTGCTGCACCGTGGGGCCGCCAGTAGCGGGGCCCACCGTATCGGTGACGGTGCCCGTGGGCAGCAGTGCGGCCAGCTTGGCTACGCTCAGTGCGGATGTGAGGCCTTGCGTATCCGCACGCAGCGCGAGCGAAGGGTCCGGCGGAAGATTGATGCCGACCATTCAGCGTATCAGAGGGTTGCGTCAGCGCCGTAGGTGTGGTGCAGTTCCAGGCGGCGGCGCGAGTGATTGAGCATGTCGCCGAGGCGTTCGAGCTGGGGCATCACCAGGTTGCGGATGGCGGCGTCCTGCGACAGGATGCTCTCCAGCATCTGATAGCGGTAGCGGCGCTCCTGAGGCGAGAGCAAGGCCACGTCGTCGTTATTGCGCAGCACATTGACCTGGGCTACGTAACGGGTCTGCAACGCGCTCAGGGTGTCCCAGTCGCTAGCGCGTGCGGCTTCGCACATCTGCCCGGACAGGCCGAGCAGTTCTTCATAGCAGGCGATGAGACGGTTCTTTTGCCTGAGCATGTCATACCCCTACCGAGACAGCTTCCGGGGGCCGCAGCGACTGTTGCTCCGGCTCCGCGGCAGGGTCGATCTGACTCCACGCCGAGGCCAGCTCGGCCAGCAGCTTGTCCACTTCGAACAGCCGGTCGTCATCGTTATGCAGGTTGGCCAGCATGAGCTGGCGGGTCATGTACTCGTAGAGCGCATCGAGGTTGCCCGTCAGTTCGGCGCTGGCGCCGTGGTCCAGCGAGGCGCGCAGGCCGCTGTCGATGATCTCGATCGCCTTCGAAATGGCCATGCCCTTGTCGGCGATCTTGCCCGCTTCCATGTGGAAGCGCGCGCGGGCGATGGCGGCCCGCGCGCCGTCGAACAGCATCACGATGAGCCGGTGCGGAGAGGCGCTCATGGCTCCGGTCTGGACGCCTACATTGGCGTAGGCGTTGGCGGCAGTGCGTGCGTACATGGCGACGATCCCTAGGTTTGGTGCGGCGGGTGCGAACGGGCTGACGTGGGTCAGGCCGTCGTGCCGCTCGCAGCAGAAAACTGCTGCGTTAGATAGTTCTTGGTGGCGGTCATCTGCGACATGATCGAGTCCAGTTGCTGGAACTGGGTACGATACTGCGCGACGGTGGCATCGATCTGGGCGGACATGTCGGTGTAGTCCGTAGCCAGCGACTTGAGTTGCGCGTTGACGCCGTTGGTGGCGGTGGTCAGCGCGCCGCTGGTGCTGGAGAAACCGGCTGCCATGGTCGCCAGCTGGTTGCCATAGCCCGACTTGCCGTCCGTGCCGCTGAACAGCTGGGCCACGCCGGCTTTGTTGCTGGCCAATACGCTGTTCAACTTGGAGGTGTCGAGCGACATGGTGCCGTCCGCGTTGAAGCCGATGCCGATCTGCGTCAGGTTGTTCAGGCTGCCGCTGGCGCCCGTCTGCGGCGTGTTGATCACGGAGCGCAGTTGGTTCTCGATCGTGCGCAGGGTGCTGTCGCCCAGCAGCACGCCCGCGGTCTTGTTGGTCGCGTCGTAGCTGGACAGATTGCCGGCCGTGGTCTGCAGCGTGTTGTAGGCGGAGACAAAGTTCTGCACCGCGCCGGCCATCGTCGAGGTGTCGGTGGACACGCTGATCGTGCTGGAGCCGAGCGTGGCCAGGTTCATCGTGACGCCCTGCGCAGCGCCCTGGACCGTGTTGGTGGCGCTAGTGATCGCCAAGCCATTGATGGTGAGCTTGGCGTCCGCGGCCTTGACATTCTCGGCCATGGCCTTGGTGCCGGCCGGGTCGTATGACAGCAGGCCGCTGATGGTGCTGGGGTCGCCCGCGCCATTGCTGGCAACCGTCACGCGCATGCTTGACGCAGCGCCGGTCGTGTTGGACGTCATCACCAGGTGATAGGGCGTGCTGCTGCCATCATTGACGATGCTGGCGGTGACGCCGGCATTGGCCGCGTTGATCGCATCGCGGATGCCGGTCAGCGTGTTGTTGGTGCCATTGATATTGATCGTGGTGGGCGTGCCACTGCCTGGCGTGAACGTCGTGCCGCTGGTGGTGCCGAACTCGATCTTGATGCTGGCGCTGCCCAGTAGCTGGCCGGTGCTGTCGGTGATGCCGTTGGACACCAGCGTCTGCGACTGTGCCAGGGCCGTCACGTTAACGGCATAGCTGCCCGCCACCGCGGTTTTGTCCGCGGCCGTGGTCAGCACACTGGTGTTGCTCGACGTGGTGCTGGTGCTGTTATACAGGCTGGACATGCCGAGCGCGGCGGCTGCGGTCTGGAACGCGGCCACGGCGCCCTGGAGCGTGCCGTAAGCCGACAGCTTGGTGGTCGCGGCAGTCTGCTGCTCCGTGATCGGCGTGAGCTTTGCCTCTTCCCCCGTCTGCAGGTTAGTCAACAAGGTACTGAGGTCCAGTCCGGAACCAACGCCAAGCGACGAAATCGATGAACTCATGATTGCTACCTGTGATGACTTTGTTCGAGGGGGGAAGGTTGGCCGCTCAAGCGGTCTGGTGAATCAGTAGGCCTTGCAGCTTGTCGATGGCACGGGTGATGCGCAGGACTTCTTTCGAGGGAAACTGACGGATGGTGTCGCCAGTGGCTTTGTCCACCACGACCATCACGAATCTGTGTGTTTCGCTGTCGATGCTGAACCGCACCTCGACCGGCGTGGCCCGCAAGGCATCGTTGAGGCTGGCAAGCGCGCTGGCCAGTTCCTTGGGGTTGGCGCCCTCCGTCTTGCTGGCGGCGGTGCCTTGGGCAACGGCCGAACCTGCTTGCTGGGCGGCCGCGGGCGCGCTTGCCGTCTCCGCGGGCGCAGCCGGGGTGGCGGTTGGCGTGGCGGTCATGGGCGATAGCAGTTCGGGCGATCTGATCATGGTCTGTCTCGCGGCGGTTGGGTCGGAGCATAAAAGCCCCGGTGGAAACGCTTTCAGAGCGGAGACCGCTCTGGAAGCATTCCCGGCAGTGCCGGGCCCGAAGACCCGGCACTACTAGGAGGGTGACGACTGTTGCGGGATTAACGCAGCAGCGACAGCACGCCTTGGGTGGTCTGGTTGGCCTGGGCCAGCACAGCCGTACCTGCTTGTTGCAGGATCTGGGCGCGCGACATGTTCGACACTTCCGTCGCGTAGTCGGCGTCTTGAATGCGCGAGCGCGATGCCGACAGGTTCGTGACAGCCGAACCCAGGTTGGAGATTGCCGAGTTGAAGCGGTTTTGCACGGCGCCCAGCGAGCTGCGCAGCTTGTCGACCGTTGCCAGTGCGGCGTCGATCGTGGTCAGCGGGTTGGTGCTGCCCACGCCGGTGAAGGCGGTGGTAGCGGTGGTGGTGCCGCTGGTGCTCAGTTCGATCTGGGTGGAGTTGCTGGTGGTCGAAGCAGCGGAGCCGCCGTTGACCAGTGCTGCCGGGCCCGAGGTGCTGTCCAGAGCGTAGTTGTTGCCGCCTTGGGTCACGTAGGCAACGGCCGCGCCGTTGGAGTCAGCGCCAACCTTGACCAGCTGGCCAGTCACGGTGTTACCCGTGTTGCCGTTGGCTGCGTCGCCAATCTTGATGTCGGCCGTGTTCAGGACGACCTTGCCGGTGGCATTGTCAACCGATGCTGCGTAGTAGTCGCTGCCCGACTTGACCACGTAGCTCTTGGTGGCATTGCCGGCCGAGTCCAGCACGTTGCTCAGTTGCAGGTCCTTGGCGTTGACGGTTGCGCCGGTGGCGGTCGTCAGGGAGGTTGCGGCTGCGCTCAGGTCAACTGCGACCGGTGCGGAACCCGAAGCGGCGACCACGGTGGTGATGGCGGCGCTGGTTGCCAGCGAGTTCTTGGCAACCGTGAAGCCCGTCATGCCCAGGGTCTTCGAGCTGATTTCCTTCAGGTCGATCGAGATGGTCTGGCCGTCTTGCGCGCCAACTTGCACCTTCAGCGACGATGCGGTCGACGACAGGACCTTCACGCCGTTGAAGTCGGTTTGTTGCGACGTACGGTCGATTTCAGCCATACGCTGGGTAATTTCGTCCTGGATCGACTTCAGATCGCTGGTCGAGTTGCTGCCCGTTGCGGCTTGCACGGCCAGGGTACGGATAGCTTGCAGGTTGTTGTTGACTTCGGTCAGCGCGCCTTCAGTGGTTTGCGACAGCGAGATACCGTCGTTGGCGTTACGTTGAGCTTGGGTCAGGCCGTTGATGTTCGAGGTGAAGCGGTTGGCAATTGCCTGGCCAGCAGCGTCATCCTTGGCGCTGTTAATACGCAGGCCCGAGGACAGGCGCTGGATCGCGCTGTTCAGCGACGATTGCGACGAGCTCAGGTTGTTCTGCGTCATCAGGGACAACGTGTTGGTATTGATGACCATCGACATGGTACGACTCCTATTCTTTTACAAGTGAGTTGTGCAATCCGGCTGTTGCCGCAACGTTGGCTGCCAGGCAATGCTGGGCAGAAGTGCCACCGTTGTTTGGGTTATCGGTTAGGGCCGGAAAAGATTTAGAGTGATCTTTGTGATGGATTGAAACTAAGTGACGGCTTCGGGGTAAAACGAGTCCGTCCGGGCCTGCGGTGCGGCGCCGGCAACGCCTAGCGGCGCTTGCGGGTACGCGGTGTATATAAGCTGACAAACTCCGGCGAGGTCTCCGCCCCGGGCACGCAGGCCATGGCCTCGGGCGCGTTGGCCGGCGTGATCACGGCAATGGAGTGCTTGTAGACGATTTGCGGCATCGGGTCCTGCGCAGACTCCGCCAGCAGCACCATATAGTTGTCCGCGGCGACGATCACGCCGTGCAGCCGAATTCCGTTCGACAGGTGCACGACGACAGGATTGCGACTTGCGCTGTGGGTGGAGAGCTGCAGGTGCTGCAGGTTCCGGCTCGGGCGAGCGATCCTGGTTTCCTTCTTGTTCACAACTTCTCCGGAAGAGCCCGCTCGGGTTCTGGCGGCTGGCGACGGTCCAATAACTGGGCCTGGGCAAATGGGGGGGGTACAGCACGGTTGGGCACCGGCTGGGCGGGGCGGGGGATGAAACATCCGCTCTCGCTGCTGGCGCGGGACGAGGCGGCATGGACCGGGACCGGCCCTGGCTTGTGTCCGGGCGGCGGATCCGATGCTGCCCCGCAAGCTGAGGCGGGCGACGCCGCCAGAAGAGAAGAGGAAGACTTCAGGGGCGAGAGTAACAAAATTTTACAAATTTTGACGATTGGGGAGGCGCGTCTCGTGTAGAGGTTTTCCTCTAATAAAACAATTGTGCCACGCTGCTGTCCGATGAGGTGACGGGCGTCGGCGTAGCAAGTCCCAACGCCACCCGCGCCCGCATTCCCCTGCTAGCAAAGGTTTGCGGGCAACAAGGCGGCCTTGGCCTGCTACCGTGAAGCATCCCATGCCAGGTATTCGCCACATGAGTGGCATCGCCAGCACTTTTGCTATCAGAGATATCCCTGATAGAAATGGGATTTACACCTCATGTAAGCAGGTTTATATTGCCCCGTGAGCCTTTCGGCTCTAAGCAGTCCTGGAAAGCCTACGAGCACCCCGCGCGTGGGCTTCTTTTTTTGTGCGCCCACTTTGTTCGTTGTGTGCCCTCGACGGCAAGCGCCGGTGGCGGCACTTCGAAGTGCATGGGTGACATTAGACGACAGGTTGCAGCCGGCCAATTGCTCGAATTGCCAGGCTTTTCCCCCTCATATTTCCTTTCAAATCCGCATTTCTGCGCTTCTTTGCAGAAGTCGCTTCGTAGCCCTCAAGCTTGCCGCCGTCCCTGCCGTTAAGCCCGCGATGCGGCGTCGCTCCGGAAATCTGTCCGGGGCGAGGATAAAGCACGCGCGAGTAAGAATAAAAAGGAGCCGGGAAGATGCGTTGGTTGCGAAACTTTGGCATTGGGGCGCGCCTGACGGTGGCGTTTTCGCTGGTGGCGCTGCTGCTGGTAGCCGTGGCTGTGCTGGGCATGATGTCCCTGCGCACCATGAACGAATCGATGCGCCTGACGGTGGAAGGGCGCCTGTTCAAGGTGCTGGAGATCGAGCGCGTCAAGCAAGACGCGCTGCGCACCGGCATCTTGGTGCGCGACGCCACCCTGAATGAAGATCCGGTCGCCGTGCGGCGCAACGCCGAGCGTATCGGCGCGCTGCGCCAGGACATGGGCGGTGCGCTGGATGAACTGGGGAAGTGGCTGTCCAAGTCGGCCAAGCCTGAGATCCGGGAAACCTATCGTGCCCTGATTGAGGCACGCAATGCCTACGACAGCCAGCTCGGCACCGTGCTGCGCCAGTTGGAAGGCGGCGAGTTCGACAACGCCCGCAGCGCATTGGTGGCGACCCTGCCGGCGGCCCAGGCGCCTTACTTCGACAAGCTGAGCGAATTGTCCGACGGCGGGCGCAAGGTGGCCCTGGCTGCCGTGCAAGAGGCCAACGCCAGCTATGAAATGGCGCGCGACCTGCTGCTGGGCCTGACCGCGGCCGCGCTCGCCCTGGCGGCGATCCTCGGCATCGGCATCACGCGTTCGATCACGCGGCCGGCGCGGCAAGCGCTGGACGCGGCACAGGCGCTCGCGCACGGCAACCTGACTTATGTCATCGAGGCCAGCAGCGATGACGAGATGGGCCGCATGCTGGGCGCGCTGGAACGCGCCTTCGGGCAGTTGGCGGCACTGGTGAACGGCATCCAGGGCGCGACGCGCTCGATCAATGGCGCCACCCGGGAAATCGCCAGGGGCAATACCGACCTGTCCCAGCGCACGGAAGAGCAGGCGGCGTCCCTTGAGCAGACCGCGGCCTCCATGGAGCAGCTCACCTCGACAGTCAAGCAGAACGCTGCCAACGCACGCCACGCCAACGAACTGGCGGTGAGCGCTTCCGGGGTGGCGACCGAGGGCGGCCGTGCTGTGCGCGGCGTGGTCGAGACCATGCAGCATATTTCGCAGTCGTCGGCCAAGGTCGCTGAAATCGTTGGTGTGATTGAAGGGATCGCCTTCCAGACCAATATCCTGGCGCTCAACGCGGCCGTGGAGGCGGCTCGCGCTGGCGAGCAGGGGCGTGGTTTTAGCGTGGTGGCAGCGGAGGTGCGCAGCCTGGCCCAGCGGTCTTCGTCCGCGGCCAAGGAAATCGGCCAACTGATCAATGGCTCGGTGGGGCAAGTGGCCCATGGCGCCAGGCAGGTCGAGGACGCCGGCCGCACCATGGACGATATTGTCGGCGCGGTGAAGCGCGTGACCGACATCATGGGCGAGATCGCCGCGGCCAGCGAGGAGCAGTCGTCCGGCATCGAGCAGGTCAACCGCGCCATCAACCAGATGGAAAGCGTCACGCAGCAGAACGCTGCGCTGGTGGAGCAAGCCGCCGCCGCCGCCGAGAGCTTGCAGCAGCAGGCCGCGGGGCTGGTCGACGACGTATCCCGGTTCCAGGTGACGCCGGTGCAAGCGCACGTCGCGCGGGCGCCAGCGCCGCGACTGGTAGCGGCAGCGCGCGTGGTGCCGCCAGCCGCCGCACGGCACCCGTCCGTGGGTGGCAAGAGCCACCCGCCGGCGCGCCAGGCGGTTGCTCGTCCGGCACCGGCCAACGCCGCGGCTCCGGCCGCCCGTGCAGTCCAGGCCGCACCTGCCGCACCTGCCGCGGCGGCTGCCCGCGTTACGCCGGCAACCGCCGCCAAGCCGGTGGTCCGCCCGGCCGCCGCCACGCCGCGTGCCAGCGCCGTGCGGACCAGCCGCGAGCCCGTGCTGCCCAGCAAGGCCCGCGCGCCTGTGGTGCGCCAGGGCCGCGAACCTGTGCTGTCGTCCAAGTCGCTGCCCGCCGCTCGCCAGGCCAAGCCTGCCGCGGTGGTGGCGCCGGCGGCACGCCGCGCCACACGCACGCCGGCCGCTGGCAGCCTGGCCGTGGCCGGCGGCGACTGGGAGTCCTTTTGAGCCCGGCCACGTCGCCGTTTGCTGCGTAGCGCAGCGGCGGCGTTCCGGTTCCGGTTCCGGCAGGCCGGCCGGGGAGGCGGCTGCAAGGCGGCAGGCTTAGGCCTACAATGACGCCCTTGTATACAAAAAACAGACAGGAGCGACGCGGCCCGTTCGAGGTGGCGTCGCACTCCATGTCCCTGGCCGCAAGCGTTCTCTCTCCCTCCAGCCCATGACCGCCGTCTCCGTGCCGCCCTTCCCGGCGGCTTCAGCTCCGCCTTCCTCCCCCCAGCCACCCGCGAGCGCAACCGCTTCCGTCACTTCGGCTTCCTCCTCGGCCGCCGATCCTGCCGGCAAGCCTGGCAACACGGCATCCGGCCCTCCGGCGGTGCCGCCGGTGCCTGTCATGCAGATCATCTTCGGGCTGATGCTGGCGATCCTGCTGGGTGCGCTGGAGCAATCGATCGTGGCCGTGGTGCTGCCGGAAATCGCGCTGCAGCTCAACGGTTTCGAAGAAATGGCCTGGGTGGTCTCGGCCTACCTGGTGGCCTCCACGGTGGTGACGCCGATCTACGGCAAGCTGTCCGACCTGCTCGGACGGCGCTCGGTACTCTCGTTCGCCATCGTGCTGTTCTTCCTGGCCTCCATCGCCTGCGCGATGGCGCAGACCATGCCGCAGCTGATCATCGCGCGCATCCTGCAAGGGCTGGGCGGCGGCGGGCTGATCTCGGTGTCGCAAGCCACGATTGCCGATGTGGTGCCGCTGCGTGACCGTGGCCGCTACCAGGGCTATGTGAGCGGCGTATGGGCCGTGGCCAGCATGGCCGGCCCGGTGATCGGCGGCTACCTGGCGCACTACCTGTCATGGCGCTGGATTTTCTGGATCAACCTGCCGCTGGCGCTGATCGCGCTGCTGGTGGTCCGCCGCGCGCTCAAGCACCTGCCGGCGGGCGGGCGCCGCCATCGCATCGATTACGTTGGCGCACTGCTGTTCGGTGGCGGCCTGACCGGCG
The DNA here is from genome assembly GCF_000243095.1 of Cupriavidus basilensis OR16. Taxonomy (GTDB): domain Bacteria; phylum Pseudomonadota; class Gammaproteobacteria; order Burkholderiales; family Burkholderiaceae; genus Cupriavidus; species Cupriavidus basilensis_D. The sequence goes on along the minus strand of NZ_AHJE01000002.1, from coordinate 54,360 downwards.
TGCTGGTGTTCCTGACCCGGCTCGGGCAAGGGCAGTCGGCCGCAACGCCGCAGACGCTTGGCCTGCTGGCGGCCGGGTTGGTCGCCATGGCGCTGTTCGTGTGGCAGGAGCGCCGGGTAACCGATCCGATGATCCCGCTGGACATGTTGCGCGTGCCGACGGTCACGATCTGCTGCGTCACCCTGTTCCTGTGCTTCTTCCAGCTGATCGCCATGTCCGTGCTGCTGCCGCTGCGCTTCCAGGTGGTGGGCGGCGTGCAGGCCGATGGCGCCGCGCTGCGGCTGGTGCCGCTGACGCTGTCCATCCCGTTCGGCGCGTATCTCGGGCCGGCTGATGACGTGGAGCGGCCGCTACAAGCCGCTGCAACTGGCAGGCTCGCTGGCCGCGCCGCTGGCGATCGTTGCGCTGGCGTTTGTCGATCCGCATGCGGTACTGCTGACCGCGCTGGCGATGGTGACCCTCGGCCTGGCCATCGGGCTGCAGTTGCCCAGCGGCCTGGTCGCCACTCAGAACGCTGTGCCCGCGCACCAGGTGGGCGTGGCCACGGCGCTGACCGCCTTCTCGCGCATGCTCGGCGGCGCGGTCGGCGTGGCGGTGCTGACCACGGTGCTGATCGCGCTGCTGCGCCATAGCGGCATGGGCGTGGCGGACCTGGCCGGCGGCGAGGACATCCTGATGAGCATGTTCCACCGTGCCATGGTGGGCGGCGATACGGCCGATGCCGGCGCGGTGCGGGCGGCGGCCGAAGTGGCGTTCCGTACCCTGTTCCTGCTCAGCGCCGCCGTGTCGCTGTTGGCGCCGTTCCTGGTGGCGCGTTTGCCCGAGGCCACCCTGCGTGGCAGCACCGGCGCCAGCGTGGCGGCCAGCATGGATTGACTGGCGCCACGCTGGCCGTCCGGCCAGGTCAGGGGCCCTGCGCCCCTGGCGCGCTGCTTTTCCCCAGGAAGCCGAACTCCACCGGCGTCTTGGCGTAGAACACCTGGATGTCTTCCAGGGCGAGGCGGTCGAACAAGCGCTGCACCTCTTCCTCCGTGGCAATCACGGTGATCTCCTCCGGCCGGTCGGCCAGCTCCATGAAATGCCAGGTATGAAAGCGTCGGTCATGGCCGATGCCTTCGGCCGCCACGATATGCGTGGCACCGCGGATATGCAGCTCGCGCAGGATCTGCAGCAGCCAGTGGGATAGCTGCTTGCCGTGATGGCGGCGGTTTTCGATGGTGAACAGGGTGAGCTGGAAGCCTTGCACGGCAGCCTCCTTGGTTGCCCCTTTGCAGCGTGTTCGCGTGCCGCGGATGTGGCATGAACGGTGTGCGCCGGACAGCGGGGGCCGTCTTCAGTGTAGGCGCGATACCTCCCTCTCCAAAAACCAAGTGTTTACCCTAGTCTCGGCGCCTAAAAGGACCGGCTATATTTCTTTTGTTTCAATAGCGATCTTTGGTTTTATATATAAAACAAATAACGGCTAAAACCTAAAAGTTGAAAGTTGAAAGCCAAGAGATCACCCTCATTACGCCAACCGCTCAGCAGGCCCCTCGAGTGCGACATCTGAAGTCCGAACCAAACATTAGGCGCGCACTGCGCGGGCCTGCCATTGCCTGCCTCGCGCTCGCCAGCCCGTGGGCTGGCGCGGCCCCCGCTGGCCGGGCCGTGCAACCGGCCACAGCCTGCAGCGCGCTGCGCATCGTCGTGCCGTTTCCGGCCGCCGGCCCTGCCGATCTGCTGGCGCGCACGCTCGCGCAGGGTTTGCACCAGCGCCGTGGCGTCACCGTGGTGGTGGACAACAAGCCCGGTGCCAACGGCAACATCGGCATGGACGCCGCGCGCCGCGCGCGGGGGATGGCTGCACCTTGCTGGTAGCGCCGGCCGGCAACCCTGACCATCAACCCCACGCTGTTCCCGTCGCTGTCTTATCACGTCGAGCGCGACTTCCTTCCCGTTTCGCTGCTGGCAAGTTCGCCCAATGTGCTGGCGGTGCACCCTTCCGTGCGTGCAAGCTCCGTGCAGGAACTGGTAGCGCTGGCCCGGCGCGCCACTCCGCCGCTTGGCTATGCCAGCCCCGGTGTGGGCAGTGGTCTGCACCTGGCTGGCGAGCTGTTCCGCCAGCAGACCGGCGTCGCGCTGCTGCATGTGCCTTATAAGGGCACCACGCAGGCGCTCAACGACGTGGTGGGCGGGCAGGTGCCGATCCTGTTCGGCACGCTGCCCACGCTGGCGCCCTTCATCCGCTCCGGCGCGTTGCGCGCGCTGGCCGTGACCCAGGCCAGCCGCTCGCCCGCGGCGCCCGCGATTCCGTCGCTGGCAGAGCAGGGCGTGCGCGGCATCGAGGTCAGCTCGTGGTACGCGCTGCTGGTGCCGCACGCCACGCCGGCGCCGGTGGTGGAGGCGCTCCATGCCGACGTGCGTGAAGTCTTCGACGGCAAGGCGGTGCGTGAGGAACTGGCGCGCCAGGGCATGGAGCCGGTTGCCAGCACGCCTGATGCGCTAGCCACGCGCATCCGCCAGGAAAGCGCGAGCTGGGCCGAACTGATCCGCGCGCGCGGCATCAAGGCTGAATAAGGCGACAGCGTCATTACGCGATAGCGCAATGACGCAATGACGCAATGACGCAATGACGCAATGACGCAATGACGCAATGACGCAAGCGCCGGCGCTGGTTGCCGGTTTGCGTCCCCCCCTTCACGCATTCCGCCTCACTCCCGCCCATCCTCCGCCGTGGGCCCTTCGGCATCCAGTCCCTTCATGTTCTCCAGCAGCTTGAGCAGGTAGTGCAACGTGTGGGTGATGTCGCCGGTTGAAAAATCGGCCAGCGCCCGCTCGTAGTAATCCCGGATCTTGGGCTGCGCCAGGCGCAGCCACACATGGCGCCCGGTCTGGGTCATGGTGACCAGCCGCGAGCGCCGGTCGCGCCCGTCGGGCGCCATGCTCAGGTGGCCGTCGCGCTCCATGCGGCTGATCAGCCCCGACAGGTTCTGCCGGCTCACCATCAAGTAGCGCGCCAGGTCGCCCACGCTCATGCCATCGGCCGCCTGCGGCCGCGACAGCGCGCCCAGCACGGCCCACTGCTGCGTCGTCAGGCCTTCGGCCTCGACCGCCCTTGACCCCGTTTTATGCAACATATTTGCACATTGGTACAGGCGAAAGAACAGTCTGTTTGCCATTTCCATGCGTGCCGCAGGCGCAAGATCATCATCAAAATTGGGGTTAACCATCATAAATTCCACAGTAGCCGTACTTGCATTGGTCCATCTGCCCGCCTAATATACGTCAATATATTTACGTATTTAACCGCTGGCGCGCGACGCGATAGCCGCACGATAGCACCCTGGACCACGTAGGAGAACACTGTGCAAAGACTCGAAGGCAAGACGGTCATCGTGACCGGTGGTGGTGGTGGCATCGGCGGGGCAACCTGCCGGCGCTTTGCGCGCGAGGGCGCCGCCGTGGCGGTGCTGGACCTGAACCTGGCGGCCGCGCAGCAGGTAGCCGAGCGTATCTGCGAAGACGGTGGCCGTGCCGAGGCCTTCCAGTGCGACATCACGGACCGCGTCAGCGTCGACGCTGCCGTGGCGGCCACCACCAGCCAGCTTGGCCCGATCGACGTGCTGGTCAACAACGCCGGCTGGGACGTGTTCAAGCCCTTTACCAAGACAGAGCCGGCGCAATGGGACCGCTTGATCGCCATCAACCTCACCGGCGCGCTGCATATGCACCACGCGGTGCTGCCCGGCATGGTGGAGCGCAAGCGCGGGCGCATCGTCAACATCGCCTCCGACGCGGCGCGGGTGGGCTCATCCGGCGAGGCGGTCTACGCCGCGTGCAAGGGCGGCCTGGTGTCGTTCTCGAAGACCATCGCCCGCGAGCACGCCCGCCACGGCATCACCGTCAACGTGGTGTGCCCGGGCCCGACCGATACCGCGCTGTTCGAGGATTACAAGCAAGGCGCCGGCAATCCGGAAAAGCTGATCGAAGCCTTCACCCGCTCGATCCCGCTGGGCCGCATCGGCCAGCCGGACGACCTGCCCGGCGCGATCCTGTTCTTCGCCGGCGACGACGCGGCGTTTATTACCGGGCAGGTGCTGAGCGTGTCGGGCGGCCTGACCATGAACGGCTGAATGCGGCTGCGGCGATATCGACGACAACGCAGACAACGGAGACAAAGACCATGAACTACGAAGACATCCTCTACGAAGTGCGCCACGGCGCGGCCTGGATCACCATCAACCGTCCGGAGAAGATGAACGCCTTCCGCGGGCGCACCTGCGACGAGCTGATCCACGCCATCAACCGCGCCGGCTATGACCGGGAGATCGGCGCCATCGTGCTCGCCGGCGCCGGCGAAAAAGCGTTCTGCACCGGCGGCGACCAGTCCGCCCACGAAGGCCAGTACGACGGCCGTGGCACCATCGGCCTGCCGATGGAGGAACTGCACAACGCCATCCGTGACGTGCCCAAGCCAGTGATCGCCCGCGTGCAGGGCTACGCCATCGGCGGTGGCAACGTCATCTGCACGATCTGCGACTTCACCATCGCCTCCGAGAGGGCCGTGTTCGGGCAGGTCGGCCCCAAGGTCGGCTCGGTCGATCCCGGCTATGGCACGGCGTTCCTGGCTCGCGTGGTCGGCGAGAAAAAAGCGCGCGAGATCTGGTACATGTGCCGCCGCTATCCGGCCACCGAAGCCCTCGCCATGGGCCTCGTCAACACCGTCGTCCCGCATGAACAGCTCGATGCCGAAGTGCAGAAGTGGTGCGACGAGATCATGGAGAAGAGCCCCACCGCGCTGGCCATCGCCAAGCGCTCGTTCAACATGGACACGGCCCACCAGAGCGGCATTGCCGGCATGGGCATGTACGCGCTCAAGCTCTATTACGACACCGAGGAATCGCGCGAGGGCGTCACCGCCTTCCAGGAAAAGCGCAAGCCCGACTTTCGCAAGTACGCGAAGTGAGCCAGCCATTGCCGGCACAAGCAACGCGGCCGCATGGCGCATCGCATCAGCGCGCCATGCGGCAAGACATCCTGGAGACGCCATGAACCCCTATCTCGACGAAGACCTGGTTGCACTGGGCGATCATGCCCGCCGCTTCGCCACCGAACGTATCGCGCCCGGCTTCCTGGCGCGCGACCGCACCCGCGAGCTTGACCGCGCGCTGATGCGCGAAATGGGCCAGATGGGCTTTATCGCCCCTGAACTGCCCGAGCAGTATGGTGGCCAGGGGCTGGGCTGCCTGGCCGCCGGCGTGATTCATGAAGAGGTGGCACGCGCCGACCTTAGCCTCTCTTATGTCAACCTGCTGGCCTCGCTGAACGGGCAGATCCTGGCTCAGCACGCCGCCCCGGAGATCGCGCGTCCGTGGCTGCAGCGCCTGACGCAAGGCGAGGCCCTGTTCGCCATTGCGCTGACCGAGCCGCGCGGCGGCTCCGATGCGGCCAGCCTGCGCTTGCGCATGGAGCGTGACGGCGACCACTACGTGCTCAACGGCGAGAAGACCTCCATTTCCGCGGCCGACCAGGCCGACGCCGCCGTGGTGTTCGCGCGCAGCGGCTCCGTGGAGGCGGGCGCGCGCGGCGTCTCGGCGTTGCTGGTGCCGATGGACCTGCCCGGCATCACCACCAACCGCTTCGACTGCCACGGCCAGCGCGCCATCGGGCGCGGCTCGATCTTCTTCGAGAACGTACGCGTGCCCGTCAGCCACCTGCTTGGCAAGGAGGGCGAGGGCTTTGTGCAGGTGATGCAGGGCTTCGATTTCTCCCGCGCGCTGATCGGCCTGCAGGTGCTGGCGGTGGCCAAGGCGAGCCTGGAAGAAACCTGGGAATACGTGGCCGAGCGCCAGGCCTTCGGCAAGCCGCTGGCGGCTTTCCAGGGCGTATCCCATCCGCTGGCGGATTTCGAGACGCAGGTCACCGCGGCGCGCCTGCTGTGCCTGCAGACGCTCTGGCTGAAGGACCGCGGCCTGCCGCACACGGCCGAAGCCGCGATGTGCAAATGGTGGGCGCCCAAGCTGGCTTACGACGTGGTGCACCAGTGCCTGCTGTCGTTCGGCCACGGCGGCTACGACCGCGGCCCGATGGAGCAGCGCCTGCGTGATGTGCTCGGTTTCCAGATCGGCGACGGCACGGCCCAGATCATGAAGACCATCATCGCCCGCACCCGCGCTGGCCGGGAAGCGGTGCCGGCCTGATATCGCCCGCGAGAAGAGCCGGACGGCAAGCCTGGCCACAACGACACCAACGGCCACAACGACCACAACGAGGAGACACGCCATGGATTTCGACGCCATCCTGCTGCCCCCGCGGCGCGCCACCAGCGTCGCGCAAGGGCTTTGGCCCGAGCGCACCATCAACGATGCGCTGGACCATTGCCTGGCGCGTTGCCCCAACAAGGTCGCGCTGACTGCATTGCAGGTGGAAAGCGGCGCGACCACGCGCCTGACCTACAGGCAACTGGCCGCGCGGGCCGGCTGCATCGCGGCAGGCCTGGCCAGGCTGGGCGTGGGCGCGGGCGATGTCGTGTCCTGCCAGTTGCCCAACTGGTGGGAGTTCACCACGCTCTACCTTGCCTGCTCGCGCCTTGGCGCGGTGCTCAACCCGTTGATGCCGATCCTGCGCGAGCGCGAGTTGTCATTCATGCTCAGGCACGCATGCAGCAAGGTCGCGGTGATTCCAAAGCGCTTTCGCGGGTTTGACTACGAAGCGATGTTCGATGGCTTGCGCCAGGCGCTGCCTGACCTGCAGCACGTGGTCGTGATCGGTGGCGCCGGGCCCAATGCCTTCGAGACGTTGCTGGCTGACGCCGGCGCGCAAGACTGGACTACGGGCCATCGCCCAGGTCCGGACGACATCACCCAGCTTATCTACACGTCAGGCACCACTGGCGAGCCAAAGGGTGTGTTGCACTCGTCCAATACGCTCATGGCCAACATCGTCAGCTACGCGGCACGCCTGAGCCTGGGCGCCGGCGACGTGGTCCTGATGGCCTCGCCAATGGCCCACCAGACTGGCTTCATGTACGGCCTGATGATGCCGGTCATGCTGGGCGCGAGCGTCGTGCTGCAGGACATCTGGGAGCCGCGCAAGGCCGTGGCGCTGATCCGGCAGGAGGGCGTCACCTTCACCATGGCCTCCACGCCGTTCCTCACCGACCTGGCCCGCACGGTCACCGACACCGGCGATGCCGTGCCCTCGTTGCGCGCGTTCCTGTGCGCCGGCGCGCCCATCCCCGGCGCCCTGGTGGAGCAGGCGCGCGGCGCGCTGGGGGCCAAGGTGATCTCCGCCTGGGGCATGTCGGAAATGGGCGCGGTAACCACTACGCGGCTCGACGATGACGACGAACGCGCCTCCAGCACCGACGGATGCCCGCTCCCCGGTGTGGAAGTGCGCGTGGTCGACGGCGCGGGTGCGGCGCAAGCGGCCGGCACCACCGGCCGCTTGCTGGTGCGCGCCTGCTCCAACTTCGGCGGCTACTTGCGCCGTGCGCACCTGAACGACACCGACGCCGACGGTTGGTTTGACACCGGCGATCTCGCCCGCATCGACGCGCACGGCTATATCCGCATCGACGGGCGCAGCAAGGACGTCATCATCCGCGGCGGCGAGAACATTCCCGTGGTGGAAATTGAAACCCTGCTGTATCGCCACCCGGCTATCGCGCAGGTGGCCATCGTCGCCTATCCCGACGAGCGCCTCGGCGAGCGCGCCTGCGCCTTCGTCGTGACCCGCGACGGCCAGGCATTCGACATGGCGGCGATGGTGGCCTTCCTCAAGGCGCAGAAGATGACCGCGCAATACATCCCCGAGCGGCTGGTCGTGCAGGGCGCGCTGCCCTCGACGCCAGCGGGAAAGATCCAGAAATTCAGGCTGCGCGAGCAACTTCGCGCGGACGGACAAGCGCAGGGCAAGTCCAATGCACGCACGTGAAGCAACGGCCCCGATGAACGAGAGCCCGATCCTGCTGGAAATCGCCGGCCGCGCTGCCGTGATCCGGCTCAATCGTCCCCGGCAGATGAACGCGCTCAACGATGCGCTGATGGATGCGCTCGGCCTGGCGCTGCTGGCCTGCGACGATGACGATGGCATTGGCGCCATCGTGATCACCGGCAACGACAAGGCCTTCGCCGCCGGCGCCGACATCGCAGCCATGCGCGGCTGGGATTACATGGACGTGTTCAAGTCCAACTACATCACGCGCAACTGGGAGACGCTGCGCAAAGTGCGCAAGCCGGTGATTGCCGCAGTGGCCGGCTACGCGCTTGGCGGTGGCTGCGAGCTGGCCATGGCTTGCGATATTCTCATCGCGGCAGACAACGCGGTGTTCGGCCTGCCGGAGCTGAAGCTCGCGGTCATCCCGGGCGCGGGCGGCACGCAGCGCCTGCCGCGCGCCATCTCCAAGGCGAAAGCCATGGACATGTGCATGACGGCGCGCAACATGGATGCGGCTGAGGCGGAGCGCAGCGGGCTGGTATCGCGGGTGGTGGCCGCCGAGCGGTTGATGGATGAAGCGATGACGGTGGCGCAGACGATTGCCGGCTTCTCGCTGCCGTCGATGATGGCGGTCAAGGAGGCGATCAACCGCGCCTATGAGTCATCGCTGTCCGAGGGAATCCTGTTCGAGCGGCGGCAGTTGCATGCGCTGTTCGCCACGGAGGATCTGAAGGAGGGGATGAATGCGTTTTTGGAGAGAAGGGCGGCGGTGTTCCGGCACCGCTAGACGACATCTGGGCATCGATGCAGAAACCTTCGAATTGCAAGGGCTGCAAAAGGGGTTCCACGTCCACCCCGCTATTGCCCCATTTTTTTAAAGAAGCAACGGCAAGTCAACGGACGCTTAATACAATGCGTTTAGTGGAGAGCTGGCCGGTCAGGTTGGCTCAATGTTCGCGTGTTCACGGCCGCCCGGACGGTGGCCTTCCAAGGAAATGTCATGAAGAAGATTGTCGCTACCGCTTTCGCGCTGTGCCTTGGCGCAGCATCCATCGCCGTGCAGGCCCAAGGCAACGGCAAGGTCGACCCCTATACCCAGGGGGCCAAGGCCGGCAAAGCGGACCCTTACACCGATGGCGCCAAGGCTGGCAAGGCTGATCCCTATACCGACGGGGCCAAGGCTGGCGACAAGTTTGACCCGTACACCCAGGGCGCAAACAAGAGCTCGCGTGCAAACCTGACGGATTCGAAGGCGAAGAAGTCGCCTAAGAAGCATACCAAGAAGGCTGCGCCGGCACCGGCACCGGCCGGGGCCTGAGCCGTCTCGCCTCGTGGCAGCTGTTGCCGCGCACCTGGAAAAGCCCGCCAAACCGGCGGGCTTTTTTGTCGCTAATGCACTGGATTGGCTTTTGGCCCGGTCCCCGAACGGGAATCAGGGTGCCTCACCGACCGGCATGATCGCCGTTGTGTCGATCCGCTGAACCTTGCCCTGCTCTCGTACTTCCGTGCGCAGCACGAAGCGCTCGCTTGGACAATACCAATCCGTGATCTGCATGACCGAAGGCGTCGTCAGGATCAGCGCATCCACGAGTTGTGCCGGCCCGAGCGAGGAACGCTTTTCGTAAGTGATCGGTATGCATTCCTTGCGGCCCAGCGCTGTGTCGATGGCGCGGCGCCGTCCGACGTGGCGCGAGCTGATGGTGATGGTGGCGTGCGGCGCGCGCAGTTCGCCCACCTCCTCATCCGTTCCTCGCACATAGATCTTGAGCGTTACGCTGGAGTTGACCGTTTCGCCGCCAAGTATCGCGCCCTCGCGCAGATCGGCACCCGCATAGTTGAACACACCCTCGCCGATGCTTGTCGATGCGCCATAGAGCCGGGCATAGCGCGCTCTCGCATTGATCTCCGAATGGACTTCGACGCGCACCGCCGATGGCGCGGCGAGCGGCGCGATGCTGACCAGGTCGCGCTGATCGGCCACGACTGGCGGCCCCCTCAGCGCGGCCAGCGCGCTCTTCGAGTGGATATTGATAATCGCCTGGCATCCCGCCGGCGTGCTCTCTAGCGGCTCCTGCACCGTCGTAATCGACATCGGCATGGCGCCGTCGGCCTCCATCTGCACTTTTGCGTTCGTGCGAGACCAGAGCGTTTCCCAGCAGCCGGCCTTACCCGCCGGTGGGGACGCATCGGCGGGCAGCGGCTGTTCCGGCGAATCGGCCGATTCGGCCGAAATAGGCGCGTCGGGCGCGGCCCGCACCGCCTGCGTGGCAGACAGTACAGCGGCGAAGCCAATCGCAGCAAGAGCAGCAAGATCCCGCTTAACGCGCACTTTTTTCCCCAAAGGACAAATTCATTCTACTGCCTCGGCGCGGCACCAAGCGGCGCGTGCTGCGTGCGTGTCCAACGCCGCATGAAGGAGAGACTCTCCTCGGGAAAATGAGTCTTATGCGCCACGCATAGCTTCCTGGGTTGCGAGTTCCTCACCTGTCAATCCAATTGACTATCAATATTTAAGATTTGATCTAAATAATAAATCAACCGGACGGTCGGTTTATAAATATACTGCGGCATCGGTTCACAGGAAAACGCCATGTACACCCAATCTCTGGATATCCCCGGCAACGCCCAGCCGCTCGAAGCGGTGCAAGCCGACGTCTCGCCGGAGCAGGCGCATTTCGACGCGGTGATGGACGCCGACGGCAAGATCGAGGCGCAGGACTGGATGCCCGATGCGTATCGCAAGACCCTGATCCGCCAGATCTCGCAGCACGCGCATTCCGAAATCATCGGCATGCAGCCCGAGGGTAACTGGATCAGCCGGGCGCCGAGCCTCAAGCGCAAGGCCATCCTGCTCGCCAAGGTGCAGGATGAGGGCGGTCACGGCCTCTACCTGTACAGCGCGGCGGAAACGATGGGCGTGTCGCGCGACCAGTTGGTGGATGCCTTGCACGCCGGCAAGGCCAAGTATTCGAGCATCTTCAATTACCCGACGCCCACCTGGGCGGACGTGGGCGTGATCGGCTGGCTGGTGGATGGCGCGGCGATCATGAACCAGATCCCGCTGTGCCGCTGCACCTACGGCCCGTACGCGCGCGCCATGATCCGCATCTGCAAGGAGGAGTCCTTCCATCAGCGCCAGGGCTTCGACGCGCTGCTGTCGATGATGAGGGGCACGCAGGCCCAGAAGGACATGGTGCAGGAGTCGGTGAACCGCTGGTGGTGGCCGGTGCTGATGATGTTTGGCCCCAGCGACAAGGATTCCATCCACAGCGGCCAGTCGTTCAAGTGGGGCATCAAGCGGATTTCCAACGACGACCTGCGCCAGAAGTTTGTCGACGCCACGGTCGAGCAAGCCAAGATCCTTGGCGTGACCCTGCCCGATCCGGACCTGAAGTGGAACGAGGCGCGCAATGCGCACGACTACGGCGCGATCGACTGGGAAGAATTCTGGCGCGTGGTGAACGGCGACGGCCCTTGCAACAAGGAGCGCCTCGCTACCCGGGTCAAGGCCCACGACGATGGCGCCTGGGTGCGCGAAGCCGCGCTGGCATACGCCGAAAAAGAGGCCGCCCGCGCCCGCAAACAAGCTGCTTGAACAGGAGACGAAAATGAACAAGGAATGGCCAATCTGGGAAGTGTTCGTGCGCAGCAAGCAAGGACTTGACCACAAGCATTGCGGCAGCCTGCACGCGCCTGACGCCAGCGGCGCGCTGCGCATGGCCCGCGACGTCTACACGCGCCGGCAGGAAGGCGTGAGTATCTGGGTGGTGCCCTCGGCCATGATCACGGCGTCCGACCCGGCCGACAAGGAGTCGTTCTTCGAGCCGGCCGGCGACAAGATCTACCGCCATCCGACCTTCTTCGTGCTGCCGCCCGAAGTCGACCACATGTAAGGCGGGACCCAGAACATGACGACGCCCCAACATTTGGCCTACGTGCTGCGCCTTGCCGACAACGCGCTCATCCTCGGCCAGCGCAACAGCGAGTGGTGCAGCCAGGGCCCGGCGCTTGAGGAAGACATCGCGCTGGCGAACATCAGCCTGGACCTGATCGGCCAGGCCCGCCTGCTGTATTCCCACGCGGCCACGCTGGATGCAGCGCTCAACGGCGTGCAGAAGACCGAAGACAGCTACGCCTACTTCCGTGCCGAGCGCGAGTTCGCCAACTACACGTTGGTGGAATTGCCCCACTTCGGGCCGCTCGCCGGCACGGCACGCGCCGAGCGCGACTATGCGGTCACGGTCACGCGCAACTTCCTGTATTCCGCGTTGATGGGCCACCTGTGGACGGCATTGCAATCGTCCACCGACGCGCATCTGGCGGCGATCGCCGCCAAGTCGCTGAAGGAGACCCGCTATCACGTGACCCACGCCGCCGACTGGCTGATCCGCTTTGGCGACGGCACCGAGGAATCGCACCGGCGCGCGCAGGCAGCGCTGGATTACCTGATGCCGTACACCCGCGAACTCTTCGCGACCGATGCGGTGGAAGCCGCGGTGGCAGCGGCCGGCATCGGGCCCCTTGGACTGGCGGACCTCGAGCCCGCATGGCAGGCAGATGTCGCCGCCACGGTGGCCCAGGCAACGCTCACGTTGCCGCCCGAAGCCAAGCACATCACTACCGGCAAGCACGGCGAGCACTCGGAACACATGGGCTACCTGCTTTCTGAAATGCAGAGCCTTGCGCGCCAGCATCCCGGCGCCACCTGGTAAATCGACATGAACGCTGCTGACACGCTGATGGAGCCCGATACCACGCTGGCGCATGCCTGGACCGTACTCGAAGCCGTACCCGATCCGGAAATTCCGGTGGTGTCGATTCGGGAGCTGGGCATCCTGCGCGACGTGCGCCGCGGCGCCGACGGCACGCTCGAGGTCGTCATCACGCCAACCTATTCCGGTTGCCCGGCGATGTCGCAGATTGCCGAGGATATCGGCCAGGCCCTGAACGCCGCCGGAATCCTCCCCCATCGCGTTGTCACCGTGCTTGCCCCGGCGTGGACCACTGACTGGATGACCACCGAAGCGCGCGACAAGCTGCGGCAATACGGCATTGCGCCCCCGATGGGAAATTGCGGCAGCGGCCACACGCCGACGGAAAAGACCATCCGCTTCATGCCGCGCGCGGTCATGCACGCAACGCACGATCGGCCCGCATGCCCGCAATGCGGCTCCGTGCACACCGAACGCCTTGCGCAATTCGGCTCGACAGCCTGCAAGGCACTGTATCGCTGCCTCGATTGCCGCGAACCGTTCGATTACTTCAAACCGTACTGAACACCGTACCGACCTGGACCGACAACATGGCGACTCCGCAATTTCATCCGCTGCGTATCCGCGAGGTACGGCCCGAGACCGCCGACGCGGTGACCGTATCGTTCGAGGTGCCCGAGGCCCTGCGCGACGCGTACCGCTTCACGCAAGGGCAATTCGTCACGCTCAAAGCGCACCTTGATGGCGAGGAAACCCGCCGGTCGTATTCGATCTGCGTGGGCGTCACCGACTATGACCGCGATGGCGAGCTGCGCATTGGCATCAAGCGGGTGCGCGGCGGCAGGTTCTCCAACTTCGCGTTCGACACGCTGCAGCCCGGCCACGAGATCGAGGTGATGACGCCGGACGGACGCTTCTTCACGCACCTGAACGCCGATCTGTCGCGCTCCTACGTGGCCTTCTCGGGCGGCTCCGGCATCACGCCCGTCCTCGCGATCATCAAGACCACGCTGGAGACGGAGCCGACCAGCCGCTTCACGCTGGTGTACGGCAACCGCAGTGTCGATGCGATCATGTTTGCCGAAGAGCTCGAGGATCTCAAGAACCGCTTCATGAGCCGGTTCTCGCTGTATCACGTGCTGTCCGACGATCTGCAGGAGGTGGAACTGTTCAACGGCGTGCTGGATCAGGCGAAGTGCGAGGCCTTCCTGGCCACGCTAACACCCGCCGCCGAGATCGATGAGGCCTTCATCTGCGGGCCCGGGCCGATGATGGACGCCGCCGAGGCCGCGCTCAAGGCCGCCGGCGTGGCACCCGAGAAGGTGCACGTGGAGCGCTTCGGCACGCCGCTGCCGCAAGCGGGCGTGCCGCCGATCGAGATCACCGACGACACGCCGGCGGCCGATCTGGAACTGATCATCGACGGCAAGAAGCGCAAGCTGCGGCTGCCGTACGTGGGCGTCAGCGTGCTGGACGTCGGCCTGAAAGCGGGCCTTGCATTGCCCTACGCCTGCAAGGGCGGCGTGTGCTGCACGTGCCGGGCCAAGGTCCTGGAAGGCGAAGTCAAGATGGAAAAGAACTACACGCTGGAGCAGCACGAGATCGACGACGGCTTCGTGCTCACCTGCCAATGCCATCCGGTCTCCGACCGGGTTGTCGTGAGCTACGACGAACGGTAAATCTACGCACAGCAGGTGCAGTACAGCTAGTGCAGTACAGCAAGCGCAGTGCAGCAACCCATTAAAAAATACGGCCCCCGCAATGAATCACGCCCTGTTTGAAAAACACGAGAAGACACTTGCCCATGCCCTGGACGCCATCCGGACCCGAGGCTACTGGAGCCCTTTCAATGAGATGCCAAGCCCGCGCACCTACGGCGAAACCGCCGCCGCCGACGGCGAAGCGGCATTCAAGGCGCAACTCGGTCAGCCCTTTGTCCTCGAGCAAGCCGGCAGCAGCGCAACGGTAGGCGAAGAGCATTCGCCATTCGGTTTCGCACTCAATATCGGCTATCCCGACGCGGAGCCGGACGCGCTGATCGCGGCGGCACAGACCGCGCAAGCGCAGTATCGCAAGGCTGGCCCGAAGGCCTGGGTCGGCGTGAGCCTGGAGATCCTGGCGCGGTTGAACCAGGCCAGCTTCGAGATCGCGCACAGCGTCATGCATACCACCGGGCAGGCATTCATGATGGCGTTCCAGGCCGGCGGCCCGCACGCGCAGGATCGCGCGCTTGAGGCGATCACCTATGCGTGGGACGCCATGCGCGACATTCCGCAGACGGCGTACTGGGAAAAGCCGCAAGGCAAGAACCCGCCGCTCGCCATGGAAAAGCGCTTCACCGTCGTGCCGCGCGGGATCGGCCTGGTGATCGGCTGCTGCACGTTTCCCACCTGGAACAGCTATCCCGGCTTGTTCGCGGATCTGGCCACCGGCAACGCCGTCATCGTCAAGCCGCATCCCGCCGCGATCCTGCCGCTGGCCATCACCGTGCGTATCGCGCGTCAGGTGTTGCAAGAGGCCGGCTTCGACCCGAACGTGGTGACCTTGCTGGCTACCGCGCCCAACGACGGCGCGCTTGTGCAGTCGCTGGCCACGCGCGACGAGATCCGGCTGATCGATTTCACCGGCAGCACCGCCAACGGCGACTGGCTCGAGACCCATGCGCGGCAGGCACAGGTCTACACCGAGAAGGCCGGCGTCAACCAGATCGTGATCGACTCCGCGGACGAGCTCAAAGCGGTGTCCCGCAACATCGCCTTCTCGCTCGCGCTGTACTCGGGCCAGATGTGCACGGCACCGCAGAATATCTATGTGCCGCGCGACGGCATCAAGACGGCCGAAGGCACGGTGCCGTTCGAGGTCGTTGCCCAGTCCATCGCCGATGCCGTGCACAAGCTGACGGCCGATCCCGCCAAGGCGGTCGAGCTGATCGGCGCGATCCAGAACAAGGGCGTGCTCGACCGGATCGGGCAGGTGAGCAAGCTCGGCGTGGCGCTGCTTGGCAGCCAGCGCCTGGTGCATCCGGCCTATCCGCAGGCCACTGTCAGCACGCCGGTCCTGCTGAAGCTGGACGCCAATCGCGACGAGGCCACGTTCACGCAGGAATGGTTCGGCCCGATCGCGTTTGTGATCGCCACCGATTCCACCCAGCACGCGCTGGACCTTGCCGAGCGCATCGCCCGCACCCGTGGCGCGCTGACGCTGTCCGTCTACAGCACGGACGAGCAGGTGCTGGACGCCGCCGACGAAGCCGCGGTGTCCGGTGGCGTTGCGCTGTCGGTCAACCTCACGGGCGGCGTATTCGTCAACCAGTCGGCGGCATTCTCGGACTTCCACGCCACCGGCGCGAATCCCGCGGCCAACGCGAGTCTGGCCGACACGGCCTTCGTTGCCAACCGCTTCCGCGTCGTGCAGAGCCGGCGGCATGTGCCGCAGCGCACCTGAACGATTGCGTATCCAGCACTACCGATAAGTAAGCAGGCACGTTGCCAACCTGGGCGGCACGACGGCGAAGACCGTTGACGCGCATGACCAGGTTGGCAGGCTGCCGCGTGGCGCCCCCGTTCCCGCCACCGTCCATTCCTATTTTGCCGCGTCATTCTCAGGAGACAACCGTGGTCCAGCCAATTCCTCAACCGGGTGAACTCGAAGCCATCGAACTAGCCAGCCGCGATGAACTCCAGTCGCTGCAACTGGCCCGCCTCAAGTGGTCGCTCCGGCATGCCTATGACAACGTGGCGCACTACCGCCGCGCGTTCGACGCCGCCGGCGTGCATCCGGACGACCTGCGCCAGCTATCCGACCTGGCCAAGTTCCCCACCACGTCCAAGCAAGACCTGCGCGACAACTATCCCTTCGGCCTGTTTGCCGTGCCGAAGGACGAGGTGGTGCGCGTGCACGCATCGAGCGGCACCACCGGCAAGCCGACCGTGGTGGGCTATACCGCGAACGACATCGACACATGGGCCAACGTGACGGCGCGCTCGATCCGTGCGGCGGGCGGCCGTCGTGGCGATACGCTGCACAACGCGTTTGGCTACGGCCTGTTCACCGGCGGGCTTGGCATCCACTACGGCGCGGAGCGGCTAGGCTGCATGGTCGTGCCGATGTCCGGCGGCCAGACCGAGAAGCAGGTTCAG
Source organism: Cupriavidus basilensis OR16 (assembly GCF_000243095.1). Taxonomy (GTDB): domain Bacteria; phylum Pseudomonadota; class Gammaproteobacteria; order Burkholderiales; family Burkholderiaceae; genus Cupriavidus; species Cupriavidus basilensis_D. The sequence goes on along the minus strand of NZ_AHJE01000002.1, from coordinate 37,592 downwards.
CTCATCCGCGATTTCGAGCCGTCGATCATTCTCGTCACGCCTTCGTACATGCTCAACCTGATCGACGAGATGGCGCGGCAGGGCATGAATCCGGCGGAGTCGTCGCTCAAGATCGGCATTTTCGGCGCCGAGCCGTGGACGCAGGGCATGCGCAGCGAGATAGAGACCCGGGCAGGCCTCCAGGCTGTCGACATCTACGGCCTCTCGGAGATCATGGGCCCGGGCGTGGCTTCCGAATGCATTGAAAGCAAAGACGGCCCGGTGGTCTGGGAGGATCACTTCTATCCCGAGATCATCGATCCGGTCACCGGCGAAGTGCTGCCCGACGGCAGCCAGGGCGAACTGGTATTTACCTCGCTCTCCAAGGAGGCCATGCCGATGATCCGTTACCGCACGCGCGACCTGACTTCGCTGCTGCCGCCGACATCGCGCTCGATGCGCAGGCTGGCGAAGATCACGGGCCGCTCGGACGATATGCTGATCATTCGCGGCGTCAACGTCTTCCCCAGCCAGGTCGAGGAACTGATTCTCGGCATTGCCCGGCTCAGCGGCAACTATCAGCTGTGCATCACGCGCGAAGGGCATATGGATTCGCTGTCCGTGTCGGTGGAGGCGCGCTCGGAGATCTGCGCTTCGCTGGCCGATAGCGAGCGCGCGCAGCTCGCGCGTGAGCTGCAGCACCGCGTGAAGACGATGATCGGCGTTTCCACGGCCGTGCGCGTCCTGAATGCCGGCGAGATCAAGACCACCGCCACCGGCAAGGCGCAACGCGTGCTCGATTTGCGGCAGGTCAGCGCTTGAGCGCTTGCGTGCGAGATAAAAAAATAGAAAGTGAAGACAGGAGACAAGCATGAGCACCAAGATGTTCGCCATCGGCAATTTCACGGCAATGGCAATAACAATGGCAACGGGCGCGGGCCTGGCGGCCCTGCCTTGGGCGCCCGCGATGGCCGCGCCTGAAGCCCCGTACCCGGCCAAGCCGGTCCGCTGGATCGTGCCCTACCCGGCAGGTGGCGGATCGGATTTCCTGGCCCGCTCGGTCGGGCAGGCGCTCTCCGCCCGGCTGGGCCAGCCGGTTGTCGTGGACAACAAGCCCGGCGGCAACACCGCGATTGCCGCGTCCGAAACGGCGCGCGCGCCGGCGGACGGCTACACGGTCCTGTCGGCGGACAACGGTACGATGGTATTCAACCCTGCCTTGTACAAAACCCTATCCTACAACCCAGTGAAGGACCTGGCACCAGTCACGCTGCTTGGCCGCTTTCCCATGATCCTGGTGGTCGGCCCGGGCATGCATGTCAGTAACGTCAAGGAGTTCATTGCGCAGGCCAAGGCCAAGCCGGGCGGCATCGACTATGCCTCGGCCGGCGCCGGCAGCCCGCATCACCTGAGCGCAGAGCTGTTGCTTGACCGCGTGCAGGCGAGTGCCGTGCACGCGCCGTACAAAGGCACGCCGCCCGCCTTGCAGGACGTGGCGGGCGGACAGGTGGATTTCATGATGGCCGATCTCTCGGCCGCGGTGCCGTTGATCCGGGCCGGGCGGCTGCGCGCTATCGCGCTGCCCGCGGAGCAGCGCTCGGCCGTGCTGCCGGATGTGCCGACCTTTGCCGAGGCCGGGCTGGCTGGCTTCACGGCGTTTGCGTGGCAGGGCGTGGTGGTGCCGACCGGCACGCCGCCGGCCTCGGTCGACAAGCTCAACGCGGCCATTGCCGCGGCGCTGAAAGACCCGGCGGTAGTCAGGCAGATGCAGGAACTCGGGCTTGAACCCATGGGCGACAGCCGGGCGGGCTTTGCCGCGTTCGTGGAAAATGAGCGCGCCAAATGGGGCGCCTTGATCCGCGCGCACAAGATTGTGCTGGATTGAACCTTGCCCAGGGAGCCCGCCGTGGCAGCAGCCGGCTTCTTATGCCGCCAGGTGGAGGCGCGGCGGGGAACCCGATGGGGTTGCGCGCTCATCGTTGGTTTCGAACAGGCTCAGCGCGGCCGGGCCCAGCGCGTTCGCGCAAGCGGATGTCAAGGCAGCAACGCGGCCCAGCCCGACTTGAGCGGCCAGCCATTCGGGGCGCACGCCGCTGCCACTCGCCAGCAGGTAGACCGCGCGCGCGACGCGCTGCTCGCGCAGCAGCACGCCTAGCGCCTCGCCCTCGGCAAACAGCCGCGCGCGTACCAGGCGCGGGGTGACTTCCCACCGTTGCGCCACCAGGGCCGCGTTCCACGGTAGCCTGGGCAGGCGGAACATCTCGCTGGCAAGCGCGCGTGACCAGTGCTTTTCCGCATGGCATGGGCACCCCGGCAACGTCGCCAGGGTCATGCGCGGGCATGCGTCGTCGGGCACTTCCTGCAGTGTGATGGCAGTGCGATGGCCCGCGGCGGGCAGCAGGTCGCAATCGAAGTACGCAAACGCTGGCACCACGAACGGATTGCCGGGTGTCACCTCGCGGCGTGCGTTCGCATCGCGCAAGCGCGCGCTGCCATGTAGCGCGTCGACGCGCACGGCAAAGGGGAAGCGCAGGTGAGACAGGCGCAGATCGGTGCTGCTGACGAGGGCCATGCGAAGCTCAGGTGACGCAGGCTGGCGCGCAACGGGTGCTGCGCCAGTGAGAAAAACGCATTGTACGGCTTCGCGCGGCCAGTGAGTTTCACGATGGCGAAGGAAGGTTTCAACGCCGGCGTTGGCCGCGAGGCTGGCCCTGAGGCCGCCGGCTACAGCTCCGACAAGCCAAAGTGACGCAAACGCTCAAGATCGGTCACGCGGATGCTCTGGTACGACAGGTCGACCATGCCTTCCGCGGCCAGGCGCCGCAGCGCCTGGTTGACCCGCTGGCGCGAAAGCCCCGTCAGCAGGCCGATCTCCTCCTGCGACAGCTCCAGCACGGCGCTGGTGCGGGGATACAGCGCCGGGTGGAAGAGCTGGGCCACCGCCTGCGCCACGCGGGCATCGACGCTCAGCAGCCGTTCGTTCTGCACGGTGGCGATGAACTGCCCCATGCGCTCGTTCAACTGGCGCACCACGAAGCTGGAAAACGGCAGGCTCTCGTTGAGCAAGGTGTGGAACACCGTGTCGGGCACCAGCGCCACGCGGGAGTCGCGGATAGCGATCACGTCGTATCTCCGCGCTTCGCGCTTGATGACGCTGCCTTCTCCGCACCAGCCGCCCGCCGGTACACCCGAAAAGGTGCAGCCGCGCCCGTCCGGCGTGTAGACCGCGAGCTTGATCAGCCCGGTCTCCACCCCGATCCAGTAGCGCGACGGCTCGCCACGGCGGGCGACGAAGGCACCGGCGGCAAAGTCCTGTACCACCACCTGCCGCGCAGCCAGCGCCTGGTGGCCGGGCGCGAGCGCAGCGAACCATTCATGCCGGGCAAGCAGGGCGGCGTGCCCGGCGCTGGGCGGTGGCGTCGTGATAACTGCGGGGGGAGGGATAGGCGCGACGGGTGTGGCTGCAGGCAGGCTGGGCATGATTTCGGCTTGGCCCGGCACGGGCATTGTCATCCGGACGACAGAGCTTTGTCCTATGCGATGATAGCCTTGCACAGCGAAAAGTAACAGCGACCGGCGGCGCGAGGCTCACCCTGAGGGCCAATACCCGCGCGGCCGGCGCATGCGGAGACCACGGCAATGCCAAGCGATTTTGACACCGGCCTGGGCAAGAACCCAGCCAATCACGTTCCCCTCACCCCCATCGATTTCCTGGCGCGCGCCGCCGGCGTGTATGGGGACCGCCTGGCCATCGTGCACGGCCCGGTGCGCCAGAACTGGCGCGAAACCTATGCGCGCGCGCGGCGCCTTGCCAGCGGGCTGGCGCGCCTGGGCGTGGGCAAGGGCGATACCGTTGCGGCCTTGCTGCCCAACACGCCGGCCATGGTGGAGGCACACTTTGGGGTGCCGATGGCGGGGGCGGTGCTCAATGCGCTGAACATTCGGCTCGATGCCTCCAACCTGATCTTCATGCTGCGCCATGGCGAAGCGCGGGTGCTGCTGGCCGACACCGAGTTTGCCGGCCTGGCGCGGCAGATCGCCAACGAGATCCCCGGACTGAAGGTGGTGGCGGTGGTGGATGCGCTGGGCCCGCAGGATGCCCCAGCCTTTGGCGAGACCGACTATGAGCGCCTGCTGGCCTCGGGGGATCCCGAATTCGCCTGGCAGATGCCCGCCGACGAATGGGATGCGATCGCCCTCAACTACACCTCGGGCACCACCGGCGACCCCAAGGGCGTGGTCTACCACCATCGCGGCGCGGCCATCAACGCCATCTCCAACATCCTGGAGTGGGACCTGCCCAAGCATGCGGTGTACCTGTGGACGCTGCCGATGTTCCACTGCAATGGCTGGTGCTTCCCGTGGACCATCGCGGCGCGCGCCGGCGTCAACGTGTGCCTGCGCAAGTTCGAGCCCAAGCTGGTGTTCGACCTGATGCGCGACGAGGGCGTGACGCACTATTGCGCCGCGCCGATCGTCCACACGGCGCTGGTCAACGCCCCGCCGGCATGGCGCGAGGGCTTGCGCGGCCCGGTGCGCGGCATGGTGGCAGGCGCGCCGCCGCCGGCCGCGGTGCTGGCCCAGATGGAAGCCATGGGTTTCGCGTTGACCCACGTCTATGGCCTGACCGAAACCTACGGCCCCGCCGCGGTCTGCGCCGAGCAGGACGACTGGGCCAGCCTGTCGCAAGAGGACCGCGCCACCAAGAAGGCAAGGCAGGGCGTGCGTTATCACCTGCAGACCGAGGTGGCGGTGCTGGACCCGGACACGATGCAACCCGTGGCCTCCGATGGTGAGGAGATCGGCGAGATCATGTTCCGCGGCAATATCTGCATGAAGGGCTACCTCAAGAACGAGAAGGCCACGCGCGAGGCGTTTGCCGGCGGCTGGTTCCATACCGGCGACCTGGGCGTGTGCACGCCGGACGGCTACGTCAAGATCAAGGATCGCAGCAAGGACATCATCATCTCCGGCGGCGAGAATATCTCCAGCGTGGAGGTGGAAGACGCGATCTATCGCCATCCCGCCGTGCTGGCAGTGGCGGTGGTGGCCCAGCCGGATGTGAAATGGGGCGAGACGCCCTGCGCGTTCGTGGAACTGAAGGATGGCGCCAGCGCCACGGCCGAGGAGCTGATTGCCCATTGCCGCACCTTGCTTGCGGGCTTCAAGGTGCCCAAGGCGGTGTACTTCGGGCCGTTGCCCAAGACATCGACGGGCAAGATCCAGAAGTTCGAACTGCGCAAGAAGGTCAAGTCGGACGCGGCGATCGACGTGTAGTTGACGCATGGTTGGCGCATGGTTGACGCGAGGCCGCCCAAGACAAAGCGGCTCCCGGCGTAACGGGATCCGCTTTGCAGGCGTATTGCCGGCCTTACGCGCGCAGATACCCCTGCGCCAGCGCCACCCAACACGCCGCACCCAGCGGAATCAACCGGTCGTTGAAGTCATAGCCGTCATTGTGGATCGAGCAGCCGACCCACTCGCCCGTGCCATTGCCCAGCGCGAAGTAGCAGCCTGGCATCTTCTCCAGCATCCACGCGAAGTCCTCGCTGCCCATCTGCATCGACGGCGGCACCTGGATGACCTTGTCGCTGCCCAGCACGCTGGCCACGGCCTGCCGTGCGATGGCGGTTTCTTCCTCGGTATTGCAGATCGCGGGCGCCAGGCGCTCGTAGTCGATATCCACCGCCACGCCGCAGGAGGCGGCCTGGTGCGCCACCACCTCGCGGATGCGGGTTTCCAGCAGGTCTCGCACCTCCGCCACGGTGGCGCGCACGCTCAGTTTCAGCGTTGCGGTCTCCGGGATGATGTTGTAGGTGCTGCCGGCCCGCATCTCGCCTACGCTGATCACCGCGGCGTCGACCGGCGCCACATTGCGCGCCACGATGCCTTGCAGCGCCACCACGGTCGATGCGAGGGCCAGCGTGGGATCGGTGGCGCGGTGGGGCATGGCGCCATGGCCGCCCTTGCCGCGGAATGTGATCGTGGCGCGGTCCGAGGAGCGGTTCGAACACCGAAAGGTCGGTTTGAAAGAGGGGCGACAAAGCACGCTTTCGTAAATTCAGCGAATCTTCAACAGAGACCTTCTGCCGACCTCCGGCTACCATGTATACCCGCAGCGCATACTCGCGTATGTCCGTCATCAATCGAACGTCCGATATGTCCATCTTTCCGACACCTGCAGAACTGCGCTGTGCCCTACCGTTTGCCGCATCCGCCAAGCCATGGCGGCTCGTGCGCTATGCGTGCACCGACTGGCTCGTCATTGCGCTGTGTTGGGTTGGGATGGCGTTGGTCCCCCATCCGGTCGTGTACGTCGCGGGCGTGCTGATGATCGCAGGACGCCTGCAGGCGCTCGGCGTGATCCTGCACGACGCCTGCCACCTGCCGTCGCGGCGCAAGACCGTGCCGCTTGCCATCGTCGAAGTGTTGGCAGGCTGGCCGATCGGTTCGACGATCGCCGCGATGCGCTATCACCATCTGCGCCATCACCGCGCGGTCTGCACGCCCGAAGACCCGTATCTGCACCGCCTCGCCGCGCGCGGCGGCTGGGTCAAGCGCGCGATGATGCTGCGCGGGGCCTTGCTGCCGATCTGGTGGCCGCTGCGCGCGCTGACCGCGCCGCTCGCGCTGGTTTGGCCGGCGTTTCGTCCATGGTATGCGCGTGGCTTCCTGCAGGAGCGCTCGAAACGCGACCTGCGCCACCATCCCGAGATCGTTGCGTGCGCACGCAACGATCTGCCGCACTGCGTGGGTTATCTGATCGCGATTGCGGTCGTGCTGCACTGGCAGTTGCCGTTTTTCGCGTATTACGGGCTGCCGTGGATTCTGGGCGGCATCATGAACGCGAATCGCGTGCTGATCGAGCACGATCATGTGCTGAATGGTGAGCGCTCCCAGGAAGCGGTGTGGGCCATGACCCATACCTGGCATTTCGGATGGCTGGGGAAACTGGTCCTGTTTCCGCGCAACATCGGCTTTCATCAGGTGCATCACGTGTACCCGGCGCTCGCGCTTGAGCATCTGCCTGCGGTGCATCGGCATCTGCTCAGCCGTCTTCAAGCATCCCCGGCGGGAATTTGAGGCTCGGCGCAAGGCGGCCAAGTCGGATCAAAGCTCGAAACGCATCGGTTTCTCGCCGCGCTCCGCTTCGGGCAGTGTCTCTCCTCGCCGGATGGCGGCCAGCAAGCGCTCGATTCCCACATGAACCACGTCGGCGCGCACGTTGTGCGGCTTGAAGCCAGGCGCGTTATCCAGTCCTTGCCGGTGCGCCCGCATGATCCGCACGTCCTGCTGGATCACCACGTGTGTGTAGAGATGGAGGAGTGGCCGTGAGGAGTGGCCGTAGCGCGCGCAGCAGCCAGCGCGGCAGCGGGAAGCGGTACGCAATGTAGGTATAGACACGCGAGCGCCGTGCATCGATCGGCGTGATCTGGCTGACGATCAGAAAGCCCGACTGGCTGCCCCAGAGATAGTCGCAGCGCGTGACGTTGGGCGCAAAAAACGGTCGGTGTGGACCAGCGGCTCGCGGCGCGGGTTGGTGAGCCAGTCCATCATGCCGATCTTGTCGTGCTCGTCGTGATAGGTGACCTCGACGCTTTTCGCCTTCAATGCCACCGTGGCTTCCATCGCGCTGCCACGGCTAGAGCGGAAGATGCCGTCGTGCACGAATACCGTATGCGGCACATCCATGAAGTTCTGCGCCAGCATGCCAATGTCGCCGTCGAAACTGTTCACCATGAAATACGACTGCCACTGCTTGTCCGCATGGAACGGCATCCGGAATATCTGCCTTGCGGATGCGTCGCCAGTACCGGGATACACCCAGATCAAGCCATCCTGCTCGCGCACTGGCAACTGCCGCTGGCGAAACGGATAGTCGGTCGGCGTGGGCCCGGGCTGCACGCCGTCGATGGTCGGGATATGCACGACCCGGCCCTGTGCATCGTAGCGCCAGCCGTGATAGGGGCAGACGAGGCAATCGCCCGCAAGCTTGCCGCGGACAGCCGCGTACCGCGATGTACGCACTGGTCGATGAGCGCGGTGACCTCGCCGCTGCGCTGGCGAAACGGGCGACGAACCACTGTTCGTGCAAGCCGTCGCGGGGCTCTTCTGCCGCAGCGCCATCGGGCCGAAATGCGGTGATGTGGTCCGTTTGGCCCGTTTGGTCCGTTTCGCAAGCTGGATTCGGCAGGATGTCAGGCGTCGGTGAGAGCGAGGAGGGCATTCGCGGTGGCAAGTCGATTGATGAGTATGCGGGGTTTCACGTCGCCCGCGCGGATGCCGGTCTGCTCGGCCGCTTGCTGGAGCGCGTCGGCAAGCCGCGTCGGCGGCCCGGTCAGCAGGCGCACGCGCAGCGGCCCCAGTTGGCAAAGACGGCGCGCGTGCGCGTAGTGGAACGAGCGCGCCAGCGCAGCTTCGACCGATATGCGCAGCGCTTCGGCGTCGCGTTGCCCGGCACTGGCGACCAGCAGCACGTAGTGCGGCGGCTCGGCCGACACACACGGCACTAGACACGCATTGTCGTGCGCATCGATGGTCGCCGCGAATACGGCGCCCAGCGTGTCCTCGTCGAGCTTCTCGCCAGCCAGGTCGCTGTGCGCGCCCGCTCGCCCGACGAATTCGATGCGCGGCGTGCGGCCTGCCAGCGCGGTGACGCGCACGCGGTCCGCCAGCGCATAGCGGTACAGGCCCCCGCCGGTGGTCAGGATGACCTGCGCGGTATCGCCGGGCCGCAACGCGGCGGCATCGCGCACGCTGCCGTCGTCGAGCTGGAATTCCAGAAAGTGGCTTTCGATGGCGAGCGGACAGCCCTCGCCATTGCCAAACGGCAGGCTGACCACCCCCTCCGTCGCGAACAGGCCCTTGGGAAGCCAGCGTACATGCGGGAAGCGTTCGCGCAGCAGCGCCGCGTAGTTTTGGCTGGGCCCGTCCATCCAGCAGCTCACCGCGGCGAGCCGAGGCCACAGGGCGTCGCAGGTTCCAGCCGCCAGCGCCTGCCGCAACGCGGCCTTGCGCGGGGCAGGCAGGGTGGCATCCAGCCACGCCAGCGTCTCGGCATGGGCCGGGTCGCCGGCATCGAACAACGGGCGTAGCAGACTGGTCAGGAAGGTTGGACTCCACACGCTGATGAATGCCAGGTCGTCCGCGGCTAGCAGCGCAAGCAGTGTCTGCCTGCGCCAGGTGGATGCGTCGTGGGCGAGGGGAGGGACGATCAGCGTCGGCGCGAGCCCGGCGACCAGGCTGCCGCCGAGATACTCCAGGTCGCTCGCCGAACCGATCGGGATGCCGTTGGGCGCATGGCACGGCTTCTGCAAGGGCGGCGACATCGACCAGTAAGCACGTCCCGCGCCGATCTCCGGCAACCGGCGATACAGGTCCGCCAGCCAGATCGTCAATGCGCGTTGCATCTCGCCGAGGAAGGCCGGCGTGTATGGAATCAGTTTCTGCTGCGCGCCGTTGCCACTCGTGCGCTCGAAGAAGCGCGGGGGCTGCATGGTCAGCACCGGCTGCGATTCGCGCAGGGCCCGATCGATCCATGGCAGCAGCTCGGCATGGGAATGAACCGGTACGCGCTCGCGAAACTGCGTCGGGTCGGCGATTCGGGCAAAGCCATGCGCACGCCCGAATGCCGACTCGCGGTTGTCCGCGAGCAGCCGCGCCAGCACCCGCTGCTGGGCTGCGGCCGGGGCTTCGAGCGCGGCCTGCCATCCATCGAGGGCGGGTTGCGCGGCAGCGGAAAACGTCCGCCAGGCGGCCTGCGTGCCGTTTGGGGCCGGGAGCATCAGAAGTAGGTCTTGTCGAGTTGCGCGAGATCGTCCGGCAGTTGTTGCGGCGGCAGGAAGATCTGCAGCCAGCCGAACCACAGCGGGCGCGTTTCGGCTGCGTTCGACGCGGTGTGCAACTGCTGCCAGCGCAGCGCCGGCAGCCGGTGGTGGGTCAGGTTGTAGTTGAAGTTCAGGAATGCCCAGCGTACGAGGATTGGTGCGCGCATATTGTAAGTGCCTTCGACTGCGTCGAGCGGCGTGCGCATGTGATAGACCCATTGCAGCGACGACCACGAGAACGCGAATGCCGCATAGGCGATCATCACGGCCGCCGGCTTCCAGTCGAGGAGCCAGCCCGCCAGCAGCCACGCGGCGGCGCCGGCTATCACTTCGAGGCGGATGCGCCGGAAATCGCGCAAGGAAAAGTCCTTGAACGCGGCAGCGTAAGTGTTGTCGTCGCCGCGCTTGGACCAGTTGCTCGCGACGCCGGCCGGCAGCAACGCCAGCACGACGCTGCCGACGAATCCGCCGAGCCAGATGCCGCCGAGAACTGCCGCGTAGTACTCGATCCGCTTGCGCAGCAGCGATTCGCCGACATCGGCAAAGTCGGCGCGTTCGGCGCGCGTGCGGTTGCGTACGTGGTGCCCGAGGTGGTTGACGTGAATCAGCGTGGCAGAGGCGCCGAACATCGTGGAAGCCCACCACATCATCGTATAATTCGCGCTTGCCCGACGATGCCCGAAGCCGTGAAACGTCTCGTGCATCATCGAGAATACCCCCTGCATGACCAGGCAGAACGGGATCAGGATCAACCATTTCAGCGGACCTGCGCCGGTATTGGACAACCACGTGAGCGTCCCGGCCCATGCGGCGGTTTGCAGGGCCAGCACAAAGAGGTTAGCCAAGTCGAAACGGTGCGATTGCGCGGCGCTGTCTTGCATATTGGGTGTTGGCGTACAGGAGATAGGCAGCTTGATGTACGGGAAGGATACCTCGGATATGCCTGTTTCACCCAATCGGCGCGGGCTCGGAGACGTTACGGCGGCACGGCCGCGCATGCCGGTACAGGCTGGCGGCCTGTGTTGCTCAATGCACTGCCATTTCACGCCTTTGATCTACGCTGGTTCCTGCGCATCGACGCGCTTGTACTTGGCGTGGCGGTGCACGCGCTGGGCCGAAGCACGGCATCGTCGCGCGCGGCGGCGATCATCCGGATGCGTGGGCTCGCGGTGCCCCTAACGCTTGCGCTGTATATGGGCATGGTATGCGCACAGCTGATCTCGGCGCGCTATCCCATTGGCATCATCGCGCTCAGCGCTGCCGGCCTCGTCTGGATGGCTTCCTGCGACAATCGCGACGCTGCGCAGACGGGTTGGCTATCGGCGCTGTTTGGCTGGCTCGGCGAGCGCGCCTACTCGATCTATCTTTGCCACGTTCCCATCCTGCTTGTCAGCTATGAAATACTATGGCGCGCTGGCGGTCAGGCACCGCTCCCGGCGCCGTGGCTGGCTGCGGCGGGCCTCGGTTCGTTCGGCCTGATCGTGTTCATTGGTACACTCTCGCACCGCTATCTGGAGCAACCAGGCATTCAATGGGGCCGGCGGCTGACACGCCCGGCAACTCGATCAATATGAGCTTCCTCAGCAAACGCTCGCGCGCTCCCAGTGCAGTGACGCCGCCCACCGAAATCCCGCACCGCGATCTGCGTTTCACGCTCGACGGCCCCGTGCCGCGCTACTGGTACCGGGGCTGGTGCCACGTCACGCGCTTTTTCGATGCGTTCTCGATCATGTTCCCACTCGGTGAGAAGTTCTTCATCGATAGCGTGAAGCACTTTCGCGGCGAAATACCCGCCGGGACGCCGCTTGCGGCCGAGATTGCAGGCTTCATCCACCAGGAAGCGACCCATATCCGCGAGCACCGGCTGTACAACCAGCGGCTCGCCGCGCAGGGCGCGCCTGTCGACGAGCTTGAGGCACTGATCAGGCGTCGCCAGCAGAACAGCCTGCAGATTGCCTCGTCGGCCATGCGGCTGGCGCTGACCGCGTGTCTCGAGCACTATACCGCGATCCTCGCCGACCAGTTGCTGCGCCACCCGGAGATACTCGACGGCGCCGATCCGGAAATGGCTGCGATCTGGCAATGGCACGCGGTTGAGGAAACCGAGCACAAGGCCGTCGCGTTCGACGTCTTCCGTGCGATCGAACCCAGGCCGCTGCGGCGGTATCTGGTTCGCTGTGGCGCGATGCTTGGCGTGTCGGTGTATTTCGTGCTCGATCTGGTCTATTTCATGTATCGTCTTGCCGCCTGCGACAAGCAACGCGCCAACTGGCGCGAGTGGCTGCGCCTTCAATGGTGGCTGTTCGTCAATCCCGGCGTGTTCACGCGCGTGCTGCCGGCGTGGATGTTCTGGTTCGCACCCTGGTTTCATCCAAACCGGATCGATAGCCGGGCGGTGCTGGAGACCGCCCGCCGCAATCTCCAGGAACAACGCGAAGACTTCGCCGCTGGGCCAGTTACGCGAGACGCGCGATGACCGTGAGGCAGCCCTGGACTCCATACGGCTTCGACGATTGGCGCCAGCACTATCCGGCCACGCCGTTCGCGCGAGCGGCGGGGGGGCTCGACTGGACCGGGCGCTATATCGATTGCTGGGAACGCGCGCGCGCGCACCTGCCACGGGCGACCGTCGTGGTCCTCGTGGCGGGGCTGTATTCGGAGGGGCTGCCGCGCTGCCATGGCGATGCGGTGCTCGCGCTGCGCCGGGCGGGCTACCGGGTGCTGCGGTTGCCGATGCGCTCGTCGCGCGGCGTAGTGGCGCAAGGCCGGCACATCGCGGTGACGCTGCGCGCGCGCTTGCGCGGCGGTGAGCGCTTCGTTGCGCTTACGCACAGCAAGGGCGGCATCGATATGCTGGCGGCACTGGACGGTGACCCCGCGCTGCGAGCGCGCTGCGACGGGCTCGCGCTGGTTCAGCCGCCGGTAGGTCCGGCCTCGATCGTCGACGACATCATGGGCTGGAGCGCGACGCCTGCACCGGACGGGGCGGGCTGGAAAGACAGCGTCGCACGCCAGTTGCTGCGCACACGCTGGGTAGCCGACGGCACGCGCGACATCAGCAGCCGTCGCGATCCCGGCGTCGCGCCAATGCTCGCCAGGCTGCCGCGCGAGCTGCACTGCGTACACGCGGTCAGCTGGTCGATTGAGCGCAGTTCGCGTTTCGATGCCCACCATGGGCGGCTCAATGCGCGCCGGCCCGGCTGCGCGCACGACGGACAGTTCTATCTCGAACATCAGGTGCTGGCCGGCATGCCGCAGCTATGCCTGCCGCACCTTGACCACGGCCAGCCGGTGCTGGGCGGGCTGGGTTTCGATGCCGGACGCTTCTGGCTGGCGCTGGCCGAACTGCTGCATGCGAGCAGGCCCGGCTTCGCGCAAGACTGACGAACAGGTCAGACGAACAGATCAGACGAACGGGTCAGACGAGATAGATCTCAAAGCCGGGGATGCGCGCGGCCGATGCCGGATCGAGCGCGGGCGCGTTGCTCGCACTGGACAGCGTATACAGATCCATCGGCAGGCGCGTCAAGCGATAGGGCGCCATCGCTGGCCAGAGCGGATCGTTGTCGTAAAGACAGAGCTGCATCAGCGCATAGCGGCTGCGCAGGCCTGCCCAGGCGGCATCGAGCAGTGCGGCGAACACGGCGGGATCGCGTTGCCGCACGTGCAGGTGGGTGAGATAGATGTCCTGGAGTGCCTCGCCTGGCGCGGCGATCCGGGGGCGCCGAAGGCCGGCGCCAGCGCATTGTATGCGAGACGTATTGCCTGGACCGATGGCGGGAACCTCTCCAGCACGATTCGCTTGATGCGCCCGGCATCCCAGGGTGCGACGCAGCCGCGCAGATTGCCTTGGCCGTCGAGTGCCAGCAGGAAAGACCCGATGCCGAAATCGGGCCAGGTCTGCAGTCGGCGCGCGAACTCAGCCTCGGAGAACACGCAGCCGAATGGCTGCCGGGCCGATTCGGCATCGAGAAAATGGCGCAGTGCATCGGCATGATGGGGCTGCGCCTGCACGATCCGGACCGAATCGGCGGTGCGCGGTGCAGCACGCCAGCTTCGCCGGCCGTACACCGAGACGTTGCTGTAGCCGCGCCAGTGCGACAGCGCAAGGCGGCCCGCGCGCCTGGAGCCAAGCAACGACTGCGCCGCCAGCCGGTTGTCCCGGATCATGCAGCAGTAGGCATGATGCACGCCGGCATCCTGTTCCAGGTCGGCGAGACGGGCGCGCACTTCCTCCATCCAGGCGCGTGACAGGCGCCGGTCCGGGACGAGGCGCAGGTCGCCGAGATAGGCAACCGGCTGCACTCGCTCCATCAGGTAGCCGTCGCGCACGACCAGGCTGGCAATGCCTTTCATTTCGCCGTGTTCGCCCTCGGCGAGCCATGTCCTGTGGTCGGTGGCATGGCAGCGATGCAAGGCGAAGTAGTCCGGCGCGCGATCGAAGCGCAGCGGCAAGGCGCCCTGCATCGCATGCTGCGTGAGGAAGTCGAGGATGCGCGGATTGTCCGCGGGCCGCGCGCGCCGGATCTGCATCGTGCGGCCTACGTGGAGCAGAACAAGCGGCGCGCCATCGGCCGCAAGTTGGCCGACGACAGTTCGCACAGGCAGACTAGCTCGTCGCCGCTTGCATAGTGCGGATTGCGCACGAGGAAATACGCGACATCCGGCAGCCGTCGATGGGCGTCGGGCACTTCCGCCAGCTCCGGGGTGAGCCGCCCCTGTGGCGTGGCGAACGAAAGAACCCCGGTGTCGCCGCCATACGCCGCGCCAAACCGCTGGGTCGCCAGATGATCTATCAACGCCTGCATGGATGGCGCCGTGGCGGCGTCCCAGCGCGGTGCGTAGTCATGCGCGAACGCGCGCAGGTAGCGGTAAGTACGGTGCCCCTTGCATATCAGGAGCCAGTAGAGTGGTACGCCGGGCGCGTGCCGGCTGATCTGGCCTGCGAGGCGAATCCACGCGAAGGCCAGTTGCTGGCTACCCCAGTGCGCCGGATCGATGATCGTGTCGCCCGAGAAAATCACCCGCTGCGAGGTTCCGCCCCATGTGGCGGTGTAGAGCTTCAGCGTTGAGAATCCTTGAATCACGTCCTCGGTATCGCGCAGGATGATGCAATGTGTCTTGTCCGAGAGATCCTGATCGAAGATATCCCGGTGGGCGTCGCAATATGACGCCGAGTAGAGCGCGAACATCCGATCGATCTGGTCTGCGCTCAAGGTGGCGCGTTCAATGGGCGTAGCGTGAAGGCGCATGGGTGAATTTTGCATGACTGGACAGCTTGTTATGATACCCGTCCGATTACCAGAATCTTGCCGCGATGAAGATGTCTTCGAGTCGCCAATCTGCCGGCACGATGTCCATGGCCAGACCCATGACATGGCTCCTGGCCTACCTGTTCGTGTCTGGGGTGCTGTATTTCTTCGTTACGCATTTCCCCTTGGGACCGGTGCGGATCGTTCGGCCCTCCGTGCTCGATACATGGACGCCGATCCTGCCGGCCACCATACCGCTCTATCTGAGCTATCTGCTGGTGATGCCGGCACTGGTGTGGCTTGGCCGTAAGAGCGACTGGTTGCTGTCGGCCTTTTTTGCTGGGGCAATCGCTGCCATTGCCTGTCTCGTCAGCCACCTGTTCTGGCCGACTGCGATTGTCCGGCCGGTGGCCGACTCAGGCTGGCTTGCCTGGCTGCATCGCATCGATTCGCCGCTGGCGGCGGTGCCCAGCGGCCATGTTGCGTTGCCGGTGGCGATTAGCGTGCTGCTGGCCATCCTGCGTGAGCGCAGCGCATGGCTCTTCGCGATATGGAGTGCCTTGCTGATGGTGGCCGTCCTGACCACCGGGCAGCATCTGTCCTACGATGTGGCCTGCGGCGCCGCGGTGGGCGTGCTGGCCGGTGCGGCAACGGCCGGCCTGCTGCGCTTGCGAGTGGATTTGCGCACGACGGCAATGATCCTGGTGGAATGGCTATGCATTGTCGTGACGCTGCGCGTAGCGCTTGCCGCCGGCACCTGGTGGCTTTATCCGGTGGCCTTCGCCATCATTGCTACGCGGCAGCACGCGCTCTTCATCCTGTACCACGATGCCGCGCACTACCATCTGAGCCGGCATCGGCGCTGCAACGATTTTCTGATCAATGTCGCGATTGGCGTGCCTGGTACGGTCCCAATCGAATTCTATCGCCCCTTGCATCTTGCGCATCATCGGCATGTCGGCACCGAACAGGATCCCGAGCGCCGCTTTTTGTATCGGAACCAGCCGTGGCGCTTCCGGCCGCTCGATACGATATCGCTCGTCAGGCAGTTGCTCGGCGACGTATTGATGCTCAACACGCTGCGCACGATGCGCGCTTACCGAAAAGCCGGTGGGCGATTCGTCCGCCCGACCGGTCCGATGCTGGCCGCGGCGATAACTGTGGGCGTCATCCTGGCGATCGGGACCGTCGGTGTCCTGCTGCAAAAGATACGCAGCTTCGCGGAGCACAGCGGCGGACCGAACGTCACGCCGGATTGGGACCACTGGACCTACGCGTGGCACGTGGGATGGCTTGGGCGGCTATTCATCTGGCCATATCACATCAACCTTCACCTGCAGCATCATCGTAATCCGAACACTGCTTGGCACGCCTTGCCATCGGAGATGCTGGCTGGCGATCGGATTTTGTCATCGCATGGCCTGCTAGCGCTGCTTTGGTCAGGGGCGCGCCGCAGGGCCCGTGCGCGTACGGGGAGTCGGAAACCGTGACGGAGTCTGGTGGCCGTGTTGTTGGCACCCGCTGCGGCTGTTCATTCAAACGCTGTTGGAATGTTTGGAAACGTTCGCTTTTGCTGGTTGCTAATGACGTTCAAGGTCGACAAACGCCCTTCGCGCAGCCCCAGCAGGTGCAGCGCAGTACGATTCGCACTTAGCGTGGCGCAGCTCCAAGACGTGGGAACTGCCGCGAACGGCCCGGACCCCCCTGTTGCAGGGGCGGTTGGCGCCCGCAGGAGTGCTGAAGAGGCGCAGATCATCCGGCGGCGGCGGGAGAGTTGCTGGCAGCCATACAACGTGCTGACGGTCATGCCGTTGTTCAAAACTTACCTCGACCTGGATGGCGTCAAAGCGCTTTATGATGCCGACGAGTTTGTGACCAAGCGCGGCGATGGACGAAAAATCTTCGATCAGACCAATCTGAATTGCCAATCGCAACCGGCTACCACTCTGCGCTACTTGGCATCACATGTAGCACAGGGTGCTTGCTCAACGGGATCTGCTGAATGTCTCAGAGGCCCGGCAAGCATGCATTAGATTTTGCCGACACCGTCACGAAAATACACAACGGTATGGACAGCCGTTCCGCTGACGGCGAAGCGTACGCTTATGAGCCTTCCCGCATGCCATGAACGGTTCCAGTCGACAGCAAGCTGAAGCACGATTTCATCCGTCCCCACACCGCGTACACGTGCGGCGTCGAAGTCTAGAACACGTCTGACTTCCGGGTACAATGCCTTGAACAGGGCTTCCTTGGCCGAGAACACCAACGTAACGCCTAGTGGCCTCCCAAGCCCGGCGAAATGCGCCAGTTCGGCCTCTGTTGCGACAAACTCCCCAAGCTCTGTGCTCAGTTCTTCGGACATGATGCACTCGACGTCGATGCCAAGTGCCCTATAGCGGGTCTTGGATGCAACTATGGCACATGCCATCGTTGCGCAGTGGCTGATGCTCCCAACCCAACCGGTCGGCCATACCGGCAGTCTGTCCAGGCCAATCGGCAAGACCGCAACGCCCGGGCATCCGGCAAGCCTCAATGCCTTTTGCGCACAGTCCCGACCGGCAAGAAACTCACGTTGCCGCTTCGCGACGGCATTGTGCAAGCTGGCCGGCAGTCGCACAGCGGCAGTCGCTCCGAGAAGGTGGGGTTGTATTGGCAAACAGCTGAAACGGATTTCTTGCGGTAGATTCAGGTGCTGCTCAAGGTTGCTCCATCCTGATGCTTCACTCGGAGCTGTGCTGATAGCCGATTCTTCCGCTCGAACCACTCCTTGCGGCAGTCGTACCCTCAACTGGGATAGCCCATATGCTTCGCCAGCATGTCGGCAACGACGAGGTCGCTGAGCCCGCGGGCCTTGAGATCCTTGGCCAACGCGGCGAAATCCACGTTGACGAGGCGCCGTCCGGTTTCGTTGGTGCGAGCCTCGCAATGCACGGAAAACTCGAAACGTCTCGAGGTTGACTCCTGGACGTCGTAACGTAGAACTTCGGTGACTTCGTTGTCGGCGCCGAAGGTCAGCACTCTTGGCTTCAGCGTGTACAGATCAGTGTCCTGCTGAATGTACCTCGAAGCGCAGATGATGACACGATCACCTTTCTGGCAAGTCCTTGCTGCCGCACCGTTCAACACGCAACAACGCGAGCCTGGCTCGCCATAGATGACGTAGGTCGATAGGCGGGCACCGCTGGACTTGTTCCAGATGTCGACAAACTCCAAAGGCAGGATGCCCACGCGTTTACACTGATCCGGATCCAGTGTGATCGATCCGTGGTAGTCGAGCTCCGCACCGGTCACCGCAATGCCATGCAGTTTTGCGCAGACTACTTTGATCATGATCCAAACTCCTTCTAGACGTTGATTTCCATTGCCGATGGCATGCTCGTGTATTTACCAGGTCAAACGGCCAGTACAGTGCTCCGCGACCGTCAGTCGAACGCAGTCAAGCAGCTGAGCACGCACAGAGGAGTCGCTGAAATAGAAGTGGCCGCCGGCAAAGCGACGCGAGCCAAGCCAGCGGCTGCTGTAACCCTCCCAGGCCTGCAGTTGCTGTGGGGTGAAATCCGGTTCGATGTCACCGCATACTGCAAGCAGTGGGCAGGCCAGTGGTTTCGCGGCCTTGAAACGGTAGCGATCCACCAGAGCGAAGTCGTTGCGAAACACGGGCAGGAAGAGTTCCAGAAGCTCCGCACTCGACTCCAAAGCAGGTGCCAGCCCTCCGTAGCGCCGCACTTGGTCCAGGAACTGTGGTGCGGGTAACGTACTCCTGAGTTCGTCAACATCTGCGCGGCAGTGCGGGGGTTCCCGGCTCGACAGGATCAGCAACGCGAGTTGGGCGAGGCGACCGCTGGCTTGCATCTGCAGCGCGATCTCGTGGGCTAAGAGCGCGCCCATGCTGTGTCCGAACAGGACGAAGGGAGCGGGTCCCGCGGCCCGGATCTGCCCGAGCAGGGACGTCGCCAGGGACCGAGCGTCCGCACAAAGCGGTTCTCCAAACCGTCTGCCCCGTCCAGGCAGTTCGATGGGGCACACCGCGATCCAATCCGGCATCAAGGCGTCCCATTCTCGATACACATCGGCGCTACCGCCTGCGCACGGCAGGCAGTACATCCTGATCGCGGAGTGTTTGCGCGGGGCAATGGCGATCCTGACATCATCCATCGATACGCTCCATGACATGGGGCTTGGCAAGACCGAGCGCTTCTACTTTCTTGCCGGTCGTTATGACCTCCTGGAGTAACGGTTCGACGTCATCGAGTTCGCACAAGGGGTTGTACATCACCGCTCGCAGCATGACCGTGAGCGGGCCGTGGCGCCCAGGTACCGCACGCTCCGTACGAGATAGGAACGCGCATCCGGAGCGTCTCATCTCCTTGTGCAAGCGCGTATTCAACTCATTGATTGCCGTTTCGCAGGCACTGCTGGTTCCAGACCGGCAATGCTCCGGTAGATAGCGGAATACGACCAGGTTGCTGACTGGCTCCAGTAACAGTTCGAGCTCCCTGCGAGCGCTGATGCGCCGGGCCAGGGCCCTGGCCCGCTCGAAGCTGTGCTCGATCAAATGGGCGAAGCCTCGTCGGCCGATCAGGTGCAAGACCGCATGCAGATAGATCACGTTGGCCGGCCGTGATCCCTCCAACGTGAAACGCCCTGCGTCGGCCGACCCTGGGCGGACTGCATAGGGCGCCGTTGTCATGAGCGTGCGCGAAAGATGGCATTCCCGATACAGCAGCACCCCGCACCCTACCGGCGTCAGGAGTTGTTTGTGTGCATCCAGCGTCACGGTGTCGGCCGCCTCAATTCCGCAAAGCAGGTCAGCGTGCTTGTCGGAGAAGAGGAGGGGGCCACCCCATGCCGCGTCGACATGGAAGTGCGCGTTCTCCATGCGAGCACGCTTCGCTAGCTCTTCCAGCGGATCGATGCTTCCGAAGTCCGTACTGCCCGCGATTCCGACGATGGCGAGTACTTTGCGTCGGCGCGCGTGGCAGGCTGAAAGGACCTCGTCGAGCAGGTCCAGGCGCATCGCCCCGTTCTGGTCCACGTCGACCTTGAGCAGACTATTGGCTCCCAGCCCTAGCAGGTCCATGGCTTTCTCGAACGAGTAGTGCATCAACTGCGAGCCGATGACCACGGCACCGCGATAGCCTTGGCACTGCATCTCGCGCCACCAGCCGTCAGGGCCATCCAGACTGCGCTTGCGGGCGCACCACATTGCGCTCACGTTCGCCACAGTACCGCCACTGGTGACCAACCCGGGCGTGCTCTGGCTATCCGCTTCCATGGCGGCGTAGTCGCACTCCTTGAGGTCAAAGACAGCCCTGTGCAACATGAGCAGCGTTCGCTTCTCAAGCGTGGTCAGTCGACCGGACGATTCAGTCTTCATCAGGTTCTGGTTGAGCGAGGCGACCAGTCGCGCCAACTGAGGCATGAAGCCGGGCAGGGGCGAGGTCATATGGCCGAGACAGCGACCGTGGTGCATGCGCGCGGCGCCGGCCAGCCCATCCTGTTGCAATCGCTCCAGATATGGGTTCAGCGCCATGGCTTGACGCGGTATCTGCGGTATCTTGCAGATGTCGGAGAGCGGGCCTTCGGGCGGAGCCTTCTCTAGGCGGTGCTGCCGGATCAGTCCGTCGATCTGCTCAGCCCAATCCCGCTCGCTGTCGGCTGCCCATGAAGTCAAATGATTCAAGCTCATGCTCGCTCATCCTTGGTTTCGTCGCCGCGAATGCGAATTCTGAATCGCTCTGCACGCCCAGATCGTGGGATGACGGACGTGAGGACGCTATCCTCCTCAACCACTCCCTCGAGGCGCCGCACCAGTTGGTCGATGGTGCTGTACTGGAACAACTCTGTGAGACTCAGTTCGACAGCTGAGGGATAGACGGCCTGAAGCTTGGCGTGGAGGCTTGCCAAGGACAAGGAGTTCAGCCCCATCTCGTAGAGCCCGCGGCGCGGATCGAGACTGCTGGCGTCGCACCCGATCAGTGGGGCGATCATCTCGGCTAGGCGCTGCTGACTGTCGTTCAAGGTGTAAGCGGGTGCCTCCCGCGACCACGTCAGGCTACCTAGCAAGCAACCACGGTCGACTTTCCCGTTGGGCAGGCGCGGCAAATGTGGGATCACTTCAAACCGGGTCGGCACCATGTACGCCGGCAGCTGCCGAGACAATGCCTCGCGAACCTCCGCCGCCAGCGTTGGATGGCAGTCCATTGCCGCCTCAAGCCAAGCAACCAGCTGCATCCCGCCATGCGGGTCCGGTGCAACGAGCGCCACGGCGTGTCCGCCGGCCATCGCCGCTGCCAGGTGATGGTTCACTTCGGCGAGTTCCACTCGGTTGCCGCGGATCTTCGCGAGGTCGTCGAGGCGCCCCTGGAAGACGAGTTTACCGTCTGCGCGTTGATAGCCCCAGTCTCCCATGGCGAACAAT
The DNA here is from genome assembly GCF_000243095.1 of Cupriavidus basilensis OR16. Classification (GTDB taxonomy): domain Bacteria; phylum Pseudomonadota; class Gammaproteobacteria; order Burkholderiales; family Burkholderiaceae; genus Cupriavidus; species Cupriavidus basilensis_D. The sequence goes on along the minus strand of NZ_AHJE01000002.1, from coordinate 16,113 downwards.
GGGCCGAACGGCGGGCTGCCCGGTTCTACTGCTTGCTGTCGTGCCAGCCGCAGATACCCCGAGAATATTTGGTCGCCGCCGACGTGAATGTGCCCGCAGTTTCCGGGAGGCACGGCGTGGCCCCACTTGTCCAGAAGATGGATCTGGTTGCCTGCGATCGGTTTGCCGAGCACCCGCTGGTCGTCCCGCGACGGCGGTCGCGGCCACTGGTAGGCGGTGACATCCGCGACCTCCGAACTACCGTAGCAGTTCACGAACCGTAGGTTCGGCAATGCCCGATACAACGTCTCAACCTCGTCCGTATTCGCCGCTTCCGCACTACTCAGCAGCAGGTTCAGCGATTGCCAGGAGGCGAGCAGCTCCGGAGCGTCGCGCAACCAAGTGCGAATCAAGCTGGGGACAATCACCATGCGAGTTACCGAGTACTCCAGCATCATCGTCAGCAGCCGTCGACTCTCAATGACCAGGCTGGTGGGTAGCACCACGCAGGAGCAGGAGGCGAGCAAGGGGTCGAGGATTTCCCACAGCGAATCGACGAAGTTCAGCGGCGTGCGGATTGCGCAGCAATCGTCGGCGTGCAGCGGATACGTCTGCGCTAGCCAGCGCGTCCTGCTCTGTGCGGTAAGCCAGTTTCCGAACAGTCCCTTGGGCGTACCGGTCGAGCCGGACGTGAACAGCAAGTACATTGGCGCCTGCGGGAGCGGCTGGCAGCACAGAGGGGGCGTCGGTGCAGGGGCCTCCAGAAGCCGCCAGTCGATGGCGGCACTGGCATAGGACTGCGCCAACCCTCCCTTGATCGCATCATCACTGACCAAGAGTGCCGGCCGGGCCTGGGACAGCATGGCTTCGATTCGCGCGGGCGGATAGTCAGGGTCCAGGGGTAGATAGACCGCACCCACAAACAGAATGGCCAGCATGGTGCAGATCTGCGTAGAGGAGCGGGGTAGGTAGACACCGACTACCGCGCCGGGGGCGACACCGCGGGCAAGTAGTCCCGCAGCCAGTCCCTGACTACGCGAAAGCAGTTGTGCGAAGCTAGTTTGTTGGCCTCCGTCATACAACGCGCATCGATCTGCGCCCTGTTGCAAGGCGCGAAGCAGTCGTTCAGGCAGGTCAATCGTGGCGTCTGACTGTGCGGACGAATGCATGAGCGATTGTTCTGGCCAATAGCGAAGGTCTACGAGCCGTTCCTGCGGTCGTGCGACGATCGCTTCAAGCAGGCAACGGTAGTGCTCCAGGAGCCGTTGCATCCGGTCGCCATCGAACAGGCTGGTCAGATAGTTGAGCTCAAGCCAGAGACCACCCGTATCCTGCGCCACGTACAGGTCGAGGTCCATGTGCGCGGTATGCAGTGGCGGCGGCAGTTGCCGCAATCGAAGGCCCCCTGCCAGCGTTGGCCAGCGATGCCTCGGCCGCATCGCGAAGCCCGCCTGATACAGGGGATGGCGACCGTCGTCGCGTGCTGTCCCGGCCTGAGCGACGAGGCGCTCGAACGGGTAGTGCTGGTGGGCGAGCGCTGTCACGATCCTCTCGCGATTCTGCCGCAGGAAGTCGTCGAATGGCTGCTTCGGTTCCCAGGGCGTGCGCATGATCACGTTGTTCACGAAGCAGCCCAGCATATCCAGGCTGGCGGGGTGCTCGCGTCCCGCTACATAGGTCCCGACAACCACTTCGTCCTGCTGGCTATAGCGCCCAAGAAGCAGTTGGTAGGTGCTCAGCAATACCATGAACAGTGTGGCATTGTGCTGCGTTGCCAACGTTTCCAATTGGGTCACCAGCTTCTCGTCGAGGGCAAGGTTCACGCTGCTGCCGGTCCAGTCCATTTGCGCGGGGCGTGGCCTGTCGGTGGCCAGCGACAGCACAGGCAGCTCCACCAGTTGACGGTCCCAGAACGCTTTTGCTACCGGGTCATCCGCCTGCCCATGTTGCCAACTCGCAAAGTCGCCGAATCGGAGCACGGGCGGCTCTATGGCTTGGCCTTTCAACAGCGCGGCGTAGACCTCCGCAGTCTGCTGCATCAGGACGCCGGCCGACCAACCAAGCCGAGATGTCCTCACCGGGCGATAACGTGGTCACCTGTATCTGGGGAGGTGCAGCGTCTGGTAGCAAGTAGGGTCGTAGCTCTGCGCTGTCGAAGCCGAAGCGGCTGCGCAGGATCTCGTGCCCGGCCAGCACCGCATTCACGGCGTTGCAGAGATTCGCTACATCGAGCGGACCGTCCAAGGCGAAGAATAGCGGCAAGGTGTAGGCGGCGGTGCCGGGCTGTCGCTGTTCGATCAGCCAGAGCCCGCGCTGAGACCAGGACAGCGGCGCGGCCTGGGTGTCGCGGGGCGGGAATCCGGCGGATGCGATGGGGTTCCAGCCATTCGCGGATCTTCCCTGCGCCGTCAACTGGTGCTCGATCTGTTCGGCGAGCCGGGACAAGGTCGGCGTGGCGAATATTTGCTGGACAGGCAGACGTACGCCGCTCTGCGCTTCGATGGTCCCCAGCATGCGCGCGGCCAGGAGGGAATCGCCACCCAGATGGAAGAAGTTGGCTTCCCTGGAGACTACCGTCTGCTGGAGTACCTGTGCCCAGCAGTCCGCCAGCCATTGCTCCAACGATCCTTGCAGATATTGCGTCGCTGATGGGGCCTCGGCTTGCAGCGGCCTGGCGGACAAGGCGCGCCGATCCACTTTGCCATTGGCGCTGATCGGCCACACGTCGCAGCACTGCCATGAACTGGGGACCAGGGGGGCAGGCAGGTGTGCGCTGGCATGTGCCCTGAGTACCTCTGCGTCCACCTCGCCATCGAACCAGGCGACCAACCGTGCGTGCGGGGTGTGGCGCAGTTCGACGACCGCCCGGTTCACTGCGGGATGGCGTTGCAGTACGCCCTCGATCTCGCCCAGTTCGATGCGCACACCGTGCAGTTTTACCTGGCTGTCACGCCGGCCGACGAACTCGATGCTGCCATCCGGCATGTAGCGACCGAGGTCGCCCGTGCGATAGCAGTGCGTCTCGCGCCCGTCCAGAGGGCCGAATGCATTGGGTCGACTCGGGTCCTGCTCCAGGTAGCCGGGGCTGACGCCGTCACCCGCGCAGACCATCTCGCCGCATACCCATACCGGGCAGTCTTCGCCGTCTTCGTCGACAATGTAGAGGCGGCTATTGGAAATTGGCTTCCCATAGGGAATGGTCGCCCGCAGATCATCGTTGGGCTGGAGCGTATGGGTGATGTTCCAGACCGTGATTTCTGTCGGTCCGCCGATGCTATGGACCGTGGCATTCGGTGCGACGCACCGGAATCGTTGGCTGATGCTCGGGGGCAGCCAGTCGCCGCCCAGCGTTACCTGCCGCAGCGTATCCAGAACTGCCTGCTGCTGGTCGGCGCGCTCCAGCAACATCTCCGCCAGCGCCGGCACTGAGCTCCAATAGGTGACTCTGTGCGCCTGCATCAAGGCGAGCCATCGCCCGGGATCGCGCCGCTCGGCGTGTCCGGGAAGGATCAGTGCCGCCCCTTGGGTCAGACAGGGCAATAACTCGGCCACCGACATGTCGTGATGGAGCGCCGACACGCCGAAGACACGGTCGCTGGCCGTCAAACCGAGCCACTTCGCATTGTGCTCCAGCAGGTTGATCACCCCGCGTTGGGTGATCGGCACGCCTTTGGGCTCCCCGGTCGAGCCGGAGGTGAACAGCAGATAGATTTCGGCGTCACCGATCCAGGGTCGGTCATCCACAGGCGGCTTGGTTTGGCTGCATGGCCACTGGCTGGCGGCCAGTGCACGGCCGATCCCGCCCCAAACGGGCAACCAGTCATGGGTCAACACCAGCTCGGCACGCGCCCGCTCCGCTATCGCGCACTGTCGTTGCGCCGGTAGTTCGATGTCGAGCGGCACGTAGCAGCGCCGGGCGAGCAGGCAGGCAACGGTGGCGATGATCTGATCGACGCCCTTGCCAAGCCGAATGGCGACGCGCCCGCGCTCACGGCGCAGAAGCTCTGCAAGAGCACCGGCGCGCTCGAACAGCTGGCGGTAGCTCAACGACTGCCCATCGGCCACCAGGGCGAGATTGTCTGACCAGCGCGTGGCGGCCAGCAGCAAGCGCTTGGCCAGAGAAACCTGCGGCCACGTCCGCTCGGTCGCATTGGCTGCCCGGCGCTGCGTAAGCTGTTCCACTGGCAGGGCAACCACACTGGTTTCCCGCAATAGGAGTGCGCCGTTGGCCGCAGCCAGGCGTTGAACCAGGTCGGAAAAAGCTCGGAACATGTCCTCGACCATACCAACCGGGAACCGACCGGCCAGATAGTCCCAGTTCAGGTGCAGGCGGCCTGCCACCTGGTAGTACTGGCAATCCAGCCAGACCTGGGGCGTCTGGCTCAGGCTGAATGTCAGCTCGCCCAGGGCCGCCGCCTCGCTGCGCAGGTTGTCGGAGCCACTGACGATCTCTGGCAGGGATGTGAAAACTATCGGTGCTGGCGCGTGGTTGCGGCCGCCATTGTGTTGGTTGAGCTCGCGGAGCACACGAACGCCGGATACCGCGTCGTGCTCCATGTCGAGCCAGAGTTGCTCCTGCGTGGCCGCCACGCGCTCGCCGAAGCTGAGACGGTTGTTCAGCGTGACCTCCAGCAGCGTGAACGTCGCGAACTCCCCCAGCACTGAATAGATGTCCGGGTGAATCGGCTTGCGATTGAATCGCGGCATGTTCAAGACAAAATGCCGGCTGCCCGACCAGCGCGCCAGCACCTCTGCGTAGCAGGCCGCCAGAAGCGTCGCCAGCGTCAAGCCCTGGTCGGCCACCAGCGTTCGGATGGCTTGGGTCTGCGACTCCGTCAACGTCATGTCGCAGCGTGCAAACGTCGGCGGCGACGATACCTCGGTCGAACTGGCGAGTGGCAGGGACGGCGCCGCGGGCAGGTGCGCAAGGCGCTGCCGCCAGTAGTCCAGCGCCTGCGCATAGGCCGGCCCCTGCTCGAAGGCCTGGCTGGCCAAGACGTAGTCGCGGAAGGTCATCGAGAGGGCCGGCAGTGCGCAACCGGGGTCGGCATAGCTGCAGGCCAGTTCGTTGATCAGCGTTTGTATGCTCTGGCCATCGATGCACCAGATATCGAGGCTCATCAGCAGGCACCCCTGTCCGTCACCGAGGTCGCACCAATGCAACTGATGGTGAGGCCACTGAGTGAGATCGGCCTTGTGATGGGCGAGCGCCTCACGCATCACGGACAGTGCTTCTTCCTGCTCGCGGGCTGAGAGGTACCGCAGATCGTGTCGTTGCGGCAGGCCCGCGCCAGGCTCGTGCTCACGTATGCGTTGCAGGCCTGCCGCAGAGATCACCACGCGGAGCATGTCGTGGCGGGCAACCATGCGCTCCCATGCCTGGCAGAATCGCGAAAAATCGAGGTCCGCTGTGCGCCGCTCCATGTAGTAGTGCATGCCTGTCTGGTCATCGCCCTGCCGGCCGATCCAATAGGCCTGCTGCATGTCGTTCAGCGGGAAAGGCGCGTAGCGGTTGGGCTGATCAGGCCGCAGTACAGGGTGACGCGTGGCTGCCGAGTCGCTTTTCCGTCCAGCAAGCCGCCGCTCGAGCAATGCCCGTGCTTGGGTCGAGAGAACGTCGTTCATACTTTCACCTCGCTTTCCGCTTCGGCTTCCAGTACCGCGGCAATGGCATCGACCACTTCGCCCAAGGTGCGCATTTTCATCATCTGCGCCATCGGCAGTTCGATGGCGAGGTCGCGCTGGACAGCGGCGCGAATCTGAATGGCGGCCAAGGAGTTGCCGCCGAGCATGAAGAAGTCGCTCTGCTTGACCGGTCTCCTGGACAGCCCAGAAGCGCGATCGCGAAAACGGATAGCCTGGGAAAGCAAGGCGTTGTCCCTGCGCAAACAACCCCCCGGTGTCGGCCAGCATACCGGTGCAGAACGCATGACCGACCTGGCGCAGCCATGCCGTGTGGCCCGACTCGGCTTCCACCAGCCCAGGGACGCATCCGCGCGCGAGCACTCGACCGACGAGACCGCTGAGCAATGGCTTCGGGCCGATCTCCAACGCGTGGCCGACTCCCAGGCTCGGCAACTGCTCCGTCATGGCGCAGAACTGCACGGACTGACGCAGGTGGTCGCGCCAATAGCGCGCATCCGGTGCACGCTCTAGCGGCCGTCCGTTCAGATTGCTCAGCAGCGGGATGGCCGGTGGGCGGTAGCTGAAGTGGCTCAGGCCCGATTCGAATGCGTCCAGGATGGGGTCCATTAGGCGCGAGTGGAAGGCATGCGTTACAGGTAATGCAACGGATTCGACCTGTGCCTTGGCCAAGGCTTGCTTCAGCCTGGAAAGTTCTTCGACCTCGCCGGACACCACGACCTGCTGTGGCCCGTTGTCCGCAGCGACTTCCAGCGCAAAGCCATCGCTCAGGTAGGTGCGGACGGTCGCTGCGGGCGCTTGCACGGCGAGCATGCCGCCGCCGGCGGGTAGGCTGTCTAGCAGGCGTCCACGCAGGCAAACCATGGCCATTGCCGTCTCCAGCGACATCACATCAGCCAGGCAAGCGGCTACATATTCGCCCAGACTGTGGCCGAGAAGGACGTCCGGTTTGCCGCCGGCCCGACGCCATGCCGCGGCCAACGCGTACTGGACGGTGAACAGGAGCGGTTGCAGGCTGGAGGCACGCGTCAAAGCCTCTGCCATCGGCAGATTGCCCGACAGCCATCCGGCGATGGGTAGCATCTCGCGCTCGGGGATGGCGCGGCAGCAGTGATCGACCGCTTCGCGGAAGGCTGGATCGTGATCGTAGAGACCCTGTGCCATGCCCTCGTACTGCGCCCCCTGTCCCGTGAAGACCCAAGCCGTCTTGCCACCTGACCTAGCCTGCGTTGCGGACGCCTTCGATAAGGCGGCAGCGAGCTCACCGGTGGTCTGCGCGACCACGGCGAGCCGGTAGGGAAACACCTTGCGTCCCTTGGCCGCGGTGTAGCTGAGTTGATCCAGGTTGGCGGTGCACCCCCGGTCTGCCAACCAATCGATGGTTTGCTGCCGATAGCGTTCCAAGGCTGCCGGATCGCGGGCGCTGAGGGTAAACAGTTGCGGCGTTGCGCGGTCGTCCGTCCTGCCCACCGCGGGCGCCTCCTGCAGCACCAGGTGCGCGTTGGTACCACCAAAACCAAAGGCGCTAACCCCAGCGCGGCGCGCGCGTCCCGACTCGCGCAGCCAGGGGCGCAACTGATCATTGACGAAGAACTGGCCGTCGTCCAGGGCCAGTTGGGGATTAGGACTGCGGTAGTGCAAGGTCGGTGGCAGCATCTCATGTCGCAGCGCGAGGACCGTCTTGATCAGCCCAGCCATCCCGGCGGCGGTATTGAGATGCCCGAGGTTGCCTTTGACGGCTCCGATGGCGCACGGGCGGGCGCGGTGCTGACCCGCGCCGAACGCCAGTTGCAGTGCCCGAAACTCGATGGGATCGCCCAGGCGGGTACCGGTACCATGCGCCTCGACGTAATCGATGCTTTCCGGGGTGACTTCGGCAAGACGATGCGCCATGCGGATCACCTCTGCCTGGCCTTCAATCCCGGGCGCCATGAAGTCCATCTTGCGTTGCGCGTCGTTGTTGACGGCAGCGCTCAGAATGAGCGCATCGATGTGGTCGCCGTCGCGGATGGCGTCCTCGAATCGCTTCAACACCACTGCGGCCACACCATTGCCCATCACTGTGCCGGCCGCGTCGGCATCGAAGGGGCGGCAGTGTCCATCCGGCGACAGGATGGTGTTGGCTTGATAGAGATAGCCTTGGCCGTGCGGAAGGGTCAACGCGGCGGCACCCGCCAGCGCCATGTCGCATTGATAGGCCAGCAGGTTGTGGCAGGCCGTGGCGACGCTCACCAACGACGTCGAGCATGCGGTCTGAATGTTCAAGCTGGGGCCGCGCAACCCTAGTTTGTAGGCTACCCAGGTGCTCAGGTAGTCCTTGTCGTTTCCGGTAAGGACCTCCAGCCACTGCGCGAGGTTGTGGCTTCTCAGCTTCTTGCCAAGCCGCGTCACGTCATAGCCGGCATCTTCCATCGCATGCCAGCAGACTTCAAGAAACAGGCGGATCTGCGGGTCCATCCAAGTCGCCTGCTTGGCGCTGATCGTAAAGAACTCGGCGTCGAAGCAGTCGATGTCAGCCATCGGCATGCCCGCCTTCACGTAAGCTGGGTCGTCAAGCACGACCGGGGCAACGCCATTGGCCAGCAGGGTGTCGCGGCTGTATACCTGGCGGCCTTCCTGTCCAGCGCACAGGTTGTCCCAGAATGCCGTAAGGTCCGCTGCGCCAGAGAAGCGTCCGGACATACCGACAATCGCGATTGCGTCGGGGTGTTGTTTCAGTAGATCCCGGGTATCGTCCATAGCTGCTCCAGTCAGTTGTCGAGCCCGTCGCTCATGCGGCGGCGATTGCGCTGTTGAGTCCGCCTGGCGCGCTGCCCATCGCACGTGTCTTCGCCCAGGGTCTGGCCGCCGCCGACAAGGTCGGCGAGGTTCGTGAGGGATGCGCATTGAAAGAGGTCGGTGACGTCGAGGGCCCATTCCGGGTGCTGTCGATGGATTCGCTCGTGGAACAGCACGAGGGCTGGTGAATCCATCCCGAAGTCAAACAGGCTGCGGGCAACGTCGACCTGTTCCAGTCCACAACCAAGCTGGGCTGCCAAAAGCTCGCGCAGTGCATCAAGCGGTGTGTCGTAAGGTGGGGTACTTGGAGTTTTGCCGTGGCCATCGCGTTGGTAACGAAACAGGACTGGCAGCGTCCCTTGCGTGAAGAGCTCTCGACATTCCCTTCGCTGGATCTTTCCGCTGGATGTTTTCGGCAGGCTTCCCGTGCGGATGAACACAATTTCATCCAGGGTCAGGCCAAGGTGCAGGGCGAGGGTCTGCTGAATGGCGTGTGCATAGCCAGGCAGACAATTCTCGGGGCAACGCTTGTCCGCTTCCTGCACCAGCACCAGTCGTGTCGACAATGCGTCATCCATCGCGAAGGCCGCACCGCCATCCGTGCGCAGCCACTGGCATTCCGACTGGGCCAACCATTCGATATCGGTGGGCACTATGTTGCGCCCCTGGAAGATCATGAGGTCCTTCAAGCGCCCGCTGATGGTCAACTCGCCTGCACACAGATATCCGAGGTCACCGGTGCGCAGGTACTCGCCGGATGTCCCTTCCAGCCGCGCCTGGAAGACCTCACGGTTGAGCGCCTCCGCCTGCCAGTAGCCGGGTGACACGCTCGGGTTGTCCGTGGATAACCAGATTTCCCCAACCTGGCCTTCTGGCAGGACCCGTTGGGCTTGCGGGTCGACAATCCGGAGGGCAAGTCCCGCCGCAGGCACTCCGCAAGAAACCGTCAATGATTGGCGGTCACTCGGCCTCACCGGCGAGGCGCGCCAGGCATCACCAAGGCAAGTGCTGGTAACAAACAGAGTTGCCTCGGCCATGCCATACCCAGGGTGGAACGCGTCCGGGGAAAGGCCCGCCGGAGCGAATCGACGCAGAAATGCCTCGACCGTGGCGGCCTTGATCGGCTCAGCACCACAGTGAACCCATTTCCAATGCGATAGATCCAGTCCCACGATATCGGCATCGGCGATCCGGTCGACGCATTGCTGGTAGGCGAAATTCGGCCCGCCACTGCGCCATGCGCGATAGGTCGACACTGTCTGCAGCCATACCTGCGGTGCGCGCAGAAGCGTCATCGACGGAAGGATCACATGCTCAGCCCCGGCGTAGAGCGCCAGTAGCAGGCCATTGACCAACGAGTAGTCATGGAAATGCGGCATCCATTCAACGGACACCACGCGGCCAGGGCATCCCATCCGCCGTTCGATTGCCGCGGTGTTAGCGGCAATGTTGCGATGAGTGATCATGACCCCCTTGGGCGCTCCAGTAGAACCGGAGCTGTACTGCAGGTAGGCGACAGCATCGAGCTGGGGCGGAGGAAGTGGGATCGAGGCGTCCACTGTGGGGATTGGCCACGGCAGCAATTGATGCTCAGTGAGCCAACGCCCCCTCCCATGCTCGCGCATGTCATCCACGAATCCGGCATCCGCCAGAATGGCGCGTGCGGCGCAGTCCGCGGCGATACGCTGCAGACGAGGGAGCGCTCGCTTGAGCCCTACGGCTCCCGGTCGGGCGGTAGGCACGGCAATCTTGCCGGCCATGATGGTGCCAACGAAGGCAACCATGAAATCAATGCCCGGAGGAAACAGTAAGAGCACCGACGGCGCGGGGTCCGGCTGTGCCAGCAGATACTGCGCCACCGCCATGGCGCGCTGGTGGAGTTCAGCAAAGGTGATCTGGCCAATCTCCTGGCCACGACTGTCGAGTTCCCGGTAGATGACCAGCTTGCCATGCTGCGCCGCGTGCTGTTGAGTCACTTCCTGTATTGTCTTCATTGCTTGGTTCCCATCGCTCGTCCTCTTGATGCCGCTACGCAACCAGGCTCGGCATTGCTCCTCCTGGGAGGCGGCCCCTGCTCGAAGCGCTCGTTCCGTTCAGGCAATCCCGTCTTAGCGGGCGACTCTCCAGTTCAGGCTTTGCTGGAACAGCTCCCAGAGCGCGGCGTAGGTTCCGCGCGCCTGCAACAGTCTGGTGTGGTCCCCCGTTTCAATGATTTCGCCATCGTCCAGTACCAGTACCTGGTCCGCGTGCACCGCTTGCTGCAAGGAGTGCGTGACCTGGATGACGGTGCGGCGGTTCGCCAACGCGCGGATCGCGTGCTGAACCTGTTCAGCGCTGGCGCTATCCAGGCCAGAGGTGACCTCGTCCAACAGCACGATGGGCGCGTCCTTGAGCACCGCCCGCGCGATGGCGATGCGCTGCCGCTCGCCGCCGGAGACCGGCGTTCCGCCTTCGCCCAGGACCGTGTCGAGGCCGTTCGGCCATTGGCTGACGAAGTCATCGCAGCAAGCCAGCCCCAATGCCCCATGCATTTGCTCATCGTTGGCGTCGTGTTTGCCCAGCAACAGGTTTTCTCGCAGCGTGCCCGGCAGCAACGCGGTCTCTTGGAGCACCATCGCCACGCGACTGCGCCAGGCCTCCAGTGGGATTTGCTGGCTTGTGATGCCATCCAGCTGGAGTTGCCCGCTATCGTGGTCGTAGAGCCGGGCAAGCACCATGAGCAGCGTGGATTTGCCAGCGCCATTGCGGCCCACGATCACGTTGTGGGAACCGGTCGCGAACTTGGCGCTGACGGCCTTCAAGACGGGCTGATGCGCGTAGGCAAAGCTGACGTTGTCTAGCGTCACTGCCGCATGCTCCGGCGGTGGGCGGCGCCCGTCGCCCTGTGTTTGTCCGGGCAAGTCCGCTATCGGCCGGATGCGCTGCCACGCCTTCCGCGTCCACTTGAGCTGCGCCCATTCCTGCCAGGCGCAGTAGAGGTTGTGATGGGCCAGCGGGAGTACCAGCAGCGCCGCCACGAGGCTGGCGTCGGCCTGCGAGCGCCAGGCTAGCAGCAGGGCCGCCACCAGGCACAGCTCGAGCAGGCCATTGACCGTCTGATCCCGTACGGCGAAGGCAGGCACGCTGCGCTGCTGGGCTTCCTGCTGGTGGCGCAGAAGTGCATCGAGCTGTAGGCCGGGAAGGCGCGTCGCCCGGAACAGGCGGAGCGTGCGAATGCCTCCCAGCGTGGCTGCTAAGGCTTCCTGTACCGCGTCGTTGCATCCGGTGAGCACATCGACGCGCTTCTCAAGCGCCGACAGCAGGCGCCACGCCAAGACAGCGCACAGCAGCAACACGAGTAGGAAGCCGCCGAGCAGGAGCGGCCGGAAGTAGCCGACGTACAGCAGCAAGATGGCGGCCAGCAACAGATTGGCCTGGAGCCTCACCAATACAATGAAGACGCCTTCCTGCAACAGACGGACGTCGCTGGTCAGACGATCGAGCATCTGGCTTTCCGGCCATCGGCGAAGCTGCCACAGCGGCGCTGCCAACAGTCGCCGCACCAGTTGCCGGCGATAGAGCGTGATGGCCCCGAAGACCGCCTGGGTGCCCAGCATCCGGGCTCGCCATTGCACACCCAGACGAATGAACGGTGCCAGCAGGGCGACTCCCATGTACAGCGGACCGGCCTGTGGCCAGCCGCTCGCCAGGTAGGCCGCCCGGATGAACTCGGCGGCGGCCAGAGGGGGCAGCGCGGTGAGTAGAACGTCGAACCAAGTGAGTTGCATATAGCAGGAGAACCGGGGGCGCATTGCGCAGTCATCGAGCAATCGAAAGAACCATTTCTTCATGGGGACGGCTCCAGATTCCGGGGGGCTTGTTCGATCTGCCGCCAGAGCATCGCGTATGTCCCTCCAGCTTCGATCAGGTTCTCGTGACGGCCCTTCTCCACGATGTGTCCCTGCGCCATCACGGCAATAGTGTCCAGCGTACGAACGGTTGGCAGTCGATGGGCGATGACGATCAAGGTCCGTCCTCGGGCCAGCCGGGTGATCGCCTGCTGAATCTTCACTTCGTTCTCGATGTCACTGAATGCCAGCGCTTCGTCCAGCACAAGCACAGGCGCATCGAGCATCAGCGCGCGGGCCAGCGCCAGGCGTTGGCGTTGCCCGCCGGACAGATCGCGGCCATCCGGCGCCAGGACGGTCTCATAGCCTTGGGGGAGGGCGCTGATGAACTCATGGCAGAGGGTCAGGCGAGCAACCGCTTCGACCGCGGCAAGGTCCGTGTTGGGCCGCCCCAAGCGGATGTTGTCGGCTACGCTGACGGCGAACAGTTCGGTCTGCTGACTGACGAAGACGACCGCCTGCCGGAGTGCTGTTTCGGTGTAGGCCGCAAGCGGCAGACCGCCCAGTAGAATCTTCCCGGAGTCAGGATCGTCGAAGCGCAGCAGGAGTCTGGCCAGCGTGGTCTTTCCCGCGCCACTGTGGCCCACCAGAGCCAGAGACTGACCCGGGTTGACCGTCAGGGTGATGTCGGTCAGGATGCTTCGTTCGCCGTGCTGCTTGCAGACCTGGCGCAGTTCGATCCCCGACGGTGTCTTGACCAGGCCGAGCGTGCCCCAGGCCGGTTCGTCGCCGTCGAGCAGGCCGAACACGCGTTTCCAGATGGCCTTGAGCTTGCCCAGGCGAAGGAAGAAGCTGAAGACATCGCTGTACAGCGTGCCCAAACCGACAGAAACGATGCAGAAGAACGCCAGCGTTGGCAGGCTCAGGGCGTCCCTCGCATACAGCGCGCCACCGACCAGTAGTACGCTGGAGAGCGGGCTGGTGCCCAGCACCATGAACAGCACGGCCAGGCCAAGCGGTTGACGAACCGCTGCCGTCGATTGTGCCTCGAAGATTTCCAGCGCATTGTCGATACGGCGTTGCGCCGTATCGGCCTGGTTGTAGGTGCGCAGGAGCAGTTGGTGCTGCAGGAGCGTATGAAGGTTCTGCACCAGCGCACCCCATGCCTGCATCATGCGTTGTCCAGCGACTTTGCCGACCGACATCGAGTAAAGGCTGCACGCGATCGCCAGGAAGTAAGGCAACAGGCATGCAATCCCCATGCGCCAATCGAGCCCAAGCAGCAGGCAGGCGAGCGCTGCCGGCACGAGCGTCGCCGCCGTCAGCTCTGGAAGCAGGTGGGCCACCGCGTCTTCCAGCTCATCGGCCTGCTGGCCGATGAGCTGGCTCTGTTGCACCGCTGGCGCCTGATCGAAGTGCGACAGTCGCACCCGTTCGAGCTTGTCGAACAGGCACTGCTTGAGCTGCGCGATGGCGGTGAAGGCCAGGCGGTGCGCGATGATCTTGCTCATGCAGGCCAGTGCGTGCCGCAGCGCCCAGCCCGCCACAAGCGCGGGGATCAGCCACGCGAACCACTGTGCGGAGGCCGAGGAACCGAGCATCTGTGCCAGCAGGAGCCAGGCAACCAGATACGGCAGCAGACTCAGCAGGCCGGAAATGGCCGTGCCCAGGCACGCAAGGGCCAGATGCCATGGCCACGAACGTACCAAGGCAAGGCTGGTGGCGATGCCACCGCTACGTGGCAGGGCGGAGAAGTCGATCATGGTCTGCGCCATCAGAACGCACCGCCGACCGTCAGCAGAATCGTGCGCCGCTCTCCGTACAAGGCCGTATGCGTACCCGCGAACGGCGAATTGGCGATCACATTGCTGTAGTACTGCTTGTCGAGCAGGTTGTTGATGTTCAGGGCGAGCCACCAATGCTTGAAGTCAGCCTTGCCGCTCAAGCTGAACGTCTGATAGCTCGCCTGCCCGAAACTGTTGATGTTGTCGGCCTCGATCCGGCCGACGTGGTTCATGTCCAGGCGCAGCGTCGTGTCGGCGCCGGCGATTCGCTCCCGGTACTGCACCCCGATGCGACCGGTGTCGCGCGGCACGAACGGAACCGACTTGCCCACAGCCGCCGGGGCATTGCTCTTCTGGATCCGCGTCGTGTTGAGCGCATAGCTGGCGTGCAAGCTCCATGGGCCGGCGAACTGGTAAGCGGTGGCCAGTTCGACGCCCTGGTAGCGCGTCTCGCCGATGTTCTTGACCTGGGTGTCGGTCATGTCCAGCACCTGCTGGTTGCGCAGCAATGTGTGGTAGAGCGAAAGCGTGTAGTTCAAGCGATGCTCGGCGAGGCGCCCTTTGAGCCCGAACTCGATATTGCCAGTCTTCTCTGGTGTATAGCTCAGGTAGGGGCCGACAGGCAGGCCACCGATCATTTGCGGATTAGTATTGACGCCGCCCGGTGTGTAGCCGGTGCTATAGCTTAGGAACGCTGTATTACTGGGCATGAACGCGTAGGCCAAGGCGAGTTTGTAGGTCCCGGAGGCGTTCGCGCTCGATTGCTCTTGGCCGCGATTCTGTACATCGCGCAGGCGTTGTCGGTCACGTTGGAATCGGCTGCCCACAGTCGCGGTCCAGTTCTGCGCGAACGCGTAGTCCATCTGTCCGTACCAGGCAGCGCCGGATGTCCGGTACTCCGACTTGCTGAGAACATTGCCGTATCGGGTCTTGAACACGTTGCCGTTATCTGTCTGGTCGCCGTAGGCGAATACCCCGGTTTGCCAGCGCAGGCGGCCGCTGTCGCCCACCAGTTGAACCTCCTGGCTCAACTGGCTGTGGTCGTTGGTGTACGGATCGAAGTCCCACTTGAAGAAGGGATTGCCGCTGTAGTCGGCATCGCTGACGGTACGCAGCTTGTCCTTCTGGTAGCCGGTGATCGCGTTGAGCCGAAACAGGTCGAACTCGTGGCTCACCTTGAATGTTGCTCCGTCGCCGCGCGTCTTGGTGTAGCCCTCGGTGTCCCGATCCACCTGGTAGAAACCGACTGGCGTGAAGCCCATGCCCAGTCTTTCCCGACGAATCGGTCGCAGGGTCTTCGGATCGATGAAGGTCTGCAGATAGGGAGCGCTGTCGTCCTCGAAGTGACTCAGGGTGAGCGAGAGCGAGGTCAGGTCGGTTGGAAAAATGTCGGCCTTCAGATTGATGTTGCGTCGCTCCTGCGCATCGAGTTTTCCATGCGACCCTGTTGCGACGTTGGTCAGAATGCCGTCTCGCTTTATCCAGCTGGCATTGAGGCCGAGCATGACAGCGTTATCGGCCAGGCCGGTCGCCAGCGAAATGCCGCCACGCCTCTCGTTGTGGTTGCCGGCCCCGGCAAAGCCGCTTACTTCGTTGCCTTGCGGCCGCTTGGTAATGATGTTGATCACCCCGGCCGCGGCATTGCGGCCGTACAGGGTGCCCTGCGGCCCCTTGAGCACTTCGACGCGTTCAACGTTGTTCAGCAGTAGCGGATCCTGCAGCACGGAGTCCAGCTGCGGCACGCCGTCGATGTACACGGCGACACGCTTGTTCTTGAGATCGAAGGCATCACCCATGCCGCGCAGGAAGATGCGTGGCTGGCCTCCGGTATAGCTAGATATGCTCAGGCCATTGATCAGCTTGTCCAAGCCCTCCAGGCTGTCGATCTGGTGCAGGGCCAACTCCTCGGCGCTGACCGCTTCGACAGTCGCTGGTACATCCAGAATGTTCTGCTCGAATTTCTGCGCAGTAACCACCTGGGCCTCAAGTTCGATCGTTGTCTGGGGAGCGGTCTGCGCCGTGACCCATCCCGACAGCAAGCACGCCAACGTAGCCAGCGGTGCCTCAAGACCTCTTGCGCTCATCCCTTCCTTCCTCCCAAG
>NZ_AHJE01000003.1 GCF_000243095.1 Cupriavidus basilensis OR16 | reverse complement strand
ATGTTGCACCGGAAACATCAACTCCGCCACCGTCTCGCCGGGCAGGCTGCGCACGCTCACACTACCGCCGTGCAGCCGCATGATCGTATCCACGATGGCCAGCCCAAGCCCGGTCGAACCCGCCGAATTGCTGCGCGCGGGGTCGCCTCGGTAAAAGCGCCCGAATACATGTGGCAACGCTTCCGCGGCAATGCCCGCGCCACCGTTGCCCACCTGGATCCGGGTGGCAGCGGCTTCGGCCACGACCCGGATGTCCACGGCGCTGCCGGCTGGCGCGTGGCGCAAGGCGTTGTCGACGAGATTGGTCACCGCGCGCCGCAGCAGGGTCTGGTCGGCGCGCACGGTGCCTTGCCCCGCCAGTTGCACCTTGATATCGCGGTCCGCCGCCACGGCTTCATAGTATTCGGCGACCTTGTCGAGCTCCGCGCGCGCGTCCAGCTCGCGCACTTTCATCGCCACCTGGGCATGGTCTGCGCGCGCGAGGAACAGCATGTTCTCGATAGCATGTTCTCGATCATGCGGGCCAGCCGTTCGTATTCCTCCAGATTGGATTCCAGCAGGTTCTCGTATTCCTGCACCGGACGGCGATGGCCCAGCGTGACCTGGGTCTGGCCGATCAGGTTGCTGATGGGCGTGCGAAAATCGTGCGCAAGGTCGGCCGAGAATTCGGAGAGCCGTTGGAAGCCGTCTTCCAGGCGTGCCAGCATGTCGTTGAGCGCGCCAACAAGCGCGCGCAGCTCGGTGGGCGCCTGGCCGGCATCGAGCCGCGTGGCGAGCCGGCTCATGGTAACGGCCGAGGCGTCCTCGGCCATGCGCCTGAGCGGACGCAGGCCGCGCCGGGCTAGCAGGTAACCCAGGCCGGCCGCGACGGCCGCGCCACATAGCGTTGCCCACAGCATCTGCGTCTGGTAGGCCTTCATCAGCGCCACGCGGTAGCCTGCGTCACGCAGCACCACGATCTCGACCACGCGCTCGGAATCCCCCAGTTGCCCCAACGCGGAGATGCCGCGCGAGGCAACGCCGTTGCGGGGATACCAGGTGTGCAGTTGCGATTTATCCGGCGTTGCGGCAGCGGGCAGCACGGGCAGTACCGGCACCGGCTCATGGCGCGGGTTCAGGGTGACCAGCGGCTCGCCGCCGCTGCCGCGCACCAGCAGGATCAGCCCTTCATGGCCGAGCGCGAGATCGGCGAAACGGTGCGTGTCGGTGCGGATCTCGGCCTCCGAGCCCACCTCGCGCAGCAGATGGCGCACCAGCAGCACTTCGCTAACCAGCTCGCTCTCGTCGCGATCCTGCAACTGGGCGGCAAGCGCGCTTGCCAGGTAGGTGCCTACGGCCACCAGGATGGCCACGGTGGCCGCGCCGTAGGCCAACGCAAGCCGTGCCGTGAGCGATGCCGGCAGGCGCAGTACAGCGCGGATCAAGAGGCGGCCCCTGTCATCGCCCGGCTCACCGGGCCTCCTCTTCCAGCACGTAGCCCATGCCCCGGCGCGTATGGATCAGCTTGGTGGGAAAGGGGTCGTCGACCTTGGCGCGCAGCCGGCGGATGGAGACATCGACCACATTGGTATTGCTGTCGAAATTCATATCCCAGACGTGGGAGGCGATCAGCGAACGCGACAGCACTTCGCCGCTACGGCGCGCCAGCAGTTGCAGCAGCGCGAACTCCTTGGAGGTCAGCTCCACTTTCTGGCCATCGCGCGTAACGCGCCGCTTGACGGTATCGATCTGCAGGTCTGCCACTTCGATCAGCTCGCTTTCACGCAGCGGGCCGCGCCGCAGGATGGTGCGGATGCGCATGACCAGTTCGGCGAAGGCGAAGGGCTTGACCATGTAGTCGTCCGCGCCCAGCTCCAGGCCCTTGAGGCGATCGGAGAGCTCGTCGCGCGCGGTGAGGAACAGGACCGGCGTATCGCGCTCGCGCCGCAGTTCCCGGAGCACCTGCCAGCCGTCCATGCCCGGCAGCATCACATCCAGCACGATGAGGTCGTACTCCTGCCCGCGCGCATGGGCGAGGCCGTCCACGCCGTCGCGCGCAAGGTCCACCACGAAACCGGATTCGCTCAAGCCCTTGCGCAGGTAGTCACCCGCCTTGGGCTCGTCTTCGACAATCAATATGCGCATAATTATTCACTCCGGGCCATCAACCGGCCCTGCCAGACCGACACGCTATACGAGGAAACCCCGCCTCGGCCGAAGATGACAGCATTGTCATGTTGGCGTCACGCTACCGCACCTTTCGATGCAGGTACAATATCGGCTGCTCATATCCCTGCCCCGATGAAACGCGTCCTTAGCTACTTCCTGTTATGCCTTGCCATGATCGCGCTGCCCGCACAGGGTGTCGCGGCGGCAGTCATGATGGTTTGCAGCGCGGCGCAATCGGTGCAGGTGCCATCCGTCGTACTACCGGCCGATTCGCCGGCCGTGGAATCGATGATGTTACGCCATGCGGCCATGAAGTCGCAGGCAGAAGCCGCGATCGGCAGCCATGCCGGCGCGCATTGCCATGACGCGGCAGACCCGTCCCAGGAGAGGGACGGATTGGCCGATCCATCTGACATGACGGGCATGACTGGCATGACCGGCCAGCCCGCCCATCAAGACCATCAAGACCTTCAGGATCACCACGCCAGCCATGGCGCCGGTGGCACATGCAGCGCCTGCTCGGCCTGCGCGCTCGGGGCCATCATGCCCACGATCCTGCCTGAGCTCGCCCTGGCGAGCTCAGGCCATGCCGCCCCGGTAGCCGCCCTGGCTGCCTACAACGGCTTCCTCCCCGCCCTGTCCGACCGCCCGCCCGCCCCACACTGCTGACACCCGAGGTGCGTCCAGCGCACGCTCGCCCGCCGTTCGTTTTTCCCCGCGCATCATTCGCGCATCCCACGAACACTGAGGTTGTCATGCATTTCGTCCGCATTCTTGCGGCGGCTTGCCTGGTGCTCGGGCCGACCTTGTCGTCGGCCCAGTCCAGCGCGCCCGCTGCCGATCCGCTCGATCCCCGCGCATCCGTGCCGCCGCTGCCGGCACTGAACGTGCTGGCGGGCTACATGCCGTTCCAGGCGCAGGCCATCGCCCCATGGCGGGAGTCCAATGCCCAGGTCACGCCGCCAGCCGGCAAGGAAGGGCCGGGCGCCAATGCGGGCATGTCCATGCCCGCGTCAACACCTGCGGCCAAACCCGCCGCCGGCGGCCACGGCCACCACCACTAAGGAAGCCGCATGTCTCTCCCATTGCCAATCCGGCCGGGACTGGCCGCGGCGGCCTGTGCCCTGCTGCTGGCCGGCTGCGCCAGCTTTACCGCCGATGGCGGCTTCGGCACCGCGGCCAACGCCGCGCGCGAGCGCCTCGGCAAGGACGCCATCTGGGTGCGCTCCGACGAAGACCGCGCCGCCGTCTACGAGCGCACGCAGGCGTTGCTGGCGCAGCCGCTCGACGCCGACAGCGCCGTGCAGGTCGCGCTGCTCAACAACCCCGGCCTGCAGGCGGTCTTTGCCGACCTCGGCATTTCCGAGGCCGAATACGTCCAGGCGACGCGCCTACCTAACCCGGGGTTTTCCTTCAGCCGCACGCGCCAGGGCGACGACCTCAAGATCGACCGCGCCATCTCGATCGGCCTGATGAACCTGCTGGTCCTTCCGCTGGCGGCCCGCATCGAGCAGGACCGCTTTACGCAGACCCGGCTAGCCGTGGCCGATACCTTGCTGCGCCAGGCGCTGGACACGCGCAAGGCCTTTGTCAATGCCGTCGCCGCGGAACAATCGGCGCGCTATGCCGAGCAGGTCAAGAACGCTGCCGAGACCGGCGCGCTGTTCGCCCGCGACCTGGCGCGCGCGGGCAACGTCAGCGCACTCGACCATGCCCGCGAGCAGGCCTTCTATGCCGAAGCCGCCACCCAGCTGGCCCGTACCCGCCAGCAGGCGCTGGCAGCGCGCGAGCAGCTCACGCGCCGGCTTGGCCTGTGGGGCACCGGCGCGCAATACCGGCTCCCCGAACGCCTGCCGGACCTGCCCAAGGCGCGCCCGGCCATGGCCGACCTGGAAGGCTATGCCATCGCCAGCCGGCTCGATCTCCAGGCTGGGCGGCTGCGGCTGGACAGCCTGGCACGCTCACTCGGCCTGACCCGCGCCACGCGCTTCATCAACGTGCTGGACGTGAGCTACCTGCACAATTCGGAAACCGGCAAGCCGCGCGAGACCGGCTACGGCATCGATATCGAGATCCCGCTGTTCGACTGGGGCGGCGCCCGCGTGGCGCGGGCCGAGGCGGTCTACATGCAGGCTGCCAGCCGGCTCGCCGAGAGCGCCATCAATGCCCGCTCGGAGGTGCGCGAAACCTACGCCGGCTACCAGGCGCGCTACGACATCGCGCGCCATTACCGTGACGAAGTGGTGCCGCTGCGCAAGCGCATCTCCGACGAAGGCATGCTGCGCTACAACGGCATGCTGGTCAGCGTGTTCGAGCTGCTGGCCGATGCGCGCGAGCAAGTCGGTGCCGTCAACGGCTATCTCGACGCGCTGCGCGAATACTGGGTGGCCGAAACCGAGCTGCAAGGCGCGCTCGGCGGACGGCTGCCGGACGGCGCCGCATCGGCTCGCGCAACGCCGCCGGCTCCGGCTACTCCCGCATCGCCCCCTTCCCCGGCTTCGACCAAAGGACAATGACATGGTTACCCGAAGACAATTCCTGCACGGCTCCGGCGCCACCATGCTCGGCGCGGCGCTGGTGACGCGCGCCGGTGCCGCGGTGCTGCCGGAGGCCGCGCTGCAAGCCAGCGCCGCCACCCAGCCGCCGCTGGCGCCGGCGACCGGCCGCCCGTACAACCCGGTAGTGACACTTAACGGCTGGACCCTGCCCTGGCGCATGCGCCAAGGCTGGAAGGAATTCCACCTGGTGGCGGAGCCCGTGGAGCGCGAGTTCGCACCCGGCATGAAAGCGCACCTGTGGGGCTACAACGGCCAGAGCCCGGGCCCGACCATCGAGTGCGTGGAAGGCGACAAGGTACGAATCTTCGTCACCAACAAGCTGCCGGAACACACCACCGTGCACTGGCACGGCATCATCTTGCCGGCTGGCATGGACGGTGTCGGCGGCCTGTCGCAGCCGCATATCCCGCCCGGCAAGACCTTTGTCTATGAGTTCGAGATGAAGCACGCCGGCACCTTCATGTACCACCCGCACTCCGACGAGATGGTGCAGATGGCGATGGGCATGATGGGGTTCCTTGTGGTCCATCCGAAAGACCCCGCGCAGATGCGGGTCGATCGCGATTTCGTGTTCCTGATCTCGGCCTACGACATCGACCCCGGCTCCTACACGCCGCGCGTGGCCGAGATGACGGATTTCAATATGTGGACGTGGAACAGCCGCGTGTTCCCGGGCATCGACAGCCTGCCGGTGCGCCTGGGCGATCGTGTGCGAATCCGCTTTGGCAACCTGACCATGACCAATCACCCGATCCACCTGCACGGGCACCGTTTCGAGGTAAGCGGCACCGACGGTGGCTGGGTTCCCCCTGCCGCGCGCTGGCCGGAGGTGACCACCGACGTGGCGGTGGGACAGATGCGCGCCATCGAATTCATCGCCGACAACCCCGGCGACTGGGCCTTCCACTGCCACAAGTCCCACCACACCATGAACGCCATGGGCCATCAGGTGCCGACGATGATCGGCGTCAAGCAAAAGGACCTGGCCAAGCGGATGAATGCGCTCGTGCCCGAGTACATGGCAATGGGCGAGGCAGGCATGGCAGATATGGGCGGCATGGAAATGCCGCTGCCGGACAACACCTTGCCGATGATGACTGGACAGGGCCCCTTCGGGCCGATCGAGATGGGCGGCATGTTCACGACGCTCAAGGTGCGCGCCGGCCTTGGCCGCAACGACTATCGCGATCCAGGCTGGTATCGCCATCCCAAGGGCACGGTTGCCTTCGAGTACGCCGGCACGCCCGGCACCGGCCAGTAAGCACGCCAATGAGCACGCCAACCAAAGAAAGGAAAGACAACATGAGAAACAGGAAATCCCGTGCCGCTGCCGCCCTGATGGCGGTGGCCAGTGCCGTTGCCGTTGGCCTTGCGCTACCGGCCGCCAGCGCCCTCGCCGCCGGTACCCACGGCGGCCATCATGCCGGCGAAGCCAGCGCCATCGGCGAGCCTGGCAAGGCCGCCAGCGCGAGCCGCACCATCCAGGTCGACATGACCGACAACATGCGTTTCAGCCCGGCCGATATCCAGGTCAAGGCCGGCGAAACCATCCGCTTCGTGGTGCGCAATGCCGGACAGATCCGGCATGAAATGGTGCTCGGTACCGAGGCCGACCTGAAGGCCCACTACGCCGAGATGCTGAAGATGCCGGAGATGGAACACGCCGATCCGAACGCCGTCACGCTCGAAGCCGGCCAGCGCGGCGAGCTGGTGTGGCGCTTCACGCGCAGTGGCCGTGTGGATTTTGCCTGCCTGCAGCCAGGTCACTATGACGCGGGCATGCGCGGTCAGGTCGGCGTGCACTAAGCGATTCAGCACCTGTCCTCACGACAAGCCAACCAGGAAGGAATGCAAATGAAAACCAGCAAGAACCTGCTCGCACTGCTGCCGCTTCTGGCGGCCTTCGCCACGTTGCCGGCCCGCGCCGCCACCGAAGCCGGCAATGCGCCCGTCACGACCAGCACGGCCAGAGCGGCCCAGGCCGAGACTGCGCCGATGACCGATGGGGAAATCCGCAAGGTCGATGTCGCGGCTGGCAAGCTCACCATCAAGCACGGCCCGATTATCAACCTGGACATGGGTGCCATGACCATGATCTTCCGCGTGCAAGACCCGGCCCTGCTAGGGCAGGTCAAGGAAGGCGACCGGGTAAAGTTCAGCGTGATCCGAGCCAACGGCGCGCTGACCGTGACCGCAATGGCGGTTCAGCCACCGGCGCAATAGAGGGATTCTTATCCAACCCGGAAGAAATCGATCGTCTGCCCCGCATTGACTGCCCGCTGCAGCCACTCCGGGCGCTCGCCGGTACCGTCCCAGCTCTGGCCCATGGCGTTGCGGTATAGCACCCGGGCGGGCTTTCCGCCTCGGCGGGCCCCGCCGGCACGGCAACCGGGGCGTCACGGCCAACGTGGCCTTTGGCACGACCTGAACCGGCGCCGGGGGGGCAGCGAAACAGCCCGCTTCGAGCAAATCGTCGAGCGTGAGGCCGTGGCGGTCCATCTGCTCGCGGACCCACGTCGCCGCGGCTAGTTTGGCTTCATCAGACTCTGACATGACTTTCGTAATTGACCTTGCCGGCGGACGGATGGCCAGCAAAGCGGAGGAAGGGGGGGAATCCGGCGGGTCAAGCCGACTGTGCGGCACGATTTTACAGGGTCTTGCGGCTTTGCTGGCGCAGACATTTCCTAAGCGTTAATGCCAGTTGCCGCGCGGCTCTCAGCCTCCGCGCAGATCCCGCAAACGCCCGCAAGGTGCACACTCCGTCTCTCGGCACCCTCCTTCAGCACAAAGCAGCGGCGAGGCTATGCGAGGCAGGCGGCATTGACGACGCCCGCCGCCAGCGATACCACGCCCATCAGCGCCCCCATGCCACGGTTATCCGCTGTGATTTCCTCGCTGACGCCGCGCAGCGCCCGCGCCACGAGCACATAGGCCAGCACCTGGACCACGAACGCGCCGAAGCCCCACAGCACGAACATCGAGAAAGCGGCGTTGTGCTGAATGCTGGCCGAAAGCGTCAGCGAGAAACCCAGCACCGCGCCGCCCAGAGACATGGCCGCCGCCACATTGCCCTGGCGGATCAGTTCGAACTCGCGGTGCGGCGTGATCCGCGTATATACCAGCAGAAACATCCCCAGCATGGCGAAGCTGGAGAGAATGTAAATCAGGTAGGCGTAGACCGGTTGTAGCGGCAATGTCATGCGGACTCCTGGTTGGGTTGGACCGGATTTGAATCGAATCTCAAAAATGCTGATGCAGCCTTAGCCGCCGCCGGAGCGGCCCGACCCGCCAAAGCGGCTGGTAAAGCCGCCGCGCGAGGACACCGCCGGCGCCCGGCTGACGGCGGCCGAGCGCATCGACATGCCGCCGCCAGCGCCGCGCCCGAGACTGCTGCGGCTTAGCGTGGCCTCCTCGATCATGGTCGCATGCGGCGTGCCCGGCGCCTGGCTCACGCGGGCCAGATTGCCGTTGCCGTCGTAGACGCCCATGGGCCGCGCCATGCCGCTCGACATGTCGCACCGGGTCTGCGTGCCATCCGGGTGGTAGACGGTGCCGGACTCGGTGTAGTACGGCCCATACCAGCGGGCCATGCCGCCGTGATATCCGCCATAGTAGCCGCCGCCATGGCCGCCGCCGCTCGTGCTTGCGCTGCTGCCATCGCTGCCGGCGGCATCCGCAAGGCTTGCGGCATGGATGTCGTCGACCGGCACGCCCTCGCAATCCTCGGGCGCGTTCCAGTCGGCCTCGCAATCGGCCTGCGAGGCGTAGCTGGCGCGCCGCACGGTCACGGCCTCGTCGTCGCCGTCGTCGCTGCACGAGCCGATGACCGCCACGCCAGCCGCCAGCGCACAGGCACCGATCAGCCACAGCGCCGGCGAGCGGGACTTGCGCCGTCCGCCGACGGCGCGTGTCACCTGGCCGGACCGTGCCGGCTGGCTGGAGCCGCTTGCGCGCGGCTGGTATGGGCTGCCGTACTTTGACGGCTGGCCGCCCTTCTTGCCATTCTTCTTGGCCATTGCGCTGCCTTTCTCCGGATTAGCCTTGCTGGAAATAATGCGGGACGAAGAAGCTGGTGTTCTTGGCAATCGGCCCGAGCTCCTCGCGCACGCACAAGCCACTGGGCACGTCGTCGACCAGCCATACGCCGAGCGTGGTGTAGCGATCGCCAAAGCGCTGAGCGGGCGCGTAAGCCTGATAAATAAAGCCTTCCTGGCCATATTCGCCGGGATTCTCGAAGCGGCCCTGCGGCGTCACCAGCGCCACGCTCTCGCCCTCGCGCGACAGGAACGGCTTCTTGGCGTATGAGCGCCCGGCGAAGGCGCCTTCGCGAAACGAGGCCTCGAGCAGGTTGGGATGGCCGGGAAACAGGTCCCACAGGATCGGCAGGATGGCTTTGTTGGAGAGCACTGCCTTCCAGGGTGGCTCCACCCACAGAACCGCGCTCGCCCCAAGCTCCGCGCGATAGTCGGAAGTGGCCATCCATTCCCACGGGTAGAGCTTGAAAACCAGTTCCATCGGCTGGTCGTCGCCGTCGCAAAAGCCGCCGCGCCCATCGGAGCCGACCTGCTCCAGGTCGGTCATCTTGACCGACCACCCTGCCTGCAGCGCCGTATCCATCAGGTACTCGACATTGCAGACGTCCTCCTGGCTGTCGAACATGCAGGCGAAATGCAGGACCTTGGCGTCGCGATAGTGGCGGCGCAGCCATTGCCAGCGCGACACCAGCGCTTCGTGCAGGCTGTTGAACTGGTCGGCATCCGGCCGCACCGCCTCCTTCCAGAACCACTGCGCCAGGCTCGACTCGATCAGTGAGGTTGGCGTATCGGCGTTGAACTCGTACATCTTGGGCACGCCAAGGGCATCCATGGTCATGTCGAAGCGGCCGAACAGCGTCGGCTCGTCGCGGTCCCAGGAGGTGCGGATCAACTCGGCAAAATCCGGGGCAATGGCAAGCCGCGCGAACAGGTCGTGGTCAATCACGTGCTGCACGGCTTCCAGGCAGCGCTGGTTCAGATCGAGCGCGGCAGCATACAGCGCCTCGATCTCCTGCGCCTCGAACTCGTAGGCGACGTCTTCGCGCCAATAGAAGAACGTGTTGCGATCCACCTGGCGTGGCAGGTTCTGCTCGTCGAGCGAGTGGAAGTGAAAGCCGATGCGCTCAAGCTGCTGCGGCCAGTCGGCACGCGGGGTCTGGGCAATGCGTTTCATGGCAGGGCGGTCTGCGCGGCGCACCCGGTCGGCACTGGCGCGGACGCGGTAATGAGGAATTCGTCGAAGGCCAGCGCGCTGCGGCCCGGGCTGGGCGTCCAGTCGGTAAAGCGCGTGACGAGAGGCGCCCACCAGCCGGCTGCATGCTCCAGCACGGCGTGGTGATCCATGGCGTCGGACTCGGTCACGCCGCGCGCCGGATTGGCCTGCGCCCAGCGCATCGCGGCGACGATGCTGGATGCCACCTGCAGGCTGGTGGCGGAGTTATGCGGCGCCAGCGCGCGTGCCCGCTGGATATCGAG
The DNA here is from genome assembly GCF_000243095.1 of Cupriavidus basilensis OR16. GTDB lineage: Bacteria > Pseudomonadota > Gammaproteobacteria > Burkholderiales > Burkholderiaceae > Cupriavidus > Cupriavidus basilensis_D. The sequence goes on along the minus strand of NZ_AHJE01000003.1, from coordinate 233,214 downwards.
CTGCGAGCCGTGCCACACCGCACCATGGCGCCCGCTCATCAGCAGCACGCCGAGCTCATCCACGCCGTCGACGATCTCGTCCTTGAGTATGCGGTAGCTGTCAATGCGGCTGGCGTCGCGCTCGCCCAGCCACTGCATCGATGCCATCGTGGCGCTGGTGGGACGGTAGGCGTAGTAGGCCGTGGGCCGGTAAAGCGGCTCGCCGGGCGTGGCACAGCTGAAGTATTCGGCGATCGAGATCGACTCGTTGTGCGTGATCAGGTAGGCATCGAACGGACCGTGCAGCGCGGACCAGGAGCGCACACGGGTGCGGTGCCCGGGCCGGTCCAGCACGATCGCCCGTGATGAAGCCGTCAGCCGACCAGGTGTTGGCGAATTCGCCGTGCGCCGGATAGCCCGGCGCGCACTGGCTGTCGTACTCCGCCACCTGGATCACGCGTACGTCGAGCCGGCGTGCGAGCCGGGCCCAGCCAGCCTGGTCCTGCGGTGGGGTGTCCGGTACGCCGGCATGCCGCGCGAGTTTCAGCAAGGCGGCCTTGACCAGCAGCGAGACCAGCCCGGGATTGGCGCCGTGGGCAACCAGCGCGGTAGACATCCGTTCGCGGCCGCGGGCAAATGCCAGCATCTCGCTGCGCAGAGCGTAGTTGCTCAGATGCGATGAAGCCGCGCCGTCTGCGTAATCCCAAGGCTCGATGCCGCTATCCAGGTAGAGCGCGTGGTGTGCCTGCGCCAGCGCGATCAGGTCGCGGCTGCACACGGCAGGCGCCAGGTTGAGCAGGCAGGTTTGCGCCCCCAGCAGCGCACCGAGCACCCGCGCGAAGTTATCCGGCGCCACGGTGGCAGGCAGCGGCGTGGCACCATATTGCCGGGCCAGGGCCAGGCGGTGGCCGTCCATGGCCCGGTCCACAACCGTAACCGCCGCGTCCGGGTGCGCCTGCGCCAACAAGGGCAGGATGGCCTGGCCGACACAGCCAAAGCCGACAATGACGATATGCTCGATGGGCTTGCTAGACATGATGACAACGTGCTGGCCCAAGCCGCGGTTTGGGCCAGCGAAATTCAAGGTAAATGAAAGAAGGCGGCGCCCTCAGGGCACCCACCAGTAACGCGTGATGTGGAAGAAGATCGGCGCGGCGAACACCACCGAATCCAGCCGGTCCAGCATGCCGCCGTGGCCCTGGATCATCTGGCCCCAGTCCTTGATGTTGCGGTCGCGCTTGATGGCCGACATCACCAGCCCGCCCAGGAAGCCCATCAGGGCGATCACCAGCGCGATCAGCCCCGCCTTCCAGGGCGAGCCATACGGCGTGATCCACCACAGCGAGGCGCCCAGCGCGGTAGCGCTGGCCACGCCGCCGATAAAGCCTTCCACGGTCTTGGACGGCGACAGCAGCGGCGCGATCTTGGTCTTGCCGAGCAGCTTGCCCCACACGTACTGCAGCACGTCGCTGCCCTGCACCACAATCACCAGGAACGCGATCAACAGCAGGTTGCGATCCTCGAAGCCGGGAATCGGCAAGGTCAGCAAGGCCGGCACATGCGACACGCAGAACACGCAGATCATCACCGCCCACTGCACGCCCGCGCAGCGCTCCAGGAAGCGCGTTGTCTGCGCCGACAGCGCCGAGAGAATGGGCAGGATCAGGAAAGCGTAGACCGGGATGAAGATGGAAAACAGCCCGTACCAGCCGGTGTAGACCAGCACATATTGCAGCGGCAGGAAGACGAAGAAGGCGGCCACAATGGCGCGGTGGTCGCCCCGCCGCGTGGTGGTGATGGTGATGAACTCACGCAAGGCGTAGAACGACAACAGGTAGAACAGCACGATGATGGCGGTGCGCCCCATCGCAAACGCCGCCCCCAGCACGCCGATCATCCACCACCACGCGGATACCCGCGCGGCCAGATTGTCGATGACCGCGTGCGGTCCGCCCCGGGCCACGCGCCAGCGCAGCAGCGCGGTCACCGTGGAAGCCAGCACGAGTACGCCCAGCACGCCGCCGAACAGCAGCCAGGTCTCATGCATCATGGTCAGATGAGGAAAGGTCATGGGTTCTTAGTCCAGCGCAGGCGCCAGCGACAACAGGCCTTCCCGGCAGCGCGCCAGGAAAGCCTCCTTGGCTTCTTCCTCGCCCAGGGTCAGTGGCTTGCCGAAGGTGACGGTGCACAGCAGCGGCACCGGCACGAACTCGCCCTTGGGCATCACGCGGTTGAGGTTATCGATCCACACGGGCACGAACTCGATCTCCGTGCAAACTTTCGCCAGGTGGTAGATGCCGCTCTTCAAGGGCAAGAGCCGTTCGTCGGTGGTATTGCGCGTGCCTTCGGGAAACAGGATCAGTGAGTGGCCCTTGCGCACTGCCTGCTGCATCAAGGCCACGGGGTCGCTGCCCGGCTCGCTGCGGGTGCGATCGATCAGCAGGGCGTTGAACACATCCTTGCCGATAAAACGGCGCAACGGCGACTTGTTCCAGTAATCCGCGCCGGCCACCGGCCGGGTGAGCGAGCGCAGGTCCGGCGGCAGGCAACCCCAGATCAGCACGAAGTCGCCGTGGCTGCTGTGGTTGGCAAAATAGATGCGCTGCACCGCGGCGGGCAGGCAACCGTTCCAGCGCGCCTGCATGCCGGTCAGCAAGCGCGCGAACAGGATGATGGCGCGCGCCACCAGTTTGGAAAGCCACATCGTGTGTTATCTCAGCAGCAGTAGCAGCAAGGCCACCAGCAATTGCAGGGCGGCGAGTCCCGCGGCCCAATGAAGAAAGCGCAATGCGCCGCGAGCGCGCTGCGCGAGGGATCGGCTGTGTCCCGTGACAGCGTCGAGGTGGTGATCGTCATGCATTGGGACCGACATGGCCTGCTCCCCCTGAAGACTGTGCGGCCGCCTGCCGGCGGCGGATGAATTGCGCCAGCGCGGCCACGCTGTCCGGGCCCAGCACCACGGCCGGACGCCCCTTGCGCAGCAGCGCCAGCGCTTGCCCGGCGTCGTGCGCGCCGGCGTGTCCGGCGAGCCATGCGGCGGCCACCAAGGCGCTGCGCGAGTAGCCAAGCGCGCAGCATACAAGGACCTTGCGGCCATCTCGATGCCAGGCTTCCAGCACGGCCACGGCTTCGTCCAGCTGCGCCGGCGAGGGCACGGTCAGGTCCAGCACCGGCACGCAGCGATACAGGGAGGCACCCGCCAGCCGCGGCAACTCGGCGGTCAGGTCGAGCACGGCGTCGGCCCCGAGACGGCGCAACTCGGTGCCGCCCGGGAAGCGGCCGACCCAAAGGCCTGGCACGATCTGGCTGGCGCCGGGCTGGCGGCGCGTCCACCAGCGTGAGTTAGCCAACGCGCCCAGCAGGTAAGGCGCCAGCACCCAGCGCGCGGCCATCGGCATGGTGCCATCGCGGCGCTTCTGGAACATGGCCGGAAGGCCCTGCCGGTAGATCGCCGCCACACAGGCCAGCGACAGGGCCAGCCAGCCCAGCAGCAACGCCGCGGCGGCCGAAGTGGACAACAGCGCCAGCGCCACCGCGCCGCCCGCCAGCGCGCCCATGGCGTAACGCACCGCCAGTTGCCGCGCGCGGGCCGCGGGCTCTGCCTTGCCCTGCCCCTGCCCGAAGGGAAACAAGAAGACGCAGAACCAACCCACCAGCCAGCCGGTGGGCACGTCGATGACATGGTGCTGGTAAGTGGTCAGCACCGACACGCCGATCAGCGCGAACCAGACGTGCAGCAGCCAGCGCCAGCCGCCGCGCACGTGCGTGGCGTAAGCCACCCATAGAATCACCAGCAGGCTGATGTGCAGCGACGGCGCCTGGTTGAACGGCTTGTCGAAGCCGCCCAGCAGCGAAAACAGGTGGCCGGGCACGCCGTCGGCCTGCGGGCGATCGAAGGCGAAACGCAGCGGAAAGGCAATGAAGCAGGCGACCGAAATCAGCTGCGCCGCCAGCAAGCGCTTGGCGTGGGCGAGCAGATCGGCGCGCGTGCGCCAGAGGAAAAAGGACAGGCCGTAGAGCAGGTCGATCGACCAGTACGGCACGATGCTCCAGGGCACAAAGGGAATGTGCCGCTCCCATTCGAAGTAGAAGAACGGGACCTCGGCGCGCTGGCTCGCCAGCCAGTTGGCCAGCCCATAGGACGAGAAAAACAAGGCGCCCATGCCGGCCAGCAGGACCAGGGCAAGGCCCCAGGGCCGAGTCTCGGCGGCGCCCGGTTTCCCTGCGGCCATGTCCGCGGCCCCGCCTTCGGCCTGCTGGCGCAGCATCACGCGACCCTGCGCGCCAGGCTGACCGTGAAGATGCCCCACGGGTCGATGCGCTGCGCGATCTTCTCGAATCCGGCCTGGCGGACCAGTTCATCCATCTCCGCCTGCGAGCGGCGCCGCATCACCCAGGCCGAGCCGGCGCGATGGCTGGTGAGCGCGCGCGCGATGAACTCGAGCTGCGGGTGCCAGGGCTGCCCGGTATAGACCAGGTAGCCGCCTGGCGCCACCGCCCGCGACAACCCACCCAGCGAACGCGACACCATGCCGTTGTCGCCGAACAGCTCATACAGGCCGGAGACGATGGCCAGCGTGGGGGCCGGATCGAGCGCGGCGAGGTCGTCACCGTCGAAGGCGTCGCCCTTCTCGAAACGGGCAATGTCGGACAAGCCCTTGCTACGGATCAGCGCGCGGCCTTGCTCCACGTTGATATCGCTGTAGTCGCGCAGCAGGATGCTCTGCACTTGTTGCGCGGCCGTGCCGTTGATGCTCTTGGCGGCCAGCGCCTCCAGCACGTAGCGTCCATGGCCCGCGGCGATATCGACGATGCGCACCGGCACACCGGCGACGCGCAGGCTGCCGATGGCCACGCCAAGCAGCTCCTCGATGTTGACCTTGCGCTGACGGATGCCCCGCCAGCCAATGGCGTCCAGGTAGTTGCGGTCGATCATCGGGCCAACGCCAAACCGCCCCTGCGCCTTGTTGCAGTAAACGTAGTCGAGCGTGGAGCCTGAATCGAATCCCGTCCTGTGCCCGAGCCGCACCCCGTCTGACAGCAGGCCGCCGAACTTCAGGCCGGCCCGCGTCAGTCCCCAGTAGATGCCCGCCGGGCTGGCCGGCGACAGCGGCCGCGCCAACTGGTCGGACTCTTCCTTGAAGGCGCCGCCACGGTCGGCGTTCAGCAAGGAGACCGGCGCCGATGGTGTCTCGAACTCGCGCAGGATAAATCTACGTACCGCCGCCACGGCCTGCGCGCGATCGCGCTCGCCCAGGGTGTCGTGGTAGAAGCCGTCCAGCACGATGCGCTCCTTGACGCTCGAGCCAAGCCGCGCGTAGAACGCATCCTGCGGGCCGCGATGCACCACCCAGTCGGCGCCGGAGATCAGCAACTGCGTGGGCACGGTGATGGCAGCCGCGTCGGCCACGATGCGATCGGCCGTCTCGTAGAGATCCAGCAGGATATTGACGGCAATCGGGCGCGTAATCAGCGGATCCTGCTGGTAGGTGGCGATACGCTCTGGATCGTGCGTCAGGAACTTGGCCTTGACGTAGCTGTTGACGAAGAACTTGCCTCGCAGCTTGTGCATGAGCTTGAGGCCCGGCCGCGCCAGCGGCACGTAGAGCTTGACCTTGAACGCCGGCGAAGCGAGCACCAGGGCACGGATCCGCGGGGCGTAGTCATGCACCCACGTTGACGCCAGGACAGCGCCCACGCTTTGCGCAACCACGGCGATACGCTCGACCGGAATGCCGTGCTCGGTGGCGATGTGATCGATGAACGTCTGGATATCGCGCACTGACGTGGCCAGGCTCGGGCTATAGCCACGCTCGCCCGGCGAACGGCCATGGCCGCGCGCATCCCAGGCAAAGAATGCGTGGCCCGGCAAGCCCAGTTCATCCACCAGGTGCGCGATGCGGCCCGAATGCTCGTGCCCGCGGTGAAACAGCACAACGGCACCCTGCGGCGCCTGGCCTGCAACAGGCCAGTGGCGATAGAACAGCGACTGCCCGTCGTGGGTTTCGAACTGCGACTCGACAGCGTTACGGCCGGTTTGACTATCCACGTAGTATCACTCCACGGGTTGGGAAGACGGTTTGGTATGCGGTGCGGCCTGAGCGCTTGCCTGGCGTACCTGTTCACCTTCGGCCACGCCGCGGCGCACCCGGTTGGCGATGGTCAGCAACGACAGCAGCGACAACAGCACCCACAGCCAGTGCGCGGCGTACGCCAGGCTCAGCCCTAGCCCGACCCACAGGCCCAGCGCCCCCAGCACCAGGGCCCGGTCGCTCTTGCCCAGGGGACCGTCGTAGCGGCGGCTGGCACCTGCCAGCGGCCCGATCAGGCCAGCGCACTCGACGATGACGGCCAGCAGCGCGAACACCATGATCTCGCCGGCGCCAAACGGCGCCACCAGGGCGAACGGCAGGATCAGCGCAATATCGGAGACGATATCGCCAAGCTCATTGAGATAGGCACCCAGCACGCTCTGCTGGCCATGCTCGCGGGCCAGCATGCCGTCGATGGCGTTCAGCGCCATGCGCACAAACAGCCACAGCGGCATCAACAGGAAGACGCCGGGCACCCAAGCCAGCGCGGCCACCAGGGCACCCACCACCAAAGACCCGCCGGCCGCCGCCAGCGTGACCTGGTTGGCGGTGACGCCGCGCGCGGCGAGGCGCTTCACCAACGGCCTCAGCAGGGCCTGGAACTTCGGTTTGATCTGGTAAAGCGTCATGTTTCATGGCCCTTTTCAGGCCTTATGTGATTGCCGGCCATGGTGTCCGCACCCGCGGCCACCGGCCATGCCGGCCTCCTTGCCCAGCCGCCCGGCAGCAGCCCCCGGGGAGCGGATGGAGTGCTGCGCGCCCGACAATCGGGCAAGCATAGCTTGATTGCGCGTTTTCGCCAATCATTAAGAATTTATGGGGTTTTTGGCACATTTTCGAAACAATTTGGATGTGCCCGGGCTGCGTTACGCGCCAGGATTCGCGAGGTAACGCCAGTTGGCAAAAGTTGGGGCGCCGCGACGAGACGTTGCGCGAACTTCGAGGGAATTGGGGCTTGGGGCAAGCGCTGGGCGGCGAACAAGGAATGCCGCCGCGGCAGCCATGGGCCGCATGACAGCATTGTCATGTGCCGGTCATGTTGTCGTGGGTGCCCAGTTCTTAGACTGCCAGCACGGTCGATCGAAAGAGATCGCCCCCCCTCGAATCCTCGGAGAAAAACGATGCGTACTCTCAAGCAAGCCCTGCTCGCCACCGCACTGGCCGCCACCCTTGGCGGTGTCGCCAGCCTCGCCAGCGCCGCCCCGCGCAGCGTCGATCCGTATCTCCGATCCGTTCACCGACGGCGCGCGCGCCGGTGCGCGGGACCCGTTCACCGACGGCGCTCGCAACGGCGCCCGCGACACCTTCAGCGACGGTGCGTGAGCGCCGCCGTTCAGCGGATCTCGCTGTAGATCTGCCTGGCCTCGTCGGCCGAAGCTAGCGGGCGCCCAAGCGTGCGTGCGCCTTCGGCCGCCTGCCAGACGAGTGCCGCGTTGCCTGGCGCGGTGCTGCCGTCGCGCAGCATCAGGTTGTTCTCGAAGCCGACCCGCACATGCCCGCCAAAGCAATGTCCGGCACGGCGATCTCGCGCAGCCCGATGGAGACTGCCTCCGGGCGCAGCTCTCGCACCATGGCGATCTGCTCGGCCGAGCGGTAGATGCCCGCAGCTTCGCTCGTCACCTGGACCAGCAAGGCGTTGCCCACTTCTTTCTTCACGACGGCAAGCGCTTCGCGATAGATCTGCGCATCCAGGGAATGACGGCCGTCGGGCTGACGCACGTGCATGTGCATCATGGCCGCGCCGGCTTCCAGGCAGGCACGCGCATCGGCCGCCAGCGCCGCCGCGGTCAGCGGCACGGCCTGGTGGTCCTTGGCAGTCTTGTAGGCGCCGTTGGGCGCGACGGTAATGATCAGCGGCGATTCCGCCAGCAAGGTGTGTTCACTCATATTGCGCTCTTGATGTTCCTGGTGCTCTGGTGAGCTTGCGATCTTGCGATCTTGTTGGGTTCAGGGTTCGATCTTGGGCAGTTCCGGCGCGATCAGGTCAAGTCCCGCGCGCAACAGCCGATCATAGCGCTCGCGCTCCACGGCGATGGCCTCGGGCGTCCAGCGATAGAAGCCTTCGCCGCTCTTCATGCCGTGGCGGCCGTCCGCCGCGCGCTCGGTCAGGCAGCGGGCCGGTTCCGACGCATTGTTGAACGTGGGATACATGGTGGCTCCGGCCGCCGCGTGCACATCGATGCCGGCGTGGTCGCGCTGCATGACCGGCCCGGCGGCCAGGAAGCGGAAGCCGAAGCCAAAGCGCACCGCCGCATCCACATCCTCGGGCGAGGCGATGCCGCGGTCGATCAGGTCGAACGCTTCGCGCGACAAGGCGTGCTGCAGGCGGTTGGCGAGAAAGCCTGGCAGGTCCTTCTTCACCTTGACCGGCACCATGCCGCAACGGCGCATGAAAGCGATCAAGGCATCTGCGCCGGCCTCGGCGCTGCCCTCGCCCAGCACCACCTCCACCAGCGGCACCAGGTGCGCCGGCATGAAGAAATGCAGGCCGAGCATGCGCTCGGCGGTGGGCAGGCCAGCGCCGATGGCGCTGATCGGGAAACTCGAGCTATTGCTGGCGAGGATGGCGTCCGGGCGCGCACGTGCCGCCAGGTCGGCAAACAGCGCGCGCTTGATGTCGAGCCGCTCGGGGATGCATTCGATCACCAGGTCGACGGTGCCCCAGTCGAGCGCGTCGAGCCCGGCGGCTACGGTCAATCCCGCCAGGCCTGCCTCGGCTGCCGGGCCGATCGCCGCGAGATTGGCCGCGACCCTCGCCGTCACCGCGCCTGCGCGTTGCGCGTCGGGCTCGACCACGGTAGTGCGGCAGTGCGCACGGGTGAGCACCACGGCCACGTCGGCGCCCATGGTGCCGCCACCTACCACCACGGCGTGGGCAGTGCCTTTGTACTGTCTGGCGTTGTCGTTGGGCGGCTGAACCGGGCGCGCATCAAAAATGGCGAAAACGTCGCTCGCGCTGCGTCACGGCCCGGATTCAGCGGGATTGAGCATGAGTGTAGACAAGCCGCTTTGATTGATGAATCAGATTTTCTGGATAGAATGATCGATTAATGAGATCAATCCACGAGTCCTGCCGTGAAAATCAACCTGTCGATGCGCGATGTCGAGACCACCCTGGTGCTCGGCCGGACCCTGAACTTCCGCCAGGCGGCGGGGCAATTGCACCTGTCGCAGTCGGCGCTGTCCACCCAGATCCTGCGCATCGAGGAGTCCCTCGGCGTGCGGCTGTTCGACCGCACCACCCGCACCGTGCGGCTGACGGCGGCGGGCGAGGTCTTCATGCAGCAGGCAGCGATCCTGCAGGCCGCCTTTCGTGACGCCATCGACGCCGTGAGCGGCATTGCCAGCGCCGAACGCGGCCACGTGGCGGTGGCCGCCCTGCCCTCGCTGGCCGCCCGCCTGCTGCCGCGGGTGCTGATGGCCTACCGGCGGGAGCACCCCAAGGTCACGCTCAAGGTCTTCGACACGCTCTCCGGGCCGGCCTTTGACCTGGTGCGCGCGGGCGAGGTGGACTTCGCGCTGACCGCGGCCGACCCGCAACAGGCGGACCTGCACTACGACCCGATGATGTCCGACCGCTTCGTGCTGCTGATTCCCAGCGAGCACCCGCTGGCCCACGGCAAGGGACCGGTGCGCTGGGCCGATACGGTTGAGGCCGCGCATGTTTCCATGACACACCCCAGCAGCGTGCGCCAGTATGCCGAATGGGCATTCCTGCAGAACCGCATCCGCTTCCAGCCGGTGTTCGAGGCCGAGCACCTGGCCACCATCGCGGCCATGGTCGAATGCGGCTTCGGCGTAGCGGCGCTGCCGGAAATCGCGGCCGGGACGGTGCGCCAGGCCGGCATCGTCGAGCGCTTGCTCACCGCCCCCGTGACGGAGCGCTCGATCGGGCTGGTGACGGCGCGCAACCGCAGCCTGTCGCCCGCGGCGGCGGCGCTGGTCGGCGTGCTGCGCGCCCACCTGGCCGAAGCCGGTGGCAGCGTGGCCGAACCTGGATGAGCGAGCGCGAAGCGGCCTCGCGGTAGGTAAGCGGTAGGTAAGCGGTAAGCAAGGAACGCACTAGGCTTGCAAGCGCGCGCGATATCGCGGGTTGTTCGGCGCCGGCAGCCATCGCCCCGGCGCTCCCCCGCGGGCGCGGTCAGGGTGCATCCGCCGGGACGGCCGGTTCCTGCTGGTAGCGGACCGTGTTGTTGCGTCCGTTGCGCTTAGCCTGATAGAGCGCGATATCCGACTTTTTCAGCACCTCGCCAACCAGCTCCGCCGACGAAGGAAAATGCGCGACGCCAAGCGACGCCGTCACGACGCCACCGCTGGGGTTAGGCATCTTTTCCACGGCCTCACGCAAACGCTCCGCGATCAGGAACGCATTCTCCACGGTCGTGCCGGGCAGCAGGATGACGAACTCCTCCCCGCCGCTGCGGCATATCATGTCGCCGCCCCGGGAGCCGGCCCGCATCAGGCCAGCGATGTGCTTCAGCACCTCGTCGCCGACATCGTGCCCGTAGCGGTCATTGATCGACTTGAAGTGGTCCACGTCGAGCGTGATGACGGCAAAGGACTGCCCGCCAAGCTCGTACAGGCCGAGCGCATTGTCCAGCCCGCGGCGATTGCGCAAACCCGTCAGCGCGTCGGTAATGGTTTCATGGTTAAGCCGGTCCAGCTTGCTGCTGGTCAGGCTCATGCCCCGCAGCAGCGCTTTCTTGAGGCGGTCGGCTTCGACATACCTGGCCTGGATCCGCTCAATGCGCGCGATCCCCTCAGCCGTGGCCCCCATTCGGGCGTCATCGGCCAACCGCCCCAGCGGCCGCGAGATCCAGCGGGAAAACCACAAGATAAAGACCAGCGACAGGAGCAGGAAGGGAATGCTGTTGCCGAACGTCACCAGCGCCAGGTCATTCAGGCCGGCCAGCGTGGCTTGCGTGGATCTCTGCGCCACGATGCCCCATCCCGTGGACGCGATCGGTGCATAGCCGGCAAGCATCTCGACGCCATTCTGGTTCACGATCTGCCGCGCGCCCGCTGCACCGCCGGTTACCGCCAGTATGACTGCATTCTTGCAAATCGACTTGCCGACATGGGAACCGTCCGGATGAAAAATCACCGTGCCTTGACGGTCCACCACGTAGACATAAGAGCTATCCCGATAATAATGGCTATCGAGAATCTGATGCAGCAGGTTCTTGGAATTAAGATAAATCGTACCCCCAACATAACCAAGCAGCCTGCCTGCCGAATTAATGATTGGATGGGAAATAAAGATAATGAGCCTCCCACCGGCCGAGGTGAAAGGCTCGCTGATTGCCGGGGTGCGGGTAATCAGGAGTTTATGCCCCCAATCTGTCTTCACGCTCGATCCGGCCCGGCGCAGGGCCGCCGGCGACACCGCAAGCACCATGCCGTCCTCGCGGACGATGGCAACCGAGTTCAGGCTCTTGGTCTGCAAGCGCAGGCGCTCCGCCTCCTCACTCACGTGGGCTGGATCATCCATGTCCGAGGCGAGCACGCTGGCGCTGTACGCCAGTTGCTGCATGGTGCTGTCGAGATGGGTTTCCGTGGACTCCGCCAGCTTTGCCGCATAGACGCGGTTGGCTTCCAGCGTATTCCGGATCAGCAGGTCATGCTGCACGCGGTAACTGGAGTACAGCGTATTGGCCATGGTCAGCAGGACCGACCCCAGGGCCAGGAGCAGGATCAAACCACTCAGCCCCATTTTGGGCGCGCGCTCCGGAAGCGGCTTACGCGGTTGCGCTGACATCTTTTTTGCGGACCGACAATCTTCAGAAAGGCCGGATTTTAGCACGGCCCGCCGGCCAATATCCCTGCTACAACGCGCAAATGCAGCCTCGCGCGGCTAAACATCCGGGAAGCGATTTCAAGTTTCCCCTCGAGCGGCGTATTGACCCTCCCAATATTTCCATTAACCCTGCCCGGGAGACAAATAATGTAATGCACTAAGCAGGCCCTCCGGCACGCTCCCGTTCCGCCGCGAGGTAAGCATCGCGCGACGGCAGCAGATGGCTACGGCATAGCGCGACCAGGTCCTCGCGCCGTCCCTCGCGCAAGGCCTCGATCATGGCCCAATGCTCCTGCCTGGCTCGCTCGCGATAGCCCGCCGCGGCCAGCGAGCCGAAGCGGATCGGATGGGCTCGGCGCGCGTATTCCTCGATGGCCTGCCGCAGCACCGCATTGTCGACCAGGGCGAAGAATTCCCGGTGAAAGCGCTGGTTGATGCGAAACACCGCACGCGCATCGCCTGCGGCCACCGCAACGTCGTGCTCCTGCTGAACGGCAACCAGGGCCTGCAGGCGCGCCGCCGGCACCGGCAGTGCGATCAGGCTCGCGGCGTGCGTTTCCAGCACTTCGCGCAGTGCGTACAGTTCCATCACCTCGCGCGCGGGAAAGGCGCGCACCACCGCGCCAACGTTGCGCTTACGCTCGACCACGCCCATGCCTTCGAGCGTGGCCAACAGTTGGCGTACCACATGGCGCTTGAGGTTGAAGCGGGCCATCAGGTCGTCCTCGACCAGGCGCTCGCGCGGACTCAGCGAGCCAAAGACGATGTCTTCCTCGAGGATCGCGGCGGCCGCCAGCATGGCGCTTGCGCCGCCGCCGGCATCGTCCTGCATGCTATCCGCCGCTTGTGCGCGCGTTCCGGCACGGGTTGGTCGATCCATGGCAGGGTGCTCAGGACTTGCGCGGCACGGTTTGGTGGGTCTGCGCGGCGCGCAGGAAATCGAAGTCCACCCCTTGGTCGGCCTGCGTCACCGTGGCCAGGAACAGCTTGCGGTAACCGCGCTCGGCAGAAGGGCGCACCACCTGGTGCTCGGCGGCGCGGCGGGCCAGCTCTGCGTCGTCGATCAGCAGGGAGATCTCGCGCCGCGCCACCGACAGGCGGATGCGGTCGCCGTTGCGCACGTGCGCCAGCGGGCCGCCGATGGCGGCTTCCGGCGTTACGTGCAGCACGATGGTGCCGGCCGCGGTCCCGCTCATGCGGCCGTCCGAGAGGTTGCCGCGCAGCACGGCCAGGCCGCCTACGGGATAGATCGGTGCGTCGAACGGACGAATCACATCCTGCGCGAAAGGCGCGGGCGCGGCGTCCAGTTCCTCGCCCAGCGTGCGGCCAGAGACCGTGAGCGTATCGAGATGCAGCAGCGGACGCAGCTCGCGCAGCAGCGCAGGCATGCCGCCCGCCGCGTGGAAGTCTTCCATGTAGTGCTGGCCCGAGGGCTTCAGGTCCACCAGTACCGGCGTTTCGCGGCTCATGCGATCCAGCCCCGCCAGGTCGATGTCGATGCCCAGCCGACCGGCGATGGCGGTCAGGTGCACGATGCCGTTGGTGGACCCGCCGATGGCCAGCAGCACGCGGATGGCATTTTCGATCGCGTGGCCGGTAAGGATGCGGTCCGGCGTCAGGCCGGAGCGGGCCATGGCCACGGCGGTGGTGCCGGTGCGCTCGGCTACCCGCACGCGGTCGGCCGTGACCGCCGGGGCCGATGCGCCGCCGGCCACCATCATGCCGAGCGCCTCGGTGAGGCAGGCCATGGTGCTGGCGGTGCCCATCACCGAGCAGGTGCCCACGCTGGCAACCAGCTGGTTATTCACGTCGGCGATCTCGGGCGCGTCGATCTCCTCGGCGCGGTAGCGGCCCCAGTAGCGGCGGCAATCGGTGCACGCGCCCACGCGCTCGCCGCGATGCGATCCGGTCAGCATGGAGCCAGTGACCAACTGGATCGCCGGCACACCGGCTGAGGCCGCTCCCATCAGTTGCGCGGGCACGGTCTTGTCGCAGCCGCCAATCAGCACCACGGCGTCCATGGGCTGCGCGCGGATCATTTCCTCGGTGTCCATCGACATGAGGTTGCGCAGGTACATGCTGGTGGGTGCCGAGAAGCTCTCATGCACGGAGATGGTGGGAAAGTCCACCGGCAGGCCGCCCGCCAGCATGACCCCGCGCTTGACGGGCCTTGATAAAGGCCTTGCGCAGGAACAACGAAAAGCCTTTGTCGCCATAGTTGGTCAGGCCCTTGCCCAGGCCGCTCTCGGCGTCTTGCGCCGGCTCGAAGGTGTCCTGGCCGGCCTGTGCCGAGGCAGAAGGGTCCTTAGGGGAATCGTGGGAGCCGGCCATACATATCTCCAATAATATTATTGATAATCGAGACAGGTATCATATCTGGCCTTGCCGCCCCGCCGCAACGGAAAATTAAGCCTCTCACCTTTAATTGAAAATTCAGATCAGTCGATAGAAAACTTCTGATTCTTCTATCAAGAGACGGCCCCTACACTCTGCCATGGCGACGAGCCGGGCGTCCCGCGCTGCACAGCAGTGCTGTGCCTTCCCATCCATACCAACCCGGCGCAGGAGATTCCCCCATGACCGGCATTCGACGCCCCGCGCGCACGCGCGTTTCCGCGCCCAGGCGCCATCTGATCCTCCGCGCGCTCGCCGGCGCCCTGCTGGCAGGCACAGCCGCCTTCCCTGGCTTGGCCGCTGCCGCTGACTATCCCACCAAGCCAATCCGGCTCGTCGTGCCCTACCCGCCGGGTGGTGCCACCGACGTCATCGGCCGCACCCTGGCGCAGCACCTGTCTACCGCGTTGGGCCAGCAGGTCGTGGTCGACAACCGGGCTGGCGCCGCCGGTAATATCGGGGCGGAGCTGGTCGCCAAGTCGCCGTCCGACGGCTATACCCTGCTGATGGGGGCGCTGACCAGCCACGCAATCAATGCGGCGCTGTACAAGAACCGCGTCTCCTACGACATCGAGAAAAGCTTCGCCCCGGTGGCCATCGTTGGCACGGTGCCGCTGGTGTTCGTGGTCAATCCCAGCGTCAAGGCCAACAGCCTGCCACAGCTGATCGCGCTGGCAAAATCCACGCCCGGCGCGATCACCTTTGCCTCCGCCGGCAACGGCTCGCCCCAGCACCTGGCCGGCGAGATGTTCAAGCGCATGGCCGGCGTGGACATGCTGCACGTGCCCTATAAAGGCAGCGGCCCCGCCATGACCGACCTGATCGGCGGGCAGGTGCTCAGCATGGTCGAGACCGTGCCGGCGGCTCAGTCCTACGTGAAAGGCGGCAAGATCCGCGCGCTCGCCGTTACCACCAGCGAGCGGGTGGCGGCGCTGCCCGACGTGCCAACGGCCAATGAAGCGGGCCTGAAGGACTTCGAGGTCAACTCCATGTTTGGCATCGTGGCCCCGGCCGGCACCCCGGCACCGGTGGTGGACCGGCTCAACGCCGAGCTCAAGAAGATCCTCGCCGAGCCCGACGTCAAGGCCTCCCTGCTCAAGCAAGGCGCCATCGCAACCTGGACCACACCAGCGCAGGCGCAGGCCCGCATCAAATCCGAGCTGGCGAAATGGACCGCGGTGATCCGGGAAGCGGGCGTCAAGCCGGAGTAAGCGGCCCCGCCACCGCCCGGCCCCGCAAGCAAGATGCCCGCCCCGCCCTCATGTGACGGAGCGGGCGCCTGCCGTTTCACGCCTTGACACCCCGATGATTGCGCCTATGATGACTAGCGCGATGCTGCGGCGCAGCAAGTGACGATTGCCACCGGCGAAATCCCTTCGGACGTGTTGCGTCGTCATGAAACATCGGAGACGCTCATGGCTACCCCCTCTCACGCTGAACACGTCGAGGCGCCTCTGCCTTACCCGGTCATCGATTTTGGCCTGGCAAGCCCTTGGGCCCAGGTGGCGCAGAAAAATCGGCGCGCTGAACCTGCAAACGGCAAGAACGCTCATCGCCGAGAGCACCGACTACTTGCGCGAGGCGGCTGCGCAACCCTTCAGCTTCACCACCTTCCGGCCCGAGTTGGCCGACGTGATGGCGCAGCACATTGCCGCCTACACCCACAGCTTGATCGAGATCGTGTTTGGCGCGAACGCGGATTTCTCCGCCGACGTCCAACGCCATTTCGACGCGATCGGCGGCCAGGATCCGTTTCAATGGTGCCTGATGGGCCGGGATTTCCTGCCGGAGTACGGCAACGGCTTGCCCACCATGGGCGCGGCGATGACGGGCTGGGTCGCGGCCTGCCTGCCAGGCAGCAAGCTGCCGCCGGAAGCAACCGCCGAAGCCGCGCCGCGCAAGACTGCGCTGCTGACGGCACCGGCCGACGTTGTGGAGCCGGCCGTGGAGCCCGCCAAGCCAGCCGAATAGAGCCGGCGCCCGGCGCTCCCCGTCTGAAGCTTCGAATTCCATTTCACCACTGGGCAGGACAATCCACATGCGGATTGGCGAGGGATGGCGTTCGCCGTGCCATCCACAAGGCAACAGCAAGAAGCCATGGCGCGAATCAAAAAAGCGCTGATCCGGTAAGCCCGGATCAGCGCTTGCATGGCGCTTCATGCCACGTCATTGGCAGGCGGTGCCGGGCACAGGCTTGCCCGAGTTGGTCATGCCCTGGCAAGCGTCGCCGACGATGGTATCCGGGTCGAACGCTGCGTTGTTATATAGCTTGAGCCTGCCCGCTACCGTGCAGCAAAAGCGCGGCTCGCCCGGAACCGGTGTTGCGGGCGGCGCGCTCTTCGCCATGCGGGAGGACGCGGGCAACTGGCTGGCGGCAGGCACCGGAGCGGGAGCAATACGAGAGGCTGGTGGCTTGACGGACTGGTCGACGCTCTGGTCATCGTCATCCGGAGATACGCACTGGCCCTTCTGGCAGATGCGCTCCCCTTTGCACTGCATGTCATATTGGCAACCCGCTGCGTATGCGTGCAACGGCGACGCCATCGCCAACGTGGTGGCGAACAGCAAGCCCAGCGTTCTCATGTTTCCTCCTACTCGACTGCCAGCGCGAATCGTACGAACCGCCCGCGCCGCATCGTATATTCCGGCACTGGCGAGCGCCGGGCATCGTGCTGTTTGGCATGGGATACCCGACTCCGGCGTCGACCGCTACGTCAGCCGAAGCGATCCACCGCCACCTCTAGCATAGGCATCGGGACCCGACACAGGGAACCTCGCCATGCAGCGTGTGAGCGCCGCGCCACCAAGGGCGGCGACAAAAAGGGGCGGCCCGCGCCGTGCCCGGAGCGGGCGTTGAAACGCCCGTCTGAAACCGGTTTTGCCCGGCGCCGGCATGCCTCAAGTCCTTGTATGATTGCCGCTGGATTCGTTGCACGGCCCTGCCACCGGCCTGAGCCTGAGCAAGCCCAGGCACCAGACCATCTGATCCTTCAAAGGCAAGTCGAATCATGTTTCGAACCGTCGAATCAGGGTTACTGAACAAGCCCGTGTCGGCGCCGCTGCAAGCGGAGTTCGCCCAGCATGAGTTCGAGCGGCTGCATCGCCTCTGCCTGATGACCTTCGCCGCCAGCGTGGGAATCTGGCTCGTATTCGATCTGCTGGTCAGCTTCAAGGGCGGCCAGGGTTTCACGATCAACTCGATCCTCCACCTTGCGCTGCTGTCGGCGCTGACCGTGGCCGTACCCTTCATCCAGCGTGCGCAACAGTTCCAGTTTCTCAACTTCGGCTTCGTGGTTGCCTTCTGCGTGGGGGGGCGCCTCGTGCTTGAGAGCATGCCGGACGACACCCGTGCGATCTGGTCGATACTGGTGGCAGCCAGCGTACTGTTCGGCGCCTCCAGGCTCCCGTTGAGCCCCAGGGCGTTCTTCAGTGTCTTCGCCGTGACCTGGGCCCTGCTGTTTCCCATCATGCCTGCGCATGACCTGATGGAGCTCAAGGGCATCATGGTGCTCTGCTACTCCCTCTACTTCAGCGGCATTACGGCGTACACCTTCGTCACGCTGTGGCGCGCGAAGGTGCAGAACTTTGTCATGGCCAAGACCTTGCTGCAGCAAGCCTATGTCGATACGCTGACCGACATCCCCAACCGCCGTGCCTTCATGCTCAACGCAGGCAGCCTGGTGCCGCGCGCCACCGCCGAGCAGGACCACTACCTGGCAATGGTGGACATCGACAATTTCAAGAAGGTCAATGACCGCTACGGCCACGATATTGGCGACGAAGTGCTCAGGCACGTGGCCGCGCGGATCCAGCTGGTGATGGAAGATTGCCAGTACGCACGGCTGGGCGGAGAAGAGTTCGGCATTTATCTCAAAGGGATGACGCGCGCCGAGACGGAAATCCGCATCGGCCTGCTGTGCCGCAGCGTCCGGGACATGCCCTCGGAGCACCCCGTGACAATCAGCATTGGCGTGGCCCGCCTGGTCGACGGCGATACGCTCCCCAAAGCGCTCATCAAAGCCGACGAAGCACTCTATGATTCAAAGAGGACCGGCAAGGACAAATACACGTTCCACCAGGAGCCTGGCCAGCCTGAAGGATCGCCATGACCTACATCCACCCGCTATGCGCCACCTGCCTGGCATGCAGTTGCCTTGCCGGCGCGGCGCTGGCCCAGCCAAGCACCGTGGTCATCAACCAGAGCGGCATTTCCGCATCAGGCATATCCGGCGGCAGTGTCGTCATCGTCAATGGCCAGGTGGTGACTTCCCATGACGCCACCAAGGGCACGGCCCCCGGAAAGACCGAGCAGCGAATGGTCGGCGCATTCTCCAGCTTGCAACTCAACGCCCCGGTCGATGCGGTGTTCTCGGCTTCGCGCACCTACTCCGTTGCCATCACCGCGCCCGAGGACATCCTGCCGCTGGTGCTCACCACCCTGACCGACGGCAGGCTGACGATCAGCCTCAGCGCGCCGGTCGTGCTCGCCGCGCCGCTCACGGTTGCCATTACCGGGCCCTCGCTCCAGGCGGTCAGCATTCCCGGCGCCGGGACCCTGCGCGCGTCCGGCCTGCACGAGGCCTCCATCGACCTGCGCCTGTCCGGCTCCGGCTCGATCATTGCCGAGGGCACGGTCGGCAGCGTGCGCGCCGCCATTTCTGGTTCCGGCGAGGTGGACGCCAGCGCCTTGCACGCGCAAAGGCTGGACGCGCAGTTGAGCGGCTCAGGCCGTCTCCTCGGCTACGCGTCGGATGCCGCCAGCGTGGCGCTGACGGGATCGGGCGACATCGTCGTTGCCGGCAAGCCGCACCAGCGTGCCGTCAGCCGGACCGGTTCAGGCCAGGTGTCGTTCGAATAGCCGGCCGCGCCGGCCTGCCAGGCAGCCGGGCCATCCGCCGCCTGCTGCGTGATGACGACGCCAGGCAACACGGTGGCATCGCGCCGCGGCCGGCTGCCACATCGTCGGTGGTCAGCGAACGCAGCTTGCGCCGAGGCTTGTCGCCGCCTCGCTGGCCCCGACAAGCGCGTGCGCGCAACAATCACCCATGGCGACGCTTGTTGACGTTGCAGTGCAAGAATGGCAGCATTCCCGGCTTCGGTGGGCTGCCCACCTGGCCAAACCACATACCCGCTGCCAAACGCGGGCTTCGGAGTTTTCAAAGCATGCGCGTTGCATTTATCGGCCTGGGTGTCATGGGCTACCACATGGCGTCCCATCTCGCCGCCAAGGGCCATCAGGTCACCGTCTACAACCGCACGGCCGGCAAGGCCGAGCAGTGGGTCGCGGCATTTGGCGGCAAGTCGGCCGCCACGCCTGCGCTGGCCGCGCAAGACGCCGAAGTGGTCTGCTCCTGCGTGGGCAATGACGATGACCTGCGCTCGGTGCTTACCGGCAAGGATGGCGCCTATGGCAACGCACCGGCAGGCTGCGTGTTTGTCGACCACACCACCGCCAGTGCCAATGTGGCGCGCGAATTGTATGCCGCTGCCGCTGAACGCGGGCTGCACTTTGTCGATGCGCCTGTCTCGGGCGGCGAAGTCGGTGCGCAAAAGGGCATCCTGACCATCATGTGCGGCGCCGACGAGGCCGTGTACGAGCGGGTGGAGCCGGTGCTGGGCGCATATGCGCGCGCCGTCACCCGCATTGGCGGCTCCGGCGCGGGCCAACTGGCCAAGATGGTCAACCAGATCTGCATCGCCGGCCTGCTGCAGGGTCTGTCCGAAGCCATCGCCTTTGGCGAGCGCGCGGGCCTGGACATGAAGGTGGTGCTGGACGTGATCAGCAAGGGTGCCGCCGGCTCCTGGCAACTGGAAAACCGCGGCCCGACCATGATCGAAGACAAGTTCGATTTCGGCTTTGCGGTGGACTGGATGCGCAAGGACCTCGGCTTGTGCCTGGACGAAGCGCGCCGCAATGGCGCCAGCCTGCCGGTCACCGCCGTGGTCGATCAGTTCTATGCGGACCTGCAGCAAGACGGCTGTGGCCGTGCCGATACTTCCTCGCTGATCAAGCGCCTGCGCTGATCCTGCGCTGGCCGAATGGCTGCCGGGCAGGTGTGCTGCCTGCGCCGCCAGCGGTTCTGCCGCCCTGCTGCCCTGCCGCCCTTTTCCCGGTTGCCCCCTTCCTGACGCCGCGCTCGCGGCGTCATCCAATTCCTACATCCATATCAGAGGCCGCCCCGGTTGGGGGGGGGGCGTGGTGCCCCGGCTATCTTGTAAGCATGGCAGGCGCGCCCGTTGACGCCGCCAGCAGCATCAAGCATGTAGGAGACCACTATGTTGAGACTGGCAAGCGCGCTCATCGCGAGCGCAACGCTTCTGTTCGGGTTGAACGGTTGTACCGCTACCGGCGCCGTGGCTGGCGGCGTGGCGGGCCATGAACTGACGCACGGCAGCACCGCGGGCACGATCGGCGGTGCGGTGGCGGGCGGCATCATCGGTCACGAACTGGGCAAGTAAGCAGCAGTCAATTACTCAGATTAAAAAAACGCGCCGTATGAAGATGCGGCGCGTTTTTTATTATTTTCATCGCTGAAAGAATGGCAGCGCCGCCGGGCGGATTGGCGGGCATTGCATCAAGAACGAGTTCAATATGACTTCGGCAAACCCAGCACGCGCTCGGCGATATGGCACATGATCAACTGCGCGCTGACCGGGGCGATGCGCGGGATATACGACTCGCGCAGGTAACGCTCCACCTGGTATTCACGCGCGTAGCCCATGCCGCCCAGCGTCAGGACCGCGGTCTGGCAGGCCTGGTGCGCGGCCTCCGCCGCGAGGTACTTGGCGGTATTGGCTTCTGCCCCGCAGGGCTTGCCGTTGTCGTACAGCCAGGCGGCTTTCCACACCATCATGTCGGCGGCCTCCAGCGCCATCCACGCTTGCGCCAGCGGATGCTGGATGCCCTGGTTCTGGCCGATCGGGCGCCCGAACACGGTGCGCTCCTTCGCATAGCGCGTTGCCGCTTCCAGCGCCACGCGCCAAGGCCGACGGCTTCGGCCGCGATCAGGATGCGCTCGGGATTGAGGCCATGCAGGATGTACTCGAACCCGCGCCCTTCGTCCCCGATGCGGTCGGTCACCGGCACCGTCAGCCCGTCGATGAAGAGCATGTTCGAGTCCACCGCGGCGCGCCCCATCTTGTGGATCTCGCGCACCTCGATATGCTTGCGGTCCAGCGCCGTATAGAACAGGCTCAGGCCCTGCGTCGGCTTGGCTACCTTGTCCAGCGGCGTGGTGCGCGCCAGCAGCAGCATGCGATCGGCCACCTGCGCGGTGGAAATCCAGATCTTGCGGCCGTCCACGCGATAGCTGCCGCCATCCGCCGACAGCACGGCCTGGGTCTTGAGGTGGGTGGTGTCCAGGCCAGCGTCGGGCTCGGTCACGGCGAAGCAGGCCTTCTGCGTCCCTGCGATCAGCGGCGGCAGCGCCGCCTCCTTCTGGCGGTCATTGCCGAACACCACGACCGGGTTGAGGCCAAACACATTCATGTGGATGGCCGACGCGCCGGAAAATCCCGCGCCGGACGCCGACACCGTTTGCATGATCAGCGCCGCCTCCGTAATGCCAAGCCCGGCGCCGCCATACGCTTCCGGCATTGCGATGCCGAGCCAGCCCGCCTGCGCCATGGCTTGATGGAACGCGTGGGGAAACTTGCCTTCGTCATCCAGGCCCGACCAGTAGTCGGCGCCGAAGTCGCTGCACAGCTGCGTCACCGCCTCGACAATGGCGCGCTGCTCGGGGGTTCTTTCAAAGTTCATGCCTACCTCATTCCGGCTGGATGCCTGCGTCCTTGACCAGCTTGGTCCACTTGACCAGTTCGCCGGCCACGAAGCCGGAGAACTGCTTGGGCGATTGCCCGAATGCCTCAAAGCCCAGCGCCTCGAAGCGCGGGGCGACCTCCTTGCTGGCAGCAATGCGCGACAGTTCGCGGTTAAGCCGGTCGACCACGTCGGCCGGCGCCTTCGCCGGCGCGAACACGCCGTTCCAGGAGGTAATATCGAAGCCTTTCAACTCGGGCGTGTCCGCCAGCGGCGGCAGGTCCGGCAGCAGGCGGCTGCGCTGCGCCGTGGTCACCGCCAGCGCATGCAGCTTGCCCGCCTTGACGTTGGCGATCCCGGCCGCCACGTCGACAAACATCATCGGTACCTGCCCCGCGATCACATCGGTCATGGCGGGCGGCGTGCTCTTGTAGGGCACGTGCAGCAGGTCCAGCCCGGCCATGCGCCCGAGCGTGGCACCCGACACGATCCCGGTGCTGTTGCCGCTGGCGTAAGACATGCCCGGATGCGTGCGCGCGTAGGCGATCAGCTCCGCTACGGTCTTGACCGGCAGCTTCGGGTTGACCACCAGCATGAACGGCAAGTTGCCCATGCGCGCCACCGGCGTGAAGTCGCGGATCGGGTCGTACGGCAGCTTCTTCATCAGCGAAGGATTGGCCGAATGCGTCGTGTTGGTCGTCATGAACAGCGTGTAGCCGTCGGGTGCGGCCTGCGCGACGATCTCGGCGGCAATCGCGCCGTTGGCCCCGGGGCGGTTATCCACCACCACATTGGTCTTGAGCGCGTCGCCGAGCTCCTTGGCGGTGATGCGGGCCACCGCGTCGGTGCCGCTGCCGGCGGCGAACGGCACCACCATGCGGATCGGCTTGCTGGGATAGGCGTCGGCCGCGGCCGCGAACGGCGCCGCGGCCAGGGTCAGCAATGGCAGCGCCGCGCGCAGCAGCGTGATGAGGCTTGGCATAGGGTTGTCTCCTGTATTCCTGGCTAGCGATCTCTGTGATGGATCCGCTTTGCCGTTGCGATGGGACTAGCTGCCGCGCCGTGTTATGGCGCGGTCTTTTCCTTGTAGTTCGTGTCCTTCACCAGCTTGGCCCAGCGCGCGGCGTCATCGGCAATGATGGTGGCGAACTGTTCGGGCGTGCTGCCAACGGCCTCATAGTCGATGGCCGCGAGGCGCTCCTTGATATCCGGCATCGCCACGATCCGTACGATTTCCTGGTTCAGGCGCGTGACAATTTCCTTCGGGGTGCCGGCCGGCGCCAGCAGGCCGGCCCATGAATTGAAGTTCATGCCCTGGATCCCGGCTTCCTGCATGGTCGGCACATCGGGCAGCGCCGGCGAGCGCTTGGGCGACAGCACGGCCAGCGGGCGCAGCCTGCCGGCCCGGATCATCGCCATCGAATTGAAGGGATCGATGGTCATGTCGACCTCGCCCGCGACCACGGCCTGCATCTGCGGGCCGGTGCCGCGATACGACACGCTGACCACGTCCGGCGTGCCGGCGGTGGTTTTGAACGTCTCCCCGATCAGCTCGATCATGCTGCTGCCGGCCGACAAGCTCAACGGACGGCTCTTGGCACGTGCCAGCCCGATGAACTCCTGCACGGTCTTGGCCGGCACCGACGGGTGGACCACCATCACAAAGCCGATGCTGCTGATCAGGCTGATGGGCGCGAAACTCTTCAGCGGCTCGTAACCGGCCTTGTACAGCACGGGGCTCAGCGTCTGCGCGCCGGCCGTATTGAGCAGCAGCGTGTAGCCATCGGGCGCGGCACGCGCGACCACGTCGGTGCCGATGATGCCGTTGGCGCCGGGGCGGTTCTCCACCACCACCGGCTGCTTCAAGGCCTCCGCCAGTTTCTGCGAAACCAGCCGCGCCACCACGTCGGAGGCGCCGCCCGGCGCGTAAGGCACCACCATGCGGATCGGCTTGCTCGGATAGGTGCCGCTCCATGCCAATGCCGGCATGGCACTCCAGATAGCGGCGCACACCAGCAAACGGCGTCGGGAAGACAGTGTCATCGAAATCTCCTACCAGGCTTGAGCAACAAACGTCATATCGGGTGCCGCCCCGCCGGGGCGGAATGGCGGCAACACGCAACTATTGGCAGCGATTGGCAGCCATCCTCAGGCGGGACGGATCACGCGCTCCGGGGCTTCCTCGTAAGGCGGGGCGTAGATCACCAGCAGCTTCACGGGCTCGTCGCTGATCACCGTGAACACATGCATGGCCTCGGCTGGGAAGAAGCAGCAATCGCCAGGCCCAAGCTCGCGCGATTGCCCGTTCACCTCGGCGCGTGCCCTGCCCTCCAGCACATAGCAGACCTGCTCGATGCCGGGATGTGCGTGGGGCAAAGCACCCTTGCCGCGCTCGATGGTGCCGTGGATGACCTCAAGCTGGGTGGCGCCGACGTTCTCGCGGCCGATGATGCGGCGGTTCAACGTGCCGACATGATTGGCCGGGTGGTAGCCGGGTACGTCTTCGGCCCTGACGAAATAGCTCGGTAAGGACGACGGAGTGGTCATTGCGGTCTCCATGCCGGCGCAGCAGCTCCCCCGGGAAGGAGCCAGTTGGTCCGGACTGTTTTTCATGTTTGTGAAAGTTATTTTATCCCTATGAAAAAACTAGTCAACTGTTTCAGCCGGTCCGCAGCGTCTCAGTAGCCTTCGCATGCAGAGTAACAGCGCCTTCTTCGCCACAAATCGGATATTTCCCAATAATCCCCGGCAGATTCTCCAATCTCGCGCATCAGGGATACTGAGACGCTGCAACCGATGCGGCATCTTTCCCGACCGGGATTTCCGAATCTCAATGTCAGTGGCGCGCTCTGCTCGGTCAAGCAGGACAACCTGGCCGTGGCGATACCCGGGGCTTTCGCACCCGACGGCTCGCAGGCGTTCTACGGCACGCCGCGCAGCTTCCGGCTTGGGCTGAACGTGAGCTATTGAGCCCCGGCATCGGGCGGGCCGCGCCGTCTGCCTTGGCGCTATCGATTATGATGAGTGCTTCTCTTCCGACCGATCCGGGCCTGCCCCACCCATGACCGCCAACGACAACAAGGCGCCGCCGATGAACGTGAAGACGGCGTTGCGCGTGCTTGAGATCATTGAAACCTTCGCGCGCGAGCGGCGCGCGCTGTCGCTCTCGGAGCTGGCCCGGTTGCTGGCGGTGCCAGCATCGAGCTGCCTGGCGCTGATCCGCACCCTGACCTCGCTGGGCTATCTGTATGAGACCGGGCGCCGCCAGGGCTATTACCCCACGGGCCGCCTGCTGGCCATGGCGCAGCAGATCGCGCGGCATGACCCGGTGCTGGACCGCGTGCACGGCACCATGAACGAGTTGCGCGCCGCCACGGGCGAGACCGTGGTGATCGGCAAGCTGCATGAAGGCAGATGGGTGGTGTACCTGGACGTGCTCGAATCCCCGCACGCGATCCGCTATATCGCCACTGCCGGCGAGCGGCGCGAGCTCCATGCGAACTCGATCGGCAAGGCCTTGCTGTCTGTCAGACGCGTTTCTCGGCCATCCTCAGGACAGCCTGCTCCGCGCTCGAGCGCGACGAGCGCAGCCGGTTCTCGCAATAGCCGTCAGCCTGTCCGCGAATCCACCAATCCGCTATCCGCTAGCCGCCGTCAACTCCCGGCGCGCGCTTCCGGCACGCCGCACTCGCGCAGCAGGTCGCGCAGTTCGTTGATGACCGGGAACACCTCCTGGTTCCAGTCCGCGCCCTGCTTGTCATGCGCCGCCTGCTCGCTCTCGACGATCCAGCGGTCCTCCTTGAAGATCCGCTCGGTGAACCACACCAGCAGCGGCCATGCCAGATCGAGAATGCCGGGAATGCCGGGTTTCTTGATCGACAGCAGCCCGAACGTGCGGTTGGTACGCTGCTCGGCGTCGAGCGGCACGTAGACGATCCACAGGTCCATCACCAGCGTGCCATCCGAGGTACGGATCTGCAGCGTCTGGTAGGGATACAGGGTGCGGACCGTCATCACGTCCTTGCCGCCCTGCCCGCCCTTGCTGCCCTTGCTGCCGCCACCGAACACCAGCGCTTCGCCCACGGGCTGCTTGCCTTGCTCGCGAGCGAAGGTGTAGTCCACCTCGACCCATCCGTCGCCGCGCCGGCGGCCCAGCGAGCGGGCGCGCATCTGGCCCATCTGCCGCCGGTGCAGGAACTGATGGTTCATGTCCATCAGGTTCTCGTGCATGAACGAGTAATGGCATTTGACCTCGCGGCCGAAACGGCGCGTCTTGTAGGCCTTGTTGGCCACCGAGCCCAGGCTGGGCAACGGGGTTTCGTCGGCCAGCACCGCGCTGCCGGGGAACACGAAGATCAGCCCTTCCACCTCGCGGCAGGGGTAGGAGCGCACGCCGTTGGGCAGGCGCTCGCGGCCCAGGTAAGGCACATCGATGCAGCGGCCCGTGCAGTCATAGGTCCAGCCGTGATAGCAGCAACGGATCGATTCGCCGTCGACCACGCCTGCGTGCAACGGCACCTGCCGGTGCGCGCAACGATCCTCGAGCGCAAACACCGCGCCGGACTCCGTGCGCACCAGCACGATCGGCTTCCCGGGCAGCGCACGCCATGCGCCTTGCCGCGCTTGACCTCGCGCGACCAGGCCAGGGGATACCAGTGATCGGGATGAATGGTGACGCGGCGCAGGTCGCGCAGCGGGACTTCGGTGGGGCTATCGCTATCGTTGGCACTGCTATCTAGCAACGGAACTGCATGCATGGGGGACTTCTCCTTGCAAGACTGGTATCTCGATTAGCCGGCTGCATGGGCGGAACTTACTCGGTGGTCAGTCTACCCGAAGGCGAGCCGAAGCATGCATGGCCGGCCACGCCCGACGGCAAGCAAACGCCATCGGCGGGCGGCAAGATGCCCCATCCGGGCGCCGTTAGGGCGCAGTAATGCGGGAAGCCGTGCCATCCCGGGCACACAGCCGGCGGCAGACCAGCAACGGCAGGCGCAGCAGGAAGCCGGCCAGCAGGCGCGCGTGCATCCCGCTCAGCAAGAGGTTGTCGCGCACGTAGTTGAAATGCGATACGCCGCCTTCCCCGGCGCTGAAATAGCGCACCGGCGCATCCAGGTTCAGCGGCCGCACGCCTTGCCAGCACATGCGCACCACCACCTCGGGATCGAAATCGAAACGGCGCATCCAGCGCTGCTTGTGCATGACGGCACGCAGCGGCGCGATCGGGTAAACGCGAAAGCCATAGAGGGAATCGCCGATGCCGGCCCAGAGCGTTTCCAGGTTGGCCCAGGCGTTGGAGATACGGCGCCCGTAGACCCGCACCTTCGGCGCGCTGGCATCGAAGACCGGACGGCCGAGCACCATGGCCCGCGGGTCGCGTTGCGATGCCGCCATGAAGGGCGCGACCAGGCCGGCCGGATGCTGGCCGTCGGAATCCATGGTCAGCACGTGGGTAAACCCTTGCGCGGCGGCCTGCTCCAGCCCGTGCAGCACCGCCGCGCCCTTGCCCTGGTTGCGGGGCAGCACAAGCACGCGCAGGCCCGGGTCGGCCGCCGCCTCCTGCTGCAGCCACTGGGTGCTGCCGTCGGTGCTGCCATCCACCACCACCCATACCGGCGACCAGTGGCGCCGCGCCTCACGCACAGTGTCACGAACCTTGGACCCCGGGTTATAGCTGGGAATCAGGACGAGATGAGTGGTGGAAGGCTTAGTCATGCGAAGGTGAATCTGAAAATGAATCTGGAAACAGTGAAAAAACAATAACCGGGGCGTGCGCGGCAACCACGTAAACCCGGCCGCTCAGACGTGGTGCACCGCAGCTCAGCCAGCCGTGCCGGGACGCAGAGGCTCCATCTCCGGGCATGACAGCTCCGCCTCATAATATTGCGCCAGTTCGGCCATGAACCCGCGGTCGCTGTCTGGGGGATCGAAACGCCGGCCCAGCCGGACGCGATAGCAGACCGGCATATCGGGCTTGCGGAAAAACGGCCAGCCCTTGCCCAGGAATGGCGAATCGGTCTCGATAAACAGCGTCTGCACCGGCACGCCAGCACGCTTGGCAATCAGCCCGACACCGCCCTTGAAGGCATTGACCGGGCAGCGTGTGGTGCGCGTGCCTTCGGGGAACACCAGCAACTGGCCGCCATGCCGCAGTTCCTGCACGGCACTGCGGATCAGGCCGGTCAGCGTGTCGTTGCGGATATAGCGCGCCAGCCTGGCGGCGGCGCCGAGGAAGGGATTGTCCGCCACCTCGGCTTTCATCACGCAGGCCGCCCCGGGCAGCCGCGACAATACCAGCAAGGCATCCAGCAGGCCGGGGTGATTGGCCGCCAGCACGAGGGGCGGCCCGCCGCGCAGGCTGTCCAGCTCACGCAGGTCGAAGCGGCAAGCGCCCATGGCGGCCAGCGCCCCCAGGTAGAAGCGGAATATGCCCATGATCACGAAGCGGCCAAAGCGCTGCCCCAGCCCGGGCGGCAGCAGCCAATAGCAAGCCGCGGCGCAGGGTGCCCATAGCAGCGAGATCAGCGCCAGCAGCAATATGCCGGCGTAGAACGCCGCGTACTCGGCCGCCACCGTGGCCTGGCCTTGCAAGGTTTCGCGTAGTTGCCGGAGCATCAAGGCACTTCCCTGGCCGCGCTCACGCAAGCACTTCCAGCCCGTGGCCGGCTGATGCCTCGATTTCCACCAGCAGATCCTCGCGGCAGATGTCGGCTTGCACGTAGGTGATCGGCACGCCGGCCCCCACTGCCTTCTCCAGTTCGGAGCGCACGCTGGCGAGCGTGCCACACTCCTGCGGATGGCGAACGTAGACCCGGTAGGCGAGTTCCGGCAAACCAAGGCCGGGATGGCCGTCGCGCGCGCCCTGCGCCAGCACGGCGGCGATGTTGGCAATGCTCTCGCGCATTTGCGCGGCCACGTCGCCAACGTGCACGGTGCGATGGCCAACGATGCTAGCGGTGCCGGAGACGAACAGCACGGGCGCGGCGCGCTCGCCCTGCTCCTTCGCCTGCGTACTGGGCCACGTACTGGCCTCCCACAAGCCGGCACGCGCAAAGGTCGGGCTGCGCGGCCCGTATTGCGCAGGGTAGCGATAGGCGCTGACCTGTCGCGGATTCTCCACCGCGACAGGCGCCCGCGGGCTGGCCAGGAAGCCGATCGACAACGTGCGCTGCGCCACGGGCTGGCCCACCGTGCCAAGCGCGCAGGCCGCCGGCACATTGCCCACAATCTCCCGGCGGCAAGCGGTGAAGGCATCCTGACGCCCGATATTGAACTGGTGATACCGCTCCATGCCGGACTCTTCGGCGTTGATATCGGCCACGTAGTTCCACACCCGCACCAGATAGGGATAACCCTGCGCATCCAGCAGGCCGAATATGTCGCGATAGGCCTGCTCGGTGGCGAGCTGCAGCGTGGCGCCCGATGCACCGGCAAAATCCGCCTCGCGCAGCGTGACGCTGCCGAACATCAGGCCCAGCGTAGTGTCTGCGCGGTAATGCACCACGCCGTGCCGGCCGGTGGCGGGCTGGGCCATGGCATCCCAGGCCGCGTTGCTGCTGTGCCAGACTTCGCAAACGACCGGATCCTCGCCCAGCGGCGGCGTGGCCACGCGAAGCAGCGGCAAGTCCGCGCCGGCAAGCCCAGGCGGTGGCGCACCGCCGCCATACCAGACGGCGCCCAGCGCGCCCTCCAGCCAGCCCGGCCGCGCCGCCGCCAGCGCACCGGCCGTGTATTGCGCCAGCCGCAGCGGTGTTGCTTTCATCGCATCGCGCTTCATTAGCTGGCCACCGTACCGGTGTCGTCGAGCGGGCGGATGTTGCGGCGGCGTTGACGCCATGCGCCCAGCGAGCGCCGGCAGTTGACCAGCGCCACACCGTAGTAGAGCACCTTGAAAGCCAGCAGCGAGCGCCAGATCGGCGTCTTGCCGTAGATGTCGCCAGCCAGCACGGACAGCAGCGCCTCTTTCATCCGCAGCAAGTTGCGCGGCCCCATGAACAGGTCGCGCATGGTCGGCGTCGTAATGCGGTAGATAAACCAGGAGAACTGCCTGGGCCCGTGGCGCACGACCTTGTCGAAACGCTGCAGCGCAGCCTGCGCCCTGGCGGGTTGGCGCAGGCAGGTTTCGATGGCATCGGCCGCGGCAAAGGCGCTGGTCATGGCCAGCATCACGCCAGACGAGAACACCGGGTCAATAAAGGCATAGGCGTCGCCAAGCAGCACGTAGTTCGGGCCGAAGGTCTGCCCGGTCACGTAGGAATAGTTGCCGGTAGCTTCCACATCCGCTACCAGCTCGGCATCCGCTAGGCGCTCCGCCAGCGCCGGGCACAGCGCGATGGTGTCTGCGAAGAAGTCCTTGAGCGGCTTGTCACGGCGTTTGAGGTAATACGGCCAGGTCACCGCGCCCACGCTGGTGGTCCCGTCCGAGAGCGGGATGAACCAGAACCAGCCGTGCTCGAACCAGAAGATCGTGATGTTGCCTTCGTTCTTGCCAGGATGACGCCGCGCGCCGCGAAAGTGCCCGTACAGCGCAGAGCTGTTGTGCTTGGGATTGCGCAGCTTGGTCTTGAAGCGGTTGGCAAGAAACGTATCGCGGCCCGACGCGTCGACCACGAAGCGCGCCTGCCAGTCCTCCTGGCTGCCGTCGTCCCGCACGGCATGCACGACAGCGCCCGCGTCCTGCGCAAGAAACGCCACTTCCTTCACCCGGCATTGCTCGATCACCTGCGCACCCTTGCGCGCCGCATTGCGGAACAGCAACTCATCAAAGGCAGAGCGACGCACATGGTAGGCATAGGGCATCGACTTGTCCCAGGCATCGGCGAATTCGAAAGCCTGGCCGCCTTCGTGCCACGGCGAGACGAACTCGGCGGCCCATTTCTCGATGGAGATGGCCCGCACTTCATCGGCCACCCCCAGGCGCTCGAACAGCGGCAGGTTGGCGGGCAGCAAGGATTCGCCGATATGGAAACGCGGATGGCTCGCCTTCTCCAGCAGAGTGACCTGGAAGCCGCGCTCCGCCAGCAAGGCCGCGGCGGTGGACCCGGCAGGACCGCCGCCGATCACCAGCACATCGCACTGGCGCGGGCCGCAAGCCGGCAACGCGGCCGGCATGCCGCCACCGGCGCTGGAATGGGCATTGTTATCCATCATGTCTTCTAGCATCCCGCGGCCGCCCTAGGCCATGCCTGTGACGTAGGCCGCCGCGTCAGACACGAGGTAGGCGACCATGGCCGCCACTTCCTGCGCGCTGCCGGCCCGCCCCGCCGGCACCAGCTGCCGGATGCGCTCGACCGGAAACGCCTGCCCAATCATGGGCGACTCGACGATGCCTGGCGCCACGGCATTGACGGTCACCCCGCGCGAGGCCATCTCTATCGACAGGGAGCGCGTGGCAGCGATCAGCCCGGCCTTGGCGGCCGCATAGTTGGCCTGGCCGCGGTTGCCCATCAGCGCCGCCACCGAAGCCATGCTGACAATGCGGCCCCAGCGGGTGCGCATCATTGGCATCAGCAAGGGCTGGGTGACGTTGAAGAAGCCGTTGAGCGAGACATCGATCACGCTGCGCCATTGCTCGCGCGTCATGCCGACCATGGGGGCATCGTCATGGATGCCAGCGTTGTTGACGAGTATCTGCACCGGCCCGTCGGCCAGGATGCGCCGCAATGCAGCGTCAGTAGCATCGGCATCGGTGACATCGAAGGCGATGGCATGCGCGCGTCCGCCAACGGCGCGAATCGTTCCAGCCACCGCTTCGGCCTGGGCAAGATTGCGGTTGGCGTGGACCCAGACCTCGTGGCCGGCCTGCGCCAGCGCCACGCAGATTGCTTGTCCGATTGCCCCGCTGCCGCCGGTGACCAGCGCCAACTTGCGCTTCTCTTGCTGCTCCATCCACGCTCCCACAAGCGGCTGCTTCGTTACGGTCACAGGCACCTCTTCCGCGATACCCGTACAGAAACCGCACATTGGTGTGCGTTGTCTGTCCTATTGCTTCTGACATCCCGGGCGGTTGGCCCAAAGCCTTCAACGGGACCGATTCTCTGCCGTAAAAGCGGCAAGGCTGCCGAGCGAGGCGAAAATCTCGTGGTTGTGAGGATTATCGGAGCGCAACTCGAAGCCGTATTTCTTGGAGATCAGCAGGGCAATTTCGAGGATGTCGATGGAATCCAGGCCGAAGCCGTCACCATATAGGGGTGTCTCCGCAGAGACATCTTCCGGCTTGATATCGGTGATATCGAGTTCACCGATGATCAACTCGGCGAGTTCATGTTCCAGTTCGGTCATCGTCGCAACGTTGGAAATATCGAGGGGGGTCCGCATGCACGCTATGACTGTCGTGTGCCGCCCGGGGCATGCGTGAAGTCAGACTGCTACTGTATACTTCGGCACCGTCTTTGGGGCTGATGCTACCAAGGCGGGGTAAATCCCACTAGAAAAGAGAAGTTTGGTAACAACATTGTTCACCACTTCCGGAATCATCGCTCCACTTCCGCAGTCTTCACGCTATATGCTCTCGTCTTGCTTCCCGGTGCCCAGACAGGCGCCGGTTCGTCCTGTCGGGCGCCATTGCAGGGCATGTGATCCTTGCAGCCGGCAAGACGAGCGCCACCCGTACCTAGATAGCGCCCCACATGTCATCTTGTGATCCATTCGCGCCCCACCGTGCCGCCGACGTGTCCACCAGAGCGGCTGACGACTGCCACACCGGCAGCCAAACCGCCCCACCCAAACGGGTGCCTGGCACAGCACATGCGGCTGGCGAGCATCCGCTGCGCCGGCACGGTTGGGCAATCGTTGCTGCACTTTTCGCCTTGTATGAATACGCCTTGCACCGTGTGGCCCAGCAGCCCGGCGCGCAGGTGGCCGGTTTACTGATGGGTGCCGCGCCTTTTGTCCTGCTGGCACTGAGCTTCAGCTGGCGTTCCGGCTGGCGGCTCCCCCTGCTCATTTTGCTCGGACTCGCCTGTGCCGGCCTGTGGCTGCTGCGCGCCCCGCTCTCGCTGCATTTCGGGTGGACCTACTATTTGCAGCACATGGGCGCGAACACCGCACTCGGATTGATGTTCGGCCGTAGCTTGCGGCGCGGGCAGCTACCGCTGTGCACCCAGTTCGCCGCCATCGTGCGGGGACCGCTCTCCCCCGCGCTGAAACGCTACACGCGCGTCATTACGCTGGCGTGGACGCTGTTCTTTGCCGTCATGGCAACGGTATCCACGGCCCTGTTCGCGCTTGCGCCTATCGCCGCCTGGTCCACCTTCGCCAACCTGTGCAGCCCGCTGCTGGTGGCACTAATGTTCGTGGTGGAAGCGGGCTGCCGCCGTTTTGCGCTCCCGGGACTGGCCCATGCCGGCGTCGGGGAAGCGATCCAGGGCTACCGCGCGGCCATGGCCGCGCGCGCCGGGCTGTCGCGTTGATGCCGGCCGCCCCAGCACATCTGCAGTCCGACATCGTGCGCACCTTTCCACTGGTTTCGCACGCCTCGCCGGACAGCATCATTGCCTACCATCTCGGCCAGGCGGTGACGGTGCGCCAGTTCCTGGCCGACGTTATGCGGC
Source organism: Cupriavidus basilensis OR16 (assembly GCF_000243095.1). Classification (GTDB taxonomy): domain Bacteria; phylum Pseudomonadota; class Gammaproteobacteria; order Burkholderiales; family Burkholderiaceae; genus Cupriavidus; species Cupriavidus basilensis_D. The sequence goes on along the minus strand of NZ_AHJE01000003.1, from coordinate 199,641 downwards.
TTGCCGCCGAGTTGCCGCCGGGCGGCCATGTCTTCAATGTCTGCGCCGACCGCTATTGCTTCACGGTAGGACTGTGCGCGGCGCTGTTGGCCGACAAGATCAGCCTGTTGCCGTCCACCCATACCCCGGAGATGGTGCGCCAGCTTGCCTCGTTCGCACCCGACGCCTTCTGCCTGCACGACACGCCGGATTGCGATATCGCGCTGCCGCGCTTGCGCATTCCCGCGTTCGTCAGGCAAGCCACCGATGCACCCGCGGCCGAGGTGCGCATACCGTCGATTCCTGGCGAGCGCGTCATGGCCTATGTGTTCACCTCGGGCTCGACCGGACAGCCGGTGCCGCACCGCAAGACCTGGGGCTTCCTGGTCAGCAATGTGCGAGCCGCGGCGGCACGGCTGGGCTTGCAGGATGGCCGCGCCTATACGCTGGTGGGCACCGTGCCGCCCCAGCATATGTACGGCTTCGAGTCCACGGTATTGCTGGCCTTGCAGGGCGGCATCGCGTTGAGCGCGGCGCCTACCTTCTACCCCGCGGATATCCGCGCTGCGCTGGAAGCCGTGCCGCGCCCGCGCGTGCTGGTGACCTCGCCGGTCCATCTGCGCGCGCTGCTGCTTTCTCCCGGCAAGCTGCCGCACGCGGACCTGGTCCTGTCCGCCACCGCGCCGCTGTCGGAGAAGCTGGCCTGCGAAGCGGAGGCGCGCCTGGCGGCGCCGCTGATGGAGGTCTACGGCAGCACGGAAACCGGCCAACTGGCTACGCGCCGCACCGCGCAGACCAGCGCCTGGGAGCTGTTCCCCGAGGTGAAGTTGGAAGCGCGCAGCGAAGCCGGAGAAGATGAACAGATCTGGGCCGCGGGCGGCCACGTGGAACAACCCGTTGCCATGGGCGACGCGCTGGAGTTGCTGGACGAAACCCGATTCCTGCTGCACGGCCGCAAGGCGGACCTGATCAATATCGCCGGCAAGCGCACCTCCCTGGCTTACCTCAATCACCAGATCAACGCCATCGCGGGTGTGGAAGACGGCGTCTTCTTCATGCCGGACGAGCGGCCCGAGGGCCATGTGCCGCGCCTGGTCGCACTGGTGGTGGCGCCGCGCCTGCGGGCCGCGCAGATCCAGCAAGCGCTGCGCGAACGCATCGATCAGGCCTTCCTGCCGCGCCCGCTGCTGTTCGTGAATACCCTGCCGCGCAACGCTACCGGCAAGCTCCCGCACGAGATCCTGGCGCCACTGGTGGTGAAACTGCAGGCGGCCCAACGGCACGGCGACACGACATGATGCGCGCGGACCAACCCGGCCACCGCCCCGAGCAAGGCGAAGCGCGCGCTGCTGCCAGCTTCGTCATCGCGCCCGATCACCCCGCGATGGCCGGGCATTTCCCCGGCCATCCGGTGGTGCCGGGCGTGGTGCTGCTGGATCACGCGATCATGCTGATCGGCGCGGCGCTGGCGCAACCGCTGGAGATCTTCCAGATCGGCTCGGTCAAGTTCCTGAGCCCGGTATCGCCCGGAGAATCGGTGACGCTCACGTATGAAACCGATGCACGCGGCACCATCCACTTCACGCTCGACGCCAACGGCCGTGACGTGGCAAGCGGCACGCTGACCCCACCGGGGCCGGCGCCGCAGTCCGGGGGAAACGGCGCATGACGTGGCCTGCCAAGCGACAGCAAGCCGCCAGCGCCGACTGGTCCAGCCGTGAGGAGCGCAGCAACATCACCTTGCTGCGCATCATGAGCTGGCTCTCATTGCGGCTTGGCCGTCCGTTCGGGCGCGCCGCGCTGCGCCTGATCACCGCTTACTTCGTGCTGTTCTCGCCAATCGCGCGCCATGCCTCGCGCGCCTACCTGGACCGCGTGCTGGGACGCTACGCCGGCTGGAGCGACGGTTTCAAGCACGTATTCACCTTCGCCGCGACCATCCACGACCGGATCTACCTGCTCAACGAACGCTTCGACCTGTTCGACATCCGCGTGCATGGCGGCGAACTGGTGGACGCAGCCATGGCGCGAGGCGGTGGCGCCTTCCTGCTGGGTGCGCACATGGGCAGCTTCGAAGTGATCCGCGCCGTGGGCCGCCTACGACCCAACCTGCGGGTGGCGATCACCATGTACGAGGAGAACGCACACAAGCTCAACGACGTGCTTGAAGCCATCAACCCGGCCTTGCGCCAGGATTTGATTGCGCTCGGCCGCATCGATGCCATGCTGAAGGTGCGCGAATACCTGGAGCGCGGCTTCATGATCGGCATGCTGGCCGACCGCACGCTCTCGCAGCGCGCCACCGATCCCGTGCAGCAGTGCGATTTCCTCGGCGCGCCGGCGGGCTTCCCCACCGGCCCGCTGCGCATGGCGGCCATGCTGCGCCGTCCCGTGATCTTCATGACCGGGCTGTACCGCGGCGGCAACCGGTACGATATTCATTTCGAGACGCTGGCGGATTTCTCGCACGTGGCGCGCGGCCAGCGCGAGCACGAAGTCCAGGCCGCGCTGGCGCGCTACGTGGGCATGCTGGAACGTCACTGCCACGACGCGCCGTACAACTGGTTCAACTTCTACGACTTCTGGCAGTCCGGCCCGCCGCTTTCCAGCGCGCCGCCGCCCGGCAACGAGCCCTGACCCATGCCCCGATCCCCTAACGCCCGCCAGCCCTGCCGTCTGCGTTTTCTTGCGCGGCTGTCCGTGCTTGCCTGCATTGCTGGCGCGCTTAACGTGGGCACCCCGCCGCTCGCGCAGGCCGCCGAACCGCCCGCCACCGCTTCCGCGACCTGGGGCGTGGATCAGCTGATGTTCGCGCTGGCGCAGCGCAAATCCAGGCGCGTGCGTTTTACCGAGACCAAGTATCTCGCCATGCTCGAGCGTCCGGTGGTGTCGTCGGGCGAGCTGGTCTTCGTGGCGCCGGATCATCTGGAAAAACGTACCGTCACGCCCAAGCCGGAGAACCTGGTGCTCGACGGCGACATGATGACGGTGGAGCGCAGCGGCAAGCGCTTCGTGATGCCGCTGCAGAATTACCCCGAAATCGCGGCCTTTAAGCATCCGCGGCACCCTGGCCGGCAACCGCAATGCGCTGGAGCGCTACTATCGCCTCGGCATCGAGGGCCGCGCCGCGCGCTGGACGTTGACCCTGACACCGGCCGATTCGCGCATGGCGGGCATGGTCAAGCAGATCCGCATCGACGGCGCGCGGGACACGCTCGATAGCGTGGAGATCGTGCAGGCCGACGGCGACCGCTCGGTGATGCAGATCAAGACCGCCGGCGCACCATGACCGGACAGGCTCGCGGCGACAACTTGCGCCAGCGCCTGTCCGGGCGGCCGGCGCGCGTGGCGGTCGGCCTGTGGCTGGTATTCCTGCTAGCGTGCGCTGCGGCGGTTTCCCGCACCAGTTTCACCACGGACTTGTCCGCCTTCCTCCCGCGCGCGCCCAGCGCGGAGCAGCAATTGCTGGTGGACCAATTGCGCGAAGGCTGGGTCTCGCGCCTGATCCTGCTTGGCATCGAAGGCGGCGACACCGCCGGGCGCGCCGCGCTTTCCAAAGCGGTGGCGGCAAAGCTACGTGCCGATCCGCGCTTGTCCTCGGTCAACAATGGCGAGCCGGTCAACCAGGCCAGCGACCAGCGTTTCCTCTATGCGCATCGCTACCTGCTCAGCCCCACTTCACCAAGACGCTGTTGCCACGCGACCCCACTGGCGAAATCACCTCCATACTGGGCCAACTCGACAGCAACCAGCGCGTGCCGCTGCGCGATGGCGCTTGGATCTCGCGTGACGGCAAGCGCGCCGTGCTGCTGGCGCAAACCGCCAGCGCAGGCTCCGACACCGACGGCCAAGCGAGTGCCATCGCCGCCATCCGCCAGGCCTTCGAGCAAGCGCAGCAAGCACAGGCCGGCGCCGAAGCTCACCGCCTCGTGATGACCGGCCCTGGCGTGTTCTCGGTCAGCGCCCGCGCTGCTGCTTTCGGGTTTCCCGGGGCTGGCCCAGCTGGGGCTGTATTCCATTGCCGGGCTGACCACGGCAGCCCTGGTCACGCGCTTCGTGCTGCCGCGGCTGGCGCCGGCCAAACTGCGCATGCGCGACGTCACGCCGCTGGGCATGCGCCTGGCCCGCATCGCCGCGCATGCCCACCGGCTGCGCTGGCCGATGGCCGCGCTGCTGCTGGCCGCCGGCACGGTGCTGCTAATGCAGCGCGGCCCGCTGTGGAGCCAGGAACTCGCCTCGCTTAGCCCGGTGCCCGAGCAGGAACAGGCACTCGATGCCTCGTTGCGCGCCGACCTCGGCGCACCGGACGTGCGTTACCTCGTGGTGTTGTCCGGCCCCGACCAGGAAAGCGTGCTGCAGGGTGCGGAGCGCGTGGCCCGAGAGCTGGACCCGCTGGTGGCGCAAGGCGTCATCGCGGGCTACGAGAGCCCGGCACGCTACCTGCCCAGCCTGGCCACCCAGCACACCCGGCAGGCCAGCCTGCCGCCGCGGCAGGAACTGGCGCAACGGCTGCAGGCGGCGGTAGCGGATCAACCCGTGAAGCCCAGCCTGTTTGCGCCATTCCTGGACGAAGCCGAGCAGACGCGCAGCGCGGCGCCGCTGCGCCGGGAAGACCTGCGCGGCACTTCGATGGCGCTCGCCGTCGACGGGCTGCTAACCCGCCGCGGCGAGCGCTGGAGCGCGACGCTGCCGCTGCGCGCGCCCGCGACGGCCGCGCAGGGCAAACCGAGCCTGGACGCGGAGCCGATCCGCGCGGCCATTGCGCGCGCTGGCTTGCACGATACGCTCTTTGTCGACCTGAAGTACGAATCCGACCATCTCTACGACAGCTATATGCGCGAAGCGCTGCACCTGTCGCTTGGCGGGCTGGCCGCCATTGCCGTGCTGCTGGCGATCGCGCTGCGCTCGCCCCAGCGCGTGCTGGGCACCCTGCTGCCGCTGGCTGCAGCCACGCTCGTGGTCGTGGCGGGACTGGCCGCCAGCGGACGGCAGCTCACCATCCTCCACCTGGTCGGCATGCTGCTGCTGATCGCGGTGGGCTCGAACTACAGGACAGCGCCATCTCACCGCATACCCTGGTATCCCTGATGCTGGCCAACATGACCACGGTGGCGGCCTTTGGCCTGCTCGCCTTCTCGAGCCTGCCATTGCTGCAAGCGTTCGGCATGACCGTGGGCCCCGGCGCGGTGCTGGCACTATTGTTTTCGGCTATCCTGGCGCCGCCTGCGCTGTTGTCCGCGCCGGCCAGGAACCAACCATGAACCCCATAACCAATTCCCCTAGCATCCAGGACACCCGCCCGTGGCGTCCCGGCGCCCTGGTCAGCGGTACGCTGGCGTTACATGCCGGCGCCGCCGCGGCCATCGTCGCGCAACCCGCGGCCCTGCCATGGGCCGCCGGCGGCGTGATCGCCTCGCACCTGCTGCTGACGGCGGCCGGGTTGTGGCCGCGCAGTACCTGGCTGGGACCAAACCTGCTGAGGCTCCCGCCGTCGGCACAAGGCTGCGTGGCCCTGAGCTTCGACGACGGGCCCAATCCCGAGGTGACGCCGCGCGTCCTGGACCTGCTGGACCAGCACCGGATGCAAGCCACTTTCTTCTGCATCGGCGCACGCGCCGCGCGGCACCCCGCGCTGGTACGCGAGATCGCGCGGCGCGGGCACGCAGTGGAAAATCACAGCCTGGACCATCGCCATCACTTCTCGCTGTTTGGCCCGGCCCGGCAGATGCACGATATCGCCGCGGCACAACGTGTGCTGACGGAGCTGACCGGCGCCGCGCCACGCTTCTTCCGCGCCCCCGCAGGCCTGCGCAATCCCTTTCTCGAGCCCGTGCTGTGCCGGCTTGGCCTGCACCTGGCCAGTTGGACGCGGAGGGGCTTCGACACCGCCGCGGCCGGCGATGCCGGACGCGTCGCGGCCCGCTTGCTGACGGGCCTGGCCGAGCGTGACATCCTGCTGATGCACGACGGCGACCCGGGCCACGATCGTGCCGGACAGCCACTGGTGCTGGCGGCGCTGCCGCGCGTGCTGCGGGCCATCGAGAGCGCTGGGTTGCGCTGCGTGACGTTGCGCGATACCGTACGCGATGCCATGCTCCGAGCCACGCGCTGAGACACCGCGCCAGCCTGCCGTTGGTGACGTGGCCCGCACAGGCCTTTTGCTACAATCTGCGCACCGCGCAAACGGATCCACGACGCAGTGTCCCCCCTTCTTTTCTCGCACTACACCGCCGCCAGTTGCCTCGGGCATGGCCTCGACACCACCCTGGCGGCACTGCGCGCGCAACGCGGTGGCCTGGCCCCCTGCGGCTTCAGCGATATCAGGCTGGATACGTATATCGGTGAAGTCGCACAGGTGGACGAGACCGCACTGCCCCCCAATACCGGCGCGCTGCCGGCGGACTTTCATTACCGCGGCAGCCACAGCCCCTACTCGCTGGCGGAGTTCGTGCGGTGCTACTTCGCCCTGCGCGGGCCGGCGGTGTCGATCTCCTCTGCCTGCTCGTCGCATGCTCGAGGCGGGGCTGATCGATGCGGCCGTGGTGGGCGGCGTCGATTCGCTGTGCCACACCACGCTCTACGGATTCAATTCGCTGGAACTGGTTTCCAGCCAGGCATGTCGGCCCTACGATGCGCAGCGCGACGGGATCTCGATCGGCGAAGGCGCTGCCTTCGGGCTGCTAGAGCGCCTGCCCACGGCGAGCGCCGGCGATGACATCCTGCTGCTGGGCATTGGCGAATCCAGCGATGCCCACCATATGTCCGCGCCGCACCCGCAAGGCCTGGGCGCCCGCATGGCGATGGCGCAGGCGCTGGCCGGCGCCGGCCTGACCCCGGCGCAGATCGACTACGTCAACCTGCATGGCACCGCCACGCGCAGCAACGACGCGGCCGAAGGCAAGGCCATGCTGGACCTGCTGCCCGGCGTGCCGTGCAGCTCCACCAAGGGTGCGACCGGCCACACGCTGGGAGCCGCCGGCGCCATCGAAGCGGTAATCTGCGCGCTGGCGCTGCGTCACGGCCTACTGCCGGCGGGCATCAACACGACCGAGCCGGACCCCGAGCTGCCGCTCGACTACCTGCTGCAAAACCGCGAGCAGCCCGTGCATCGCGTACTGAGCAACGCCTTTGGCTTTGGCGGTTCCAACTGCAGCCTGTTGTTTGGGCGTGCCGATTCGCCAGGTTGAAACTACCCATGCAAGTCAGCGCATTCATCGAAGGCCTCGGCCTGCTAGGCCCCGGCTTCAAGGATTGGCCGCAAGGCGCCGCCGTGCTTGCCGGCACGCTGCCTTACGCCAGCGAACCGACCTGGCTGCCGCCACCGGCCGGCCTGCCCCCGGCCGAACGGCGCCGCACCGGTCCCTGCGTGAAGTTGGCGCTGGCACTTGGCCGGCAAGCCGCGGCGGCCAGCGGCATGGATGCGGCGGCCCTGCCGACCGTGTTCAGTGCATCCAGCGGGGACGGCCAGAACTATCACCTGATCTGCGAAGCACTGGCCAGCGACGACCCGCTGATCTCGCCGACGCGCTTCCACAACTCCGTGCATAACGCGGCGGCGGGCTACTGGGGCATAGCCTCCGGCGCCATGGCATCGTCCAATGTGCTGTGCGCGCGCGACGGCAGCTTCGGCGCCGGCCTGCTGGACGCCCTGTGCCAGGTGGCGGTGGACCGCGAAGCGTGCCTGCTGATCGCCTATGACACGGACTATCCGGAACCGCTGCGCAGCCACCGGCCAATCCCCGACGCATTCGGCGTGGCGATGGTGCTCCTGCCCGAGCCTACCGCGCGTTCGCTCGCGCGGATCGATGTGACGCTGACCGAAGCACCGGCGAGCCGGATGACGGACCCCGGGCTGGAACGGTTGCGCCAGGGCATACCCGCGGCACGGGCCCTGCCCCTGCTGCAGGCGCTGGCACTGGGTGGCCCGAGCGAGGTGGTGATCGACTATCTGGACGATTTGCGCCTGCGGATGGCGACGGTCGGCATGACGTCATGAATCCGGACACGGCACCGCTGAGGCACGCCTGGATCGCCGCGCATATTCCGCATCAGGGCACCATGTGCCTGCTGGACAGCGTGCTCGACTGGAGCCCGGAATTCATCCGTTGCGAAGCCACCAGCCACAGCCACCCCGATAACCCGCTGCGCGCCCACGGACGCCTGGCGGCCGTGGGCCGCGCTGCAACTGCCCGCGCAGCGCCCGCGTGTGGGCTACCTGGCCAGTGTGCGCAAACTGGATCTGCGCGTGGCGCGACTTGACGATATCGCCGCGCCGCTGCGGGTGGAAGCCCACCGCATCAGCGGCGGCGAGAGCAACATCCTCTATGCCTTTGAAGTGAGCGCGGCCGGCCAACTGCTGCTGGCCGGCCGCGCTGCGGTCATCCTGGATGTCCCGCTTAGCCCGGTTGATTAGCCGCGTTGCTTCGCTGGATCCCTTAAAGCGCGGGCAGGATCTTCCCCACCACCTCGCCGAATCCGACGCGATAGCCATCGCCCTGGCACCAGCCGGCCATGACCACTTCGTCGCCATCTTCCAGGAAACCACGCTTGCCGCCGTCCGCCAGCGTCAGGGGCTCGGCACCGTTGCGGGTCAGCTCCAGCAGGCTGCCGTAGGAATCCGGCGTGGTGCCGCTGATGGTGCCGGAGCCCATCAGGTCACCCACGCGGACATTGCAGCCAGACACGGTGTGGTGCGCCAGTTGCTGCACCATGGTCCAGTACATGGCCTTGAAGTTGGTGCGGCAGACGGTGGTGCCCTGCGCCGCGCCCTCGGGGCGCAGCGAGACTTCGAGGGCGATGTCATAGGCATTGCGCTCGGGCTGCTGCAGATACGCCAGCGGCTCGGGCGACTGCACCGGATTGTCACGGCGGAACGGCTCCAGCGCGTCCATGGTGACCACCCACGGGGAGATCGAGGTGCCGAAGCCTTTGCTGTTGAACGGGCCCAGCGGCACGTACTCCCATTGCTGGATATCGCGCGCGCTCCAGTCGTTCAGGATCACCATGCCGAACATGTGCCCGGCCGCGGCGGAGGTGCTGACCGGCTCGCCCAGCGCCGACGGCTTGCCGACGATGAATGCCATTTCCAGTTCGTAATCGAGCTTCTGGCAAGCGGTAAAGATCGGGCGCGGCGCGTTAGGCGGCTTGATCTGGCCCTTGGGGCGGCGCAGTGCCGTGCCGCTCACCACCACCGAGCTGGCGCGGCCGTTGTAGCCGATGGGAATCTCGAGCCAATTGGGCAGCAGCGCATTGTCCGGATCGCGGAACATGCGCCCGACGTTGGTGGCGTGCTCACGCGAGGAGTAGAAATCGGTGTAGCCCGGGATGTCCACCGGCAGATGCAAGGTCGCCCAGGCCATCGGCACCAGGGCCTGCTCATGCAGCGCGGACTTGGGGTGCAAGGTGGTGTCGTCCGCCGCCAGCATGGCGCTCAGGCGCTGGCGGGTTTCGGTCCAGACCGGCTTGCCGAGCGCGATGAAAGCATTGAGCGTCGCGCCGGCAAACACGCCTTTGACAGAAGCCGGCAGCAAGCCGGCCGCGTCCAGCACGGACAGGTCGAGAATGAAGTCGCCGATGGCGACACCAACGCGCGGGCCCTGCCCGTTCGGGGAAAAGATGCCGTAGGGCAGGTTCTGCAGCGGGAAATGCGTAACGCCATCGTTGGCGGATTCGATCCAACTCTTCTGGACAGTGGTCATCGGGGGCTCCGGAAGGGAATGACAAGGGGTGCCTGCGGCATATGGCAGCGGGCACCCCGATTCATGATGGTTGGCCATATGGAACAGGCCTTGGGGCTTGAGGATCAGCGCTCGTTGGGGTTGAAATGCTTCTTCAGGCCTTGCCAGCACCGGTAGTAATCGTCCTGCAACTGCGCCGACTCCGCTGCATACGGCGTCGGCTGGATCACGGCCGGCGTCTCGAACATGAACGCCATGGTATCGCTGATGCGGTGCGGCTGCGAGGTATCCGCGGCGGTGGCCTTGGCGAACGTCTCGGCGTCCGGGCCGTGGCCGCTCATGCAGTTGTGCAGGCTGGCGCCGCCAGGCGAGAAGCCATCGGCCTTGGCATCGTAGACGCCCTCGATCAGGCCCATGAACTCGCTGGCGATATTGCGGTGGAACCAGGGCGGGCGGAACGTGTTCTGCATCGCCAGCCAGCGCGGGCCAAAGATGACGAAATCGATGGCGTCCACGCCCGGGGTGTCCGAGGGGCTTTGCAACACCAGGAAGATCGACGGGTCCGGATGATCGAAGCTGATCGAGCCAATGGTGTTGAAGCGGCGCAGGTCATACTTGTACGGCGCATAGTTGCCGTGCCAGGCCACCACATCCAGCGGCGAGTGTCCGATCGCGGCGCGCCACAGGTTGCCCTGGAACTTCGCCACCAATTCGAAATCGCCCTCGCGATCCTCGTACCACGCATGCGGCGTGAGGAAATCGCGCGGATTGGCCAGGCCGTTGGACCCGAGCACGCCCAGGTCGGGCAGGCGGAACAAGGCGCCGTAGTTCTCGCAGATATAGCCGCGCGCCTCGCCGTCCGGCAGCTCCACGCGAAAACGCACACCACGCGGGATCACCACGATCTCCTGCGGTTCGACATCCAGCAGGCCCATCTCGGTCGCCACGCGCAGCCTGCCCTGCTGTGGCACGATCAGCATCTCGCCGTCGGCGTTGTAGAAGAAGCGATCCGTCATCGACCGGTTGGCCAGGTACAGGTGGATGCCGCAGCCCGACATGGCTTGCGGGCTGCCATTGCCGGCCATGGTGACAATGCCGTCGACAAAATCGGTGGGTTCGCCGGGCATCGCCGGCGGGCTCCAGCGCATCTGGTTGGGCGACGGCGGCACCGCATCGAAATGACTGACGATGCGCGACTGCTCAAGCCGCGTGAACGGCTCGTGCATCGCCGCCGGGCGGATGCGATAGCACCAGCTGCGCCGGTTGTGCGCGCGCGGCGCAGTGAACGCCGTGCCGGAAATCTGCTCGGCATACAGGCCATAGGGCGCGCGCTGGGGCGAATTCTGCCCGACCGGCAAGGCACCGGGCAGCGCCTCGGTAGCGAGCTCGTTGGCAAAGCCGGATTGGTAGCCGGGCGTGCCGTGGTCGGGCGACTGCCCTGTCACGTTCAGTTGCATCTGCGTCATGTCTTGGGTCTTCCTCTTACGCTTTCGATTTCGCTTTCGATGACTCGAGCACGCCCGCGCGGGCTAGCTCCATGGCTTCCTGCACTACCGCAAGATCGCCAATGTGATTGGCCAGCAGCAGGATCAATTGCGCGTTGGCGGACTGGCTCTGTGCGTCGGAGAGGTCGCGATGCATGTCGATCAGCGCCTCGTAGAAGTCGTCCGGACGGGCAAGGTTAGGTTCGGTATTCAGCGGCATTGGCCTGTCTCCCTATGCCTCAGGCCACTTCCGCAACGCGCATGGTGGCCGAGGGATCACACTAGTGGTGTCTTTCAGACGCCGGATCTTGAATTTCACAATCCGTAATCGATTTACCATATCGTAATCTCGGGTCATGGACGTGTCAAACCCGTATCGACCCTATTTCGTCGAGAACAAGGAAGGCCAGCGACATTACGTTAATAGGTTAGGCGCGATAGACGAGACGGGGCGAGACAAAGGCGCAACGCCAGACGGCGCACAAGCGCAAGCGCAAGCAGCCCGAGCCATGCCGGGCAAACAATGGAAACAGGGGAAAAAGCGGCAAGCCACTGCGACAGGCAACAGCAGGGAAGCGGCCTCGGCGGGGGAACCGAGGCCGTCAAGGAAAGGCAGATGCCGCCAAGCGCGGTATCTGGCCATCCCATGTAAAACAGGCAAATCTCCAGCAGCAGGCACGTGGGGGCGTACCCGCTGCTGGCATGACAAGCGCGCGCCAATCCGGCCGCAGACCCGGCCGGAACCAGCGCGAGTGCTCAGGCTGGCTTGTGACCTTCGCCCGGGCTCGACGCGAAGCCTGTGCTGACCGGGTTGGCCGGCGCGGGGCTTGCGGCGGAAGGCGTTGCAGCAGGCGCCTGCCCGGCCATGGAAGCGGCCGTGACGCCGCCATTGCGGCTGGCAATAAACGCATTGACGTCGGCAGCAAGATGCTGGGGTGCCAGCACCACTTCCAGGCCAAGCGCCTCGCAAGCCGCTAGGAAAGTCGACATGCGGGGGTCGGCCTGACCCGATTCTGCCCGCAAGTAAGCTTCCCGGGAGATCCCGGCCTTACGGGCGACGTCTTCCTGCTTGAGCTTTCGCGCTCGGCGCAACGCCCGCAGTTGCCGGAACGGTTCGCTAGCGCCTCTAGGCACGGCTGTACTGTTCATGTCGGTCTCCAGTCACCAGTGAAAAAAAAGTGCGCGGACGTGCATTCGAGTATAGAGCACGCAAAGCGTTCCGTATGTAATCAGGGCAACACTTTGTGCAGATTTCTTGTTGGTACCCTACGCAGGCTAATCCTAGCCTGTCAATAGGTCCGATACAGCACAATTATCTGCCTCCGTGGTGACATAACGGGCGGCGGTGAATTAGGTTGACGAGGACGCACAAGCGCGAGATTGACAATACGACCGGTCGTGCTATTCTTACAACATGCAGAAAGGACAACTTACCCGCGCAGCCATCATCGAGCAAGCCCTGGACACCGCCGCCCAGGTCGGGTTCGAGCAATTGTCGCTCGCCACATTGGCCGCCGACACCAGCATGTCCAAGAGTGGGCTCTACGCGCATTTCAAGTCCAAAGAGGCCTTGCAGCAGGCTGTTTTGGCGCTCGCCCTGGAGCGCTTTTCGGACATCGTCATCAGGCCGGCCATGCGCCTGCCGCGTGGCACGCGCCGGGTGCAAGCCCTCTTTGAAGGCTACATGCTCTGGCTCGGCGGACCTGTCAATAAAGGCCGCTGCCTGTTCATGGCGCTAGGCCAGGAATACCGCGACCGCCCCGGTACGATCAGGGATCAGGTGGTGCAATCGCTGAAAGACTGGCATAGCCTCATCGCCAGAGCCGTGACCGATGCGATCGAGGAAGGCGATCTTTCGCCGGCACAAGACGCGCGGCAGTTCGCTTTCGAGATGGTGGGCATCGGCATGTCCTTTCAACAGTCTTTCAAGCTGCTGGGCCGTGAAGACACCGAGATCATGGCCCGCCGGGCATTCGAAGCGCTGCTCCGCCGCGCCGAGCTTGCGCAGCCGGCGCACAAGTAGCAAAGGGCCGGGAGGCGCTTGGGCGAGACACCTCCCGCGCGACCAACCGGCACGAATTTCGGGACGACTGGACGTCGTCTTTTTTTGAAATCATAAATAGCACGACTGGTCGGTCTTACTAGTGGGGCAGCTCCCCTGCCCCAAACAACCCGGCCCGGGATGTTAAGAGTCTTCGTTGGAGGTGCCCGCCGTGACGCAAGCGATTTACTCATCCACCAAAGCCCGCCAGGCCGCACCGCCATCCAGAGTGCCAATGGCTTGGGTCCGCCTTGGCTGGCAATTGGCCGACCTGCTCTATCCCGCCGGCGCGGCACGCGCGCTGGAACAAGCGTGGTTCCGTCCGCCCCGCGGCACCGGCCCGGATGGCGCTGGCCGCGAACTGCTTGACCGCGCGCGCGCGGACTGGGCGCTCGTGACTGGCCAGGGAGCGAGCCGGCGCGTACGCGTCTATCGATGGGGCAACAGTGGGCCGACCGTCTTGCTGGCCCACGGCTGGGGTGGCCATGCCGCCCAATGGCAGCCGCTGGTTGCGCCACTGCTGGCGGCCGGCATGCGCGTCGTTGCCTTTGACGCGCTCTCGCACGGCGGCTCCGACGCGGGTGCGCGCGGCAGGAGCCAGAGTTCCGTTGTGGAAATGTCGCGCGCGCTGTTGGCCACGGCTTGGCACGCCGGCCCGATCCACGCGGTGATCGCGCATTCGCTCGGTAGCGCCGCACTGGCGCTGGCCGTGCGCGAAGGTTTGCACTTGCAGGCTGCCGTGATGATCGGCCCGCCAGCCGACATGCACAATGCCGCCGCGGCACTGGCCTGGCGTCTCGGCATTGGCCCGGGCGTGCTGGCTCGCATGCAGCGCAACAGCGAGCGCTGGCTGGGCATGCCGTGGTCAGCCTTCAACGTCCCGGCAATTGGCCACGCCCGCCCGGTACCGCCCACACTGGTGATCCACGACCGGCAGGACAAGGAAGTGGGCTGGGAGAATGGCGCAGCCATTGCCGGCGCCTGGCCTGGCGCGCAACTGATGACCACGGACGGACTCGGCCACCGCCGTGTATTGCACGATGCACAAGTCGTCGCGCGCGCGGTGGCATTCGTCGGCGGCGCCGCGCGCGTGCCTGGCGTTGCCGAGCCAACCCGCGGGATGCAAGCCGAGGCCCATGCCTGAATCACTCCTGAACCCTGTTTGCTTTAGCGGTTTTGTGGTGCGCCACAAAACCGCTGGTGGCGGTTGGGGCTTGGTCCTGGCGGTTAATTGCCGATTGACGGGGGAAAAGAGGCGGGCCTTCACCTCTCCCGCCATTCTCCCCGTCCAGGGAAACCTCAGAACCCTTCCAGCACCAGCTTGCCGATGGTCTGCCCGCTTTCCAGCATGGCATGGGCGCGGCGCAGGTTGGCCGCGTCGATCCGCCCGAGGTTCTCCCCAAGCGTGGTCTGCAGCCGGCCGGCATCGACCAGGCGTGCCACTTCGTTCAGCAGGAGATACTGCTCGATCATGTCCGGCGTGCCGAACATCGAACGGGTGAACATGAACTCCCACACAAAGGTGGCGCTCTTGCTCTTCAGGTCACCCACGGCCAGCGGGCTGCTGTTCTCCACGATCGAGCAGATCTTGCCTTGCGGTGCAATCACGGTCGCCATGGCAGCAAAGTGGCGGTCCGTGTCGTTAAAGCACAGGATGTAGTCGACTTCGGCAAACCCGAGCTTGCGCAACTGGGCCGGCATGTCGCTGCGGTGATCGATGGTATGGTCGGCGCCCAGCTTGCGGCACCACGCAGCCGATTCGGGCCGTGACGCGGTGGCGATGACCGTGAGCCCAGCCAGCGTCTTGGCCAGCTGGATGCCGATGGAACCCACGCCCCCCGCCCCGCCGATGACCAGCACGGAACGCCCGGCGTGCTCGCCCTGCGGCGAGACGCCCAGGCGATCGAACAGGGCTTCCCAGGCGGTAATGGCCGTCAATGGCAGTGCGGCGGCGCGAGCAAAATCGAGCGCTGCGGGCTTATGGCCAACGATGCGCTCATCCACCAGGTGAAACTCGCTATTGGCGCCCGGCCGGGTAATGCTGCCGGCATAGAAAACCGGATCGCCCACCTTGAACAGCGTGACATCCGGGCCCACTGCGGCCACCGTGCCCGCCGCATCCCACCCCAGCACGCGCACGGCAGGCTCGACCTTGTCCTTGGGCGCGCGCACCTTGGCATCCACAGGATTGACCGAAATCGCCGCCACCTTGACCAGGAGGTCTCGGCCCTCTGGCACGGGGGTGGCGATCTCGACATCGACCAGGGATTGCGGGTCGTCGATCGGCAGGTAACGGGTCAGGCCAACGGCTTTCATTGCGGGGCTCCATCAAGTCAATCAGCTGCGCGTCAGCTTGTTGATGGCGGCCTCGTAGTAACAGAATGGCACGAACACCGCGCCGCGCGGCGTGCCATCGTCGGCCCGCGCAAACAGCGAGACCTGGCCCCGGCGCGATGCCAGCGTCACCACATCGCCCGGCTGAGCGCCGATGGCAGCCAGGTCGAGTGGATGCACCAGCGCCACCGGCTCCGGCTCGATCGCATCCAGCACGCCCGCACGCCGGGTCATGCTGCCGGTATGCCAGTGCTCGAGCTGCCGGCCGGTGATAAGCACAACGGGATAATCCTGGTCGGGCCGCTCGGCCGCGGGAATGATGTCGGCCGGAACAAAACGGGCCCGGCCCGAGGCGGTCGGAAACCCATCCGTAAAGATCACCGGCTCGCCCGGGTCGCCTTCGGCGCGGCAGGGATAGGTCACCGCGTCCTCCCGTTGCAAGCGCTCCCAGGTAATGCCGCCGATGCTTGGCATGGCATGGCGCATCTCGTCGAACACGTCGGCCACGCTTGCGTACGACCAGTCCAGCCCCAGCCTGGCCGCCATCTGCTGGATGATCCACAGGTCCTGGCGTGCCTGCCCGGGCGGATCGATCGCCTGGCGGCCAAGCTGCACCGTGCGGTCCGTGTTGGTAAAGGTGCCCGTCTTCTCCGGGAACGCCGAAGCCGGCAGCACCACGTCGGCCAGGTAGGCCGTCTCCGTCAGGAAGATATCCTGCACGACAAGGTGGTCCAGCGCCGCCAGCGCCTCGCGCGCATGCTGGGCGTCAGGGTCCGACATGGCCGGGTTCTCGCCCATGATGTACATCCCGCGCACTTCGCCCCGCTCGATGGCCTGCATCACTTCGACCACGGTCAGTCCCGGCTGGCGGTCCAGCGGCATGCCCCACAACGACTCGAAGCGCGCGATGGCCTCGGGATCGTCGACGCGGCGGTAGTCCGGATACATCATCGGGATCAGGCCGGCATCGGAAGCGCCCTGCACGTTGTTCTGGCCGCGCAGCGGATGCAGCCCCGTGCCAGGCCGGCCGATCTGCCCCGTCATCAGCGCCAGGGCGATCAGGCAGCGGGCATTGTCGGTGCCGTGGATATGTTGGGAAATCCCCATGCCCCAGAGGATCATCGACGCTTTGGAGCTGGCATACAGGCGCGCCACATAGCGGATGGTTTCCGCATCGATGCCGCAGACCGGCGCCATCAGCTCCGGGCTGTAGGCCGCCACGTTGCGCTCCAGTTCCTCGTAGCCGATGGTGCGGCTGGCGATGAAATCCTGATCGACCAGTCCTTCGGCCACGATCACATGCATCATGGCGTTGAGCAGCGCCACATCGGTATCGGGCTCGAACTGCAGGAAGCGATGGGCGAAGCGCGCCAGGTCGGAGCGGCGCGGATCGGCCAGGATCAGCTTGGTGCCATTGCTTACGGCGTTCTTGATCCAGCTCGCCGCCACTGGATGATTGACGGTGGGATTGGCGCCGATCACGATCACCACCTGCGCGCGCGCCACATCCATCACCGGGTTGGAAACCGCACCCGAGCCGATGCCTTCGAGCAGTGCCGCCACCGACGACGCGTGGCAAAGCCGCGTGCAATGGTCCACGTTGTTGCTGCCGAAGCCGGTGCGTACGAGCTTTTGAAACAGGTAGGCCTCTTCGTTGCTTCCCTTGGCGGAGCCAAAGCCGGCCAGCGCGCGCTTGCCGTGCCTGTCGCGGATGGCCGACAGGCTGGCGCCCGCAAGCGCGAGGGCCTCTTCCCAACTGGCTTCGCGGAACACGTCCATCACGCGCGCGGGATCCATCACGAAATCGCCGCGTTTAGGCGCGCCATCGCGCCGCACCAGCGGCACCGTGAGCCGATGCGGATGCTGGGCGTAATCGAAGCCATAGCGCCCCTTCACGCACAGGCGTTTCTGGTTGGCCGGCCCAAAACGCCCTTCGACAAAGAGGATGCGGTTGTCCTTGACGTTGTAGGTGAGCTGGCAACCCACCCTTGGTCCAGCTCATTGTTACGCGTGTAATGCGCCTCGGGCATATCGGACTGCAGCAACTCCAGCACCATGCGCTGCGAGCGCACCGCGCGCTCGGAGGCGGTCTGCACCTCCATGCCCTGCATTGGGTAACGGCAGCACGACGGCGCCAGCACGCGCTCGCCCTTGATCTCCACCATGCAGGCGCGGCAATTGCCGGCGGTGTCCAGGCCGTCCTTGTAGCACAGGTGCGGGATATCGAAGCCCTCGCGCTGCGCCACCTTGAGCAAGCTCTCGCCCGGCCCGGCGCGCACGTCCCTGCCATTCAGGCGGAACGTCACCGTGGTATCCGAGGAGGCGTCCACTTGCGCGCGCTCGGCGCGGGTCAGCGCATTCATGTCGTCCTCGCGGCTCAGGCCAGTTCCTGGGGAAAATACTTGATCACGCAATCCACCGGATTGGGCGCGGCCTGCCCCAGCCCGCAGATCGACGCATCCCGCATCACCGCCGACAAGTCCGCCAGCGCGGCAAGGTCCCATGTCGGCTGCGCGATCACGTCCAGCGCCTTGGCCGTGCCCACACGGCATGGCGTGCACTGCCCACAGGATTCATGCTTGAAGAAATGCATCAGGTTGCGCGCCACAGCCACCGCACTGTCCTGCTCCGAAAACACCACGATGGCGGCCGAGCCGATAAAGCAGCCGTAGGGCTGCAACGTATCGAAGTCCAGCGGAATATCGCCCATGGACGCCGGCAGGATGCCTCCCGACGCGCCGCCCGGCAGGTAGCCATAGAAGCGATGGCCGTCTTGCATGCCGCCGCAGTATTCTGCGATCAGCTCACTCACGGTGATCCCCGCCGGCGCCACATGCACGCCGGGCAGCTTCACGCGCCCCGACACCGAAAACGAGCGCAGCCCGTGGCGGCCATGGCGTCCCTGTGCGGCAAACCAGCCCGCGCCTTTTTCAAGGATCTCGCGGACCCAGTAAAGGGTCTCGAAGTTGTGCTCCAGCGTGGGCCGGCCGAACAAGCCGACCTGCGCCACATAGGGCGGGCGCAGCCTGGGCATGCCGCGCTTGCCTTCAATCGATTCGATCATGGCGGACTCTTCGCCGCAAATGTACGCGCCAGCGCCGCGCCGCAACTGGATCTCCGGCAGCACCGGGATCGGTGGATCGGCATGCAGGCGGCGCAGCGCTTCGCCAAGCACGGCGCGGCAGCCTGCGTATTCATCGCGCAGGTAGATGTAGATCGCGCTGACCTGGGTCACCGCGGCGGCAATCAGCATGCCTTCGAGGAAGCGATGCGGATCGCGCTCCAGGTAGACACGATCCTTGAAGGTGCCGGGCTCGCCCTCATCCAGGTTGACCGCCATCAGGCGCGGGGCCGGCTCGGCCATCACGATCCGCCATTTGCGCCCAGCGGGAAAGCCCGCGCCACCCAGCCCGCGCAAGCCGGAATCCTCCATCGTGCGCAGCAAGGATGCCGAATCACGCTCACCCGAGGCCAGCGCGCGCAGCAAGCGATAGCCCCCTTGCGCGCGATAGTCGTCATAGCCCAGGTGAGCTTCGGGCGCATGGCGCACGGCACCCGATGCCACCGTATCCGCAATGGTTTGCGCGCTCGCAAAATCCACCGGGTTCTGCCCGACCAGCGCGGCGGGCGCACGCTCGCACCGGCCGATGCAAGGCGCTGCCACCACGCCGACTTCGCTACCCAGCAGGGCCGCAAGCCGGGCGAGCAGGTCGCGCGCCCCGCCGAGCTCGCAGGCGATGCCTTCGCACACGCGCACCGTCACGCCGGGCGGCCGCGCGATCACGCCATTCGCATCCTCGTGCACCACATCGAAATGATGATAGAAAGTGGCGACCTCATAGACCTCCGCCATCGACAACCCCATCTCCTGCGCCAACGCCACCAGGTGCGGGATCGCCAACTGGCCATAGTGGTCGTTGATGGCATGCAAGTGCTCGATCAGCAGGTCGCGCCGGCGCGGCGCGTCGCCCAGCAGGGCCCGGACTTCGGCCAGGGCTGCCGGGTCGGGCTGCCGCCCCTTTGGCTGCCGGCGCTTGCGCGCCTTGCCGATATCCTGGACCGCGATGGGAATGACGACCTGGTTCATGGCAATCTCGAAAGCTGTCTCGTATGGGTGCCGAATGGCAACGGGGCAAGCGCCTTACATGCTTGCCCGCCGCTCTTGTCTTTTTGTTTTGTCTTGCCTCGCCCGCGGTCCCGCCGGTGGTTGCTGGCGATTGCTGAAAATTGCTGAAAATTGCTGGCGCCGGGGGATGGGCTTTGCCTTCGATCATATCCCTATTCCCGCGACGCATTGGACGCGCCGATCCGCGCCGGCAAACCCCTCAGGTCAGGTCCTCCGGCACCGCGCGATATCCCATCGGCGGCGTGGTACTGGCATGCACATACTTCTTGGCGTGGGCTTCGCGCATTGGCTTGAGCACGAACAAGGCCAGGAAGGCGGACAGCGCAGCCATGCCCGAGGCAAGCATGAAGACTGCGTGCCAGTCGCCGGTGGCGGCAGTGATGACGCTGGAGAATGGCACCAGCAGCGCGGCTGTGCCCTTGGCGGTGTACAACAGGCCGGCATTTGTGGCAGCAAACTTGGGCCCGAAGGTATCGCCGCAGGTGGCCGGAAACAGGCTGTAGATTTCCCCCCAGGCGAAGAACACGACACCGGTCAGCACCACGAAAGCAATGGGATCCTGACCATATTTTGCCAGCAGCAGAATGCCCACCGCCTCGACCGCAAAGGCCAGGAACATGGTGTTCTCACGACCGATGTTGTCCGAGATCCAGCCAAAGAATGGGCGCGTCAGCCCATTGAGCACGCGGTCGATGGTGAGGGCGAAGGTCAGCGCGGGCAACGTCAGGCCGAGCAGCGAAACCGGCACGCCATCGAGGCCGAAATCCTTGGCGATCGGGCCCAGCTGGGCGGTAGCCATCAGGCCGCCGGCCGCCATCATCACGAACATCGCGTACATCACCCAGAAGATCGGCGAGGACAGCACCTGGCGCGGCGAGGCGTTGTAGGCAGCGGTCTTGACTGCGGACGTGACCTGGTTGAGCACCTTGGCCGAAGGCGGATAGAGCGCCATGCCCAGGAAGAAGACGATCAGGCCCTGGCCCAGGCCGAACCACAGGAACGTGGCCTCGTAGCCGCTGCTCTTGATCATGTTGGCAATCGGCACCACGGTCAGCGCCGAGCCTGCGCCAAAGCCAGCGGCGGTGATGCCTGCGGCCAGCCCGCGCCGGTTGGGGAACCACTTCAACGCATTGCCCACGCAGGTGCCGTACACCGCGCCCGCGCCTACCCCGCCTACCGCTGCCGCGAAGTAGAGCATCGGCAGCGACGCGGCCACGGAGTTCAAGGCCCAGGCAATCGCGCACAGCAGGCCGCCACCCACCACCACGGGACGCGGGCCGTACTTGTCCACGAGGTAGCCCTCGATCGGCACCAGCCAGGTCTCGGTCACGACGAAGATGGTGAATGCCACCTGGATCGCCGTGCGGCCCCAGTGGTACTTGTCGTCGATCGGGTTGACGAACAACGTCCAGCCGTATTGCATGTTGGCGATCATCGCCATGCAGATCACGCCAAAGACGAGCTGAACCCAGGGGGAGGCAAAGCGTGACTCGGGCGCGTTTTGCTGATGTTCCATGGTGTCTCCTATGGCGGGCGGGGCCGCCTTATGTGGAAAGGGCGTCTTCGGACACCTCTTTTGGGACGGCACTGCTTGTGCTGCATCCCAGATACTGCGGTCGTTTCAGTGCTATACAGTATGTGATATATCAATATAGTCAAGGCGCTTTTAGCCCACCTGGCGGACCCTGAAACTGCCTGGAAACGGCGGTGGCAATGTGCCGGAAAGCGGCATGGAGATGACTCGTGCGTCACGCGCATCAAAGCGGGCGGGCAGCGCAAGCCGGCCTGCTGAAGGATCAATGACTTAGGGCGGTCCGCCTCATCAATGGCGCGCGTAAACAGGCGGCTGTGGAGATGTAGATCCGGGTGGCGGGAAGTTGGAGGGCTTAGCGCCTCGCGGACGATCTCCGGGAAAGTCCCTAGATAAAGTCAGGCAGGCCGGCAGGTCAATGTACTGAATGTCTTGCCCTTCAGGACAGAAGAGCGGAGGGGTCGTGCAGGGCGGCATGCGCGCCGCGGAACGGGAAAAAAGTGCCCGGGATGGCTTTGTGCAAGCAAGCTCAGCAACCAAACCACACGGATTGGGCAGGGTTAGGCCCCTACCCTCGCATGGCGGCAGCGATTGGCAGCCGGGCGGCCCGCCAATCGCAACACGCGAGCATCAGGCGCGAGCCAGTTGGGGTTCCGCGCGGACGCCGCGGGAAGCCGGGCTAGCGCGGCCAATGCCGGCGGTTTCCTGCGACGAGCCAAGGCCGGCAAAGCGGCCATGCTCCTGGGCACGGACCAGCACAGGGGTCGGCACGCGGGTGGCAATCAGGAACGTAACGCCAACGCCGAGGGCAATCAGACCAAGGGCGAGACCGAGAAGAAGAGCGCTGTCCATCAGAAAACTCCGGTAAGGATGGTGAGTAGGAGTTTTCATTATATGCTGCGCCGCACTATGTGTAAATATCCTGTATGTAATATATCAATAAGATTCCGAGGCCTGCGCAACGCACAGCGGCGCCAGGCTAGCTCACACGCGCCAGCGACGTCTGCTCAACCTCCATGCCCCGTAGCGCATCCCAGATCGCGGCTGCGTTAGGTTTGAGGGAACGGCTCTTGCGCCGCACCAGCATGATCGTGGACGTAACCTGCGGCCGTAATGGACGCATGACGGCCGCAGGGCTCAGCCCAGCCGCCTGTGCGCGCGACGGCACGATGCCGATACCCAGCCCCAGCGCCACCATGCCGAAGATCGAGGCAAAGTGGCCAAGCACCTGCAGCGAGCCGGTGCGCACGTGATACACGCCAAAGGCCTGCTCCACGGCAGGCTGGACGCCAGAGTGCTGATCCAGCATCAGCACTCTGGCATCGTTGAGGTCGCCCCACCCTACCGTCTCGCGCGCTGCCAGCGGATGCTGCGCCGGCAGCACGGCATGGAATGGATCGGCGCACAGGGCCTCGCAGTAGAGATCGTCCCCGGCTTGCGGGTTCGTGGCGATGCCGAAGTCCACCTCGCCGCTGCGCACGCACTGCAGCACGGACTCATGCGAGCGGTCTTTCAGGCTGATGCCGATGCCCGGCCAGGCCGTGCGGCAACCCGCGAGCCAGCCCGGCAGCGAGATCGACGACAGCACCGGGTCGGACGCGATCTGCACCGCGCCCTGGCACGGCCTGGCGGCACCGTGGCTCTCGCGCAGCGTCTGCTCGACCTCCTCGATCAGGTGGCAGATGCGCTGCGACAGGTGCTCGCCCGCATCGGTGAGCTCGACCTGGCGCGTGGTGCGGTCAAACAGCCGCTGGTCGATCTCGTCTTCCAGTTCGCGCACGCTGCGGCTGATGGCCGATTGCGTCAGCCCGAGCTCGGCCGCGGCGCGGGTAAAGCTCCTCTGTCGTGCAACGGCCGCGAAGGCCTTGAGCTGCGGAAGCGAGATATTCATGATCACCCCTTCTGTATGCATTCGGCGCGGAGAACCGCTTTGCCACGCCCCGCGCTGCGCATCGTGATAGACATCGGGCCCGGAATCGCGTCACGCGAGTCCGGGCCCGGCTGGTGATTCAATCGCTTTTGCGGGGAGAGAGCCCCGCCAGATACGCCGCGTGATCGGTCGCGGGCGCCAGGGACTCAGCGTGCCCCGTGATAAACCGCCTTCGCATCGGCGCCAGCACGAACTTGGCCGACAAACCTGCCGCGATGGTCACGGTCGCAGCCACCGTAAAGACGGCATCCCACCCGCCACGCGCCGACAGGATCGAAGCCAGCGGCACCAGCATCGCCGCCGTGCCCTTGGCCGTATACAACGTGCCGGCATTGGCCGCGGCAAACTTGCTGCCGAAGGTATCGGCGCACAGCGCGGGAAAGATCGAGAAAATCTCGCCCCAGAACAGGAACGTCAGCGCCGCGAACGTCATGAACAGATACGGGTTATGCCCGAACGCCATCAGCCCGAGCAGCGACAGCCCCTCGCCGATGAAGATAAAGAACATGGTGTTCTCCCGGCCGATGCGGTCCGAGATAAACCCGCACAGCGGCCGCGTAAGGCCATTGCACAGGTTGTCGATCGACAGCGTCATGGTGAGCAGCGGCAGCGTGAACCCCAGCATCGTCACTGGCATCGACGCGAAGCCGAAATCCCGTGCAATCGGACCCAACTGCGCGGTGGCCATGATGCCGCCGGCCGCAACCGCCACGAACGAGGCGTAGATGACCCAGAAAACTGGCGTCTTCACCATCCGCCCCGGCGTGAACTCGATCGGATTGGTCAGCACCGCCTTGGCCGCCACGGCGCCCACAGGCGGGCGCGGCTTGACCAGCAGCAAGGCCATCAGCAGGATGCTGACGCCTTGCAGGATGCCGAAAGTGATGAAGGCCATCTCGTAGCCCGAGCGCTGGATCATGTTGGCAATGGGAATCACGGTCAGCGCCGAGCCCGCGCCAAACCCGGCGGCGGTCAGCCCGGCGGCCAGGCCGCGCTTGTCCGGAAACCACTTGAGCGCATTGCCTACACAAGTGCCATACACGCCGCCGGCGCCGATGCCGGCGATCACCGCCGCCAGGTACAGCTGTGGCAGGCTGGTCGCATACGCATTGATGACCCAGGCCAGCCCCGCGCACACCGCGCCACATGCCACCACCGGGCGTGGCCCGATCTTGTCGACCAGCCAACCTTCAAGCGGCACCAGCCACGTCTCGGTCACGATGAAAATGGAAAAGGCTACCTGGATGGCCGACTCGCCCCAGTGATGCTTGGCGTTCATCGGGGTCACGAATAATGTCCAGCCGTACTGGAGATTGGCTACCAGCCCCATGCAGACCACACCGATCGCCAGCTGGAACCAGCGGTTGTGAAGCCAGCCCAAACGGCTTGCGGCTATTGCCGCCGAATTGTCGTGCGCCATGTCGTGTCTCCTGCATAGTGCGTGTCGCGCTCTGTGGCGCGACGGGTAGGCTTCTCTGGAAGGGGAGCCCTTGGTCACTACTTGATTGAGCGCGCCTGACATTGCGGCACGTGCATCCGTGGACTGATGCTAGTTCAAACTAAGTTCGGCACAGCATAAAGTTTTTTATTATGATCATTTACGATCCTTTATACATGGGACGGACGAGTGCATGAAGAACGCCACGCTGCGCCAGTTGAAGGTTTTCGAGACGGTCGCCCGGCACCTGAGCTTTTCCCGCGCGGCTGAAGAGCTACACCTGACCCAGCCCGCCGTCTCGACGCAGGTGCGCCAGCTCGAGGGCCACGTTGGCCTGCCGCTGTTCGAGCAGTTGGGCAAGAAGATCTACCTCACCCCGGCCGGCATCGAGATGCTGCATTACAGCCGCAGCATCATGCAGCAATTCCGCGAAGCGGAAGACGCCATGTCGCAGCTCAAGGGCATCTCCGGCGGACGGCTCAATGTGGCCGTGATCAGCGCCGGCGATTACTTTTTCCCGCGGCTGCTGGCAGAGTTCATGCAGCGCCATGACGGCGTGACGCTCAATCTGGCAGTGCACAATCGCGAGGAACTGCTGCACCAGCTTGCGGGCAACCTGACCGACCTGGCGGTGATGGTGCGCCCCCCGGAAGGCATGGATACCATCAGCGAATCCTTCGCGCCCCACCCTTACGTCATCGTTGCCGCGCCCAACCACCGGCTGGTCGGCGAGCGCAACATTCCGCTGGCGGCGCTGGCCGACGAAGCCTTCGTCGCGCGAGAAAAAGGCTCCGACACCTGGAACTCGATGCAGGAAGGCTTTGCCGGGCGCCTGTCCAACCTGCGCATTGCCATGGAGATCAAGAGCACCGAGACCATCAAGCAGGCCGTGATCGCCAACATGGGCATCGCCTTCCTGTCGGCTCACACCGTCGGGCTGGAACTGCAGACCGGCAATCTCGCCGTGCTGGATATCGAGGGCTTCCCGGTGATGCTCAACTGGTACGTGGTGCATCGCAAGAACAAGCGCCTGCCGCCGGTGGCGCTGGCCTTCAAGCATTTCCTGATGGAAGAAGGCGCCACCCTGATCCAGCGTATCACCGGCGTGGACAAGCTGATAAAACATAAACGATAGCTTATGGTTATTCAGCTAAACTTTAATTATCGTTAATTGATCGGCAAACCTATCCTCGTCTCAGGCCCACCTTTCACTGAGAGCCCGAGGAGTCCGATCATGAACCAGGTCCAGTTCGCAACCCGCGCCAGTTCCCATGCCGACACCGCTGCCAGCGCACCACGCAGGGTCGACGAATCGCAACTCGCGGCCTATAACGCCGCCTTCGCCGAGCTCGGCCTGCGCTTTCGCTGGGACAGCGAAATGTATGCCTGGCTGTGCGGCATCGAATGCGAGCACAGCCGCATCGCGCGCTATATCGAGCAGTACCACGCGCACCTGCTCAATGCCTACGACGCCGACTTCCTCAGCCGCCTGATCCTCGACAAGAAGGCCGACTACCTGCGTGCGATGGCGCATCAGGCCAACTGAGCACCTGCGCCTCTCTCTCCGGCAAGCCTGCGCCATGCACCAAGATCGCGCCGAGAGTGCGCCACCGCACATTGGCGCGACGCCAGGCTCGCTAATGTCTGCCTACCAATCAAGGACAAGGAGGCAGACATGGGGTCACAGACAATGTCCGGCGCCGGCGCGCCGGCCGGCACAATCGCGCAGCAGCGCGAAGGGGCATTCGCCAACACCGGTGACCTGCCGATGCAGAACTGCCCGATCGAACCCACCTGGATTCGCACGGGGGCTCCCCAATCGCGGGCCGCGCAGCACTCCCGCGCGATCGACGGCCTGGCGTCCACCAATGTTTGGGAATGCACCGGCGGCGCGTTCGAGTGGTACTACGGCTGGGAGGAGACCGTGCTGATCCTGGAAGGCCAGGTCAGGGTCACCAGCGCAACCGGGCGCGTGCACGTGCTGCGGGCCGGCGACATCGGCTATTTCCCTGCCAACACGACCTGGCTCTGGGAGGTCGATGGCTATGTGCGCAAGGTAGCGTTCTGCCGCAAGCAGGTGCCTGTCACGCTGCGCTTTGCCACCCGTGTGCTGGCACGCCTGAACTTCACCAACCGCGCCGGCGAGGCCTGCGGTACCGCCACGGCTGCCCTGCGCCGCGTGATGGCGCGGCTTGGCCTGCGCGATGCTTCCGCCCTTACCCTGCTGATGACGCTGCCGCTTTGACGCGCAAAAGGGCAAGCACCGGCGTGAGCCGGCGCCTGCCCTTTTCCTTTGCTGGATGCCAGCGCCCGGACTATCGACTATCCGCGCATGTGGTTGACCAGCGATCCGATGCCCTCGATCGTGACCTCCACCACGGCGCCATCCTTCATCGAGCCGACACCGACCGATGTGCCGCAGGCGATCACATCGCCAGGCATCAGCGTGAGATCCTGCGAGATCAGGCTCACCTGCTGCTCTGGCGAGAAGATCAGGTCGGAGAGCGGATAGTTCTGCCGCTGTGCCCCGTCGAGCCGCGTCACCACGCTGGCGCCGCGCCAGTCGAACTCCGTGACGATCACGGGGCCCAGGCAGCCGAAGGTGTCGAAGCCCTTGGCACGGCACCACTGCGGGAAATTCGGGTCTTCGGCGATCAATTCGCCGGCCGTCACGTCGTTGACCACGGTGTAGCCGAAGATATGGTCCGCCGCCTCTCCCGGGGCCACGTTGCGGCAGCGGCGCCCTATCACGATGCCCAGTTCGCCCTCGTAGACGATCTTGCCGCTGTAGCTGCGGGGCCGCAGGATGGCGTCGCCGGGGCCGGCCAGCGAACTCGCCGGCTTGATCAGGAATAACGGATGCGCCGGCACCGGCTTTTCCAGCTTGCGCGCCAGCGCATGGAAGTTGTTCCACAGCGCCACGATCTTGCCCGGCTCGCACGGGCTCAGCAGGCGCAGCCCCTCGCGCGGCACAGTTGCACCGGTGGGTTCCGGCCGCGCGTAGCCGGGGCCGTCGTACTCGATGACATGATCCCCCTCGATACGGCCAAAGCCGATCTCCCCGTCCCCGCTCTGGAAGCGAATCCACATTTGCACAGTCAACTCCTCCGGCGGGCGCGGCATGCTGTCCGCGCCCACCCTTGTGCCGCATTGTCGAAATGCCGGGCCTTGCCCTCAGATCTTGCCGGCGCCGCGAGCCCACTTGTACTTGGCGCCCAGCACCGCGACCGGGATCTCGGTCGAGTACGCGTAGGACGGCACGCCGTGTTCGTACAGGTACTCGGCAGCCTCCTCCACCTGCACGTCACCCGCCAGCGAGGCCACGATCGGCTTCTCGATGCCGCGCGCGGCCATTTCCTCCTTCACCTCCACCACCAGCTTGGCGAACACCATCGGTGGCGTGATGATGGTGTGCCAATAGCCCAGGATGATGGCGTGGATGCGCGGGTCCTCCATGCCCAGGCGCAAGGTGTTCTTGTACGTGGCGGGCGGCTCGCCGCCGGTGATGTCGACCGGATTGCCCGCCGCGCCAAAAGGCGGAATGAACTTGCGGAAAGCCGCATCCAGGTCGTCCGGCATGGTCATCAGCGACAGGTTGTTGTCCACGCACGCATCCGACAACAACACGCCCGAGCCGCCGGCGCCCGTGATGATCACCACGTTCTCGCCCTTGGGCGTCGGCAGCTTGGGAATGCCGCGTGCGAACTCCAGCAGGTCGCGCAGCGAGCGGGCGCGGATCACGCCGCACTGCTTGAACACGTCCTCGTAGATCTTGTCGTTGCCGGCCAGCGCGCCCGTGTGCGAACTGGCGGCGCGCGCGCCCATGCTGGTGCGCCCGGCCTTGAGCACGACCACCGGCTTTTTCTTCGAGACCCGCTTCGCCGCTTCGGCAAAGGCGCGGCCGTCCTTCAGGTCCTCGCAGTGCTGGGCGATGATCTCGGTGTTGTCGTCCTGCTCGAAGAAGGTGAGCAGATCGTCCTCATCGATGTCGGACTTGTTGCCCAGCCCGACAATGGCCGACACGCCCATCCTGGCCGAGCGCGAGAAGCCGATGATGGCCATGCCGATGCCGCCGGACTGCGACGACAGCGCCGCCTTGCCCTTGACGTCGTACGGCGTGCAGAAGGTCGCGCACAGGTTCTTGGGCGTGTAATAGAAGCCGTAGATATTCGGCCCCATCAAGCGGATATCGTGCTTGCGTGCGATGGCGACGATCTCTTCCTGCCCTTGCACGTTGCCGGTCTCGGCAAACCCCGAGGGAATCAGCACCGCGCCTGGAATCTGCTTCTTGCCCACCTCTTCCAGCGCCCCGGCCACCAGCTTGGCGGGAATGGCGAACACCGCCACATCCACCTCGCCCGGTACGTCGAGCACGCTCCTGTACGCGGTCATGCCCATGATCTCGCCGCCCTTGGGATGGATCGGGTAGATCTTGCCCTGGTAGCCGCCGTTGATCAGGTTCTTCATCACCGAGTTGCCGATCTTGCCATCCTCGTTTGAGGCGCCGATCACGGCCACCGAATCGGGTCGCATGATGCGGTTCATCTGCCTGACGATGTCTTCCTGGCTGGGGCGGTAGCGCTCCGGCTGCGGCGCGAAGTCCACCACGATGCGCACGTCGGCAGCAATGGCGCCGTCCTTGCTGGCGAATACCGGGTTAAGGTCAAGCTCCGAGATCTCCGGGAAATCGCTCACCAGTTCCGACACGCGCTGGATCATGCCGGCCAGCGCCTCGCGATTGGCCGGATCGGCGCCGCGCACGCCCTTGAGCACTTCGGCGGCGGCAATGCCGTCGAGCATCGACAGCGCATCGTCCTGGCTTGGCCGGGGCCATGCGGAAGGTAATGTCCTTGAGCACTTCGACCAGCACGCCGCCCAGGCCGAAGGCCACCAGCTTGCCGAAGGACGGATCGGTGACGGCACCAATGATGACCTCCTGCCCGCCGGTGATCATCTGCTGCACCTGAACGCCGACGATATTGGCGTTGGGGTCGTACTTCTTCGCATTCCCGACGATGGTCAGGTAGCCGCGCTCCACATCCGCAGCGCTGTTCAGGCCTACCAGCACGCCGCCGGCCTCGGTCTTGTGCAGGATGTCGGGCGAGACGATCTTGAGCACTACCGGATATCCCATCTTGTCAGCCAGCTCGACAGCGCCGGTCGGCGTCCGGGCCACGCCCTCGCCCGGCACCGCGATGCCGTAGGCATCGCACACCAGCTTGCCTTCGGGCGCAGTCAGCGCATTGCGGCCTTCTTCCTTCACGGCGGCGAGGATCTTCCTCACCGCGTCCTTGTTGTGTGCCATGTCAGGTCTCCATCTGTTCATGGATTGCGTAGGGATGAGCCGGTCCTCGCCCTCGCGCGAAAGCGCGAGGGCGGGCGGCTTGCAAACTCACTGCGGGAAGTGCTTGAAGTGCTTGAAGTGCCTCGTGCACGTTCAGGGCATCAGACTGCCCCGGCGGCGCGCAAGGCTTCGATCTGCGAGGGCGTGCGGCCCAGCCAGTCGAGGATCTCCCCGGTATGCTCGCCCAGCAACGGCGAGCGCTCGACCTCCACCGGCGATGCCGACAAGGTAATCGGGCAGCCGAGTTGCACGTACTGGCCGCGCTCCGGGTGATCCAGCTCCACCAGGTAGCCGCGCTCGTACAGTGACTTGTCCTCGATCAGGTCCTTCATCGACAGGATCGGCCCGCACGGCACATCGACCTCGTTGAGGGCATCCATGACTTCGAACTTGGTGCGCGTGCGCGTCCATTTCTCGATGATGGAGAAACACTCTTCCAGGCATTTGAGGCGGGCCTCCGGCGAGGCGAACTGCGGATGGGTAATCAGCTCCTCCCTGCCGCACAAGCGCATCAGCGGCTCCCAGCCTTGCGGCTGCACGATCACGTAGACGTAATCGTTGGCGCCGCCGGGCGCGCAGCGCAGCGCCGCGCCGGGCTGGCCGCCGCCAGATGCATTGCCCGCGCGCGGCACGAAGTCGTCGAACTCCTGGTTGGGGTACTCGCGCATCGGCCCGGCGGCCAGGCGCTGCTGGTCGCGCAGCTTGACCCGGCACAGGTTGAGCACGGCGTCCTGCATCGCCACTTCCACCCGCTGGCCACGCCCGGAATGCTCGCGTTGCAGCAGTGCCGCCAGGATGCCCACCACGCAGTGGATGCCCGTGCCGGAGTCGCCGATCTGCGCGCCGGTGACGGTGGGCGCGCCATCCGCCGTGCCGGTGGTGCTGGCCGAGCCGCCCATGCACTGGGCCACGTTCTCATAGGCCTTGCAGTCCGCGAAAGGGCCCGGGCCGAAGCCCTTGATCGACGCATAGATCAACCGCGGGTTCAGCGTCTGCAGGCGGTCCCAGTCGAAACCGGCGCGGTCCAGCACGCCGGGGCCGAAGTTCTCCACCAGCACGTCGCAGCGCTGCACCAGGTCTTCCAGCAGCGCCTTGCCCTCCGGCGTCTTCATGTTGAGCGTGAGGCTGCGCTTGTTGGAGTTCAGCATGGTGAAATACAAGCTGTCGGCGTTGGGCACATCGCGCAGCTGGCTGCGCGTGATGTCGCCGCGCCCCGGCAACTCCACCTTGATCACGTCGGCGATTTCCTTGTTCGGGTTGGCCAGGCCGGCGGCGATGGCAAAGCCGGTGCCGACGCCCAGCGAGCCCAGCGCGCCCGGGTCCATCCACTGGCCGGGACGGCGCGGACGCACCGCCTGCGCGGAAATGGTCACTACGTCGCCGCCGTCGCCAATGTAGACCGTGTTGTCCGCCAGGAACTCATTCAGTTCATACGCCACGCGATACGGATGGATCGGCGTGTTCTCCGAGCGCAACAGCGGCATCAGCTTTTCGGCGGCCACGGCCTCGGCCTCGGTCAACTGGCCCATCCACTTCTGCCGCGCCTGGCGCTTGTCGTGCTTGATGCGGCCGCTGGCGGCCTGCAGCACGGCACCGAGGATGGCGCCGGGGTCGCCCACCAGGCCAAGGTCGATCTCGCGGTTCTTGCCGACCGTGCGGTAATCCATGTCGATCTGCACCAGCGTCAGCTCCTTGCTGATGCGCTTGCCGTAGCCCATGCGGAAGTCGAACGGCGTGCCCACGATGATCAGTACGTCGGCATTGGCGAAGGCTTGCGTGCGGGTTCGGTCGAAGTGGTGCGGATCGCCCGGCGGCAGCAGCCCGCGGCTGGCGCCGTTGAAATAGCCGGGGATGTCCAGGCCCTTGAGCAGCGCGACGGCTTCCTCGTGCCCGCGCGCGGTCCAGACCTGCTGGCCGTAGAGAATCGCGGGGCGCTCAGCATTCACCAGGATGTCGGCCAGACGCTCGATATCCTTCGGATCGCCAATCGATTTGGTGGAAGCGCGATAGTGGCCGGGGCGCGGAATCACCGCGCGCGCCACGTCGACTTCGCGGTCAAGCACGTCGCGCGGGATTTCCAGGTACGACGGGCCGGGCGCGCCATTGAAGCACTCGCGCGCCGCCATCGCGATCATGTCCGCCACGCGCTCGGTGCTGGGGATGGTGGCCGCAAACTTGGTGATGGGCGACATCATGTCGACGTGCGGCAAGTCCTGCAGCGAGCCCATCTTGTGCTGGGACAGCGCGCCCTGTCCGCCGATATGGATGATCGGGCTTTCCGAGCGGAAGGCCGTCGCCACGCCGGTCACGGCGTTGGTGCAGCCCGGGCCGGCGGTGGTCACCACGCAGCCCAGCTTGCCGGTCTGGCGCGCGTAGCCGTCCGCCGCATGCGCGGCAACCTGCTCGTGGCGCACATCGATGATGCGGATGCCCTCGTCCACACAGCCGTCGTAAATATCGATGATATGGCCGCCACAGAGCGTGAAGATGGTGTCGACGCCTTCGTTCTTCAGGGCCCGCGCCACCAGGTGGCCGCCGGAAATCACGCCGGCATCGCGGGTCTTCTGCTTCAGGGTGTCTTCGGCCGTGGTGGATTCAGGCCGCGTGGGTGCGACTGCAGACATGTCTTGGTCTCCTCGTTGACTGGGTTGCGACAGGCTGTGACGCGGACCTGGCCCGTCGTCACGACACCCTTTCGCCCTTTGCTGCTTTGCTGCCTGGCCGGTGCCTACCCTGCATGTCACCTGCCCGGCGATGCCATCGATCCTTTTCGAAGGATCTTGATGACATACGGTATGTGATATATCAACGAAGCTCAAGGAAATTTGGATGCTGGCCATGATGTTTCAACGATGCGATGCAGCAAATCACCGATAAATGGAGGATAAATAAGCGCAATTGCTGAATGCGCGCCGATTCATTCCGTTTGCGCACGGCTGACCGGCGCTGCGCCCTTGTCCTCCTCCTTGGGGAAAAATCGCTTGTTTATCTTTGATATATTACATACCATATTTCACAGCGCGTTCTGCCGGACCATCCGGTTTCGCGGCTCGCCGGCACGCGCATCACCGAGAGCGAGGAGACTTGTGAACATTCACGAATATCAGGCCAAGGAACTGCTCAGGCGCTTCGACGTGGCCGTACCGCGCGGGGCCGTCGCGTTTTACCCCGGAGGAAGCCGCCAGCGCGGCACGCAAGATCGGCGGATCGATCTGGGTGGTGAAGTCCCAGATCCATGCCGGCGGCCGCGGCGCTGGCCGCTTTGCCGGCGAACCGGACGGCAAGGGGGGCGTACGCGTGGCCAAGTCAGTCGATGCCGTGCGTACGCAGGCCGAACAGATGCTCGGCAAAGTGCTAGTCACCAAACAGACCGGGGAAGCCGGCCGCGAAGTGCGCCGCCTATATGTCGAGGAAGGCTGCGAAATTGCCCGCGAGCTTTACCTGGGCATGCTGATCGACCGCGCCACCTCCCGCATCACGCTGATGGCCTCCACCGAAGGCGGCATGGAAATCGAGGAAGTCGCGGCCCGCACGCCGGAGAAGATCCTGAAGGTCGCGATCGACCCGGCCAGCGGCATCCAGCCCTTCCACGCGCGCCGCCTCGCCTTCGGGCTGGGCCTGAGCGGCAAGCAGGTCGGCGCGGCTTCGCGCTTTATCCTCTCGGCTTACCGCGCCTTTACCGAGCTGGACGCGTCGGTGGTCGAAATCAACCCGCTGGTGGTGACACGCGCCGGCGACGTGATCGCGCTCGACGCCAAGTTCAACTTCGACGACAACGCGCTGTACCGCCATCCGGACATCGAAGCCTTGCGCGACGAAGCCGAGGAAGATCCCGCCGAATCCGCGGCGGCCCGCCATGGGCTGAACTACGTCAAGCTCGACGGCAGCATCGGCTGCATGGTCAACGGCGCCGGCTTGGCCATGGCCACCATGGACATCATCAAGCTCTACGGCGGGGAGCCGGCTAACTTCCTTGACGTGGGTGGCGGCGCCACCAAGGAACGCGTGACGGCGGCCTTCCGCCTGATCCTCGACGACCCCAAGGTCAAGGGCATCCTGGTCAATATCTTTGGCGGCATCATGCGCTGCGACGTGATCGCCGAAGGCGTGGTGGCCGCCGCGCGCGAGATCGACCTGACGGTCCCGCTGGTGGTCCGGCTGGAAGGCACCAACGTGGCACTAGGCAAGGCCATCCTGCGCGACTCCGGATTGCCGATCCTGTCGGCCGATCACCTTGCCGACGCCGCGCAGAAAGTGGTCAAGGCCGTTCAAGCCCGCGTGCAAGCTGGCAAGAACGGCGATATGGGAGAGAAATGACATGGCCGTACTGATCCATCAAGACACCAAGGTGATCTGCCAGGGCTTCACCGGCGCGCAAGGCACCTTCCACTCTGAACAGGCGCTGGCCTACGGCACGCGCATGGTCGGCGGCGTCACCCCCGGCAAGGGCGGCGAGACACGTCTCGGGCTCCCGGTGTTCGACACCGTAGCCGCCGCGGTGGAGCGCACGGGCGCCGACGCCTCGGTCATCTACGTGCCCCCGCCCTTCGCGGCCGACGCCATCCTGGAAGCCGTGGACGCGGGCATCGGCCTGATCGTGTGCATTACCGAAGGCATCCCGGTGATCGACATGGTGCGGGTCAAGCGCGCGCTATCCGGTTCGGGCAGCCGTCTGGTCGGGCCAAATTGCCCGGGCGTGATCACGCCGGGACAATGCAAGATCGGTATCATGCCAGGCCATATCCATCGCCCGGGCAAGATCGGCGTGGTGTCCCGTTCCGGCACGCTGACTTATGAAGCGGTGGCGCAAACCACGGCCGCCGGGCTCGGCCAGAGCACCTGCATCGGCATCGGCGGCGACCCGGTCAACGGCACCAACTTTATCGATTGCCTTGAGATGTTCCTGGCCGACGACGACACCGAAGGCATCATCATGATCGGCGAGATCGGCGGCTCTGCCGAAGAAGAAGCCGCGCGGTTCCTGCAGGATGCGCGAGGCAGCGGGCGCGTCAAACCCGTGGTGGGCTTTATTGCCGGCACCACCGCCCCGCCGGGACGGCGCATGGGACATGCTGGCGCGCCTGATGGCGAAAGAGAACGGCGGACAATGTCCGCCGTTCCTGACTGCCAGAGGCAGGCGCCTCAAGTCTCAGCCCTCAATCCAGGAAGTCGCAGTTCTTCTCGACATAGTCAGCCAGATCCAGCGAATGCTGGCGCACCAGCTTCTCGGCCAGTTCGGTATCGCGCTTTTCCAGCGCCTCGATGATGCGCAGGTGATCGACAATGGAACGCGATGCGCGATCGCTCTGCGAGATCGTCATCTTCCGGATCGCGCGTACATGGATAAAGATGTTCTTGATCGAATCCATGATGACCTGCGACTTCGACAACTGCACGATCGCCTGGTGGAAGGCGATGTTCGCGTCGGAGTATTCCTCGATATGCTCGGCCGGCGTGGCATCGCGGAAGCTGTCGAACATATGGCGCAGCTGCGCGATCTCCTGGTCGCTGGCGTTCAGGGTAGCGAGGCGCGCCGCCATGCTCTCCAGCGCGGCCCACACCTGGATCATCTCGACGATCTCGCGCTTGGTCTTGCGCATGATATAGATGCCGCGGCGCGGTACCGTGCGCAGGAAGCCCTCCTGCTCCAGCAGCGTCATGGCCTCGCGGATGGGCGTGCGGCTCACGCCCAGCGCCTCGCTCAGGACCCGCTCGTCCAGCCGGATTTCTTCCGTCGACTGATAGATGTCGGCGTCGGCAATGGCCTGGCGCAGCATGGCGTAGGCTTGGTCGCGCAGGCTGGCGCCCGCGTTGATGGGTTGGAGGGACAGGGTCAGTCCAGCAGGCTGGACCGCGGATTGGGTTTGCGCAGACATGAATGGGCTCTTGTTGAAACCAGCGCCGCGGCGGACGGAACAGTCGCCTGCGGCTTCCCGCTTAGCTTACCAAAAGCAGCCGTTGCATGAGCTGAATGCATAGGAAAATGCACAATTGATATAAATCGGCTGCCAAGTGTAGCGGTTCTGCGTATATGGTATATCACATGGTGCACCGCCGTAACGGACCGGCGCACCCATTTCGTCCTGGGCGGCCCGGCATTCGCACTCAAGCCGCCTGCGCCATCCGTTCACGCTGCTTGATCAGGCCCAGCACCGCATCCACCATCGGCGTGGGCTGCTCCACCAGGCGCCCCATTTCCTGCACGACCGTTAGCAAAGGGTCGATCTCCATGGCCCGCCCAGCCTCGAGGTCTTGCAGCATGGAAGTCTTGTGCGCGCCAACCGCGCCGGCGCCGTCGATGCGGCGCTCCACATCCACGCGGAAGCGCACGCCAAAACGCTCCGCAATTGCCTGCGCCTCCAGCATCATCGCGCGCGACAGCCCGCGCGTGGCCGGGTCGGCGGTGATGACATCCAGCGTGGCGTGCGTGAGTGCGCTGATCGGGTTGAAGCACAGGTTGCCCCACAGCTTGAGCCAGATCTCGTCGCGGATATTGTCCCGGATGGGTGCCTCGAGGCCGCCGGCCACCATCATTTCGCTCAGGTGACTCACGCGCGCCGACTTGCTTCCGTCGGGCTCGCCCAGCGGGAATTTCTTGCCATAAACGTGGCGGATCACGCCGGGCTCGACGATCTCCGCGGCGGGATAGAGCACGCAGCCGATCGCCCGCTCGGGCCCCCAGGCCACGCCACTGGCGCCCGCCCGGGTCGACGCTCTCCAGCGTGGTGCCCGCGAGCGAGCCGCCGTGCTGGTGGAAGTACCAGTAAGGAATGCCGTTGACACCCGTCACCACCGCCGTCTTCTGCCCAAGCAAGGGCTGCATCAGGTCCACCACGCCCGGCACGGAATGCGCTTTCAGGGTGATAAAGACGTAGTCCTGCGGCCCCAGTGGCCGGGTCGTCCGTGCAATTGACCTTGGCCACCCTCTCCTCGCCCTCGCTCAGCAGCCGCAGGCCGTTGGCGCGCATGGCGGCGAGGTGGGGACCGCGCGCGATCAGGCTGACCTCGGCGCCCGCCAGTGCCAGCTGGACGCCGAGATAGCCGCCAATGGCGCCGGCGCCATAGATACATAGTTTCATGATGTCGTCTCCCGATGGTTTTATGGGTACCCATTGATATATCACATACTATATCCCACAAAAGCCGGACACAACCTCAATCTGCAGCCCGCCTACACTGACGGCATGCCCTATCCAGTGCCCCGAGGCCGCAGAAGCCCTGTTTCGGCACCACCGCTTATCCTTCTACGAACTTTCCGTGCCCGGCCGCGTCTTTTTAAGATCTGCCCACTGAGCGCCATCGCGCCAAGGCGCCCCTCCCCTTGATGATGAATCGCCGCACCCTGCTCGTTTGCACCACCGCCTCCGCCGCCCTGGCGGCCCTAGGCATCACCCCCACCGTGCTGGCAGCCGGCAAAATCAAGCTGGGCGACGCCCGTCCCTTCAGCTTCGACGCCCTGATCGAACGCGCCCGCACCCTGGCGGGCAGACCCTATGCGCCTCCCGCCACGGCGCCCGCCGAGGTCCTGGCCAAGATCGACTACGAAGCCCACGGCAAGATCAGCTTCAAGGCCGATGAGGCACTATTCGTCGACGGGCCTGGGCAGTTTCCTGTGACCTTCTTCCACCTGGGCAACTTCTTCCGCCAGCCGGTGCGCATGCATGTCATCGACAGCGCCAAAGGCGCCCCGGCGGCACGCGAGATCGTGTACGACGGCGCGTACTTCGAGATGCCGGCCGACAGGAATGGAAGAAGAACGATTGGGCGGCGTTCCTGGGCGCCTCATATTTCCGCGCCATCGGCGAGCTTTACCAGTACGGTTTGTCCGCGCGCGGCATTGCCATCGACGTAGCCGAGGCGGGCCGCCCGGAGGAGTTTCCGAACTTCACGCATTTCTACTTCGAGACACCCACCGGCAACAGCAGCAGCAATGCCGACGCCGTTACGGTCTACGCCCTGCTCGACGGCCCTAGCGTGGCCGGCGCGTACCGCTTTGTCATGCAGCGTGGCAAAGGCGTGCTGATGGATATCGACTGCGCCCTGTTCCTGCGCAAGGATGTGGCACGCCTGGGGCTCACGCCGCTCACATCGATGTGCTGGTTCGCGGAAGCCAGCAAGGGCTACGCCGTGGACTGGCGCCCCGAGGTGCACGATTCCGACGGCCTGGCGATCTGGAACGGGGCCGGCGAGCATATCTGGCGCCCGCTCAACAACCCGCCGCGCACCACGGCATCCAGCTTTGGCGATGACAGCCCGCGCGGCTTCGGCCTGCTGCAGCGCGACCGCAACTTCGATCACTACCAGGACGGCGTGCACTATGAACGGCGGCCCAGCCTGTGGGTGGAACCGCGCGACGGCTGGGGCGCAGGTGCGGTGCAGCTCATCGAGATTCCCACCGATGACGAGATCCACGACAACATCGTTGCCATGTGGGTGCCCAAGGCACCTGCCAAGGCCGGCAGCGATTTCCGCCTGCGCTACCGGCTGCACTGGCTGGCCGACGAGCCTTATCCGACCCCGCTGGCGCGCTGCATCGCCACCCGGCTGGGCAACGGCGGGCAACCCGGACAGCCGCGGCCGCAAGGCGTGCGCAAGTTCATGGTGGAATTCAAGGGCGGTCCATTGGAGAAGCTGCCAGCCGGCACCAGGCCGGAAGCCGTGCTGACCAGCTCGCGCGGGACCTTCTCCTATGTGTTTACCGAACCCGTGCCCAATGGCGTGGCCGGGCACTGGCGCGCGCAGTTCGACCTCACGGTGGACGGCAAGGATCCGGTCGACCTGCGGCTGTTCCTGCGCCTCGATGGCAAGCCGCTATCGGAAACGTGGCTCTACCAGTACCACCCGTTCAACTCACCGACCGGTTCGGCCGCTTAGAACGAGGGCCCCGGCTGGCCGCAAGCATCACATGGATGGCAACCTGCCGGCCGGTGACCGACATAGCGCCGGCGTGATGTAGCCGGGCCCGGAGCGGGTATCATGGCGACGCAGCTCAACGCACTACAACGCGCAACAACGAACAACTACAACGGGATCCCACCCGCCCAATGATTTCCGCAGATCCAGCCGGCGCGGCCGGCACCGGCCCCGACGCTCTGCCCCGTGCCGAGCGTGCCTACCAGCACTTGCGCAACGCGATCCAGGCAGGGCAACTCCCCTCCGGCACCCGCCTGCGCGAAGTAGAACTAGCCGCCTCGCTGGGGCTGTCGCGCACGCCGGTGCGCGAGGCGCTATCGCGGCTGGAATCCGAAGGTCTGGTTGTCAACGAGCCCAACCGGGGCATGATGGTGACCCAGCTCGACGCCAGCATGGTGAGCGAACTCTATGTCATGCGCGAAGTGCTGGAAGGCACCGCCGCCGCGCTCGCCGCGCGTCACGCCACCGATGTGGAAATCTCGCTGCTGCGCGACATCGTCCAGCGCGACCTCGCCATCGCCGAACAGCCCGACAAGCTCGCCGCCAACAACCGGCTCTTCCACGAAACGCTGCACCGCTGCGCGCACAACCGCTACCTGCTCAAGACCTTGCGCTCGCTGCACGAGTCCATGGCGCTGCTGGGCCGCACCACGCTGGCGCTGCCGGGGCGCGCCCGGGTCTCCTACGAAGAGCACATCGCACTGGTGGAAGCCCTGGAGCAACGCGACGCCGCGCTAGCCGAGCAGATCACGCGCCGGCACATCCAGCAGGCATACAAGGCGCGGCTATCGATGTGGATCGAGGAACAGTCCGAGTCCTGAGCTTCAGGCCGCCGTAACCGCCCGCGCCCCGCGCCACGTACCCAGGCTTAGCACCGCCAGCGCCCCCAGGATCAACGCCACCGCACCCAACGTCTGCGGCGCGATCTGCTCGCTGCCCAGCCACGCGCCCACCGCCAGCGCCACCGGCGGGTTCACATAGACATAGCTTGAGGAAACCGTCGGCGAAACGTTTGCCACCAGGTACATATAGGCGGAAAACGCCACCAGCGACCCAGCCACCACCAGGTAGACCCATGCCCACCACGCCTGGCTGCTGACCGTGCGCGGCCAGGGCTCGCCAAACGCAAAGGACAAGACCAGCAAGATCGCCCCGCCGAGCAGCATCTCGGCGGCAAACGCCACCGCGCCCTGCGGCAAATCCAGGCGCCGGGCCAGCTGCGAGCCGAATGACCAGCTGCCGATGGCCACCAGCAAAGCCATGACGCCCGTGGCACTCGCGCGAAACTCCGCGCCGCCGGTCAGCACCAGGATGCCGGCGCTGCCCAGCGCAATGGCCAGCACCTCGTACCAGCGCGGCCGCGCGCCAAAGCAAATTCCCCAGAACAAGCCAAAAACAAGCCAAAAATCGGCATCGCGCCGATCATCACGGTGGTCGCCCCGGACGAGATGGTCTGCTCCGCCACCGCTGTCAGCCCCATCCCGCCGACCAGCAGGAAACCAGCCAGCACCCCGCAATTGCGCAACTGGCGCAACGTCGGCATGGCGGCGCCGCGATAGCGCAGCCACAGTGCCAGCAACAGGCCCGCGCAAAGAAAGCGCGAGCCCATCATCAGGAACGGCGCAAAGCTCTCCAGCGTGAAACGGATGGCGAGATAAGTCGTGCCCCAGACCAAGTAAGTGATCAGCAGGCAGAGCAGCAAGCGGGGTGAGGCGGTGAGCACGGGCAGACCAGGAGGAAGCACGGGGGCCTCCAAGATAGCGCGATCCGGTGTGCCAGCCAAAGGAAAATGACTCGCAAGGCTTGTGAGCCAATCTCACAAGGGTGAGCGGCGGAACCTGCGCCCATAAAAAAACCGGCCAAAAGGCGCTGCGCTCCTCGGAGCGACGCATCGGCCGGTTTTGCCGCGCGGAAGAGATCCGCGCCGGTTTGACATGGTACCTGCGGTTCCTCGCCAGGACGGATGCGTTAGCGCATCGCCGCAACGGGCAGCATGGAAACCGTCAAACCAAAACTACGTACATCAACAACGAACAATAGTTAACTACGACGCAGTACGGCAGCGTTTACTCTTGATTCTTGATGTCGGCGCTCGGGCGATCAGCCGTTTGCGAAGACGATCTTTGCCTTGCGTGCCAGTTGCCAGCAAATGGCGCCCGCAATCCCGCTGCGAACCAGCCACTACCCGCAGCTTCACGCAATCCGATGCAACCGATTGCAAAATACAACTGAAGAGGACCGCTCGCTGCCATAAGGGTTGCGGCCAGTCACCATGAAACAGGTCGCCGAACTCGCTGGCGTCCATGTGTCAACGGTTTCGCGCGCCCTGAATCCCGCAACACGTTCGATCGTCTTGCCCGAAGCCGTGGCAAGAGTCATGAAAGCCGCCAGCAAGCTCGGATACCGACTGGATCCCGTAGCGGCAAGTTTGCGAACCGGACGTTCGAAACTGATCGGCATCCTGATCCCCCAGGCCGCGACGAGCGTGTTCACCCCAATCCTTGCCGGAGCAACCGAACGTCTTGCCGCGCACGGCTACTTCGCGATCGTCGCTTACATAGGCACGCAGAGCGAAGCCCAACTTGAATTTGTACATGGCCTCATCGCGCGGCGCGTTGACGGGCTCATACTCGCCACGGTGACACGTCACGATCCGCTGGTATCGTTTTGTATCGAAAAAGGCGTGCCCACGGTGCTGGTAAACCGAACGGAAGACAATGCGAGATTGTCGGCTGTCGTTTCGGACGAGATGCTCGGCGCCCAGTTGGCCGTTGACCATCTCATCGAACTGGGGCATGTGAAGATCGGCCATATCGGCGGCCCCCCCGATCATTCAACCGGTTTCCTCAGACGCAAAGGCTTCTTGCAGGCACTCGCATCACATGGCCTCGATAGCAAGGGGGCTCCTTGCGAGGTGGCCGCCGCCTATACGCGGGAACATGGCAGGGAAGCTGCGAGCCGGTTGTTGAGTCAGAACGCGGAAGTGTCAGCGATCGTCGCTGCCAACGACTTGATTGCGCTCGGCGTATACGACGCGTTGCGCGAACACGGGTTGCAATGTCCACGTGACTTGTCGGTGGTCGGGCACAACGATATGCCGCTGGTCGACATGGTCGCCCCCCCTCTGACGACCATTCGTATCAGCCATCAGGAAATGGGGCGCCAAGTGGCCGATCTTCTTCAACAGGCCATTGACGTTCGGGACCAACCGGTACGTAACGTGGTGCTGCCCCCGAAACTCATCGTCAGAGGCTCGACCGCGCCGCCTCGCAAGCGCTGACCCGAGATTGCCCCTCCCCCGGCAAGCCTGACCAGGCGCCATCCCTGAATCCAGCTGGTCAGGCGAATCGCGACAAAACGCTGCCGCCAGCCCGCTTCAACGCTCCCCAACGTCCGGCTGACAGAACGGCGCATCGCTCCCCCGCGCCGGGAAATGCACGCGCTCGCCGGCGTCGCTTCTGCATTTCGCCGAAGCCAATCCATCTGGAAGCGCCCTGAAGTCAAAAAATCTCTTGACTGTCTCACTGCGCCGTTCATAATGCAATCGATTGCTGCAATCGATTGCATTAGATTGAGCAGCTAACCTTACTCCACGCTTCCTATGACAATGCACTCCTTATCTGGCAAGGTCGCCGTCATCCTTGGCGGCACAGGCGGGATTGGCCTTGCTGCCGGCAAAGCACTTGCCAGCCTTGGTGCGAGCGTAGTGCTGACTGGCCGCGATGCCGACACGGCATCGCATTCGGCCGCCGCACTGCCGGCCGGCAATCATCTCGCGGCGGTTGCCGAGATCGGCGACAGCGCGTCGCTGCGCGTGCTTGCTGATGACGTCCAACACCACTACGGTCGCGTGGACATCCTTGTGAACGCGGCCGGCTTTACGCGTTCCATTCCGCACGCGGACCTCGAAGCGCTAAGCGACGAGTTGATTGACGACTTGTTCGCCGTCAACTGGCGCGGCCAGTTTGCCGCCATCCGCGCCTTCGCGCCACATCTGCGCGCACACGGCGACGGGCTCGTGGTGAATGTCGGCTCCATTGCCGGGCGCACCGGCCAGGGCAGCAACGTGGCGTACTGCGCGGCCAAGGCCGGGCTGGATGTCATGGCGGTCTCGCTCGGGCGGGCGCTGGCGCCCCAGATCCGTGTCCTCAACGTCTCCCCGGGCGTCGTGGATACCGGCTTCGTCCCCGGGCGTAGCAGCGACTTCAATGAGCGCACCGCGAAGGCTGAATCGTAATACTTCCCCTCACCGACCATGCACGCACGCAAGACCATCATTACCTGCGCCGTCACCGGCAATATCGTCACCCCCGGGCAGCATCCCGCGCTGCCAGTCACCCCGGAGCAGATCGCCAACGCCGCGCTGGAAGCGGCCGAAGCCGGCGCTGCTGCCGCACATATCCACGTACGCGACCCCGAGACCGGTCGCCCCTCGATGTCGCTTGACTATTACGCTGACGTCATCGACCGCATCCGCCAGCGCAACCGCACGCTCATCATTAACCTGACGACGGGCCCGGGCGGCCGCTTCGTGCCGCGCGAGGATGAACCCCGTGTTGCGGCATCGGGAACGACCCTGCTGCATCCGCTGAAGCGCGTCGAACACATCTCGGCACTACGTCCGGACGTGTGTTCCCTCGACCTGAACACCATGAACTCGGGCGCCGACGTGGTGATGAATACGCCGGGCAATGTTCGCAAGATGGCCGCAGTGATTCGTGCTGCCGGCGTCATGCCCGAGCTTGAGATCTTCGATTCCGGAGACCTCAACATGGCACTCGACTTCATCCGCGAGGGCGTACTGGACGGCCCCGGCCTTTGGACCTTCGTCCTCGGCGTCAAGTACGGCTTCGCGCCCACGCCGGAAACCATCTTCTACGCGCGCAATATGCTGCCTGCCGGCGCCCACTGGTCGGCCTTCGGCATCGGCCGCGCGGAATTTCCCGTCGTGGCTCAGGCATGGCTGGCCGGCGGCCATGTCCGGGTGGGACTTGAAGACAATATCTATCTCGACAAAGGCGTGCTTGCGCCGAATAACGCAGCGCTGGTCACCAAAGCCGTCGATATCGTGCGCTCGCTTGGCGGAGAAATCGCCTCTGCCGCCGAAGCGCGACGCGCGCTCGGCCTGCGCGAAGCCTGAACCGATCCACTCAACGCATCGCAACCCAATCAGACAATGAGAGACAACGTGAACACTATCCGCATCACCGAGAAAGCCTCGGACATCGACTCCCTTCGCCTGCAACTGGCAGGCGTGGCCCGCCCCACTGCCGGCACCGGCCAGTGCGTGATCGAAGTGGTGAGCGCCGGCGTGAATCCGAGCGACGTCAAGGCAACCCTGGGTCTGATGCCGCATGCGGTGTGGCCGCGCACGCCGGGCCGTGACTATGCCGGGATCGTCGTGGACGGCCCGAGCGACATGGTCGGCCTGGAGGTCTGGGGTAGCGGCGGCGAACTAGGTATTCGCCGCGACGGCACTCACGGCCGATATCTAACCATCGAAGCACAATCAGTGCGGGCCAAGCCCGCGGCCCTGTCGCTGCTGGAAGCAGGCGCCGTTGGCGTACCTTTCATCACCGCTTATGAGGGCCTGCGTCGCGCTGGCATGCCTTCGGCCGGCGACGTCGTGCTGGTCTGCGGCGGCAACGGCAAAGTCGGCCAGGCCACGATTCAGATTGCCACTGCCCTAGGCGCCCGCGCTCTCGCCGTTGAACGCACGGCCGAGGCCTACCGGGGCCACGCCAATGGCCCCGTGCGCATGATTGACGCCAGCAGCGAAGCCATTGCCGCCGTGGTACGCGACGAAACGGCTGGCCACGGTGCCGACATCGTCTACAACACCGTAGGTAGCCCGTATTTCGAGCAGGCCAATCAGGCCATGGCCATTGGTGCCAAGCAAATCTTCATCTCGACCATCGAGAAGGCGATGCCCT
Organism: Cupriavidus basilensis OR16; assembly: GCF_000243095.1. GTDB lineage: Bacteria > Pseudomonadota > Gammaproteobacteria > Burkholderiales > Burkholderiaceae > Cupriavidus > Cupriavidus basilensis_D. The sequence goes on along the minus strand of NZ_AHJE01000003.1, from coordinate 154,911 downwards.
TCGACATTTTCGCGTTCTACCGTGGCCAGCACACTTACGTCGGCGTCGATACACTGGCGCTTGACAGTGCCGCCTGCGCGCGCATTCTCGATGCATTGGCTCCGATGTTCGCCCAGGGCAAGCTTCAGCCCTTCTCCGTACTGCCGGCCTACACCTACAGCCTCGAGCGGGCCGACCAGGCCTATCGGGCGGTGCTGCAGGGCGCGACCGAGCGTGTGGTGCTCAAGCCATGAACACCACACGTTTTAACGAAGCACCGGTGTACTTTCCGCCAAATCACCATGGCATGCATTGCCTGCGTCTGCAGGGGCACGAGGCAGGGCTGTCCGAGGCACTGTGGCTGGGCGTCTCCGTCCTGCTGCCAGGTGGACAGACGTCCATGGATGCTTCGCCGGTGGAAAAACATTACGTGGTGCTCGAAGGCCGGGTCTGCATCCACACACCGGAAGAATCCGTGCAGCTTGACCAGTTCGACTCCGTTCGGCTGGCACCCAACGAGGCGCGCCAGGTGTCGAATCCGCATAACAGACCGGCCCTGCTGTTACTGGCTATGCCGTACCAGAAGCTTTGAGCTTCGAGCCGGGCTGCGCACGCATCTTGCGTGGCCCTGGCAATGCCACTGAAATCGCGGGCAGAGATCCGCAGGCTGATTCGCAACTTGACTTCTGAAGTATCCGCAGTGAGGAGGACACCAATGATCCGAAATACCCGCCCTTGCGTACTTTTGCCGCGGGCCGCGCGGACGGCTTGCCCGGCTACGCGTTCGATTCGTGGTATCAGCAAGCTGGCGCCTGTGGTGCGGCAGTCTGCCGCGACAAGCGGGCAGTAAGCTAAACACCACGCCACGGCAAGCTTCTCCATGTCCGAGCGCAAGCGTGTCACGCTTAAAGACCTCGCCGTCGAGATCGACGTCCACTATTCCACCGTTTCCCGCGTGATGAATCCGGCCACGCGGCACCTTGTGGCGCGGGACGTCGTGGCACGCGTCCTGGAGGTGGCGCACGCATGGGGTTTCCGCCCCAACCGCATTGCCGCGGGCTTGCGTACGCAGCGCTCTGGCCTGGTCGGCGTTGTACTGCCCGACCTAGCAAACCCAGTGTTTCCGCCCATCCTGGCCGGAATCGAGGCGATGCTGGCTCAACACGGCTATGTCCCGATCGTCATCAATGCGGGTACCGACAAGAGCCGCCAGCGCTTCGTGATAGACCAGATTGTCGCGCGCCAGGTGGAAGGTTTGCTCCTGGCGACTGCCGAGCGAGACGACCCGCTACTCGATTACTGCCTCGCCCAGCATGTCCCGGTGGTCCTAGTCAACCGGGGGGAAGACACCGGCCGTGCATCCTGCGTGGTCAACGACAACTTACTCGCCATGCGCATGACAGTGGACCACCTGGTGGCGCTCGGCCATCGACGCATTGGCCATATCGCTGGCCCGGAAGTCTTGTCCACCGGGCATTTGCGGCGCGAGGGCTTCGAGCACGCTGTGCGGCGCCATCGGCTGCGGCGAGACGCCTGGCGCGTCGTCGAGGCAGCCAGCTATTCCCGCCAGGCCGGCCACGAAGCCTGTGCCCGGTTGTTCGAAGCCCTCCCGGGGCTTACCGCCATCGCGGCCGGCAACGATCTAGTTGCGATGGGCTGCTATGACTACTTGCGTGCCACTGGCATACGCTGCCCGGAAGATGTCTCTGTGGCCGGACACAATGACATGCCTTTCGTCGACGCACTCGTCCCGCCGCTTACCACGATCCGAATGGCCATGCGTGACATGGGCGAACAGGCAACAGCCCTGCTGCTCCGGCAAATCGAATCGCCGCATGGCAAAGCGGTGACGGCGAAACTGGTGCCGAAGTTGGTCGTTCGTGGCTCGACGGCACAACCAACCCACCTCGCCTCTCCCCGGCACGGCAAAACCATTCAGTCAGTCCGAACTTGAGCTTTGGCAACTTGATCTGCTTACATCGACCCGCAATCGATTGTGCATGACACTTACTGATATTCGATTTACACCCACTCAGCAAAAGCGAGGTTTCACATGGCAAATGAGCAGCAACAGAAGCATGTCCGGCGCTATATCAAGCGCGATGCCGCGCAACAGCGAGCGTACTCACCCGCAGTCATCACGCGAGGCGGCACCATCGTATGGTTGGCAGGCCAAACCGTGGTCGAGGACGGACAGGGTAATTCCCTTGCCGGAAACTTCGACGGACAAGCGCGTGAGGTCATTCGTCGGATCTCCAAAACCCTCGAAGAGGCGGGGGGAACGCTCGCGGACATTGTCACGATGACTGTATCGATCACCGACGGGCGCTATGGCGATCAGTTCACCAAGATCCGCAAAGACGTGTTCGGCGACAATTTTCCTGCTAGTGCGCTGATCACCGTCACTGGCCTGGCCAAACCGGAAATGCTGGTTGAAGTACAGGCCATTGCCGTCGTCGACTGAACGGCTGAGTAAATCCGCGCATAGCGCGGTCGCCACGTCACCGGGCGAGGATGCCAATGCATCTTCGCCCGTATTGCTTTGGCGGTACCCCGCCGGCTAGCGTGACCAGCCGGCTGCTTGCTGTGCCAGTCGAAGGTATTGCCGGTCCACACAATCAACAAATGGCCCATTAGTCGGCACCAATGCGTGGCTGTCGCGAATACGCGAGACCAGAGCCAGACCTGCGTCCGGAATTTCCATATCTCGGATCAGTCCATGTGCCGGGTCCACCAGGTCATCGAGCACGGCGCGCGCGTCGTCGCGCGTGAGCTGGGCGAACTCTGTCCGCAGGATTTCGACGATCGCATTGCCGTTACTCGCGTCGAAGATCCAATTCAACGCCTCCCGATACGCCAGTAAGAATCCCACCAGTTGCGCCCGATTTCGGCATGCCCAAGACTGCAGGACCGCACCCACCGTTCCCAGGTAGTCCGCGAATAGCGACTTGCCGCTCACGAGGACATTGCATCCTTGGCCTTCCGCCAGCCGCTCGAAGGGGGTGCGCACCAATGTCCCGTCGTGCTTGCCGGCGACCAGCGCACGATACCGGTTGCCTGTGCCGCCCGCTGCATCGAATGCCACATCGGTCAACGCAATGCGGTTCGCGGCAAGGATTTCCCGCAGCAGAAACGCAAAGCCGGTAGTCAGCGCGTCTACCGAAAGCGTCTTGCCTCGCAGTTGCGAAACCGCGGTGATCTCTGGCCGCGACATCAACGACAGAAATCCATGATCGCCTCCCATGAATGCCACGAGGTCTGGCGCGCTGCCGTTTGCCGTTTCGCCCTGTCCGCTCCGATACGCCAGAACGTTGTCCACGCTCGTCAAGGCGATTTGTGCCGTGCCCGATGTCAGGCGGTTGACCATGTCGACCGATCCCTTGACGTACTCCAGGCTGACTTCCAACCCGTGCTTCTCGAAGTGCCGTTGCCGGTGCCCTACCCAGATCGGAAGGTTGAAGGCGCCTTCGAAACCGAGGACGGTTATCCTGTTCATGTGAACTCCTCAAAAATTGACGCAATCGATTGCATAATAGTTCCACGACTCCATCGGAGTCAAGGCGCGCTGCTGCGGATTACCGTTTTGCGCTTGAGGATTATGGGCGCCGCGGCATTCGATATGCACGCATCCCAGCCTTCAACATTGACTTTGACAATCGCCTCTTTTGAAGCTAGCATGCAAACGATTGCAAGGAGAAACGTAATGACGAAATCTGTGCAGCAAGGCAGCATTGTCAGCGATGCCGCGTCGGTAACGGACGTCGTGCTTGCCGCAATGAGCAGGACCGAAAATCCGCGTCTCAAGGAGATCCTGAATGCACTGGTCGAGCATGGCCATGCATTCCTGAATCAGGTAAAGCTGAGCGACGATGAATATGAACAGGGGCTGGATTTCCTGCGAAGGGTGGGTCTGACGTGCACCGACTCCCATAACGAGGTCGTGCTCCTGGCGGATGTGCTTGGCTACTCCACGCTGGTCAAGGTGCTGAACAACTCCATGCGCGAAGATCGCACTGGCGGAGCGTTGCTTGGCCCCTTCTTCCGTGACGGCTCACCGCACTATGAACTCGGCGCATCGATCGTCCAGGAAGATACGACGGCAACACCGATCTTTGTCAGCGGACGAGTTCTCAATATACGCCGTGAGCCGATCCAGGGCGCGAGGGTGGACGTGTGGCAGGCCTCGCCTATCGGCCTCTATGAGAATCAGGATCCGGACCAACCGGAGATGAACCTGAGGGGCCATTTCTTTACGGATGCGAACGGCGACTTCCACTTCCGAAGCCTGAGGCCAGCCGGTTACCCGGTACCCACGCATGGCCCCGTCGGAGACCTCCTGCGTATCCAGCGTCGCCACCCATATCGCCCGGCACACCTGCATTTCGTCGTTTTCGCGGAAGGTCACGACACGCTGATCTCGCAGATCTTTGCCGATGATGCCGAGTACCTGGACTCGGATGTCACATTCGGTGTCACGCGAGACCTAATCGGCAAGTTCGACCGGCATGAGGCAAGGTCCGGCCCTCGCCCCGGACAGCAGGCGCCGTACTACACCCTGCATTGCGAATTCCTGCTCGCGCAAGGCACTCCGACACGCCCAGTACCGCCGATCAAATAGGCAACCGCACGCAGCAGGGCACAGACTCAATCCGGGGATTGATGCCCTGCTCATCAGCGGACTTTCAACGCCCGCTCTTTTTCTGCGGGCATCTGCGCGCAAGCGCGCTAACGCTCGGAGCCGACAAGTTGAATACCCTACAGCCCCCCTCGCCTCTCCTGCCTGTCATCGATCTAAGCGCCTTTATTGCCCAGGGGACGCAAATCATCGGGGACGTGACCATCGGGACTCAGTCGTCCATCTGGTTCAACTGCGTCCTGCGTGGGGATGTGCAGCGCATCTCCATTGGCCATCGGACCAATATTCAGGACGGCACGATCATCCATGGCACCACCAACGGACTGCCATGCATTGTTGGCGATGACGTCACTGTCGGCCACGGGGCGATCCTGCATGCTTGTACGCTTGAAGACAACGCCTTCGTCGGCTTCGGCGCGCGCGTCCTGGATGGTGCCATCGTCCAGTCAGGAGGCATGCTTGCCGCGGGCGCGGTACTGTCTCCGCGCAAGGTGGTCGGTTCTGGAGAGTTGTGGGCGGGAAATCCTGCTCGTCTCCTCCGACCACTTACAGACGAGGAAAGGCAGGGCCTGAATGCAACCGCCGTACGCTATGTCGAACTCGCCAGGCGGTACTTGGATAATCAGTTTGCCGTCATGACGTTCTAACGGCGCGCAAGCAAGCTGATTGACGCGAACACGGCCAATCCTTGTTGCATCCAGGTCTCCCCGCTCCGACAGTGTCTTGGAAGCGGGGAAACCTGCGCGTCAGAATGCGTGTTTTATGCCCATCATCGCGCCAAGCTGGTTGCCTCCCGGCTTCGGCGCAGCACTGCTTGTATCACCACTGCTGACCGACAACGCGAGATTGCCTCGATTGTCGATAAAGCCGGCGGTCAGATACACCGCAGTGCGTTTGGAGAACGAGTAGGTTCCGCGAATCGCCTCAAGCCAGGCCTTGTTCGGACTGTTGTTGTAGCGCAGGAAATACACCTCGCCGGCCAGGTTGAATGCAGGCGTGATGTCGTAGGAAAGCCCACCGTAGTAGAGCTGGCTATGCGGCGTGGCGCTGCCTTCATTATTGCGAAGCGTACCCCCAACACCGATTTTCATATTGGACATCGCCATATAAACACCAAAGATCCAGCGATCGTCCTTCCGGCTGCTGCTGGTCAAGCCGCCAGTGGCGCCCGCGCCGCCACGCATCGATTCATATGCCGTGGAAACGCCCCAAGTGTTCGCGTCATACGCCAGCATCGCCGACCAATCACGGCACGCGGACTTGTCGGCCGGATTCTCACCAGCGCAATTGGCCCCGGCGGGCGCATTGACTGTGTCACGACCCAGGCTATAGGTGCCGCCGATCGTCACCCCGCCGAACTTTCCCTTGTACCCGATAGCGTTGTCGGCTCGGGGATTGGCCCGAAAGCTATCCAGGGCGTTTCCGCCATAGATGTTTGACGTCAGGATATCGGAGTCTAGGGTCGACCAGAACTGCATCGTAAATTGCCGCCCAAAGGTCAGTTGCCCCCAACGCTCATCGCTAAGCCCTACGAATGCCTGGCGTCCGAACAATCGGCCACCTTGCCCCGAAGTACCTGAGTCCGGTGCGAAACCGGATTCGAGCACGAATACACTCTTGAGTCCGCCGCCGAGATCCTCCACGCCGCGCAGGCCCCAGCGCGAAGGTACGGTGCCAGTCAGATTCGGCATGCGCGCGACGCCGTGGCCGGCCGCGCCGACATGATTGACATACTCCACACCCGCGTCGATCAGGCCGTACAGCGTGACCGACTGTGCAGCGGCAATGGCCGGGACCGTCGCCAGCGCGGCGGCTACCCACTTGCAAGTTTTCATTTGATTTCTCCTCTGCCATGCCGCTCCACCGGCTGCATGGCTCTCCTTCCTTGTCATGGGAGATTTCATTCTACAAACGATTGCATGGCCTTTGCAATCGATTGCATGATCGGGATCTACCCTATCGTCTGAGAGCAACAGTCGGAGCACTCGGGGCGGTTGCCAGGGCGCAGATCGCCATGGCAGCGGCAATGCCCTGGATGCCAGGAGCGGTACGCCGGCGGGAAGAGGGACTCAATTTCATCTGATACCTCACATGTCAATGGAGATGGCGCTGTCTGGCCCTCGGGACCATGTACGGTCCGGAGGGCGAGGCGAGGCTGTCTTGTCGCGCTGACTCCCCCTCCACGTCGCCGGTTTGCTATGTCTCAGAAAACATGCTTGATGCCGAGCATGCCGCCGAGCTGCGATACGCCGGGCGGCGGCGGCGTCGCGCCATCGACCGCTATCGCCGACTGACCGCGGTTATTGATGTAGCCCGTCGTCGCGTAGACAAGCGTGCGCTTCGTGAAGGCATAGCTGGCGCGCAGCGCGAATAGCCACGCCTTGTTGCTGGTGTCGTGGAAACGCAGTAGGTAGGCCTGACCCGCAAGCGTGAATGCGGGTGTGATGTCGTAGGCAGCGCCCACGTACCAGAGATCGCTGCGAGGGGTGCTGCTGCCGTCGTTATTGCGCCAGATGACGCCGGCGCCGACCTTGGCCTTGTCGAAGATTGCATAGGCGGTGGCTGTCGCACGCTTGTCGGTCATGTTACTTCTGACCAAACCGCCAAAGGCCCCCGGACCGCCGCGGTTCTCGTCGTACGCAGCGGCAACGCCCCACCAGGCCGTCTGATACTGGAGCAGCGCCGACCACTCGCGGCACGTACGCGAGTCGGCCGGATTTTCCCCCGCACAATTCGTACCGGCGGGGCTCGGCCCCGCGTTCACGGTATCGCGGCCGAAGCTATAGGTCGCGCCGACCGTCAGGCCATTAAACGTCCCCTTGTACGACACCGCATTGTCCGCGCGGCCGAACGTCATGTAGCTGTCCAAGCTCGACGAGCCAAATATGTTCGCGCCGAGAATGTCGGAATCCAGATAGGACCAGTAGAGCATCGTCACCTGGCGGCCAAATGCCACCTGGCCCCACGCGCCGTTCAGGCCCACGAACGCCTGCCGCCCGAACAGTCGCCCGCCCATGCTGGAGCTTCCGGAATCCGGAAAGAAGCCGGACTCCAGTACAAAGATGCTCTTCAGCCCGCCACCAAGGTCTTCCGTCCCACGCAGGCCCCAGCGTGAGGGAACCGTGCCGGTATTGCCCATCAGGCGGGCGACACCGTTCTTCGCGGAACCAACGTTATTGACATACTCCATGCCGGTATCGATGACGCCATACAGCGTCACCGACTGTGCCGTAGCCAGGACTGGCAGCAACGCAACCGCCGCAGCGACCAGCCTCACCAACTTCAACGCTCCCCATTCTTCCCGTCCCATCATGTTCCAATCTCCTTCATGCAGTTTCTGTGGTTTTCTGTGCAACACCGCGAGCTTCGCTAACGGCTCCGGTGCCGGGAATTTCAGCCCAACCGCCATCATTGAGCAAGCGATCAAATTTAATGAATTCAGAAGAAAAACTAGCACCAAGTTGTCATGGGTTTTCAGGTGCGCCAATGCGGCGAAACGGCACACGGATGCAGTTCAGCGGCTACGGCCGTAGCCATATCCGTTTTCGAATCCAGGAGAGGGAATGCATCAGGCGGACGCGGCGTAACGCGCCATGTGGGCGGATACGTGCAGCGGATACATGGAGCGAATCCATGCATCCGAAGCCAAGGCCGCGGGCCACCTGCCCATAACCCCGGGGCACGGATAGGTGGCCTCCCGCGGTTTAGTGCCTGGTGCTACCAAACCGGGGCGGTGGAGAGTGCTGACAGCCAGTCAGCGGGGCAGACAAGGGGTCTGCCTGGAGCACTTGTCGCCGATCACTGCAATCGCCTGAATTTCGATCTGCATCCCCGGCACTGCCAGGTTCGATACCGTGATCTGTGCACTGGCCGGGAAGTTCCTGTCCGGGAACATCTCGCTGCGTACCTTGGAGAAGGTGGCGCCATTGCGTGCGTCCGTCAAATAGGCTGTCATGCTCACGATGTCCTTGAGGCTGCCGCCGGCACGCTTGAGCGTCTGATCGATCAGCGCGAACACGGTACGCGTCTGGGCTTCGAAATCGCCTTTGATATCCTTGCCAGTGAGGTCCGTGGTCGTGGTCTCCCCCGCCAGCCAGACGATGCGTCCTCCTTCGGTCACCACCGCGGGCGAATAGGTGCGCCCTTTGGTGCGCTCGCCTTGCTCCATGTATTCCGCCGCCCGCGCGGTACCCGTCAGAGTGCTGGCAACAAGCAGCGCTGCGACAAGCGTCGTCAGACTCTTTCTCATCGATTATTTCCTCCGTTATTGGCGCGGCGCCATAGCCTCGCCGGTCTTGAATCAGGTCAGTCCGCATGCCTGGGCCCAGGCGCGCCGGCAGTGACAGCCATGACACAGCAGTACCTTGCCATCGACCATCACCGTATCGATGTTGGACGGCTGCGCCGAGTACACGATCGCGTACATCGGGTCGATGACGGGTGCCATGTTGGCATCGGCGGTGCGCACCATGATGATGTCGGCGCGCTTGCCCGCAGTGATCGAACCAATCCGGTCGTCGAGACCGAGGTCGCGTGCACCGTCGATGGTGGCCAGTTCGAGCAGCCGGCGCGGCGTCAACGGAACGCTGATACCGAAGCGCTGCTTGTGCGACCACAGCAATGCGCGAATGCAACTGAAGTAGTCGGCGTTGGCCGACGCCGCCGAGCTGTCCACGGAGAGGCTTTGCTGTACACGGTAATCGACCAGTTCCTGGAACTGGATCTCGCCACGGGTCGCCTGGGCATAGTGCATCTCGATCACAGGCGAGCACGAGAATGTCGTACCGGCGGCGGCGAGCAGCCTGCCTTCTTCGGGCGAGATTCCCTGTGGATGAACAAGTTGCAGATCCGGTCCCAGCAGGTCATGCTCGGCGAGTACCGACACCACGCCAGGACGCGCGTGCATGGTGATGGGCAGTCCCATCGCCCGGATGGCGCTCATCTCGGCCTTGACCAGCGCGATTGGCACGGCGCCTCGCGGGTTGGCGACCGGCGTGCGCACTGCCGCGCCCAGCGTCAGCAGGGTGGAGTCCGGCATGCCGTGCTGCTGCACGCGCGCCAGGTCGCCGAGGTCCATCATCTGGTCGAGCGGGAGTTCCTGCCCCCAACCGTAGGAGAACCGGCCCCGGATGCCCATTTCGTGCATGGCCAGCAATTCCGCGTCCGCATGTTCCGGACTGCGGGTGTTGTGCGACCAGTTGTTCACCGTGGTGATGCCCGATGCAATCCCCTCGGTCAACCCAAGCCGGACCGACCGGTACGAATCCTCCGCAGAGAAGAGTGGTCCCACCTTCAGTGTCACGGGAAAGTATCCACGCTCCGGATCGTCGCCACGCACGAGCGCGCGCAATGCGCTGTTCCAGAGATGCCAGTGCGTGTCGACGAGGCCAGGCATGACGATCATGCCGCGCGCGTCGATTTCGGCCATGCCCCTTCTGTGCAGGCCCGCACCCACAGCGACAATCTCCCCGTCGACGACATGCACGTCGGCATTCGGCAAGTCGCCGAGCGATGGATCCATGGTGAGCACATGGCCGTCGCGAATCACGAACTCCGTACCATCGGGCAGTGCCCGTTCCTTCCCTGCCTTGCCGCTGTTCTTGTTCTGCAACATCGATGCCTCCGACACGCTGCGCTGATGTGGATGGATGCTATTCAGCCTTCGCTCCGGTGAGTCGGATCAGCCTTTGCTTCTGGCTGCGATCGGCCTGGATGAACCGGGAAAACGCATCGGGCGTGGAGAACACCGCGTCGAACCCACGCGCTGTGACATAGCGCTCCCGGAAGTCCGGATCGGCCGCTACGGCGGCAACATCCCTGGCGATCTTCTGTACGATCGGCGCGGGCGTTCCACCGGTCACGAACAGTCCGAACCACGACTCATGCGGGTCGATGTCGCCAAAGCCAGCTTCGGCCAGCGTCGGCACCTGCGGCAGTTCTGGCAGGCGCTCGCGACGTGCAATGGCCAGAGCCTTGAGCTTGCCCGCGCGAATGTGGCCTAGTGCCGAGGGCACGCCCGCCAGGGTTAGCTGGACTTCGCCGCTCAACACGGCGGTCACGGCAGGGGTGATGCCTTTGTATGGAATCTGCGTCATCCTAACGCCGTAGCGGGCATTGATTCCTTCGAACAGCAGATGTGGCAGGCTGCCGGAGCCATAGGTGGCATAGCTGAGACTGTCCGGTCTGGCACGCGCCAGTGTCACCAGCTCTTTCAGGCTCGACGACGATACCGACGGATTGGCGACGACCATCTGTGGCAGGCTCACCAGTTCCGAAATTGGTACCAGCTCACGCGTCGGGTCGTAGGGAAGCTTGTCGAACAGAAAGGGATTGCTGGTGACAGTCGCTTCGCTGGTCAGCAGCAAGGTATGCCCGTCTGCCTGTGCCTTGGTGACTGCCACCGTGCCGATGATCGTGGAGGCGCCCGGCTTGTTCTCCACGATCACGGGCTTGCCCCACTTCTGCTGCAGCCGCTCCGCCAGCACGCGCGCCATGGCGTCGATGCCGCCACCCGGTGCGAACGGCACCACGATCCGGATATTCTGCGTCGGGAAGGACTGTGCGCCTGCGAAGACTGGCAGTACGCACAGTGCCGCTGCCAGCCGCTTGAGGTACTTCGAACTCATTGATCATTCTCCGACTGGTCAAGTTATCTGCCGCCCGCCGCCGCGGCGAGCTGTTCCCGCAGTCCCGGCATCACCGTGAAGGCGTTAGGCGTTATCGCGATAGACCGCCTGCAGGTCCTGCGGCGTAAGCCCCGATGACTCCAGGCCGGCGGCAATCTTCACGGGCTCCACCCACGGAAAGTCCGAGCCAAACACGATCTGGGTCGGTGGCACCACCAGCTTGAGAATGCCCATATGGATCGCATCCGCCGCGGCGGCCGTGTCATAGAAGAAGCGGCGGAACTGGTACAGCCGCGAGTCCGCAGGTGCCTCACGGGCCAGCGAAGCAGTGCTTTCGCCGACCAGGAAACGTTGGGCCCATATGCTGCCGCCGCCGTGAGACCAGATGTACCTGATAGCAGGCGTCGCCTTCGCCGTCCCGCCCTGGACCATGCTGACCATGGCGCGCGCCAGGTCCGAACCCAGCTCGATGAAGGTCGGCAGAATGCCCGGCTGGAAGTCCCACGAGCAACAGCCCGGCGCGGTGGCGTGGATATAGACCACCGCCTTGCGGCGGTTCAGCTCGGCCCAGACTGGCGCGAAGGATTTGTCGCCGAGCCATTTGTCGTCATAGCTCGAGAGCAGGCCCACGCCGTCCGCCCCCAGGGTATCGAAGGCATACTCGATCTCCCTCAGCGTGGCATCGACGTCCGGCAGCGGCAGCACGGCGAACTGGCCGTAGCGGCCTCGGTGATCCGACTTCATCCTAGCGGCGAACTCGTTCAGCTCTCGCGCGGCGGTACGGGTTTCCGCCGCGTCGCCGAACCAGACGCCGGGTTGCGTCACGGACAGAAAGGCCTTTTCGACATTGCCCCGGTCCATGGCTTCCAGATCCTGGGCAATCGTCCAGATTTTGAACTGGTCGAAGCCCAGCACCGGCTTGATGCGATGCTTGGATTCCACGAGCCTGACCCAGGCCGGCGAAAAGTAGTGATGGTGGAAATCGATGCGGCCACTGCCTGGGCCAACCGCAGCCTGCGCGGCACCTGCCGCGCCGGGCAGCAGCGCGGAAGCTGCCAGCGCACCGAGCGAGCCGATAAAGTGGCGCCGGCCATGGCAAGCGTCGTGATGACAAGAAGTATGCAAGGTCACGGTTTCAGTCCCTGAGTTTGCGCAGCCCTACTTGTCGCCGAACAGCGCGTAAGAGGGATCGGCCTTGCCGGTGCGCGGCGCGACTTCATAGTGTTTCCGGACCTCTTCCGCCGGCACGTAGCTGATGCGCCGGTAGTCCGATACCGTCTGGCGGCTATCGAGCGCCCACTTGCCATTGCGCCGCGACCAGGCGTCGAGGTAGCGCGAGTGCATCCAGCGTTCTTCAAACTGGTCCTCGCGGCCCTGCTGTTTCACCAGCAGCGTGGCCGTCCCGGTCGATTCGCTGACGGCCTTGTCACCATGCACCTCGATGAGGATGTTGGTGATCCGATGATTGTTGCCAGCCATGTCGGTGTGCGCCTTGATCAACCAGTTAACGTAGGCCGACCACGAAGGGAAGACCTGCTTGCCGAACTGCATGCGCGCTTCGGGATGAGCGAGGGACAACAGCATCTCCCGGTCGAGCCGGTCGAGCGCGCGCGGATACTTGTAGATCAGTTCGGTGATGGCTTGCTTGCTGAGTAGCTCGTCGACCTGCGCGGCCTGATTCGACTGGGCGCTGCTCTGGGCATGCGCTGTGATACTGATGCCACCTGCCGCAAGGCATACCGCGGCGGCGATGACGATGCCGGCTAGCCGGCAACGTGGATTGCGTTGCATGTTCATGGTCTCCATCAGGCGTGGTTTGCGGCGTGCGCTGCGTACGCCGCCCCTTTAGTCATGGCGCCATTACAGCCCATCCATAATCATTCAACAAGCGATTAAATTTTATGTATTCATAAAAAATACTCGTATCAATCGCACAACTTGCGAACACAGACGAGCGCGGTTTGGATATGCTCCATTCCTTATCTATGGTTATGATTGATGAGACCAGCAAATGAACGTCACACTGCGACAAATGCGGGCCTTTGTGGAGGTGGCGCGCAGCGGTGGCTTCACCGCCGCGGCGCCCAAGCTCCATCTGACGCAGTCGGCCACGAGCCTGCAAATACGTGAGCTGGAATCGCAACTCGGACTGCAATTGATTGACCGCTCCACGCGACGGTTTGCATTGACCGACGCCGGCAATGAGTTCTTGATCAGTGCGACCCGCATCGTTGCCGACGTCGAGCAGTCGGTGGCGGACACACGTGAGCTGGTGCACAAGCGGCGCGGACGCATTACAGTTGCCACCACCCCCCTGCTGGCATCGACACTGCTGCCAGACAGCATCGCGGAGTTCCTCGAGACTTACCCTGCTGTCACGGTGCGTGTTGCGGACCTGCCGGCCGAGCAGATCGGGCACCGGGTACTCAGCGGTGATGTGGATTTTGGCTTCGGCGTCTTTCCGCAAGCCGATCCGCAGTTCGATCGCATCCCCCTGCTGCGCCACCCGCTCGGCGTGATGGTGCCCAGCACCTGGCCGCTAGCCACGCGCCGGCGCGACCTCACGTGGTCGGACCTCCAGGGCCAGCCGCTCATCGCCATGTCACACTCGACCGGCATCCGTACGCTGATCGACCAGTACCTGCACCAGGCCGGCGTGCAGGTCAATCCACGCTTCGAAGTCGAGTATCTCGGCACCGCCGTGGGCCTGGCCCAGGCGGGCCTGGGCATCGCCGTAGTGCCAGCCTACGTCGGCATGCTGCTGGGATCCAGCCGCGTGCTCTTCCGCCCCTTGTACAAGCCCGTGGTGCATCGCCAGATCGAGCTGATCGTCCGGGCAGGCCGTTCGCTGTCTCCCAGCGCCGAGGCATTCCGCGACTGTCTGGCCGCGCGCTGCGAGATGCTGCACGGCTGAAGGAGGCCCAGGTCGGTTTGCCGGTGCCGAGCAGTCCGATGGACACCGCGGCGACGAGAAACATCACGACCAGCACTGGCTTGATATGCAGACAGTCCGCGAGCCAGCCACCACCGATGGCGCCAATGTTCAGCACCAGTGCAAAGCTCGGCGCCGAACCCAGCCATCGACGCCCCGGCCCGCCGCGCCGCGAACGAAACAGGGATTCATGCCTCGGATGCCGACTCGCGACCTGAAGCGCCTTCTCGCGCCGATGGCGGCATTGGCCGTTCCGCATGGCGACGGCGAAAGATCGCCAGGCTATACACGCTGATTGACGCGACCGCAATTGGCACCGCGACGACCAGAAACATCACGGTTGGCGCCCAGTGGGCCGCCAGCATTGCGCCGCCCACCATCGAACCCACAATTGAGCCCACGCGCCCCATGCCCAGGGTCCACGCCACGCCGGTGGCGCGCGAAACGGTGGGATAAAAGCCTGCCGACAGGATACTGGTGCCGGTCATGGCACCACCGGTGCCAACGCCCGTGATCAGCAGCGCGACTACGGCAAGTGCCGGCACGTCTGCCAGATGGCCAAGCGAAGCAAGGCTAATGGCGGCGCACAGGAACGCGCATGCCACGACATACTGCGGATTCATCCGGTCCATCAGGAAGCCCAACAGGACCGCGCCGAGCGCATTACCTGTCAGGTAGAGCGCGGTCATCCGCGACGCCTGGCTGAACGGCACACCGGCCTCCTGAACGAGCATGGTCAACCAGTTACCCAGAAAGTAGACAACGAGCAATGCCATGAATGCCGTGACCCACAGGAGCAGCGTTCCGCCCCGAAGGTTCGGGTGTAGCAGTTGGGAAACCGGAAATCCCTTGGCGGCATCCTCGTCAAGAACGAGTGCCCTTTCCCTCGGAACGGCCGGGTCGATATGTTTGACAATCGCATGAGCCTCGTCCTGGCGGCCTTTCGCAACCAGGTAACGCACCGACTCGGGTAACCCCCGCCAAAGGACGAGGGCAACGAGCATCGGCAATGCGCCGCCGAGTACCAGCATGGACTGCCAGCCAAAGGCGCTGATCATATGCGGCGCAATCAAGCCGCCTAGCACGCCACCCGCCGAGATTCCGCAGCCTAGCGGCGCTACGAGCGTAGATCGCAAACGATCGGGGCAATACTCCACGGCCAGTGTGTAGGCGTTGGGCATCGCACCGCCGAGTCCCAATCCGGTGAGGAACCGAAGGAAAATCAGCATTTCAAGCGAAGGCGCCCACGCCGATACCAAGCTCAGAAGCCCAAACATGACGACAGTCGTCATCAGCACCGTCTTTCTTAAGCGGTCGGCCAAAGGCCCGAACAAAAATGACCCCACCGCCAAACCAAAGAATCCGGCGCCAAACACAGGGGCGAGTTGCGCCGGACTTGCTCCAAAGTGGGACTTTAGCGAGGGGCCGATAAATCCGAGAACGACCGTGTCATATCCGTCTGTCACCAGGACGAGAAAACACAGAACCAGTGTCCGGATCTGGAACCGCGACATCGGTCGTTCGTTGATCAAAGTTCTGACGTTAATGGGGCGGAAGAGCATCACAAATTCCTGTCGCAACGGAGGTTTCTAGCAAGAACATCTTCATCAAGAAGCGGATGATGAAATTTTTCATGCAATCGATTGCATAAGATAACGAGGGTTTACCGCGGACGACATCTTCACGGCGAGCTCGCCATCACCTTGACGCTCGAAGCCATCAAGCGTGGGGTTGCCGGAGAACGGCCGCCAGAAGAAGGAACAACACGAATGGATACTGCATCCGCATCCACTCCTTCGATCTGGTGAACGACATCAAAATTCCCAGCGTGACGACCAGCAGAATCGATGCCCCTATCCTCTCTGCTCCGTTGAAGCAAATAAGAATCGCTCCACCGAGTTCGCCGGCCGAAACTGCCACTCTGATCCAATCCGGGTAGCCCCATTTTGCGAACTCCGCGCGGATGGCCTTTGGACCTGCCAGGTTGACGACCGCTGCCGAGAGGAAAGCGAAGGCGAGGATGTATTTCGCGTATGCCATGACACTGAAATCGTTGAAATTGCGGCGTCCGGTCAGGCCGATGCACGCGGAAAAGAAAGAGGAGGACTCTTCTCCAACCAGGTCACATCCAGCCTGGATGCGAGCCCGGCCTTCGTGATGATCTCCGCTGCGAGCCGTTCAACATTGCGCAGCACTTCCTTGCGCTCGCTGAACTTCGTGAACTCCCCTTCGCGATAGACGATATCGCCATTGACCACGACATACTTGGCATCCGTTCCTTTACCGGCTCCGAGAAACGCGGATAGGGGGCGTTGAAGTGAGCCGACGTGAGGACCGCGCATGTCGAAGACCGCGATATCCGCCAGCTTTCCCGCCTCGAGTGAGCCCAGTTCGTCGGCGACGCCGAGGATACGTGCGCCGTTGATGGTTGCCATTTCCAATGCGTGCTCGAACGGCATGCGTGTCGGGTTCAGATGACGCTGGTGTTGAAAAAGCACGCATGCCTTAACCTGCTCAAGCATGTCGTTCGTGTAATCGACCATGGCACCATCGGTGCCAAGAGCCGTCGCCACCCCCGCCCGCAGCGCATTTGCCGCGGGCGCAATGCCGCCACCGCGCATGGCTTCGCTGGTGGGCGTGTACACGAGGCCGGCCCCAACATGCGCCATGTGTTCGAGATCCAGCTCAGTGCAGTGGATGCCATGGATCAACATCCATTGCTCGTCCAGGACACCAAGTTGCATGAGGTAGCGCACGTCCGTACGACCGGTTTCACGCAGATGCTTCAGGAACCCCTTTTCCGTCGAAAACGTACCTGCCGCGATGTGGCTGCTGATGCGAACATTCAGTTTGCGCGCCAGTTCCGTGCCCCGAATGATAAGGTCCTCCGTGCTCATGCCAGATGAAGTCCAATGGGCATTGGCCTCGATGACCATGCCCATGCGGATCAGGCCATCCTGTTTGCCATCCCAGCGACGGATATCTTCTTCAGCAGCAGCCAATGACTCATCCAACGAAAGCGGATGGTCGAGGAACCGGCTGTTGCGGCATCGCAGTTCCTTGCCAAAGAACTGACGGATACCGACTTCGGCCTGGGATTCGACGCTCGCTTTCACGATCGCGTCGTTGCTTACCGATACGGAGTGGTTGAATGAAGTCGTAGTGCCAGTGGCAAGCATCTCGATGGCGCATTGGTAGCCACTGAGCCGCATCGCGTCCTCCGACAGATGTCGGACGAGCGGAAAGACCAGGTCGCTGATCCAGTCCTCGAGCAGTAGTCCATCCGCGATTCCTTTAAACATCGAATACCACGGATGCTGATGCAGATTGATGAGGCCGGGAATGACCAGGCAGCCGCTGGCATCGATGATCTCGTCAAACTCGCCGGTCGGCGTATGTTCTTTTGCGTAGACGCCAGTTATGCGCTTGCCTTCGATCGCGACCGCGCCACGCTCGAAGACTTCGCGCCTTCCGTTAACAGTGACGACGTACCCATTCTGAATAAGACTCTTCTTCATTGGTGTATTCCGTGGTGTATTGGTCCGGACACCGGTGTCGCGTTTGTCTCCAGGAACGACCCCGGCATCGCAATCATCAGTCATCAGCCTGCAGGCGCACGAACTCCTTGAGCGTTTCGGTAGCGTTTTCACGACCATACCCGCTTCCCTTCACGCCGCCAAATGGCGATCCAAGGAAAGCCCTGCGCATGTAGTTGTTCACGAAGATCATGCCGGCTTCGAGTCGACGCGCGAGCTTCCATGCACGATCCTCGTCTGTCGTAACAATCGCGGCAGTCAGCCCATAGGCCGTGCCATTTGCAATGTCGATGGCTTCATCCTCTGTCTTGAAGCGCATCAGGCATGCAACAGGCCCAAAGATCTCTTCCTGGGCGACTGTCATCGTCGGCACGATATCGCCAAGCACGGTGGGCGGAACCCAGTAGCCGTGCTCGTACTGTGAATCTGTCGGCAACGTACCTTGCGTGACGAGCCTTGCGCCTTCGCGCAGGGCAATATCGATATACCCCATCACACGATCGCGCTGCTTACCGTCGACCATTGGACCGATGTCTGTGCTCGGATCCAGTCCGTTACCGACAACGAGTTTCTCGGTGGCACGGGCAAACCTGGTCTCGAACTCCGCATATCGGGATTCGTGGACGAGAATGCGTGCCGTCGACGTGCACGCTTCGCCCTGGTTGTAGAACATGCCCTCGAGCGCGACATTCAGGGCCACCTCCATGTCCGCATCCTCCAGAATGAGGAGCGCATTCTTGCCACCAAGCTCCATAGTCGCGTAAGTGATGTTCTCCGCCGCGCTCTGCAGCACGCGGCGGCCCGTTGCGGTTGCACCTGTAAAGCTGATGCGCTCCACTTTCGGATGTGACGCCAGAGCGGGCCCGGCCTTGATGCCTGGAACGACGTTCAGCACGCCCGGGGGCAGCACTTGATTGGCCAGCTCGACCAGTCGCATCACGGTGAGTGGCGCCTGTTCACCCGGCTTCACGACGACAGTGTTTCCCGCAGCCAGTGCCGGTGCAGACTTCTTCGCAAAGTGAATCGGTGGCCAATTGAACGGAAGGATGGCTGCGACCACGCCATACGGTTCAAATAGTACGCGCGCTTCGATCGCGCCCTGGTCAAGGATTTCGCCATGGAGCGTATCGGCCAGGCCTGCGAAATAGTCGAAACAGGCATGGCAATAGGACACATCAAAGCGAAGTGCATCGCGCTTTGGCTTCCCAACTTCGCGTGCCTCGAGTTCGGCAAGCTCGTCAGCGTGCTCGCGGATTTTCGCTGCAACCTGATGCAACAACTGCGCGCGCTCTCGCGGCGAACGCTGGCGCCAGTCATCTTCGTACGCTTGTCGCGAATCCGCGACCACGCGACCTACGAGCGCTTCGTCCGCCGACACCACGCGGCCCAGTGACTTTGCAGTCGCCGCTTCCTCGACGATGAAGAACTCCTGGTCAGCGCCAGCCTCGACGACGTTGCCGCCAAGAATGGCCCCCCAGTAAGGACGATTCAGGTTCGATCTGTCTTGCGTAGTTTCAGCCATGTGGCGCACTCCTTACAATCGATTGCATTTTTACGCGGAACGGGATCTCCAGCGATACCAAGAAGTTCCCGTGATGGGGACACTGTGCTACCGCTGCCCACCTTCAATTTAATGCAATCGATTGCAAAAGGCAAGGCAAAGCGAAACACTTGACCTTGGCCACAAGGGCGTCCGTCGTTCATCTGTTGGCTTGAAAAGCGACAGGCTTCGGGTATGCCTCAAAATGTGTTGCTTTTGGCACAATTCGGCCGGTTGGCAACGACGTGGGCAGCGCCCTCCTCTCCCTAGATGTACGGTTCTTAAACAACTCGGGGAAGCCGCATTGCTTGCGCATTGCTCTTCTCTCGCCGACACACTCTGCGCACGCCGCAATGCCGGCGCGCAACTTCACCTGCTCGATTGCGCGCAACTCGTGTACTCTCATGCGAGGAATACCTTCCTTTGCCCGCATACCGTATCGATATATACGACATACAAGATCCAATGCCTGAATATCGCCCCGAACCCCAAGCTTTTTCCAGCCCCGTCACACGCAGCGCGATATTCATCGTGGCGACACTCGCCAATGGCGACGGCCACGCCGACATCGTCCGAGCATGGTGTGCCGACGTGGCCCCGGTAGTCCGTGCGGTTGGTCATCGCGTGCCGTCTGGCAAGCTGTCCTGCGTCTGCGGCTTCGGTTCCAGTGCATGGGACCGGCTGTTCGGCGGGCCACGTCCCGCGGCACTCCATCCGTTCCGGGAGTACGGCTCCGGCGAGCGCGTCGCCGTCGCAACGCCAGGTGACCTCCTCTTGCATATCCGTGCCGACTCGATGGACCTCTGCTTCGAGCTTGCCACCCAACTACTTGGCAAGCTCGGCGACGCGATCCGGGTTGTCGACGAGGTGCATGGATTTCAAAACTTCGACATGCGCGCGATGATTGGCTTTGTCGATGGCACAGAGAATCCGACCGGACGCGAAGCAGTCGACTTCACGGCGATCGGTGACGAAGATGCAGAGTTCGCCGGCAGCAGTTACGTCATCGTGCAAAAGTACCTGCACGACATGGCCGGATGGAACGCGCTTCCCGTCGAAAAGCAGGAACTCATCATCGGGCGCAAGAAGCTGTCCGACATTGAACTAGACGCCGATGTCAAACCGTCGTCGTCGCACAGTTCCCTGACTACGCTCGACGAGAACGGGCAAGAAGTGAAAATCCTGCGCGACAACATGCCGTTTGGCCGTCCCGGCGCGGGCGAGTTCGGCACCTACTTTATCGGTTACGCCCGTTCGCCCGCACCGATCGAACAGATGCTCGAGAACATGTTCGTCGGACGGCCACCCGGTAACTACGACCGGCTGCTCGACTTCAGCCGGGCAGTCACTGGCAGCCTCTTCTTTGTCCCGTCGGCCGACCTGCTCGAAGCACTCGCGGACCGCAGCGCCCCCGCTGCGGTTGTCCGCCAGCATGAATAGCCTGCATCGTGAACTCGCGCCGGTTTCCAGCGCCGCCTGGCTACAAATGGAAGAGGAA
This sequence comes from Cupriavidus basilensis OR16, assembly GCF_000243095.1. Taxonomy (GTDB): domain Bacteria; phylum Pseudomonadota; class Gammaproteobacteria; order Burkholderiales; family Burkholderiaceae; genus Cupriavidus; species Cupriavidus basilensis_D. The sequence goes on along the minus strand of NZ_AHJE01000003.1, from coordinate 134,164 downwards.
GTAGCGCGCACCTTCAAGCGCTCGGTCGCCGGCCAGCGCGTGGTGGACGTCATCGGCCCGGGAGGCCCCGAACTCGCCGGCGTGGGCACCGGACACCTGAGCGACATCACCGCGCAGCAGCAGGGCGTCTTCGCCAAACTGCGCGACGTCAGGGCGCTGGTGCAGTTGACTGTGCCTTTCGAACTCAAGCGCGATGCAATCGACAGCGTCGAATTCGGTGCTCGCGACTCTGACTGGCAGCCTGCCAAGGAAGCGGCCAGTCAGCTCGCGTTTGCCGAGGATCGTGCCATCTTCGACGGCTATGCGGCCGCGGGGATCGTCGGGATTCGCGAGGGCTCGTCGAACCAGACATTCGCATTGCCCGACGACATCAACGACTATCCCGACGTGCTCAGCGATGCGCTAGAAGAATTGCGGCTCGCGGGCGTAGGCATTGGCACTACGTCAACTGATACCGATGGTCCGGTAGCTTTGGCTCCGGCAGCTCGCGATTGCAAAGCTCGAGCAGCGAGCGCTCGGGCCATACTGAAAGGCTCGGAAATCTCGTCGGCAATCGCTTCCAGCGCGATCAAGGTGTGGGCGACGAAGACGCAGATGATCGGGGTAAACAGCTCCGTCGAATCGACAAGACCGAAGGGGAGCATCACGCAGTACGCGTATACGGTACGGTGAAGCAAGACCCCATACGCAAACGGAATCGGTGTGGATGCGATGCGCTCACAGCCACCAACGGTTTTCCCCAGCTCATTAATCTGTACATCGAGCATCCAGAGCTTGGTTTCCGAGACCAGCTCGCACATCTGCAACTGTGCGAGGTGATAGCGTATCTCGTCAAGAATTGCCGTGGGCCCGTAGCACTTGGCACGCAGCCTCCGCATACCGTCCTCCCCGAGAAGGCGCACGAGATCCTGCGTCGGATCCGTGTTGCGCAGCTCATGCTTTAGCGAATAGGCGAAGGCGATAATACGATTTACCAGATGGTCATTAGCTGGCATCTCCGGCGGGGACCGTGCTGGTTGCTGCTGTGGACGCAGGGCCTTTGGCAACCACCTTGCCCGCCTTGGCTTTGCGCGGCGCCTCTGCCTTCGTGATGACTACATCGCCGTTCTCTTTGTCATAGCCCAGCTCGACGCTGTCGCCGGATTTCAGCTTGTCGCCCAGTATCTCCTTGGCCAGCCTGGTCTCGACGGCCTGACGAATCTGGCGCCGCAGCTCGCGCGCGCCGAACTCCGGCTGGTAGCCCACCTCCACCAAGTGCTCGACCAGCGCATCGTCGAGCTTCACAGTGATGTCCTGCGCGGCGGCAGTGCGTACCACTCGGTCCAACTGGATCTGCACGATAGCGCGGATATTCTCGCGCGAAAGCGCATGGAACACGATGATGTCGTCGATACGGTTGAGGAACTCGGGTCGGAAGTGCCCCTTCAGCACCTTCATCAGCGCCTCCCGCAAGTCCTTCTCGGTCATCCGCGACGCCCGGGCTTCTCCAGGTTCTCCATGATGATGGGCGCGCCCAGGTTGCTGGTGGCGATGATGACACTATTGCTGAAATCCACCACGCGGCCCTTGCCGTCGGTCAGCCGGCCGTCGTCGAACACCTGCAGCAGCACGTTGTTCACGTCGGGGTGGGCCTTCTCGATCTCATCCAGCAGGATTACGCTGTAGGGCTTGCGCCGCACGCGCTCGGTCAGCTGCCCGCCCTCGTCGTAGCCAACATAGCCCGGTGGCGCGCCAATCAGCCGTGCCACCGCATGGCGCTCCATGTACTCGGACATGTCGATGCGGATGATGGCCTGCTCGTCGCCGACGACGGTTTCCGCCAGCGCCTTGGCCAGCTCGGTCTTGCCTACGCCGGTCGGCCCGAGGAAAAGGAAGGTCGCGATCGGGCGGTTGGCCTGCCCCAGCCCCGCTCGCGACAGGCGCACCGCGTCGCTGACCGCGACTACCGCATCCTCCTGCCCCACCACACGCTCGCGCAGCCGCTCCTCCATCTTCAGCAGCTTCTGGCGTTCTTCCTGGGTGAGGTCGGTCACCGGGATGCCGGTCGGGCGCGACAGCACTTCGGCGATGGCCGCGACCGTCACTTCCAGCGTTTCCGACCCTGTCTTGCGCTGCCAGGCCTCGGTCAGCTCGTCTAGCCGCTTCTGCTTGCCCTTGATGCGGTCCTCGAAGGCCTTGGCCTCGTCAAAGCGCTTGCGCGACGAGGCATAGTCCTGCTCGCGCTTGAGCTGGGCGATTTCGGCCTCCAGTTCCTGGATGTCCGCAGGACGCGAGGTCGAGCTGATGCGCACACGGGCCGCAGCCTGGTCGATCAGGTCGATGGCCTTGTCCGGCAGGAAGCGCGACGTGATGTAGCGGTCCGACATCTCCGCGGCGGCCACGAAGGCGTCGTCGGCGAACGTGACCTGGTGGTTCCGGTATTACCCCTGCCTTGCCCGCCCGAGCGCTCGCTGGATCGATATCATTCGAGGCGGTTGCCCCCAAGCCAAGTCATGCCGGCCCCTAGGGCTATGTCACTTCCGAATGCACCACACGGACAGGAATAGACTTGTACGAAGGCGTACCGCTTTCCTTGTCAATGTAGTCCAGGGGCACTAGCACGTTCGCTTCGGGGTAATACGCCGCCACAGAACCCCGTGCAATGTTTGCATAGGCGATGGCAGTGATCCTTTTAAGACTTAGCTGTCTGCCAGTCACGATGGTCTCGATATCCACCAGGTCCCCATGTTCCAAGCCTCGCGCCGCCATGTCGGCTTCGTGCATGAATAGCACATCGCGTCGACCGAATACGCCTCGATAGCGGTCATCCAGTGCATAGATGGTGGTGTTGTACTGATCGTGACTGCGGATCGTCATGAGACGCAAAACATTGTCGCCGCCCAGGACGTCGGCGTCTTCCTTCACGCCGCCATATACGGAGAAAACCGCCTTGCCCGATGGCGTAGTCCACTTGCGTTCGGTCGGTGGAAGTGGCAGGCGGAATCCGCCAGGGACGCGGATGCGCGCATTGAAATCCTCGAATCCCGGCACCGTCTTTTCAATCAGGTCGCGGATCTTGTCATACTCGGCAACCAGGTCCGACCATGGCACCTTGCTGTTAGGCAAGGTCGCGGTAGCCATTCCCGCGACGATCGACGGCTCGGAACGCAAGAATTCAGAGGCCGGCGTGAGCTTGCCGGCCGATGCATGGACCATGGACATCGAGTCCTCGACCGTCACCGATTGTGGCCCGCCGGCCTGCACGTCAAGCTCCGTGCGGCCCAGGCACGGCAGCACGTACGTCTCCTTGGCCACCAGCAGGTGCGAGCGATTCAGCTTGGTGCCGATGTGCACGCTCAGATCGAGCTTCGCCATCGCGGGGAAGGATTGCCCGGAATCGGGCAGCGCGACTGCGAAGTTACCGCCCAGGCAGATCAATGCCTTGGACGAGCCATCAATCATCGCCTGCATCGCCTTCACGGCATCGTGTCCGTGCCCGGCGGGCGGCTTGAAGCCAATGGTGTTTTCGATGCGCTGGAGGAAATCGGCCGACGGCTTCTCGGTAATGCCGACGGTGCGATTGCCCTGCACGTTGGAATGGCCGCGCAATGGGCAAATGCCCGCACCGGGCTTGCCAAAATTTCCACGCAGGAACAGCAGATCAGCAATCAGGCGGACATTGGCTGTGCCCTTGCAATGCTGTGTCACACCCATGCCATAGGTGACGATCGTGGCATTCGACTTTGCATAAAGGTCTGCGACTTGCTCGAGATCCGCGCGGGTCAGTCCGCTCGCCTTCTCGATATCCTCCCACGAGGTCGCCGCCAGGTCGGCGGCAAATGCGTCGAATCCTTCCGTATGCACCGCGATAAAATCGCGATCCAGGACATCCCCATTTTGAGCGTCCATATCCAGGAGCGCCTTCATGATGCCCTTGAGCGCGGCGGCGTCGCCGCCAGCGTCTACCTGATAATAGGTTGACGCAATCCTGGTCGATCCGTACGTTGCCATCTCCAACCAGTTCTGGGGATCCGCAAACCGCTCGAGCGCACGCTCCTTGAGTGGATTGAATACCACTATCGGGACATTCCGCCGGGCCGCTTCATGGAGCGTTCCCATCATTCGAGGGTGATTGGTCCCGGGATTGTGGCCGATGGAGATAATCAGCTCACAGCTGTCAAAATCTTCCAATGACACGGTGCCCTTGCCGATACCGATCGACTGTGGCAAGCCAACGCTGGTTGCTTCGTGGCACATGTTAGAACAATCCGGGAAATTGTTCGTCCCATACTCTCGTGCGAACAGCTGGAACAGGTAGGCAGCCTCGTTCGAGGCCCTGCCGGACGTGTAGAACTCTACCTGGCCGGGCGACAATACCTGCAGGATTTCGCCGATCCGGGCAAACGCTTCGGCCCATTCGACCGCACGGAATGTGTCGGTGGCCCGATCATACGCAAGCGGATGGGTCAGGCGGCCCAGATCCTCCAGCTCGAAATCGGATCGCTGCAGCAGCGACGACACCGTGTTGCTCGCGAAAAATTCCGGCCGCACCCGTTTCGTCGTGGCCTCCCACGTCACGGCCTTGGCACCGTTCTCGCAGAACTGGAACGTCGACTTGTGCTCCTTGTCGGGCCACGCGCAACCGGGGCAATCGAACCCGTCGGGCTGGTTGGTCCGCATCAGTGTGAGTGGCGCCTTGACCGTTTCCATTTGCAGGCGGATCGCCTGGGTCGTCGCACGAAGCGCCCCCCAGCCGCCAGCCGGTCCGTCGTACGGCCTGATGCCGGGCACTTCCCGTCGCGTAGCCATGATCGCTCCATGAAGCGGTTTCGCCTCAGACTGCCCAGGGTAGTTGTTGCCTCAGCGTCGCCGCTAGGCGAGCTTTCCTAACAATAGCCTCGGCTTCCTGCTCGGCAAGTGCCAGTTACAAATAGTGCCGGCGTCAAACACATGACTGAAACCTCACGCACGTTTTCTGTTTTCAATATCCGTCATCCAAGACATGTAATTCGTGACGCCTACTCTTGTTTGGCGTACACCCGCATAGCGAAACCTTATCTGCGTACAAAAATGGTTCAACGTGCTCGCTGCTGTTCAAGGTCAAGGTCAAGCTCGAGGTCAAGATCGGCGAAGGCTATCAGCACTAGACGAGATCCGCACTTGCGAGGAACATGATGCTCGATGGACTCTCCAGGCGACGAAAACGCTGGACCCAGCTGTTATGGATAGTCGCATTCGGGGCTGAGGGCGTCGCTACCATGGCGACTAGTCGTGGTGTTGATCAGGCTGTCCATGGCCGCGGCCGGGATGAAATCGCATTGAGGCCACCAGCGGAGTACCGATGAGGCGCGACGTGCCAGGGGAAGACAGCGGCGCAGGCATTGAAGATGTGCCGACGCAGCGCTCATTCGCAGTCAGACGCTGGCGTCACGGCACTGTGACGGCCGAGGAAGACCGTTTGGCCGAGGAATTGCCGGTCGCGCTCGAGTACAACGGCATCTCCCATGCGGTCATGCTGGCGCCTGGTCGTCTACACACATCCGGAACGGCTGCGTATCCCGTAGGTACGCTGACAGTCCAGATGTAAATCTACCCGCCCAGCTCCTGGAAGGCGTGGCCATTGGCTTCCCTCGCCCCCTCTCAACCGTGCCAGGCAATTGATCCATGCCGCGGTGGCGCCTCATACTCCTGGCAAGCGCAGCAATCGACAGTAAATCGATCGCCATCTGTGCAGGGAGGTGCTGATGCTTGCCATGCAACGGTCCCCAACTCGACGACCTGCACGCGATAGTCCTTCTCGCTCGGGCGATGTGCAGCCACGCTACCCCCGAAGCCTGACGCGGCGATCAGCTAGTAGTCCACATCATGCGTGTTGTCGGCGTTGCTCGTGCCTGGTCCCCTGCTGCGCCACTGCAGCCCTGTTCCCGGTGGTCTGCCCGATGAAATGACCAATCTGCGCCACGGCGGTATCGGACTCCCGCAGCACACCAGCGTGCAGTTGGAAGACATGCCAGAGGCCATCGAACTGCTGGAACTGCACAGCTACGCCGGCGGCCGTGGCGGCCCCGGCCAGGCGCTCGGCATCCGACAAGAGGACTTCTTCCGAACCCACCTGGATCAGCATTGGCGGCAGGCCGTGCAGGTCGGCGAACAAGGGCGAGCAACCCGGATCGGCCGCGAGCCTGGTGCCGCAATACGCCGTGGCGCAGGCTTGCAGCCATTGCGGGTGCACCAGGCAATCCCGCAGGCTATGGGTCTGCAGGCTGGTGCCAGCCAGGCTCAGGTCCACCCAGGGCGACAGCAACACCAGCGAGGCCGGCAGCGGCAGGCCGCTGTCGCGGATGGCCACGGCGGTGGCCAGTGCCAAACCGCCACCCGCGGAATCCCCGGCCAGCGAGATCTGCGACGGATCGTGGCCCTGCTCCAGCAGGGCCGCGTAGGCGGCCAGCGCATCGTGGAGCGCGGCTGGCGCCGCGTGTTCCGGCGCCAAGCGGTAGGCCGGCAACCATACCTGCGCCACCGCAGCTTTGGCGAGGTGCGCGGCGAGCTTGCCGTGGCTGCCCTCCCCGCCCATCACATAGCCGCCACCGTGCAGGTACAGCACGGTGCGCGCCGGCCGCTGCGTTCCGGGAAAACCAGCGCGGCCGGCACGCCCGCGATCTCGCGCCGGATCCGGCGTGGTGCCCCGCGCGCCGAGCAGGAACAGGCCGACAAAAGTGCCCCAGCGCCGCTGGGCTTGCGCCGAGAAGCCGGGCGAGAGCACTGGCTTGACGCACCCGCGCACAATCCAGGAAAGCAAGGTCTTCATCATGATTGGCCCCGCGCTCAGGCTGCCGGACGACCGGGCGCGGGGTGCAGCTCGTAATCCTTCAGGTCCAGCTTGCTGGCCATCCTGCGATAGGTGAACGTGAAGCCTGGCCAGTTGATGGTGTTCTTGCCTGTGCTGGTCTTGTACCAGGAGGTGCAACCGGCTTCCCAGACGCTGTTCTTGAGCTGTCTTTGCACCCTGTCGGCTTTGCACCCTGTCGGAGAATGTCTTCTGGCGCGTGGCCTTGACGTTCATGAAGTGCAGGCCGGGCGCCTGCAGGCTGCCTATGCACTGCATGACATAGCGCACCTGCGACTCCAGCATGAAGACGATCGAGCTGTGCGCCAGGTTGGTGTTGGGGCCGTAGAGCATGAACAGGTTCGGGAAACCGGAAACGCTGATGCCCTTGTAGGCCTCCGCCCCGTCGCGCCAAGCCTGGTTGAGGTCGATGCCATCAAGCCCGGTCACGCGCATCGGCGCCAGAAAGTCGGTGGCCTGGAAGCCGGTGCCGTAGATGATCGCGTCCACCGGGTGGCGCTGCCCGTCGCGGGTAAGTATCGCGCCAGCCTCCACGCGGTCGATGCCCTGTGTGACCAGGTCCACGTGATCCTGGTCCACGGCCTGGTACCAATCGTTGGAAATCAGCACGCGCTTGCAGCCGATCTTGTATTCGGGAATGAGCTTGCGCCGTTTCTCAGGATTCCTGACGTGGCGCTTCGCCGCCCGGCGCGCTTGCAGCGCCACCAATTCCAGCAGCCAGCCAAAGCGCGTGAAGCCCAGCGCGCGGCTCTCGTTCTTCCAGTAGATCATTGCGCGGTACAGACGGTCGGCCACCGGCACGTGCCTGAACAGCCATTGCTCCAGCGCGGTGAACGGCCGGTCCGGCTTCGGCACGACCCACGCGGCGGAACGCTGGAACAGTTTCAGCGCCTTCACCTTGGGAACGATCTGCGGCACGAACTGGATCGCGCTGGCGCCGGTGCCGATCACCGCGACGGATTTGCCTGCCAGGTCATAGCCGTGGTCCCAGCGCGCCGAGTGAAACACCTTGCCCTGGAATGCGTCGATGCCCGGCACTGCGGGCACGGCCGGCCGGTTGAGTTGGCCGCAGGCGGTCACGAGCACGCGCGCATGGAGCACGGCGCCGTCGCTGGACGTGATGACCCAGTGGCCAGCATCTTTATCGAAGGAGGCCGAGGTGACTTCCGTGCCGAACTGCAAGTGCGGCGCCAGGCCATATTGTTTCACGCAGCCCTGCATGTAGGACAGGATCTCGGGCTGGCGACCAAACTTGCGCGACCAGTCAGCCTTCGGCGCGAAGGAATAGGAGTAAAGATGCGACTGCACGTCGCAAGCCGCGCCAGGATAGTGATTGTCGCGCCAGGTACCGCCGACGCCGTCCGCCTTCTCGAGGATCGTGAACGCGTCGAAGCCTGCCAGCTTGAGCTGGATCGCCATGCCCAGGCCGCCAAAGCCGGAGCCGATGATGGCGATCATGGTCGTGGTTGCGCTTGCCGTCTCGCTCTTGGCCGAATCAAGGCCTTGCTTCTGTGACGTGGCCATAGTGGCTCCTGCCCGTATCGATTTTGTTTTCAGTAGGCGAAGGGTAAGCGCGGGCAAGCAGCCCGGTAATGACAAAGGCGGACAAAAAATGGGGACACCAGATGGAAAGCAGATCCCCCACCATGCCGAGATGGAGTGTTGAGCGTAACGTCACCAGCATGTGCCTGATGGCTGACTTTTCGGTCGCCCACGGCCTGACCCTGCCCGCTGTCCTGGCCGGCACCGGTATTACCGAAGCCCAGTTGATGGACCCCGACCTGCTGGTGCGCGGCGAGCAGGAACTCCGCTTGATCCGCAACATGCTGGACCGGCTGGGTGATCCACCCGCGCTTGGCATCGAGGTTGGCCAGTGCTATCACTTCACCGCCTTTGGCGTGCTCGGTCTGGCGATTTTCAGCAACCAGACGCTGCGCGCCGCGCTCGACGTGGCGCTCCAATATTTCGACCTGACCTTCGCCTTTACCACGTTCCGAGTCGAAGAATCAGGGCAGCAAACGCGGCTTGTCTTGGATGATGAAGACATCCCGGAGGGGTTGCGCCAGTTCAACGTCGAACGCGACATGACCGCCTTCCTTACCGTGGTACGAGATCTGTTCGTCGCGGCACCGATCCAGGAGGCCGTGCACCTGCGCTTGGCCAGGCCGGACAGTACCGAGCCCTATCGGCGCGTCTTCGGGGTTGAACCCGCGTTTGGCATGCCGCACAACGCCATCCTGCTGGACAGCAAGCTGCTGGCCGAGCGCCTGCCCCAGGCCAATGCGCTGGCGCAGTCCGCCGCGCGCGATCAATGCCGCAAGTTGCTGGATGCCCGGCGCGCCCGCATCGGGCTGGCCGCCCGGGTGCGCGACCTGCTGGCGGCCCGCTGCGCCGAAATGCCGGACATGACGGCAGCGGCCGGCAGCCTGTTCATGACCGCTCGAACCCTGCGGCGACGGTTGCAGGATGAAGGCACGACGTATGCGGAACTCCGCGATGAAGTGCGGCAGACGCTGGCTGAGGCGTTCCTTAGCGGCCCGCATCAGTCCATCGATCAGATTGCCGCGCGCCTGGGTTACGCCGAGGCGACCAGCTTTATCAATGCGTTCCGGCGCTGGCGTGGGCAGACGCCGCACGCGTTCCGGCTAGCGCTGCGCACTGCATCCTATGGAAGCGAACGCCGGTAGTGGCGGCGTGAGGGCTGCTCTTCTTCCTGCGGCCGTTTTGCACTCCGCCTGGCAACTGGGGCTAAACCGTAATTCGCACCAAGCGCTTTCGAAATCGAGCGGCCTTAATCCGCACATGACGAAATGGCCTGATCGCTGTGCGCCAGGTGGGCTTGGGCAGCAGGCCGCCGATGCCGCCCACCCCACTACTACAGCAAAGGTTCAGACACGCTCTTAGAACTTGTGCCGAATACCTGCGGCCACGCCGAGCATATTGCTTTGGCCACTGGCAAGCGTGTAGCTGTTGCCAAGGGAAAGGCTGTTCGCGTAGCCGATCATCGCGGAATCCAGTCCCAGGCCCGCGTTCTTTGCATATGCCGTTGTCAGGTAGACATCCGTCCGCTTGGAGAGGGCGTAGTCGGCGATGAAAGCAACTTGCCACGGGTTCGGGGTCGACGCGTTCGCGAAAAAGCGCTTGACGTGGTCATAGTTGTATTCAAGCGTCAAGCCAAGCGCCGGCGTTACCTGGTAGTTGGCGCCGACCCAGTAGAGGTCGTCGCGTTCAAGCAGGCTGCCATTCTGGTCCTTGTTCTGGCCCCAGCGGTAGCCGCCCATGATCTTTGCCGGGCCGAAAGCATAGCTCCCCGCAATCGTTGCCTTCTTGAAGCTGCCGCTGCCGAGGACAGCAGCGTTCGAGGGGTTCGAAATGGTGGGGTTGAACTGGTCGTAAGCCACAGCCACGCCGAAGGGGCCGGCAATATAGGTCAAGGCCGCACCATAGGCGGTATCGCGACGGAACTGGCCCGGGACTTCACCGTTACCACCTAGAAGCGGACCATTGGCCACCGTCGTCGGCAATGCCAGGCCGGTACCGAAGGACCAGTGTGCCAGTGCGGTGACCGGGCCGAAACGACCGGTGTACTTGATGGTGTTGTCCTCGCGGAAGTTCGCGCCGGTCAGCATCACGATCGGTTCATACTGGGTGGCAAAGGCTGCGGGTACGAAGTTTGCGAGGCCTTCGAACATCGAAGTGTACTGACGGCCAAAAGTCAGTTGGCCAAGCTGCGAGCTTTGCATGCCCACATAGGCTTGGCGACCGAACAGGCGGCCGCCCTGCTGCGACGTGCCGGTATCCAGGTTAAAGCCGCTTTCCAAAACAAAAATGGATTTCAGCCCGTTGCCGAGATCTTCCACGCCGCGCAAGCCCCAACGCGACCCAGACAGGCCGCCGGAGTTCATGCGGTAGGCATTGTTGGACGGGCCCGCATTGAACTTGTTGGCTGCGCTTGGCACGGTCCCGACATGGTTAGCAAACTCGACGTTCATATCCACCACGCCATATAGCGTCACGCTGCTTTGTGCGTGTGCGCCGCCGGCGCAGATTACGCCTGCAGCGATGAGTGCGCAATTAAACTTGCTCCGCTTGCTGAATGATCCCATTGTCTCTTCTCCTTTAGGTTTTTTTTACACCCCTGGCGCAATCACAGCGAACGAAGCGATCGTGTAGAGCCCCGCATAGCCATCTGCAGACGCCCTCGCGACCGAATTGATGCCGATCACGCTACCGGCGCCCGGGTAGCCAACCATCGCCGCGAGAGATCTCCGTGCCGATCGACTTGGTCGATCGGCATCACGAAACGTTCGATCACAGCCGGTGCGCTTCAGTAGCATCCCTTGCCGGTCAACGCCCTATTCCAGCCTCGGGTGCGGCTCATGATATCAGCCACAAATAGTTTTTGTCGACATGAATAATAAAAACTGAAAAGCGTTGAACATCGCGAGCGTGCGATGACAGCGACGGGATTTCAAGCACAGTCCGGCGCGCGCAGTTGGCCTTCGTGCGCCGCTGGGTGGGCCCGCGGTCACTGCTATGCTTAAGTTCCTGGAAGATTCTGAGGTGGCGCGCATCGGCAGGTGCTTTGGCTCGCTCTGCTCCGCGTGCGCAGCAGGTGATTGAGCCGCCGGTCTTGCCGGTGCCGAGGAGCCGGTGCCGTGCTGGGGAATTCGATCCGGGGCAAAGCCCCTTGTCGGCACGGAGCCGCTCTTGAGACACGGCTAACCCGCGCCGATGTCTCCCGGCGGGACAGCCGCTGCCTCGCGCAAGCCATACTTGCGAGCAGATATCGCGGTCTTCGCTGGCTACCTGCGGATAGCGAGGATGACGGGAGAGCCATGGCGGGCAGTCTTGCCCGCGCGAGCTTAGAAGGCCTAGGCCGGCACTGCGCTGCGGCCGGCAGCGCCGCCCTTGCCTTTCTGGACGCCGGATGACAGGGCACGGACTGCGGCTTCCCGGGAATTTCCGATGCGCTTGTGCGCGGTCTGCAAGACCGCTTCGATGTCCCGCTTGGCTATGGCGCGCTGCAGGGCACGCCAGGTCTTGAAGGAATTCTCCAGCGAGCCGGGGTGGGATGCGAGCCCCAGCCGCACATAGCGCAGGACCCGCAGCGAGATAGAGTTCAGCACCTCCCCTACCAGCCGGTTGCTGGACAGATCTGCCATGGCCATGTTTGCCAGGAAGGTCACGCTGATATAGGCGTCCACCGATTCCTCGGCGGCCTTGCTGAACTGCGGAATGAATTGCTCGAACAACGCTTCCAGCGCGTCCGCGCGCTCTTCCATCAACTGCCTGAGCAGGATCTCGAACAGTGCGTCCCGCACGACGTAGATATCCCGCAGGTCCTGGGCATTGGGCTCGGTGACGATGGCGCCGCGCCGGGGGCGGAACTCAATCAGACGCTCCCGCTCCAGAATGCGCAAGGCCTCGCGCACAGGAGCGCGGCTGACCGCCAGGACCTCGCTGATGTCTTTCTCCAGCAAGCGTTGGCCGGCGTGGATCACGTCGATCGTAATCAGGCCCGCCAGTCGCACCGCAATCTGGTCAGCCACTGATGCCGACCAGTCGCGTCCATGCATAAGCGCCTGCTCGACCGCCAGCGTGACCGGATTCTGCGGTGATTGCGGGGCAAGCAGCGACTGCAATTCCGGCGTGTTGGTAGTCTTGAGTCTGCCCATGAGTGGTAAATCCTTCCGATTATTGGGGAACGGCTCGGGTGCTGGCCTTGGTCGGCACCGCACCGCCTGCAGCGTCCAGGATCTTACCTTACGTGGCGGATCGGGCAGATTGCGGATACCGCCAGAGCCAACGGGACCATTGGCCCAGGCAGCCGCGCGTTCCCCAAAAGACAAGGGCCTGCGCAGGATGACGTCCTTGCAGGCCCCCTACAGGCTTCCTACAGGCCCCCGGGACATCGGGCCACCGCTGAAACCGTGGTGCGCACGCCGGGGCAGAGACAGGGAAAGCAGAGCCGGATTGTTATCGTTGGATTCAATCCGCGGGCTGAACCACCGCGCTCACGGCAAGGAGGCGCTTGACGCCGGCCGTCGCTCGCGTGTTCTGATACCGCGCCTACTCGTCGGTACCGGGAAGCGCATCGATGTTCAGGTATTTGCGCACGACGTACCCGTCATTTTCCCACGCAATCAGGTCGGTCAACAGCATCGCTGCCGTGGCATAGGACAGCCGCTCGGCTAGCCAGCAGAATCCCATGCAGATCGCCCTGCCCATCCGATGGAGGTACTGACCATTGCCTGCTGGTTGATCGTCTTTCATTGTGATACCCCTCCTCGCCCAAGGCTGCGCGCAGGTGGTCACGACGATAGTTTCCGTTGCAGCATGCGCGGCGCTTTCCGATGGCACTCCGGGAAAGGCGCGCCGGTTCCATGATACGGCATTTTATTTTTGTCGACAATAGACATGCGGAATCCGGCAAAGAGAGCGTCCGTCCATGATGCGGCCTGACGCGGCTTACGCTGTGCCAGGGTTATGCTCAGGTCGGTGCCGTCTGTCGGCGCAATGTGCCGCGTGCTGCCCTGCTCTCCTTGGGGCTGCAGCCAAATTGCACGTGATACCAGCGCGAGAATCCGCTCGGCGCGGAAAAACCGAGCAGGGTCGCCACCTCCGTCAACGGACGATCGCTCTCGGTGACATGGCGTATGGCGAGTTCCATACGGATGTCGTTAACGATCGACGAGAAGCTCTGCCCCTGATCCGCCAGCCGGCGCTGGACCGTGCGGCACACCACGCCCAGATGCTCCGCCACCTGTTCGATGCTGCAGCGCCCGCTGGGCAGCAGCAGCAGGATCATACGCCGCACATCCTCAGGCATTGTCGCCTGCTGCGACATGGCGGACGCGTCTATCAACTGCTGCGCGTAGCGCCCCATGGCCGGATCCGCGGACGGGTTGCGTGCATCGAGATCTGCCTTCGTGCAGATAATGCAGTTGAAGTCGTAGTCGAATTCGACGCAAGCGCCAAAAAACCGCCGGTGTGTAGTAAGGTCGCGCGGCGCCGGGTGCTCAAAGCATACGCGCCGCGGCTCCCAGTCGGGCTTGTGGAGTTGACGTATCAAGCGCACCATGACCCCTAGTGCCAGTTCAACCCTTTGACGCGTGGGTTGATGTGCGTTGCCAGCCATTACCACTTCGCGAATAATGACCAGCCCATCGCACTCCTCGACCGCCAGCGACAACGCACTGTTGAGCGACGCTTGATAGCGCATCAGCATGCGAAGCGAGTCGCGCAGCGTCGCCTGGTCGCGTATCAGCAATCCTACCGGCCCAAGATTGGACAAGAGGCGCGACTCGGCCATACACAGTCCGAAACTCTCGTTGCCTGACATGGTTGCGGACGCCTGAAGCAGCCTTCCGACACGCTCGACCGGAATCATGATGTCCGGTTCGCTCAGTACGCTCGGACTCAACCCCGCGTCAAAAAGCATCCGCACCGGATCCAGTCCGGAGGCTCGAGCGACCTCGCTGTAGTTGGTGAGGGCCGCAGCGCGGACAAGTGACGACATTAGAGAATTGAGTGGGACATTGACATGGAATGATAAATCCCTGTCATGTACTGTCAAGCGGGAGATACCCGCGACAGCCAAACTCGCAAGGATCGATCGGCCTAACCGACAATCGGAGACACGTTCATGATTCAACACCTCAAGGCGGCACCCGCAGTGGTCCGCGCAACCTCGCTGGGCAGCTCGATCCGGGTCGAGCCGGTCACTTGCACGATCGGTGCGGAACTCAGCAACGTCAACCTTGGCGCGGCTGCCGAGGACGACCAACAGATGGCGGAGATTCGGGCGCTGCTGCTAAAGCATCGCGTGATTTTCTTCCGCGACCAGGACATCACGCGCGCGCAGCACGTGGCCTTTGCGCGCCGCTTCGGTGAGCTGGAGGACCACCCGGTGGTAGGCAGCCATCCCGATTACCCAGGACTGGTCCAGATCTACAAGACCCCGGACAGCCCCCCCGAGCGCAACGAGAATTCCTGGCATACCGATGCCACTTGGCGCGAAAAGCCTCCGATGGGCTGCGTGCTGCGCTGCATCGAATGCCCGCCTGTGGGTGGCGACACGATGTGGGTCAACATGGTCGAGGCTTACAACCAGCTGCCCGAGGAGATCAAGACGAAGATCGCCACATTGCGCGCGCGCCACAGCATCGAGGCGAGCTTCGGTGCCGCGATGCCGATTGAAAAGCGTCTTGCACTGAAGGCTCAGTACCCTGACGCCGAGCACCCGGTTGTACGCATCCATCCCGAAACCGGAGAGAAAGTGCTGTTCGTCAATGGGAGCTTTACCACGCACTTCACAAATTTCAATGTGCCGGCCAATGTGCGCTTCGGGCTGGACAAGGCGCCGGGTGCCGGCAATCTGCTTAGCTACCTGGTCAGCCAGGCCAACATCCCCGAATACCAAGTGCGTTTTCGCTGGAAGAAGAACAGCGTTGCGTTCTGGGACAACCGTTCAACCCAGCACTACGCAGTGATGGATTATCCACCGTGCCACCGGAAGATGGAGCGTACCGCCATCATCGGTGACGCGCCTTACTGAAAGATCGACATGACCTCTACGGCACCGACCGTTCTCATCGTCCCTGGCCTGCGTGACCATGTGCCGGAACACTGGCAAACCCTGCTGGCGGCGACGCTGCCTCGCGTCGTCAGCGTCGCTCCGCTTGAGCAAGACAAGCTGAGTTGCGCTGCCCGCGTCGACGCCATCGATCGCGCTTTGGCCACCATCGAGGGGCCGGTGATCATCGTGGCACACAGCGCAGGCGCGATGATGGTCGCCCATTGGGCGGCCCGAGGCGCCACGCACGAGATCCTTGGTGCACTCCTTGCAGCGCCCGCCGACCTCGAGACACCCATGCCGGCCGGCTATCCGACGCTCGCCACGCTGGGCGACCATGGCTGGCTGCCGATCCCTCGCGGCACTTTGCCGTTTCCGAGCATCGTTGCGGCAAGCAGCAACGATCCTCTGACGCGTCTCGATCGCGCCCGTGGCCTGGCGCAGGCGTGGGGCAGCCGCTTCGTCGAACTCGGCGAGGTCGGGCATCTGAATCCCGCTTCAGGCTATGGCGAGTGGCCGCAAGCCAAAGCGTTCATTCGCGAACTGTCGTGACCGAACCCACGGCGGCGCCCGCCAAGGACGACCAACCACGCCCCTTCCCCCAGCCCCTCCCCCGGCAATGGGACATCGCCGGATCGACGATGCCGCACACTCTGGCCAAAGACTGCGCAAAACCCATTCGGACTGCAATGGCGAGTTTGCGCAGAATAATCTCTTATTAATCTGGCTGGTAGTTAATGGACTTCAGCAGCGCGGACTGTTGCTGGTATGCCTGCTTCAGGTCCGCCATCAACTCTTCCGACGTGGCGGCGCCCCCCTGCTCCATTCCCATGTCCTTGACGTGGCTCTGCACTGCGGGTTGCTTGAAATACGCCAGTGTCAGCTCGCGGATTTTCTCCTGGACTGCCGGAGCGACATCCGGGCGGGACCACACCGCGAACCACCCTGCTTGCGCCAGTTGCGGGTAGCCGAGCTCCTTGAAAGTCGGCACATCCGGCAATTCAGCAATCCGGGTCGGATAGTTCAAGGCAATCGCCTTGATCTTTCCCGCTTTGATCAGCGGCAAAGAGGTAGTCACCCCATCGAACATCAGGGGCACATGACCACCCATCAGGTCGTTCAACGCCGGGGGAGAGCCCTTGTAGCCCACATGCCGCATTGGCACATGCGTGAGCTGCCCGAGCAGTATGCCCGAGGTGTGCCCCTTCAATCCCGTGGCATAGGAAGCAAAAACGAGGCCGTCCTTTTGCGACTTGCCATAGTCCACCAACTGCTTCAGGTTGGAGATGGGAACATCCTTGTTGGCAACCAGCACCAGCCCCGTGCGACTGATCTGGGCCAGGGGCTTCAGGTCAGCAAAAGGCTTGTAATGGACCTTGTAGGCCAACGGCGCTTCGCTCACGACACCGCCCTGGATAACCAGGAAGGTATAGCCATCCTTGCCGTTGGACTGCAAATCGCTGATCGCCAGCGCACCGGCGGCACCGGCCTTGTTCTCCACGATGACGGGCTTGCTCAATTTTTGCTGCAGGCCTTGCGCCAGCAGCCGGGCCAACGCGTCGGCACTGCCGCCGGCGGGCCCCGCCACCACCAGACGGATAGGCCTGCTGGGCCAAGCCTCCTGGGCCTGGGCCACGGACACGCCCCCGGCGACACCAACACCGATTACCAAGGCGCAACCGCGCCACCCCAAGTGATTGGTCTGCTTCTTCATGTCTATCCTTTTTGATTTTGATTGCGATGCTTTGCGTGTTTAGAAGGGCTTGTTCGTCTATTCTCGGATCGCACCGGACCAACCGGCTTGACCGTTCACGACAAGTTATTACCAACTCGCGCAAGCAAAGGGAAAACCCTGCTCAGATATCCAGAGCGTGCAGCCGGCCCCGACCACGGCTCCCCTGCGTCAGCAGGTTGACTGTCATAAATAGCCAAGTTCAAGGCGTGCAAGGTAAAGCGGGAAGTAGCGCCAGGCTAGATGATCCGACGCAAGAAGTCATGAGGAGACAAAAATTGAACGTGTCTACGAGTAACGCGATGCCGGCTGGGCCGGCTGCGGCTACCACTGGTGCCCGACCCTACGCGTGGGTGGTCTTTGCATTGATGTTTTGCCTGCTACTGTCTGACTACATGTCGCGGCAGGCGATCAACGCCTTGTTTCCACTCTTGAAATTGCAGTGGCAGATTACCGATACCCAGCTCGGTTCGATTAGCAGCGTGGTGCCGTTGACGGTCGGCGTGCTGACCCTCCCGTTCTCCATCATCGCGGACCGCTGGGGGCGCGTCAAAAGCATTGCACTGATGGTGGCGGTGTGGAGTGTTGCCACGCTCGGTTGCGCCATCGCCAGCACCTATCACGAGATGCTAGTCGCGCGCTTGTTCGTTGGTGTCGGCGAGGCTGCCTACGGAAGTGTCGGATTCGCCATGCTCATGAGCATCTTCCCCAGGCATATGCGGTCTACCATTGCCGGCGGCTTTACGTCTGCCGCAGCGTTTGGGTCCGTGCTCGGTGTTTCGCTTTCCGGCATCATCGCGACGCACTTTGGCTGGCGATGGTCGATGGGTCTGATGGCGATCTTCGGCTTTGTGCTGGTGACCATTTATTACTTCGTGGTCACCGAGAAAAAACTCGCAAGCGCGCAGGCGGACAATGCAAACGGAGTCGCGGTGCACGGGCATGTGAAACTGACACCGCGCGCGTTTTTCTCTGGCCTGTTTCCGTCCCGCTCCGTCTTTTGTGCCTACCTCGGCTGCGCCCTGCAGATCTTCGTCCAAGGCACGCTGTTCGTGTGGCTGCCCAGCTACCTGAATCGCTACTGGGGCATGCCTGTCAGCGAAGCCGCCACTCTGGCGGCCGGCCTTGTCCTTGTCAGCGGCCTGGGCCAACTCATCTGCGGTGTGATGACCGATCGGATCAGCGGGGATTCGTCGCTCAAGCGGTGGAACATGGCCATTGGCTATTGCCTCGTGCTAGGCACGCTGCTGGCGATCGCGTTCCGTTTGCCACAGGGCAATCTGCAACTCGCGCTCCTTGCGCCCGGGGTGTTCTTCCTTGCCAGCTCGTTCGGCACATGTAGCGCGATCATTGCCGGGGCCACGCCGCCAGCCATTCACGGCTCGGCATTTGCCACTCTGACGCTGTTTAACAATATATTGGGCCTCGCAGCAGGGCCCTTTATCACCGGTATGGTAGCGGACGCGGTTGGTCTTCAAGTTGCCTTGCGCTGGCTGCCGTTCGCGGCAATTCTGCCCTTCACCGTGTTCCTCATCGGCAGATGGTGTTACGTTGCGGAAGCGCGACGCGGCTGAGCACGCTGCCGAGTCTACGACCCACGGCCATTGAGAGCTTCAGTTCCGAGTTGCACAAAGGCTCGTACCGCCGGGGATATTTCCCGGCGCCTATGCGCCAGCGCCAGGTGCACTGAGAACTTGAAGTCGGCGATCTGTGTGTAGAAGATGCCTGGCTGGGAGAAATTCTGCATCGACTCAGGCACGATGGCCACGCCATATCCCGCGGACGCGAGGCAGATTGCGGAGATGAAATCCTGGACGCGATATTCCAGATGAGGCGTGAACCCTCCGGCCGTTCCCAGGGCGGCTAGCGCGTCCCCGAAGCCTTCCTCGTCCGTAAACTGCGGGACGATGAACGATTGATCCGCTAGCGCGCACGCTGAGACTGTCCCTCGCCTTGCAAGCGGATGGCTTGCTGTCATTGCAGCCAGCAGACGTTCGGTCTGTACGACTTTCGTGATAACGCCAGCCGGATAGAGTCGCCTGGGCCTGACAATGCCCACATCAATCTGGCCATCGCTAAGCGCTTCGAGCTGCCTTGGCGTCTCCATTGGCACGACTTCGATCCGGACCATCTCGTGCGATTTCCGAAACTCGCTCAGCATCATGGATAAAAGGCCGCTGCTTGCGCCAGATGCCACATAGCCAACACGGATGACGCCAGCCAGCCCTCGGGCAGCCAAGCGTCCCACCTGGTCGGCCCGTTCAATGTGCCGCAACGCAGCAGCAGCTTCGGCATGGAACAGGTGCCCCGCGTCGGTAAGTGACACCGGCTTCCTTTTGTTGCGGTTCAAGAGCGTGACGCCCAAATCTTGTTCAAGTTCGCAAAGTGAAGTTCTTCCGCCACGGCGAGGAAGCACTGCAACTGGCGAACATCAATCATCGTTTTAATCTCAATTGCGGAACAAAGATTACTGCTTTCTATCTGGATCATATCAAAGAATCCAGATGAAATAGCACCATACAACTTCCCGGAGAGCTACCAATGAATGCCCCGCTTCCTGCGTCAGTACTTGCCAGCAGTGACGAATCCCGCTTCCAAGTGTCTGCCCACCCAGATCACCATCGCATCCTGCATGTGACCGTCGAGCGCGATGCCATTCTTGGCTTCCTGCATGACGCGCGCAAGGTCGATGTTCAAAACCTCGAATACGTTCCCTTCATGCGCTACGGGCTCGCGGACGTACTGGCGAAGCATGTCGGCGAGGACTTCGCTACAGCCATCAACGGCATCGTGAAGGATCGGCGGCATGGTGGCTTCACGGTAGGCCTCCAGGGACTGACCACGGACGCCGACGATTTCGTTCGCTTCGGCACTGCCATCGGGCACCTCCTGGGCCCCGGCAACCACGATGCGATGTCGGGCACTTACTATGCTCGCTTCGTGGTCAAGCACACGGACGATAGCGACTCCTATTTGCGCCAAGCCTACCGGCTCTTCACGATGCACACCGATGGCACCTTCGTTACCGAGGCGACGGACTGGCTGTTGATGATGAAGTTTGCAGAACAGAATGCAATGGGCGGGGAGTCCCGATTCTTGCATCTGGACGATTGGGAAGACCGTGACCGCTTTGTCAGTCACCGTCTCGGGACGCAGCCGTTCCTCTACAAGGCGCCGGGCTCCAAGAATGTCAGCGATAGGGTCGAGCGCCCGCTCTTCTTCCAGAACGCGTTTGGGTTGTCGATGTCCTTCATCGATCAGTTCGTACAGCCTCGCGATCGCGAGGAGGCTGCATTTCTCAACGACCTGTCGAGTTCCATGGAGGCTTCGCCGGGAACAAAGGAAGTGTCGCTGCCCGTCGGCGACCTGGTGGTCCTGAACAACTACTTCTACCTCCACGGGCGTGCGCCGTTCGAGAAGAATGCAGCGCTGTTCCGTGAGTTGATGCGCCAGCGCGGCACGTTCGCCTGATTATCAATGTGATCCGGCGTGGCTGATTGTGACAGCGGTTGGGCCTGATAGACGCTCCAAATCATGATGACATCTCTAACAGAAGTTGCAGAAAGCCAAGCCGTTCCGAGCGCTGGAATGCCCGCCAAGCCTGCCTATGGCGCCAACCGTCAGATTCATCGGCGACTACGACCGATCCTCTCGCTTGCCGATTTTGAAGTCGCGGCAAAGAGGGCGCTACCGCGCCCGATCTTTGGCTATATTGCCGGCGCCGCGGAGGATGGAAAATCGCTTGGCGCGAACAAGACGGCAT
Source organism: Cupriavidus basilensis OR16 (assembly GCF_000243095.1). GTDB lineage: Bacteria > Pseudomonadota > Gammaproteobacteria > Burkholderiales > Burkholderiaceae > Cupriavidus > Cupriavidus basilensis_D. Next base: position 113,265 of record NZ_AHJE01000003.1, on the reverse strand, counting down.
TCGACGAGGTCAAGTTCCGGCCCAAAGTCCTTGTCGATGTGTCAGGAAGGTCGCAAGCGACTGAGATCTTTGGGCAACGTTACGCGTCTCCCTTCGGCGTGGCGCCCGTTGGAATCAGTGCGATTGCCGCTTACCGCGGCGATGTGGTCCTCGCGCAAACGGCGCGGGAAGAGCGGATCCCCGCGATCATGAGCGGCACGTCCTTGATTCCGATGGAAGCCGTTCACGCGGCCGCGCCAGGCACGTGGTTTCAAGCGTACCTGCCAGGTGACGCCACACGCAGGGACGCCCTGATTGAGCGGATTGAAGCAGCCGGGTTCGCTACGCTTGTCCTTACGGTTGATATTCCCGTTTGGGCCAACCGGGAGAATAACGTCCGTACTGGTTTCTCTTTGCCTTTGCGGCCATCCGTGCGCTTGGCGTTCGATGGCGTGTCCCGGCCGCGTTGGCTGGCTGGAACGTTCGCCAGAACGCTTATCTCGAGCGGGATGCCGCATTTCGAGAATTCTTTTGCGTCTCGCGGCGCACCGATCTTGTCGGCCTCCGCTATTCGCGATACGACGGGGCGCGATCACCTGAGCTGGACGGATATCGAGCGAATCCGGCGAAGATGGCGCGGCAACCTGGTCATAAAGGGCATCTTGCATACGTCCGACGCCGAACGCGCTGTCGCCTTGGGCGCCGACGGCATCATTGTCTCAAATCACGGTGGGCGCCAACTGGACGGTGCCGTGGAACCGCTTGCTGTATTGCCGGAGATTTGCGAGGCCGTCGCGCACAAGACAACCGTCATGATGGACAGCGGTATCCGGCGAGGCGGTGATGTTCTGAAAGCGTTGGCGCTAGGAGCCCGCTTTGTCTTCCTGGGGCGACCTTTTATTTATGCTGCGGCCGTTGGGGGAGCCGAGGGCGTACGCCACGCCATCACGCTGTTGCGCGACGAGGTCGATCGGAACATGGCCATGCTTGGCGCGAAGACCATCGCAGACGTGAACAATACCGTCATCGTCCAGGGCCACAGAGCCGACCGGATGGTGTAGCGTTTCCCTACTTCCATGCAGCCCGCATCGCCAAACGCATGGTCCTCGTGGCCATGCAGCAATGCGTATCATGCATTGCTGCATGGCGTCATGTGGTCGGGCATGAGCACGCGTGCGCAAACCAGCTGGCTCAAGCCACGCGGCGTCATTCGGATCTGAAGGGTGGAGGTCGCAGGCGGATGATCGGAAGCCGTGCGTGCATGGGAGATGGCGGCGCTCTTCTGCGACACACTGCGCTACGGCGTGGAACATGTGGATCCCGACACCGCGTACAACGAAGAGCGCTACCGGCAGCGGGTCCTGGACAACCTGACCCGACTGCCGAATCGCTGGGTTACGTTTCCCAGAAAGGGAAACACTCAAATCACGAAAATGGACGAGCCCGTGGTCTTTCGAGCCTCCAGGTCCCGATGGGCCTGCACGGCGTCCTCCAGGGCATAGCGCTGATTGATCTCGATGCGGATGCGCCCTGCCGCTACGTGGCCAAATAGCTCGTCGACCAGTTCCGCCTTTTCGGCCGGATCGGCGATGTAGTCGGCCAGGCCCGGGCGGGTCAGGTAGAGCGAGCCCTTGCGGGCCAGGATTTGCGGATCGAACGGCGGGATCGTGCCGGAGGCGGTACCGACGCAGACCATCAGCCCGCGGCGCTTGAGCGAGTCCAGCGAGGACATGAAGGTGGCCTTGCCCACGCTGTCGAAGACCACGGACACCCCTACTCCGCCCGTCAGCTCCCGCACGCGCTTGGCGACGTCCTCGTGGCTGTAGTTGATTGTGTGATCACAGCCGTGGGCGCGCGCGACTTCCGCCTTGGCATCGGTCGACACCGTGCCGATCACCGTCAGCCCGAGCAATTTGGCCCATTGCGAAACGATCAGGCCAACACCGCCTGCCGCGGCATGCAGCAGCACAGCCTCACCCGCCACGAAGGGGTAGATCCGGCGCACCAGGTAGGAGGCGGACAAGCCCCGCATGGTCATGGCCGCCGCGGCTTCGCAACTGATGGCATCCGGCAGCTTGATCAGCAGTGCGGCAGAAATCAACCGCTCAGTGCTGTAGGCGCCTAGCGTATTGACAAAGCCCGTGTAGGTCACACGGTCGCCGACTGCCAGCTGGGTCACGCCGGCACCGACGGCCTCGACCACACCGGCTGCCTCGTTGCCGAGGCCGCTGGGCAGCGGAACCTGGTAAGTGCCACCGCGGAAGTAGGTGTCGGCAAAATTCAGGCCCACGGCCACGTGGCGGACGCGGACCTCTCCCGGCCCCGGTTCGCCAACCTCAGCGTCTTCAAAACGAAGGACCTCGGGGCCGCCCGTTTCGTAGAATTTAACGACTTTCGCCATGTTGTCTCCTGTTCAGTATCAAATATCCGGTCGATGGGGGGGAACTTCAACTTCAGCTTCAGTCCGTCTCCAGAAAATACCGGGCGACTCATACCGCATATGAAGTCAATTCCCCCAAGGGGCCTTAGGCCGGCTTGCGCAGGAATCCCTGGTTGCCACCGTTACGATTGGGCGCGAAGCCATTGGCCTGAAGCGTCTCTTCCGCCGTGTCGTAGAAGACCCCGATCTGCATGATCTCTCGTGCCTGTTTCGCCGTCGCGATGGGGCGACCAAATTCGCCGGCGATACGCACCAATTGCTTGATCTGCTCGACGGAAGTGCTCTTGCCCGTGCGGGTCTGGTTCCAGAGTACATCCTCGATGCCGCACCGCACATGCAGGCCCAAGGCAATGCCGATCATATTCACGGGCAGCACGTTCAGCACCGAGCTCTCCACCGTGATCACCGCGCCGTCGGGCGCAGCTCGCAGGAAGTTGGCCAGGTTGTAGATGTTCGCTTGATCCATGCCACCGCTGATGGCCACCCAGTTCATCACCAGCGGCCCCTTGTAGACGCCGCGGCGAATCATCCGCTCAATCGTTTCAAAGCTGTTGATGTTGTAGCACTGAAACTCACTTTGGATTCCGGCGGCCGTCAAGCGTCGGATGTGCTCCTCGACCCAGCTGGGGTTCGAGGGCACGATCATGTCCTTGTAGGTTGCATAGAGGTGCGGGAATCCCCGCGACACGCCCTTGAAGTCATCCAGGCCAGCATGCTCAGTCACGTTCATCTGCGTGGTGTTGACGGTCACCGTCACCTGGTCGGGCTTCGGATCGAGTTCGGCCAGCATATGCCGCGTGTCGTCGGAGAGCCATTTGGCCGCGGAGCCATCGTCCTCGGGCGCGAAGCTGATCGAGCCACCCACCTGGATGACCATCTCGGGCACGGCCTTGCGCACCCCGGCGATCAGCTCATTGAACATGGACAGGCGCTTGCTGCCCCTGCCATCGGGTTCGCGCACATGCAGATGCAGCACGGTGGCACCGGCTTCGTAGCAATCGACCGCCTTCTGGATCTGCTCCTCCATGGTGACAGGGATATCTTCCGGGAAGTCCGAGGGAATCCAGCCCGGCGCATAGGGAGCGGCCGTGATGATCAGAGGCTGCTGGTTCTCGGGATACAGGTGGCCGTCAAGGAAGTTCATGATGATGGATATCCAAGGTGAAATGTGAATATTGAGAATGTCGAACTAGATGAGAGAGCTTTAGAACCCTATTTACAGCGCCATCTTCGGCACGGCGGTGCGCAGGCGAGCATCTCCTTTAACCGGTGATGTCAGCGTGTCCTTCGCGACGAGTGAATCATCTGGCCTGGCGCCACTTCCCGCTTTACCTTGCACGCCTTGAACTTGCCCTTTTATGACAATCGTCCGCTGACGCGGGAGCACTGGACAAGGTGGTGGCCGCGCAGGCCTCGCATGCCGCTAGATCGAAAATCGGGAGCGGCCACTGAGCGAAGCCGCGGCGCTGCTGGGCTTGGCCTCGCCCAGCGCCTTTTCCAGATGGGTTCAGCGAGCGCTTCGGTTGCGGCGTCACGAAATGGCGGGAGAGGCTGGGCTTAGCCCATGCTGAAGCGTTGCCCATCATCCACAACTAGCGTCGAGCCAGTCGTGAATGTGCTGGCCGGCGAAGCGAGCATCAGCAGCGCGCCATCGAGCGCATCGGGCGTGCCGAGGCGCTGGCGAGGCAGGCCCTCGACGATCTTCCTGCCTGCGGGGCTCTGGAACATGGCGCGGTTAATGTCAGTCTCGATGTAGCCGGGATTGATGGCATTGACGTTGATACCGTGGCTCGCCCATTCATGGGCCATCGTACGGGTCAGATGCTCCAGCGCCGCCTTGCTGGCGCCGTAGATGCCGAGGTGCCGCGGGTGCGTCTGCGCGGCGAGAGAACATATATTGATGATGCGTCCCGGGAGTTGCCTGTCGATGAGCCGGCGTGCGAAGGCGGTGGACATCAGCAACGCGGCCTTTGTGTTCACATCGAATACCCGGTCGAACATTGTCTCGTCCACGTCGAGCAGCGCCGCGCGCCCGCCGACGCCCGCATTGTTCACCAGCGCCCATAGCGGCGGCATGCATTGCTGGATTGCATCCAAGGCAAGGCGCACGCCTTCCTGATCGGCAACATCGACGGGAAAAGCCCGCGCTGTACCGCCGACGTGCGCGATCAGTTCTGCAGTTTCCTGCAGAGGCTCCGGGCGCCTGCCCAGCAGGGCAATATGCGCGCCGGTTGCTGCCAGCGTCCTTGCCGCTTGCCGCCCAAGTCCCGAGCCCGCGCCGGTGACGATTGCCGTCAGGCCGCGCAGGCCGAAGCGCTCGGCGAAGAACTCCGTATTGAAGCCATCGGTCATCTTCATTCCTTCTCTTGATGTCGCTTCATTGGGGCAATGTTGTGCCGTTAGTGCCGGGATTGAGTGCTGGCGTCCGTAGCCAAAGTTGCTTGTCCGCCACGACGACTTCATAGGTGCGGATACGCAAGCTCGAAGACGAGGTGCACTGGCCGTTGCGAATGTCAAATCGCAAGCCGTGCGACGGGCAACTGATGACGTGCTCAACACACGAGCCTCCTGCCAAGGAGGCTCCCGCATGCGGGCAGCTGTTTTCCATGGCAAAGAATTGGCCGCCAAGGTTGAACACGATTACCGATTGACCATCTTGCAAGAAGACCAGTTTGCGTCTCATAGAATGCTTGGTACGGAACGCCTTGCGCAGGAATCTGCGGCAGCAGAGCATTGGCATGCCATACCGTCTCCAGCGCCAATCCGGGATGCTGCTGTCGAAAGCTTGCCCATGCTGAACGCAGATTACGCAACCCGATCCAGCACCAGGGGCATATCAGGTCAAGATAAAAGTCAACGCGCAGCGTTTGCGACGATGTCGGGGCAGGGACCGCACCCGGAAGTCCAGAGCAATTCACGTAATAACTCCTTAGCCCCCGGCCGGGGGCCGTATCTTATTCTTCGAGCCTGATCCCTGCGTCGTTGGCGATCTTCGTCCAGACCTGCAGATCGCTCTGGACAATCTCGCCCAACTGCGCGGAGGACTTTACCGGTGGCGGTTCGAAGTTCTGTCTCTTCATCAGGGCCGCGATCTCCGGCAACGCCTGCACCTTGTTGACCTCGTCTGCCAGCCGCTTCACGATCGCCGGGCTGGTTCCGGCCGGCGCGAACATGCCGAACCATCCCACCGTGCCAAACTTGTAGCCCTGTTCACCCATGGTCTTGACGTTGGCAAGCTGGGGAGACCGCACGTTGCCCGCAATGGCAATGCCGCGCACCTTCCCGGAACGCAGGAACGGAACCGCCACGCTGGGATCGGTCCAGCCGATCTTGAGCACACCCGAGGACAGTTCGGTGAGCAGTTGACTGGAGGTCCGATATGCAACGTGTTCGGTCTTCATGCCGGTCTGCTTCTTCAACCACTCCATCGTCAAGTGCGCGGACGAGCCAGTGCCCCAGCTGCCATAGCTGTACTTATCCGGATTCGCCTTCACGAACTCGATGAGTCCAGGCAAGTCGTACACCGGCAGATCCGGGCTCACCAGCAGCAACACCCCACCCACCGCTGTCTGTGCGATCGGCACGAGGCTCTTTCTTGCCTCCTGGGAAATGGACTTGATGACCGCTGGCGCAACCACCATGTTGGACGCCGTCGTGTAGAGAATCGTGTACCCATCCGGCGCCGCCTTGAGGACGGCGTTGGTCCCGATCACCCCGCTGCCACCCGGCCGGTTCTCCACGACCACAGCCTGCTTCAGCGATTCGGAAAGGCGTTGAGCCATGACCCGCGCCAGCGAGTCGGTTCCCGAACCGGCAGACGACGGCACGATCATTTGAATCGGGCGCGATGGCCAGGCTTCCTGTGCCTGGACCAGGCCTGGCGCGCACATGGCAATGACTGCCTCGGCGCACAGCGCAACTGCGAGCAGCTTTTTCAGTAATGACATCGTCTCCCCCATTTTTTTGGACTACGACCCAGAGTGCCAAGTGCTGCCTGCCTCACCGAACCAACCGCGTGACGAGCGATGTCCACCTGCCCAGGCTATCGTTGGCACGATCATAGCAGCCATGATTTTTATTGTCGACAGAAACAAAACATCAGGCAGCATGGTTCACGCTAGCTCTCCTTTCGGGCCAGCAGGCCTGGCGCACGGCGCGCCTGAAGCGCCACAACCTTCGGTGCGCAGGCACCCTCACCCGCCGGCCACGGCCTGTGCATTCTCGGCCTCCTGAAGCTCGCGCCACATCACCTTGCCGGTGCCCGACTTTGGCAGTACCTCAACGAACTCCACCGTACGCGGGTACTTGTAGGCCGCCATGTTCTCCTTGGCCCATTCGATGATGTCCTCCGGCGTGGTCTTGCCCTTGGCATGGGCGCACAGAACCACCACCGCCTTGACTGTCTCGCCGCGGTACGGGTCGCGGGTGCCGATGATGCAGGCTTCCTGGACGTCGGGGTGCTTGTACAGCAGGTTCTCCACCTCGGCCGGCCACACCTTGAAGCCCGACGCGTTGATCATGCGCTTGAGACGGTCGGTGATGAAGTAGTAGCCCTCGCCGTCCATGCGGCCCAGGTCGCCGGTGCGGAAGAAGGTCTTGCCTTCGAACTCAACGAAGGCGTCGCGAGTGGCATCGTCCTTGCCCCAGTAGCCCTTGAACACCTGCGGACCGCTGACGATGATCTCGCCGATCTCGTTGGGCGGCAGTTCCTTGAGCGTGACGGGGTCCACCACGCGTGCGTCCAGGTTGGAGGTCGGCAGCCCGAGGCACTGCAGCTTGGGCCTGGCTGCCGGATTGACGTGCGTCGCGGCCATGGTTTCGGATAGACCGTAACCCTCCAGGAAACTCAAGCCAAGCGTTCCGCGCAGGCGGTCGGCCACCGCCTCTGGCATCGCCGCGCCGCCGCCGCCGATATGCTGCAGGCTGGACAGGTCGAGCTCCGCCACGTTCGGGCTGGCCAGGAAATCGACCACCATGGTGGGATTGCAGGTCCAATGGGTGATCCGATGCCGCGAAATCAGCCGGCCCGCCACTTCACGGTCCCAGCGCGGCAGCATCACCACGGTGGCGCCGCTGTAGATGGGAACGTTCATGCCGTGTTGCATGCCGCTCACATGGAACAACGGCAGCACCGACAGGGACGCGGACTCGGGCCTGCTGTCATACCAGGCCCGGCCGCCCACCACGCTCTGCATGACCGAGCGATGCGTGTGGATGCAGCCCTTGGGGAACCCGGTGGTCCCCGAGGTGTACGGCATGACCGCCATGTCGTCGGGCCCCGCGGTATGCGGTCCGGGTAGCAGGCTGGCGCCAAGCGCCTCGGTCCACGGCGTGGCGCCGGCTGGCCACGGATGCGACGTGGTCAGCCAGGCTGGCGGCGTGTCTTCCGCAAACTCGTGGCTGGACGGCAGCGCGTCGGCATACGCGGTCACCAGCAAATGCTGCAGCCGGTCGGCCGGCGCGAGCTCACCCGTCGCCCGCTCCACAACGCAGGCCAAGTCTGCGGAGCAGATTGCCGCGCGTGCCCCGGCGTCGGTGACATAGTGCCTGAATTCCTCGGCACGGTTCATCGGATTGACCGGCACCACCACGGCATCGGCGCGCAGGATGGCGTAGTAGCTGACGATGAACTGCGGGCAATTCTGCATGTACAACAGCACCCGATCACCCTTCTTCACGCCACCCTTCTGCTGCAGCCAGCCTGCCAGCGCGGTGGCCTGGGCATGCAACTCGCGAAAGCTGGTGGACTTGCCGAAATAGCGGATTCCGGCCTTGTCCGGATAGCGGTGCGCGGACACCTCGAGGTTGCCCCAGAGCGAGGTCTGCGGCAGCACCAGGCCGGGTAGGCCCGGCCTGGACTCGATCGGCTGGTCCGCGCGCGCGGGGAGCGCATTTTGCATGGTCTTTTTCTCTGTGAATGGCAGCGTCTTCGGCCCCGCCATCGCGCGCTCAATGGGGCTACGCGCACCGGGAGGCTCAGGCACAGGCTCAGGCTTGCGGATCACTCCGGAACGAAGTGGATCGAACGCAGGAGTTCGCCCTGCCGCTCGTAGGCGGCGCGGGCTTCTTTTGAGAGCGCTTCACTGCTCAGCGGCAGCCCCGCTTCCATCCCCATGGCTGCGATCCGGTCCCGGGTGCCCTGCTGCTGCATGACCTGGAGCGTGACGGCGCGGATCTTCTCCTGCACCGCATCCGGCACGTCGGGCGGCACCCAAAGCCCCATCCAGCCGGATTCGGTCATGGCGGGATAGCCAAGTTCGGCGAAGGTCGGCACGTCGGGCAGGGCCGGAATCCGCTTCGGATAGGCCACGGCATAGGCCTTGAGCTTGCCGGCGCTGATGAGGGGAAGCGATGTGGCCAGCCCGTCGAACATCAAGGGAACATGACCACCCATGACATCCTGCAGCGCGGGCGGCGAGCCCTTGTAGCCAACGTGGTCCATATCGAGACCGGCCAGCCGGTTGAACTGCACGCCCATGGTCTGCCCCCGCATGCCCGTGGCATAGGATGCGTAGTCAACCTTTCCAGGATTGCTCTTGATGTAGGAAACAAGCTCGCCCAGGTTCTTCGCGGGCAGTTTCGGGTTGCCGACGAGGACTAGCCCCGTCCTGGCGACCTGGGCCACCGGCTTCAGGTCCTTGAAGGGGTTGAAGGACACCTTGACGGCAAGGGGTGTCTCGGAGACGATGCCGCCCTGAATCAGCAGGAGCGTGTAGCCGTCGTGCGGCGAAGACAACAGTGCGCCCACGGCGATCGCCCCGGCGGCACCAGGTCTTGACTCGACAATCACGGGCTTGCCGAAGGCATGGGTCATGCCCTCGGCCAGCAAACGCCCGAGCGTGTCGGCAGTGCCGCCGGCCGGGCCGCCGACCACGATCCTGACGGGCTTCGCCGGCCACGCCTGGGCATAGACGGTTGACGGGAGCAAGGCTGGCAGCGCGAGCGACAACGCAAGGCCGAACATCCATGACAGCGACGCCCTGCGGTGCGCCGGCAGTTCTGCTTGATTCATTTTTGTCTCCGAAATTGCGAGGGTTGGTCAGGGCAGAAGCCTGCTTCGTCGAGAGCCAGTTACTTTCCGCCCTTGCCCTTCTGTTGACTGATCGTCAGTTCCAACCGGCCCGAATCAGGCGGCCTTGCGCAGGAAGCCCTGATTGCCGCCATTGCGGTTCGGCCCGAAACCGTTGGCAGTCAGCGTCTCCTCGACCGTGTCATAGAACACGCCAATCTTCTGGATGTCGCGCGCTTCCTGGGCCGTTGCCACTTTGCGGCCAAATTCACTCGCGATGCGCACAAGCTGCTCGATCTGCTTCACCGTGCTCATCTTGCCCGTGCGCGACTGGTTCCAGAGGCAGTCCTCGGTGCCGCATCGCGCATGCAAGCCCAGGGCAATACCCATCATGTTGACGGGAAGCACGTTACGCACGGAGCTTTCAACGGTAAGCACCGCGCCATCCGGGACCGCACGAACGATGTTGGCGAGGTTAAAGACGCTGGGTGCATCCATGCCGCCGCTGATAGCCACCCAGTTCATGACCAGCGGGCCCTTGTAGACGCCTCGCCGGATCAGCCGCTCCACGGATTCGAAGTCACGCGAGGTGCCCTTGAAATCCGCGAGTTCCGCATGCTCCGTCACGTTCATCTGAGACGTGTTTACCGTGACGGTCACCTGGTCCGGAACCGGGTCAAGTTCGGCCAGCATGTGGCGCGTGTCGTCGGACAGCCACTTGGCGGCAGCCCCCTCATTCTCGGGCGCGAAACTGATCGATCCGCCCACCTGGATGATCATCTCCGGCACGGCCTTGCGCACCCCGGCAATCAGCTCGTTGAACTTGGACAGCCGCTTCGAGCCTTTGCCGTCGAGTTCGCGCACATGCAGGTGCAGCACAGTCGCGCCGGCGTTGTAGCAGTCCACGGCCTTCTGGATCTGGTCTTCCATCGTCACGGGGATGTCTTCCGGGAAATCCGACGGCAGCCAGCCCGGTGCGTAGGGTGCCGCGGTGATGATCAGCGGCTGCTGATTTTCAGGGAACAGGGATCCATCGAGGTAGTTCATGGCATGTCTCCATTTATAAATGGTGGGGCAAGGCTTGGCGACGGCTGGCGCGCCTCAGAACGGCTTGTCGCCGATGATGGCTGCGCGCTCCATCTTGCGCGGGGCCGGCCAGTAGTCCTGTACCGCGTAGTGCTGGGTGCAGCGGTTGTCCCAAATGGCCACGCTGTTAGGCCGCCAGCGGAACCGCACCTGGTACTCGGGAATCGCTGCCTGGCTGATCAAGTAGTTCAGCAGATGGCTCGCGCCCGGGGTCTTGTCCTGCCCGTAGCGCACGTTCTCTGGCGTATGGAAGTTCGCGAAATGCGTGGAGAAGCCGCAGACGTAGAGCACCTTCTCGCCAGTCTCCGGATGGGTGCGCACCACGGGGTGTTCGACCATGGGGTACTGCGCGGCGAGCTTGGCGCGATTTTCCGGGCTCATCGCCGCGCCAAATGAATGTTCAATGCCATGCTTGGCGCGCAGGCCGGCAATGCGCTCCTTGATTTCCTCGGGCAGGTTCTCGTAGGCCGCTGCCATGTTCACCCAGATGGTGTCGCCGCCGACCGGCGGGCATTCGATGCTACGCAGGACGCAGCCCATCGTTGGGGTTTCGCGCCAGCTGCCGTCGGTGTGGTAGCTGTTCTCGTAGTTCTCGCGCTTGTCGCTGCGATAGATCTGTACCAGGCCGGGATGATCCGGGTCGCTGCCAGCGACCGGGTGGTCCTCCAGTTTGCCAAAACAGCGGGCGAAGGCCACGTGATCGGCGCGGCTGATATCCTGGTCCCGCAGGAACAGCACCTTGTGCTTGAGCAGCAGCGCCTTGATCTCGGCAAACAACGCGCTATCTCGCGCTGCATCGGCCAGGTTGACGCCGCCGATTTCTGCACCGATGGTGCAGGTAAGAGGTTCTACGTGCATGGAAAGCTTCCTTTACACTACAAAGATTGACGAGCCGGTGGCCTTGCGCGATTCCAGGTCCCGATGCGCCTGGACCGCGTCCTGCAGCGCATAGCGCTGGTTGATCCCGATGCGGATGCGTCCCGCCGCAATGTGGCCGAACACCTCGGCGTCCTCGTAACGGAGGACCTCTGGCCCTCCCACCTCGTGCATGCGAGCGGCTTTTGCCAATTCCGTCTCCTGTTGTCGCCTATTGCTGGCGCCACTATCATTCGGTAACCTGGGGTGATTGTCGGTTCTCCCATGTGCAGGGCCCTTGACAAGCCGCGCCACAAGTTGACCATCCGTGACAGTCGATTCCCGGCTTGGGTCGCTGCCCCGAGAAGCGGCGCTGGCGGCGTATGCGATGCGTGGCCGACACTGGCAGCCAGACGACGGCTGGTGGCTTCACCGACAGATGGCGGCGGCCTTCGATCAACCTGACCATCCCTCTTCAGAAAGAGCCCCCCTATGACCGTCCTGGTTCGCAGCGCCTCCCTCACCAAGTACTCCGGGATCGCTCGCGCCGCAGGTATCGACCCGGTGCAGATGATTTCCCATGTCGGCCTGGACCGGGAATGCCTGCACACGCCCGACTTGCGCATTCCCGAATTCCGGCTTGCGGAGGTGCTAGAGACATCCGCGCGGGTCACAGCCTGCCATTCGCTCGGGCTGCTCATGGGCGAATCGTGGCGGCTATCCGATTTCGGCCCGGTCGGCCTGACGCTGCAACATCAGCCCACGCTGCGGGATGCGCTGGCCGAGGTCGAGCGTTATCGCCACCTGCTCAGCGACTCTGTCGCGACACAGTTCACCGAGCATGCGAATATCGCGGTCCTGCGAGTGACGTTGCTGACCGGCAGGCAGCAACCCGGCCGGCAGGCGATGGAGTTGACCGTAGGCGCGGTGCTTTGTCTGATCCGCGCCATACTTGGCGCCCAATGGAAACCTCGCTGCGTGCACTTTTCGCATGCGGCCCCTGCAGACCTGCGGGTGCACCGTCGCCTGTTCGGCCAGCAGGTCGAATTTGGCTGCGAATTCGATGGCCTGGTCCTGTCGAGCCAGGATCTGGATCGCGTGAACCCCCTGGCCGATGCCAGCCTGGCCAGATACGCGAGGGGATTCCTTGACCTTCAATCGCCCTCGAATGCGCACTCCGTAGTGGCTGACGTACGACGGGCAATTCACCTGCTGCTGCCGCGCGGCCGCAGTGCCGTGGAACAGGTTGCGCAGAACCTGGGGGTCAGCCCGAGGACGCTGCAGCGCCAATTGGAGCAACGCGGGGAAACATTCTCGGGCCTGGTCAATCAGGTACGGTGCGAACTGGCCGAGCGCTATCTGCAGAGCCAGCAGCAGTCCATATCGCGTACGGCGGATCTGCTTGGATTTTCAGAGGTGAGCGCATTCACGCGGTGGTTTGGGGCGCAGTTTGGGAAACCGCCGACACGGTGGATGAAGGAGGGAAGGCGAATCGTCTCGCAGGAAGACGTCAGTCCTCCAATGCAGGATTAAGCACCGGAGATGTCGGATGCGCCGCGAACGCGATACGACGGCGCAACGTCCTGTGGCGAATGCGCCGCTACCTTGGCCCGCGCGGCGCCCATAAAAAAACCGGCCCACGCTGCGCTCCGGCGGAGCGGCGTATTGGCCGGTCTTGCTGCACGGGAGACGCCTCCCGCCATTTGATGCCGCTACCTGAACGATCAGCCGTTCGCGTAGACGATCTTTGCCTTGCGTGCCTGGTTCTGCAGGCGGCTCAGCATATGCTGGACGGCGAAGATGGCGCTCTTCACGTCTGCCGCCAGGCTGGGGCTGCGGGGACCAAGTTCGCGCTCGATCAGATCGCGTTCCATTTGGTCGGTCATCTTGATGTCGCTTTGCGTGTCCATGGCTTTCATTCCTAGTGTTTACCCTTATCGGGTATTCCCTAATGATAGCAAAGAAAATGACGCGCCGCAGCATTAGGCGATAGTACGTATGCAGGAAGGCAACGCTTTCCGGGGCGCAGGCGGCAGTCTCCTCGGCCTGGGCGACGCGCCGGGACCCCGGTGCCTGGCACAGGCGCGGTGGCTAGTCGCGCACCCCTTCAGCTTTTTGCCAGCACCTCCCGAATGGCACGCTCGAACGCCTCCACCGGCTGACCGCCGCTCACCAGGTATTGGTCATTGAAGATGATCGAAGGCACGGAACGGATGCCCATGTCCTGGTAGCGCCTTTCCATCTCGCGGACTTCCGCCGCGTACGCGTCGCCGGACAGCACAGTGCTTGCCTTTTCGGGGTCCAGGCCGGCTGCGGCCGCTGCCTCGATGAGGACCTCGTGATTGCTGGCGTCCTTGGACTCGGTGAAATACGCGCGGAACAGCGCCATCTTCAGCGGCAGCTGACGCCCCTCCAGGCCTGCCCAATGCAATAGCCGATGCGCGTCGAACGTGTTGTACACGCGGGTACGAGAGCCAAACTCAAAGCCGACATCGGCGCCTCGCTGGCGGATCATGGCTTGGCTCTGCACGATTTCCGCCTCGGTGCGGCCATATTTGCGCACCATGTAATCCTGGATCGATTCGCCTCCCGGCCCCATGTCCGGATTGAGCTCAAATGGGCGAAGCGTGATTTCTGCCGAAACTTCATCGCCAAGCCGCGCCAGCGCCTGTTGCAGCGAACTCAGGCCTACCGCGCACCACGGGCACGCGACGTCGGAGACAAAATCGATTTTCAGCGTCTTTTGCATTGTGTTTTCTCGGTGTCAGTCCATTACTGCGCGACAGGGTAGCTGCAATTCCCCTTGGGCGCAGGGCCTCGCTCACAGCAGGGTTTTCCCGCAAGGCGGCCACGGCCAGGCTCTCCTCCCCAGCAGGTGTCCGTGGCCTGCCAGCCACACAGCCCTGGCGCAGATTGGGAAACGTGCCCCGCGCCCACTCCTCAAGCGCCGCGGCACGCGGTAATATATTTGCAACAGATCATCGGTACACGATGGTCCATTCCCCGAGAAGGATTGAAGCGCATTATGGAAGAAGGCTCGGCAGCTCCACTTGAGATCGCCCCTTCCCTCCCCTTGGCCACGAGTGACGTTCACGGCGCGCCATCGGATTTCCTCGCCAGCGCCAGCGCCAACTTCGGCGCCAACACGCAGCAGCTATTCCTGAACCGCGAGGCCAGCCAGCTGGAGTTCCACCGGCGCGTGCTCGCCCAGGCCGAGAACCCCGACATCCCGTTATTGGAGCGATTGCGCTTCCTCTGTATCTTCAGCAGCAACCTGGACGAGTTCTTCGAGATCCGCGTTGCCGGCCTGAAAGAAAAGATCAAGCTGCAGGCGCCGGCGACCACCGGCCCCGACGGCCTGGACGTACGCCAGATCTACGCGCTTGTCAGCGCCCGCACCCACAAGCTGGTCGCGGAACAGTACCGCCTGTTCAACGAAGTGCTGGTTCCGGACCTGGATCGCGAGGGGATCCGCTTCCTGCGCCGTCCGCACTGGACGCAGGAACAGGGTGAGTGGATCCGCAGCTATTTCTTCCGCGAGCTGATGCCGGTGCTCACCCCCATCGGCCTGGACCCCGCGCATCCGTTTCCACGCGTGCTCAACAAGAGCCTGAACTTCGCCGTGGAGCTCGAAGGCAAGGATGCCTTTGGCCGGGAGGCAAATGCGGCCATCGTGCAAGCGCCCCGGGCCCTGCCCCGCGTGATCCTGCTGCCAAAGGAGATATCCGGCTGCGAACACGGCTTCGTGTTCCTGTCTTCCATCCTGCATGCCCACGTCTGCGAATTGTTTCCCGGCATGCGCGTGCGCGGCTGCTATCAGTTCCGCGTCACCCGCAATAGCGAGTTGTTCGTTGACGAGGAAGAAATCAAGAACCTGCGCGATGCGCTGCAGGGCGAATTGCCGCAGCGGCATTTTGGCGATGCGGTACGGCTCGAAGTCGCGGACAACTGCTCCGACGAGATGACCCGGTTCCTGCAGAACCAGTTCGGCCTGGAAGACGGTGAGGTGTTTTCGGTGAATGGCCCGGTCAACCTGGTGCGCTTGCTGCCGGTCCCGGACAGCGTGGCCCGCGACGACCTGAAGTACCCGCCGTGCCGGCCCGGCCTGCCCAAAGCGCTGCAGGGCCAGCCCGACATGTTCCGCGCCATCCGCGATGGCGATAGGCTGCGGAAGATCCGGAGGTGATGGCCATCAAGCAGACGGTATACCGAGCCGGCAACGACTCAGCCCTGCTGGAGGCGCTGATCGGCGCAGCGCGCAGAGGCAAGGAAGTCAGCGTGGTGGTGGAATTGCTCGCGCGCTTCGATGAGCAGGCCAATATCAATTGGGCAGCCCAGCTCGAAGAAGCCGGCGCGCATGTGGTGTACGGCGTGGTTGGCTACAAGGCGCATGCCAAGATGGCCTTGGTAGTGCGGCGCGAAGGGAAAAAGCTCAGGCGCTACGCCCATATCGCCACCGGCAACTATCACTCGCAGACGGCCAGGAGCTTCACCGACTTCGGCCTGTTTACCTGCAAGGAAGCGATCGTCGACGACGTGGCCAACGTGTTCTCCCAGCTGACCGGGCTCGGCCACCCCGGCACGCTGGCGCATTTCTGGCAATCGCCGTTCACCATGCACACGGCGCTGCTCGAAGCCATCCGCCGCGAAGGCAAGCACGCCAGGGCAGGCCGCAAGGGACTGATCATCGCCAAGATGAATGCATTGCTGGAGCCAAAGATCATCGATGCCCTGTACCAGGCATCCTGCGACGGCGCGCGCATCGAGCTCTTCGTGCGCGGGGCCTGCGCGCTGCGGCCCGGCATTCCGGGCCTGTCGGAAAAATATCCGGGTGCGCTCCGTGCTTGGCCAGTTCCTGGAACATGCGCGGATCTTCTACTTCTACAACGACAAGGCCGAGGACGTGCGGCTATCGAGCGCCGACTGGATGGACCGCGACTTTTTCCGGCGTATCGAGGTGTGCTTCCCCGTGCTGGACAAAGACCTCAAGGATCGCGTGATCGCGGAAGGCCTGAAGGTCTACCTGAAGGACAACCGCGACACCTGGGAAATGGATGCGGACGGCAACTACCGGCGCAAGCGGGGCCGCCAGCCCGTATCCGCGCAGGACACCCTCAGATGGAAGCTCGCTTGATATCCATACAAAGCGCGTGGTTGAGGCCCGGGCCGCCAAACGCGCGCATCGCCGGCTTTCTGGCGGGCGATGCAGCGCGTGCGCGGGGTGAAGACCTGGCAAGGCGGCGCACCTGATTTGCGTTCCCCGGCAACACAGCCCGGGCCTGCACTGGCCGGGTGAACTGCAAACAATTGTTTCCCAGGCGGACTGCAGTATTTTCGCCAGAACGGCCACCCGCCTGGCTTTGCGGCCCGCGCGGCCACCCGCCTCCCCCTATCGAGTGATATCGCGCCGAGAGTGATCTTGCGCATACTCGCACCTTCTAAAACCACTCGTCCCCAAGCGGGCGCGAAGCGAGGTGCTTATGCTGATCCTCATCTACTGCAGTTATGCGGTTGCCTGCATCTTCGCGCTCTGGAGAGCGGCACGCTGGGTGGACAAGCACCATCCTGCCCTGCGCGACAGCCACCCGCCTCGGCATGACGCGGTGCCAGCCTGCAAGTCCCCGGAAACGGATCTGCCGCCGAGCCAGCGCATCCGCCTGGACATTGTGCCCGCCGGACGCGCCCGCCTGGCGCAACGCCCCGCCGCTAGCGCTGCCGCCAGCATGGTTTTGTAGTCCCCTGGACGATGGCCCCGTATCTGGTCCGTGAGATTCATCCTTGAAAAAACCAGATTACTGTATATATTTACAGTAACTGTATGGATGAACAGTATCTACGGGAGCCACTCATGGAACACCTGGTCCGGGTACAGAACGAATACGACAGGCAGGTCCTGGCCTGGCTGCGCGCACGGGTAGGCGATGCGGCGGTGCAAGCCGCGGCGCAGCGGCTGGCGGGAGACCGCAAGCCATACCTGTCCACGATCTGCCGCAGCCTGAATATCGCGCCACCGGCCCGCCGCACCCTGCGCGCCCAGTCGAACCGGGCCAGCCGGGAGGTTGGGGACCACTACCTTGCGTCGATCCGCGCGCTCCTGGCGCGGCCGGCACCGGCGCGGCGGCATTCGCGGCAACAACCCGCGCAATCCCAACCATCGCAATAGCTAAATCGCCTTCAGTGCGGCGGCGCGGCGGTTGGACATCGAATGATCCGCGGCCAGCCGCTCAACGCTCGCTGTCAAGAAACGCCATCTGCTCCGCAGCGTAGCGGGTGCCGGCCACGGCCTGCTCCGGCACGGCTTGCTCGATCAGGGCCATGTCCGCCGCGGATAGCGTCAGCCGCAGCGCACCCAGCGCGCCTTCGAGCTGCGCCAGCGTGCGCGAACCGACCAGCGGCACCATCTGCAGGCCCAGCTCGCTGCCCTTGGCCAGCACCCACGCAATCGCCACCTGCACACCGGTGGCGCCCAGCCCTTGCGCCACTTGGCCGAGGGCGGCCACCAGCCGCTGGTTGCGGTTCAGGTTTTCTCCGCTGAAGCGCGGCAGGTGGCTACGAAAATCCGCCGGCCCCTGAGGCTTCGAGCCGCCGAGCAGCCCCCGCGACAGCACGCCATAGGCGGTCACGCCAATGCCGAGCGTCTTCAGCAGCGGGAAAATTCTCGCTTCCGGGCCGCGGCTGAGCAGCGAGTACTCGATTTGCAGGTCGCTGATGGGGTGCACCTTGTGGGCCCGCGCGATGATCTCCGGGCCAACCTCGGACAAGCCGATATGGCGTACATAGCCCGCCTTGACCAGGTCGGCGACCGCGCCGATGGTGTCCTCCACGGGCACCGCTGGATCGTGCCGGGCCAGCCGGTAGATGTCGATGTGATCGGTGCCGAGGCGCTGAAGGCTGTAGGCGGCGAAGTTCTTCACCGCCGCGGGACGGCCGTCCATGCCGAGCCAGCTGTGGTCGGGCGAGCGCAGTGCGCCGTACTTGACCGAGATCAGCGCCTGGTCGCGCCGGCCTTTCAGCGCCCGGCCGAGCAGCATCTCGTTATGGCCCGCACCGTAAAAATCCCCGGTATCCAGCAGGTTGATGCCTGCATCCAGCGCCGCATGGATAGTGGCGATGCTCTGTGCCTCGTCGCTGGCGCCGTACAGATCGGACATGCCCATGCAGCCAAGGCCGAGGGCGGAAACCTGTTGCGGGCCCTGCGTGCCGAGGGCGGTGAAAGCCATGTCTTGGGATTGAGTCATCTCGATCTCACTTCTATCGGTTAGGCGATGAAGTGAGTTTATTGTGCAACCATATGCGAATAAACTAGCATCTATAGAAATCACTGTTTCCGATAAAAAGAACAATCAGCCACACCGCCGCCACTATGCGTATCGACCGTTTCAAGTCCATGGAGGTCTTCGTCCGGGTGGTGGAGCTCGCCAGCTTCTCCCGCGCGGCCACGGCGCTGCACCTGCCCAAGGGACGCGTCACTACCATCATCCAGGACCTGGAAACGCATCTGGGCGTGCGCCTCCTGCATCGCACCACGCGGCGCCTGAGCCTGACCGACGACGGTATGCTCTACCATCAGCGGGCCGTTGCCATGCTGCAGGAAATGAACGAGCTGGAAGCCGCGTTGGGCCATGCCGTGGTAACGCCGGCGGGACGCCTGCGCGTAGACGTGCCGGCCGCCATCGGCCGCCACGCGATTGCGCCGGCGTTGCCGGACTTCTTCCGCCGCTACCCGCAGGTGGTGCTGGAACTCGGCAGCTCGGACCGCCCGGTGGACCTGATTGCCGAGGGCGTGGATTGCGTCATCCGTGGCGGCCTGGTGCACGACGAAAGCCTGGTTGCGCGGCAACTCGGCTCAATGGCGGTGGTAACCTGCGCGGCCCCGGATTACCTGCAGCGCCATGGCACGCCCGCCACGCTGGCGGACCTTGAGCAGCATCATTTCGTGAACTTCTTCTCGGCCAAGACCGGGCGCGTGTTTCCCTTCGACTTCCGGCGCGCGGATGAAGCCCATGAAATCAGCCGGCCGCACTGGGTGGCCGCGAACGATGCCGACACATACACCGCAGCCGCGGTGGCCGGCATGGGCCTGATGCAAAGCCCGGACAACCGTGTGCTGCGCGAGCACCTCGCCAGCGGCCGCCTGGTGCCCGTGCTGCCCGACTGGAATGCGGGAACGTTGCCGATCGTGGCGCTGTATCCGCGCAACCGGCACCTGACGGCAAAGGTCCGTGCCTTCATCGAATGGGCGGCGGCGCTCTTGCAAGCCGAACTCGATCCGACTGCGCCGCCGTGAAGCAGCGGCGCGCCCTCAAACCCGGCGCTGCGCGCGCGCGGCCATCACTTCCTTTGCTGCCAGCGCCGCATTGATGGCGCGCGGAAATCCCGCGTAGGCCGCGAGATGGATGATGGCTTCCACCATTTGCTCCTGCGTGCCGCCCACGTTCAGCAAGCCATGCATATGCACCTTGAGTTGCGGCGCGGCCGAGCCCATCGCTGTCAGCGCGGCCACGGTCACCAGTTCCCGGGATACCAGGTCGAGCCCGGGCCGGGTGTAGATGTCGCCGAAGGCAAACTCGATGATGTAGCGGCCGAGGTCGGGCGCTATGTCCTCTAGCGAGGCCAGCACGTGCTCGCCAGCTTCTCCGTCGATCTCGCGCAAGCTGGCAAGGCCCGTATCGAAGCGCGAGCCGGTGGACACGGGCGCCGGCACCTGCGTGCCGCCATTGACGGCAACGCCCTCCTTCGCGAAGACGGCCCTGCAGGCGGCCACACCATTGAGCGCCGCCGGAAACCCGGCATACACCACGAGATGGTTCATCAGCTCCACCAGCTCGTCCGGCGTGCAACCCGCGTGCAACGCGCCCGCCAGATGGAATTTGAGCTGCGGCTCCAGCCCGCCCATCGCGGCAAGCGCGGCGACGGTGACGAGTTGCCGTTGCCGCAAGTCGAGCCCGGGGCGTGGATAGATTTCGCCATAGACAAAGCCGATCGCCAGGCTCGCCAGGTCGGGCGCGATATCGCGCAACGCATCGAGGATCGAGGGCTCGGTCGTTTGTTCAAGGGCGGCCAGTTGAGCGTGGCCGAGGGACATGGTCTGGGCGTTCATGCGGTTTCCTTTTTTGCCTTGGGTTGACGGTGAGGCAAGCTTAGCCAGCGCGTTCGCACGCCGCCAATGCCTTCGGCGTGATACCTTTCGCGTATCACAAGACAAGCCGGCTAGCCGATGCAAATCCGCCTGGAACTCTGGCAATTGCAGTATTTCGTCGCCGTTGCGGATGAACTGAGCTTTCGCCGCGCGGCAGAACGTTTGTCGATCACGCAGCCGCCGCTGACGCGGCAGATCCAGGCGCTGGAGGACACCATTGGCGCGCGCCTGTTCGAGCGCGATCGCAATGGCGTGGCATTGACCCCGGCGGGAAGCCGCCTGCTGCCCGAAGCGCGCGAGCTGCTGGCCAGCGCCGACGCCCTGCTCACCCGCGCTCGGCAGCGCGCCACTCGCAACAGCGGGCTGCGCCTGGGCATCACTACCGTGTGCGATGCCGCCCTGTTCACCTGGCTGGCGCCGGCATTGCAGGCGCGGGCGCCGGAGGTCCGGCTGCTGCAAAAACGCCAGATCTCGCAGCAGTCCATCGCCGACCTGCGCCGCGGCGCGCTGGACGCGGCGCTGATCGGCCTGCCATCGGCCACCGGCGAGCTGGTGGTGGAGCGCCTGTTCGACGATCCGCTGGTGGCAGCTTTACCGGCCACGCACCGGCTGGCCAGGCGCAAGCGCCTCTCCCTGCTGGAGTTGCAGGACGATCCGCTGTTCTGGGCTCAGCGCAAGCTCAACGCTGCCTACTTCGACCACTACGAGGGCGTGTTCCGCGCGCTCGGCTTTGCGCCGCCGCGCGTGCCGGAACCGGCGGACCACCATGTGCTGCTCGGCCTGATAGCCGATGGCCAGGGCGTAGCGCTGGTGCCGTCCTCCCTGCAAGCGATGGCGCGCACCGGTGTGGTCTACAAGGTACTATCGGCGTGGCCGTGGTCTATGCGGCAGGCAATCCTGCCCCGGCACTGCCAGTGCTTCTGGATACCCTGCGCGCCCGCTATCTCCCGGCGCCGTCTATTCGCCGAAAACGCCATTAAACACCGCTTAATACCACTGAACGCTGCTGAACAGCAGGCCCCCCCGATTTTCTCCGGCTCCGCCCACCCCGCTGGCGTCAGGACTTTCTTGACTTATCAATCCCTATGCATGATAGTTTTCAATATCATGTTCTTGTTTTAAGAACAAAATTCGACTGAAGGATTACCGTGGATCTGGCCGAACTTGAGATTTTCCGGGCCGTGGCGCTTGAAGAAAGCGTCACACGGGCCGCCAAGACCCTGGACCGCGTGCAGTCGAACGTCACCACGCGCGTCAAGCAACTCGAAGAGGAGCTCGGCGTCGCCCTGTTCCTGCGCGACAGCAAGCGTATGACCCTGACGCCGGAAGGCCAGCGTTTCCTGGGCTACACCGAGCGGCTGCTGGCGCTGGCCGAAGAGGCCCGGCAATCCATGCGCAGCGATGTGCCCTCTGGCACGCTGCGCGTGGGCAGCATGGAAAGCGCGGCCGCCAGCCGGCTGCCCCGCCCGCTGGCGCGCTACCACGGCAAATGGCCGGATGTGCGGATCGAGATCCAGACCGGCACCACCCAAGCCTTGATCGATGCATTGCTGGCGCATCGCATCGATTGCGCCGTGGTGGCGCATCCCTCCGAAGGCACGCCGGATGCGCTCGACATGGACATACTCGGGCCGGGCCTGGAGGGCACGTTCCTGTTCTCCGAAGCGCTGCTGCTGGTGCTGCCGCACAGCCACCCGCCGGTGCGCGCGCCGCAGGACATCAAGCTGCGCAGCCTGGCCACGTTCTCGCGCGGCTGCACGTACCGGCAGTGCGCCGAGGCCTGGCTGGCCAGCGGCGAGGGCTCCCGGCTGGCGCTGAACGTGCTGGAACTGCCGTCTTACCACGCGATCCTGGCCTGCGTGACGGCAGGCTCGGCCGTGGCCATCCTGCCGAGGTCGCTGCTCGCCCTGCACCCCGATGCCGCGGACCTGCAGACCGTGCCGGTATGTACCTCGCACACCTTGCTGGTGCGCCGCTCGGGCTTTGCCACCTCAGCGTACGCGGCATTCTTGCAGGAGTTGCAGCATGGTTAGGACCTCGCCCGCCGACGTGGCATCGCGCACCTTGGACCAGGTGGGCAATGCCATGCCGTCCTGGATGCCGTCGCTGGCCGCCGCGCTGGTGATGGCGGTAGGCATGGGCTTCGGGCGCTTTGCATTCACCGGCATGTATCCGCTGATGGTGCGCGACGGCCTGCTGAGCGTCAGCGCGGGCTCGCTTGCCGCCTCCGCCAACTACGCGGGCTATCTCGTGGGCGCCCTCGCGGTCAGCCGCATGCCGCAGCGCGCGGCGCCGCGCTTTTGCCGCATCGCACTCGTCGGCAGCGCCCTGTGCCTGCTGGCGCTGGCAGTGCCAGCCGCGCCCTGGTTCTTCATCGGCGTGCGCTTCCTGGCAGGCGTGCTGAGCGCCATCGCGCTGATCTGCGCGTCGGTGTGGCTGTTCCAGGTGGTTGGCCATCCGCATGGTGCGCCGCTGTTGTTCTCGGGCGTCGGTGCCGGCATCCTGCTGTCCGCCGAGCTGATCGCCGCCGGCAACCTGGCCGGTTGGCACAGCCCCTTGCTGTGGATGGCGATCGGCGGTGGCGCCGCCATCCTGAGCCTGCCGGCATGGCCGTATCTTGGCGGCCACGCACAAGCACGCCAGCCGCATGCCGCCGCCAGCGCCACGGGCGAGGCCAATGCCGGCGGCCCTGGTCCGTGGCCGCTGGTGGCCAGCTACGGGCTGGCGGGATTCGGCTATATCGTCACGGCAACCTACCTGCCGCTCTTTGTGCGCGACGCGCTCGGCCACATCGACCCGATCCATATCTGGGCCGCGTTTGGGCTTGGCGCGGCACCTTCATGTTTTCTCTGGCATGCGCTGCATGGCCGCCTCGGCACGCGGCGCGCGCTCGCGCTCAACCTGCTGGTGCAGGCAGCCGGTGTCATCCTGCCCGCGCTCAGCCACTCGGCCGTGGCCTACCTGGCTAGCGCGCTGCTGGTAGGCGGCACGTTCGTTGGCACCGTGACCATCGCCATGCCCGCCGCGAAACGCGTGGCCCACCGCGTGACATTCAACCTGCTTGCCATCATGACCGCCGCTTATGGCGTAGGCCAGATCGCCGGCCCCCTGGTATCCACGGCGCTGATGGCACACAGCCATAGCTTCAGCGGCCCGCTTGCCGCCGCCGCTGGCACGCTGCTGGCAGCTGCCGCCTTCTGCTTCCTGTGAAGGCCACCCGCACGCCCGGCGCGCCGCACAGAATCCACCCCTTAACGAGGAGCCCGTCAATGAACAACCCGATCCACGCCACGCAACCACGTACGCTGCTCTCCCGGCTCGGCCTCGCCGCGCCGATCATCCAGGCCCCGATGGCAGGCGTTAGCACACCGGCGCTTGCCGCGGCCGTGTCGAATGCCGGCGGCCTGGGCTCGCTGGGCGTCGGCGCCATGGACGCCGAGGGCGCTCGCAAGGCCATCCGCGAGACCCGCGCACTGACGGACAAGCCCTTCAATATCAACCTGTTCTGCCACGCTCCCGCCGTCGCGAACCCGGCGCGCGAGGCGCAATGGCTGGCCTACCTGGCGCCGAGCTTCGCCGAGTTCGGCGCCACGCCGCCCGCCGCGCTGCGCGAGATCTACACCAGCTTTGTCGCCGATGACGCCATGTTCGCGATGCTGCTGGAGGCGCGGCCCGCCGTGGTGAGTTTCCATTTTGGCTTGCCGGCGCAGGCCTGGATCGATGCCCTGCACGCGGCCGGCATCTTCCTGATGGCCACGGCCACCAGCCTGGACGAAGCGCGGCAGATCGCCACTGCAGGCGTCGATGCCATCGTTGCCCAAGGCGTGGAAGCCGGCGGCCACCGCGGCACGTTCGAGCCGCGGGGGCCTGACGAAGGGCTCGGCATCCTGGCGCTGGTACGACTGCTGGTCCGCAATACCGCTCTGCCCGTGATCGCCAGCGGCGGCATCATGGACGGCGCCGGCATTGCGGCGGCCCTGGCGCTGGGCGCGCAAGCCGCGCAGCTCGGCACCGCCTTTGTGGCCTGCCCAGAGACCGTGGCCGACGCGCCCTACCGCGCCGCCCTGCTGGCGGACCAGCCGGCCCGCACCACGCTGACCCGCTCCATTTCCGGCCGGGCCGCGCGTGGCTTCGTCAACCGGCTGACCGCGCTGGGCGAAGCGGCGGAGCACCCGGCGATTCCCGATTACCCCATCACCTACGACGCCGGCAAGGCGCTGCACGCCGCTGCCAAGGCACGCGGCAATGCCGACTACGCCGCGCAATGGGCCGGGCAAGCAGCGCCACTGGCGCGCGCCCTGCCGGCGGCGCAACTCGTGGCGATACTGCGCGAGGAGCTGGCGCAGACGATTGCGGCGCTGAGCGGAGCGGGATTCGGCGCCAACTGAGGGGGACTGCCGAAGCCGGCGGCGCGGGTGTCTTGCTGCTACCATTTCGCCACGCGCACCGGCCTCATGCTGGCCCGCAGCGCCGCTCCCCCTTCTTCCTGACGAGACTGCCCCATGGATGCATTGACTTCGACACTGGCCATTGGCGGCGCGCTGGCGCTCGGCGCGGTCAGCCCCGGCCCTAGCTTCGTGATGGTGGCCCGCGCCGCCATTGCCCGCTCCCGCGCGGATGCGCTCTACATGGCGCTGGGCATGGGGCTGGGCGGCGTGGTGTTTGCCGCGGCCGCGCTACTCGGGCTGAAGCTGTTGCTGGCGGCGGTGCCCTGGCTGTACATGGCGATGAAGGTGGGCGGCGGCATCTACCTGGTGTATCTGGGCGCGCGCATCTGGCGCGGCGCCAGCGCGCCCCTGGCGATGGCGGCCAGCGCGGCGGTGGGCGGCGGCTCGCCCGCCCCGGGGCGCAGCCGTGCCTTGCTGAGCGGCTTCGCCACGCAGCTGAGCAACCCCAAGACGGCGGTGGTCTACGCCAGCGTGTTTGCCGCGCTGTTGCCCGCCCAGGTGCCCGCTTCACTGCTGCTGGCGCTGCCGCTGATGGTCTTTGCGATCGAGACGGGCTGGTACGCCATCGTGGCGATCGCGCTCTCCAGCGCCGGGCCGCGCGCGTTCTACCTGCGCTTCAAGCTGTGGCTGGATCGCGCGGTCGGCGGCGTGATGGCGCTGCTCGGCATCCGGCTGCTCACGTCGCTGCGCCAGTAGCACCGGCAGCGGCACCGCAAGACGCGGGATCTGCCTGGGTCGCCGGAAAGCGCAGCCTGAATACCGTTGTTCCCCCGACTTCGGACTCCACCTCGACGTGCCCATGGTGCAAGTCCATGATGGACTTCACGATGGCCAGGCCGATGCCCGCCGACTCTCCCGAGTTGGCGCGGGCAGGATCGCCGCGAAAAAAGCGGTCGAACAGCTTGGACAGGTGTTCTGGCGCGATGCCGGCCCCGGGGTTGCGCACTTCAATATTGCTGCCCCCAGGGCCTGTGCGCGCCGCCATCACCACCGTCTGCCCAGCGGGTGTGTAGCGGATGGCATTGGCCACCAGGTTGCTGACCGCGCGCCGCAGCAGCAGCGGATCGGCCAGCACCGCGCCCCCGCCATCCACCGCGATCGCTACGCCGCGCGCCTCCGCCAGCCCCTCGAAATAGTCGGACAGCGCGCCAAGCTCGCGCGCCAGGTCCAGGCGCGCTGGCTTGACCGCCACGCGGGCGTTCTCCGCCCTGGCGAGGAACAGCATGTTCTCGATCATGCGGGCGAGCCGTTCGTATTCCTCGATATTGGACGCCAGCAGCGCCTGGTATTCGTCGGCGCTGCGCTCGCTCGACAGCGC
Organism: Cupriavidus basilensis OR16; assembly: GCF_000243095.1. Classification (GTDB taxonomy): domain Bacteria; phylum Pseudomonadota; class Gammaproteobacteria; order Burkholderiales; family Burkholderiaceae; genus Cupriavidus; species Cupriavidus basilensis_D. The sequence goes on along the minus strand of NZ_AHJE01000003.1, from coordinate 86,991 downwards.
TACCTGGCTCTGCCCGAGCAGGTTGCCGATGGGGGTGCGGAAATCGTGCGCAAGGTCCGCGGAAAACTGGGAAAGACGTTCGAAGCCATCCCGCAACCGGTCCATCATCTGCTGCAGGGCCGCCGCCAGCTCCGCCAGCTCGGGCGGCAACTGCGCCGGGGCGATCGGGAGTTCGAGCCGGTGCACCGTGACCGACGACGCCCCGGCGGCGATACGCCGCAGCGGCGCCATGCCGGCGCGCAGCACCACGTAGCCAAGCCCGGCCACGGCCAGCGTGCCCAGCAGACCCGTCAGCAGCAGTTTCGTACGGTAGGCGCGCAGCAACGTGGTGCGGGAAACGGCGCTCTGGTAGAGCGTGAAGGTCAGCGCCTGCCCGGGGGCGCCAGTGCCAGGCCCGACGGGGACCAGTGCCTGCACGCCGTGCACCGGGTAGCCCTGGCGCGTGGTCCAGGCACGGATCGCTTCGGGCCCGAACGGCGCCTCCGGCGCCACCGGCTGCAAGGCGGGCGGCCCTTCGGTGGCGTTCGCGGCAAGCAGCACAGCGCCGCCGGCGGCGCGCACCACCAGCGCAAACTCGTCGTTGCCGGACACCACGCCGCCCACCTCCCGCCAGTTGCTGTCGGGCCGGGCCCCCTGCTCCCTCAGTTCATCGCGCGCGTGCACCGCCTTGCGCAGCAGTTCCGCATCGTCGCGCTCTATCACCTGCATGGCCAGGGCGCGATAGAGGTAGGCCCCGGCGCCGCCGAACACGATTGCGGCAACCAGGCCGAAGGCGAACGCCAGGCGGGTAGTGAGCGAGAGCCTGCGCATCAGGATTGCCGGCATTCCAGCACGTAGCCCATGCCGCGCACGGTATGGATCAGCTTGGGCTGGAAATCGTCGTCCATCTTGGCGCGCAGGCGGCGCACCGCCACATCCACCACGTTGGTGTCGCTATCGAAATTCATGTCCCAGACATGGGAGGCGATCTGGGTACGGCTCAGCACCTCGGTGTGCCGGCGCGCCAGGAAATGCAGCAGGGAAAACTCGCGCGGCGTCAGCTCGATGCGCCGGCCGGCACGTGTCACGCGATGGCGGATCAGGTCGATCTCCAGGTCTTCGATCTCGATGCGATCGGCCTCGCGCGCCGGGCCACGCCGCAGCAAGGTGCGCACCCGCGCCAGCAGCTCGACAAAGGCGAAGGGCTTGGCGAGATAGTCGTCGCCACCCAGCTCCAGCCCGCGCACACGGTCCTCCACTTCATCGCGCGCGCTCAGGAACAGCACCGGCGTGTCCTTGTGCTCGCGCAATTGCTTGAGCACCTCCCAGCCGTTCATGCCGGGCAGCATCACATCAAGGATGACCAGGTCATACGCCGCGTCCAGTGCCTGGTGCAGGCCATCGGCGCCGGTCACCGCCAGGTCGACCACGAAGGACGATTCGGTCAGCCCCTTGCGCAGGTACTCGCCAGTCTTGGGCTCGTCCTCCACCACCAGAATTCTCATGTCCGTCCTCGTCCGTCCCCTTCCGTCCTCATCCGGCCAGTACCGGCAAGCCGCGCTCCGGGCGCCTTGCATGCTCGGATGATAGCCGCTGGCGCGGTGCGCCTGAATGACAAATCTGTAATCGATTCGACAGCGTTCCCGGCCCCCATGGCTTTCTAGAATGCGGCCATCGATCACCGCGGACGCCGCAAGACAGCGGCGGGCGCGGTACGCATCCATCACCCGGGAGTGCAAACCATGTGGATTGTCAGGCTCGCGCTGAGCCGCCCCTACACCTTTGTGGTGCTGGCCTTGTGCTTGCTGCTGGCCGGCCCGCTGGTGCTGCTGCGCACGCCCACCGACATCTTTCCGGCCATCGATATCCCGGTGGTCAGCGTGGTGTGGACCTACAACGGCCTGTCCGCCGAGGACATGGCGCGGCGCATCGTCACAGGCTACGAGCGCTCGCTGACCAACAGCGTGGATGATATCGAGCATATCGAGTCGCAGTCGCTCGCCGGTGTGGCCGTGATCAAGATCTTCTTCCATCCCGGCGCCGACATCAACCGCGCGATTGCCGAGACTTCCTCGGGCGCGCAATCGATGCTGCGCAACATGCCGCCAGGCACCACGCCACCGCTGATCCTGAGCTACAGCGCCTCCACCGTGCCGATCCTGCGGCTGGCGCTGGCCAGCGGCCAGCTGCCCGAGCAGCAGCTGTACGACCTGGGCAACAACTTCATCCGCACGCAGCTGGCCACCGTGCAGGGCGCGTCCGTGCCGCTGCCTTACGGCGGCAAGGTGCGTCAGGTGATGGTGGATCTCGATACACGCGCGCTGCAGGCACGCGGCCTGGCGCCGCTGGACGTGGTCAACGCCATCAATGCGCAAAACCTGGTGCTACCCGGGGGCACCGCCAAGATCGGCGCGCTGGAGTACCGGGTCGACCTGAACGGCAGCACGGCTACCGTGGCCGAGCTCAACAACCTGCCGGTCAAGAGCGGCCCCGGCGGCACGATCTACGTGCGCGACGTGGCCCAGGTGCGCGACGGCTACGCGCCGCAGACCAATGTGGTGCGCCGCGACGGCAAGCGTGCCGCGCTGCTGGAGATCGAGAAAAGCGGCAATACCTCCACGCTGTCCATCATCGCCCAGGTCAAGGCCATGCTGCCGCGCATCATGGCCGGGCTGCCACCGTCGCTGCGTGTGCAGCCGGTCTCGGACCAGTCGGTCTTCGTCACCTCGGCCATCCACGGCGTGCTGCACGAAGCGCTGATCGCCGCCTGCCTGACCGCCGCGATGATCCTGCTGTTCCTGGGCAGCTGGCGCGCCACGCTGATCATCGCGATCTCGATCCCGCTCTCGGTACTGGCCGCGCTGATGGCGCTCAGCGCGCTCGGCGAGACCCTGAACATCATGACGCTGGGCGGACTGGCACTGGCGGTAGGCGTGCTGGTGGACGATGCCACCGTGGCGATCGAGAACATTACCCACCACCGCGAGCTGGGCAAGCCGCTGGAACAGGCGATCCTGGAAGGCTCGGCGCAGATCGCCGTGCCTACACTGGTGTCCACGCTGTCGATTTGCATCGTGTTCCTGCCGATGTTCCTGCTCACGGGTGTGGCGCGCTACCTGTTCGTGCCGATGGCGGAGGCGGTGGTGTTTGCCATGGCGGCGTCCTACTTCTTCTCGCGCACGCTGATTCCCACGCTGGCGCATTACCTGCTGCGTGGCGAACGCAACGGCGCACGCGACGGCGCACGCAATGACGAGCACGACAACACGGCACAGACGCGCAAGCCCGGCCGCCTGCATCGCGCCTGCGCGCGGCTGCAGGCACGCTTTGAACACGGGTTCGAGGGCGTCCGCACGCACTACGCCGCTACGCTCGCTGCAGCGCTGCGCCACCCCAGGCGGCTGGCTGCGGCCTTCCTGGCCTGCTGCGCCGCCTCGATGGCGCTGGTGCCCTTCCTGGGGCAGGACTTCTTTCCGAGCGTGGACAGCGGCGAGATCCGCCTGCACATGCGTGCCCGCACGGGTACCCGCATCGAGGAAACGGCGCGCATCGCCGATGAGGTGGAGAACCGCATCCGCGCGGCCATCGGCCCGGACCAGGTGGCCGGCATCATCGACAACATCGGCCTGCCCGTGAGCGGCATCAACCTGACCTATGACTCCGCGCTGCCGATCGGCACGGCCGACGCCGAGATCCTGGTGTCGCTCAAGCCAGGCCACGGCGCCACGGCGAGCTATGTCGACCAGCTCGGCGCCCTGCTGCCCAAGGCCTTCCCGGGCGTGAGCTTCTCCTTCCTGCCGGCCGACATCGTCAGCCAGATCCTGAATTTCGGGCTGCCGGCGCCGATCGATATCCAGGTGGTGGGCAACCAGCTGGCCGCCAATCGCGCGGTGGCGCAGAAACTGATTGGCCGGTTGCGCGCGGTGCCGGGGCTGGCCGATGTGCATATCCAGCAGCCGGACGACCAGCCTGCGCTGACGGTGGATGTGGATCGCACGCGCGCGCTACAGGCCGGGCTGTCGCAGCGCGAGGTGGCGCAGAACCTGCTGATCTCGCTCTCCGGCAGCGGCCAGACCTCGCCCAACTTCTGGCTGAACCCGCGCAACGGCGTGAGCTATCCGCTGATGGTGTCGGTGCCGCAGGCCGCGATGGGCTCGCTGCAGTCGCTGTCCAACATTCCGCTAGGCCTTGGCGCCGGCACGGCCAGCCCCGGCACCGGCGGCGACCTGCTCGGCTCGCTCGGCAACGTGGTGCGGTCCAGCCAGCAAGGCGTGGTGTCGCACTACAACGTGCAGCCGGTGATCGACATCTTCGGCTCGGTGCGGGGGCGCGACCTCGGCGCGGTCGCCGGCGACATCGGCCACATCGTCGATGCCGCGCGCAAGACGCTGCCGCCCGGCTCGGAGCTGGTGGTGCGCGGACAGGTGCAGACCATGCATGCGTCCTTCGCCGGGTTGCTAGGTGGCCTGGCGATCGCGGTAGTGCTGGTGTACCTGCTGATGGTGGTGAACTTCCAGTCGTGGCTCGATCCGCTGGCCATCATTGGCGGCCTGCCGGGCGCGCTGGCCGGCATGGCGTGGATGCTCTTTGTCACGCGCACCACCATCAGCGTGCCGGCGCTGACCGGTGCCATCATGTGCATCGGCATTGCCACCGCCAACAGCATCCTGGTGGTGAGCCTGGCGCGCGAACTGCGCGCGGCGGGCGTGGCGCCCTTCGATGCGGCGCTGCAAGCGGGCATCGGGCGCTTCCGGCCGGTGGTGATGACCGCGCTGGCCATGCTGATCGGCATGATCCCGATGGCGCTTGGCGCGGGCGACGCCGGCGCCCAGAACGCCCCGCTTGGCCGCGCCGTGATCGGCGGACTGGCCTGCGGCACCATCGCCACGCTGGTGGTGGTGCCCACCCTGTTCGCACTGCTGCACCGCTGGCTTGCCGCGCGCGCGGCAAGCCCCTGTCTTGATTTGCATCCCGCTCTCGGTCTCGACCACAAAGGCCCGGCATGACACGCCCTGTTCCCGACATTTCCCCATCCGCCGCCACCGCCGCCACCACCGCCGCCACCTCTGCCACCGCGGCCGTGGCGCCCGCGCGCGCGGGCCGCCTGCGCACCCGCCTGCTGGTACTGGCCGTACTCGCCGGCGCCCTGGCCGCCGGCATCGTGCCCAGGCTGCAGGCCAATGCCACGTTGTCGGTACGCACCGCCGAGGCTGTCGCCACCACCGTTTCCACGGTGCGGCCCGCCAGCGCGCCGGCGCTGCAGGAGCTGACCTTGCCGGGCGACGTGCGCGCCTTCCAGGACGCACCGGTCTACGCGCGCGTCAACGGCTACCTGCGCCGCTGGTACGCCGACATCGGCACGCCGGTCAGGCAAGGCCAGTTGCTGGCGCAAATCGATGCGCCCGAGGTCAGCGACCAGCTGCGCCAGGCGCACGCCGACGAAGCCATCGCAGCGGCCAACTACGCGCTGGCCAAAAGCACCGCCGAGCGCTGGCAAGACCTGCTCGAATCCCGCTCGGTGGCGCAGCAGGATACCGACCAGAAAGTGGCCGACATGCGGGCCAAGGCCGCCACGCTGGCCTCCGCCCGCTCCAACACGGCACGGCTGGCGCAACTCGCCTCGTACACGCAGATCCGCGCGCCGTTCGACGGCGTGGTGACCGCGCGCAACGTGGACACCGGCGCGCTGATCGATGCCGGCAGCGCCGGCGGGCCGGGCCGCGAGCTGTTCCACCTCTCTGCCGGCACGCGGCTGCGCGTGTACGTGCAGGTGCCGCAGGACGCCAGCGGCATGGCCGGCCCGCAGATGCAGGCGTGGCTGACGCTGCCGCAGTTCCCCGGCCAGCGCTTTCCCGCCACCGTGGCGCGCAATGCCGGCGCCATCGACACCGTTACGCGCAGCCTGCGCGTGGAGCTGGACGTGGACAACGCGGGGGGCCGGATCCTGCCCGGCGCCTATGCCGAGGTCCACCTGAGCGCGCCGCAAACGCGGGCCGGCCTGGACCTGCCGGCCAACACGCTGATGTTCCGTGCGCAAGGCACCTGCGTCGCGGTGGTCGGCGCCGGCGGCAAGCTGGCGATCCGCCCGGTGACCCTCGGCCGTGACTTTGGCTCGCACGTGGAGATCACGGAGGGCTTGCAAGGCAGCGAGCAGGTGGTGGTCAATCCCGGCGACGGCCTGCTGGCGGGCGATGTGGTCCGGGTCGCGCAGGCGGCGCCGGCCACGCGGCGCGCAACCGCGGCCAGCCAGGCAAGGTAGCCCGCCATGCACACTCCCGAGCGTTCTCGTCAAACCCGAGTTCCCGCCGCCCGCCCGCGCCGCAAGACCACCGGCCTTGCTGCTTCGATTCTCTCGTTAGCGCTGGCCGCATTGCTGGCCGGCTGCGCCACCGCGCCGGCCTACCAACCACCCACAGTTGACACGCCCGCCGCGTACAAGGAAGCCGGCGCCAGCGCCGCGCGTCCGGGCGGCCCGGCCGGCATCGCGCCGGACTGGTGGCGCGTGTACGCCGACGCGCCCCTCGACGCGCTGGAAGCCCGCATCGACGTGTCCAGCCAGACCCTGCGCAAGGCGGTGGCCCTGCTGCAGGACGCGCGCGCCCAGGCCAGGGCCGCCCATGCCGCGTACTTCCCCACCGTGACCGCCGGAGCCAGCGTCAACAGCAGCCACACCTCAGCCAATGTGGTGGGCCGCGCTCTCGCCGGCAAGACCGAACCCGGCCACCTGCTGGGCCTGACGGCCTCGTGGGAACCCGACCTGTGGGGCCGCATCGGCAATGGCGTGGACGCAGCCGAGGCGCGCGCCCAGGCTAGCGCGGACGACGTCGCCGCGGTGCGCCTCGGCCTGCAGGCCGAACTGGCTGCCGACTACTTCGGGTTGCGCTCGGCCGACCGCGAGCTCGACTTGCTCGCACGCACCGTGCAAGCCTACGGCACGGTGCTGGAGCTGGCGGACAACCGCTACCGCGGCGGCATCGCCACCGAAGGCGACGTGGCGCAGGCGCGCGCCCAACTTGAAAACACCAAGGCGCAACTGGCCGAGCTGCGCCTGAACCGCGTCCAACTGGAACATGCCGTCGCCACGCTGGTGGGCGAGCCCGTAGCACGCTTCTCGCTGCCGCCGCTGGCTGACACGTCGGTGCAGCCCACCCTGCCGGCCATGCCGGCCGCCCTGCCCTCGCAACTGCTGGAGCGGCGCCCCGACATCGCCGCCGCCGAACGCCGCGTGGCCGCCGCCAACGCGCAGATCGGGGTGGCCCGCGCCGCGTTTTTCCCGAGCCTGCTGCTCGCCGTCGGCGGCGGCCTGGAAAGCACCAGCCTGGCTGGCTGGCTGACCGCGCCGAGCCGCTTCTGGGCGATCGGCCCGGCGCTGGCGGCCACGCTGTTCGACGGTGGCCGCCGCCAGGCGGTAGCCGACAGCGCGCGCGCCCAGTTCGACGCCAGTGCCGCCGACTATCGCGCAAGCGTATTGCGCGGGTTCCAGGAGGTGGAAGACAACTTCGCCGCATTGCATGCGCTGCAGGACGAGGCAAGCAGCCAGCAAGCGGCCAGCCAAGCATCCGAGCGGGCGCTCGCGCTGGGGCTGGACCGCTACCGCAAAGGCGCGGTGGCCTTTCTCGACGTGAGCGTGCTGGAGAGTACCGCGCTTGCCAGCGAACGAGCCGCCGAGGCGGTGCACCGACGCCAGTTGGTAGCGAGTGTGATGCTGGTCAAGGCACTGGGTGGGGGTTGGCAACCGGCCGCTGTAGCGCCCTAGCAGCACGGGCTGCACCGGCTGCACTGGCGGGCCAACATGACGGCAATGTAATGAGACGGTCAGGCCGAGGTCAGCTGCCAAATCCAATACTGGTTACAGCGTTTCATCATCCCGATGAAAGCACCACGGCCCCGGCGGCAACGGGCCACTTCAACCGAAAGAGGTAACGCATCATGAAAGCAATCGTTCGCACCGTCTTGTTGTCCTGCGCCCTGGTTGTGCCGGCACTGTCCTTCGCGCAAAGCGTGCAGGCGCCCGTCACCCGTGCTGAAGTCCGTGCCGACCTGATCCGGCTGGAACAGGCCGGCTACCGGCCGGCCCATGGCGACAACGCCACCTATCCCCAGGACATTCAGGCGGCCGAGGCCAAGGTAGCGGCCGAGGACGCCGCATCCGCCAGCGCTGGCGCCGCCAGCCCGCAACCGCAGGCGCAAGGTCATGTGCAGGCAAGCGCCAACATGTCCACGGGTTCAGGCCAACCCCGGATCGATGCCGTGCGCAGTCCCTTCTACTACGGAGCATGACGCATCCACGCCGCAATACCATGCCAAGCAGCGCGAGCCACAAGACAACCCGATGGTTGAATGACATCGGGTGCCGAGAAAACTAGTGGCTGCTTACAGGAACGCGCGGCTGCGCACAGCCTTGGCCGGCGCCAAAAAAGTGAACTTCAAACCCCTCAGTCTTTTCGTGGCCAGCAGCATTGCCCTTGCTGTTGCCATCGCCGCCATCGGAGGCTGTGCGCTCGTTGAAATGCGTCAGGACGCGCTTGGACGCGCACAAGAAGGGGCCGCCAATCTCTCGCTGATCCTGGAGCGCGATATCGCCCGCAATCTGGAAATCTATGCGCTGTCGTTGCACTCCGTGATCGACGGCGTCAAGGATCCCGAGATTCTCCGGTTGCCTCCCGCCATCCGCCAGCTAGTGTTGTTTGACCGCTCCACGACCGCGACGGACATGGGCTCCCTGCTGGTGACGGACGAGCAAGGCCACCTCGTGCTCGACTCCCGCTCGACCCCTCCCCGCCCCGTCAATCTCGCCGACCGCGATTACTTCAAGGTGCATCGCGATTCGTCCACGGCAGGGCTGTATATCAGCCAGCCATTCCAGCCTCGCCTGTCGGATGGTGGCCAGTCGATCGGCCTTAGCCGCAGGTTGTCGCACGCCGATGGCAGCTTTGCCGGCATTGTCGTCGGCACGCTGCGTATCCACTATTTCAGGAGGCTGTTCGCGGGGACGAAGCTTGGCCCGGGGGGCACCATCACGCTACTGCGGGACGATGGCATCGTTCTCATGCGCCGCCCGGAAGGCCCACGCACGATTGGGCAGAGCATTGCCGGCAGCCCGTCCTTCGCTCCGCTCACGCAAGCCTCGCAAGGCTCCTATGTCGGCATCGCCGCGCTGGATGGCACTGAGCGGCTCTATGACTTCCGCCACGTTGTCGACCGATGACATTTACGCGGAATGGCGCAAAAGGGCATGGCTGCTTGGCGGGCTGATCATCGCCCTCGACATCATGCTCATCGCCCTCTCGATGTTGATTGCCCAGCAGTTCAGGCGCCGGTTGGCGATGGAGGAACATCTGCGGCTCATGGTCAACACGGACGGCCTGACCGGTATCGGCAGCCGGCGCGCCTTGGATGAAGCCGCGGGCATCGAGTGGCGCCGGGCCTGGCGCAACCAGCAGCCCTTGTCCCTGCTCATGATCGATGTCGATCATTTCAAGCGTTTCAACGACCGCTACGGGCACGCGGGAGGCGACGACGCGCTGGCTGCGGTTGCCCGCTGCATTGCCGACAATATCCGCAGGCCTGGTGACTATGCCGCCCGCTACGGCGGCGAGGAATTTGCCGTGCTGCTGCCCAACACCGGCGTGGATGGCGCCATCGCCGTCGCCGAGAAGATTCGCTCGGCAGTCGAGAGCCTGGCGATCCCGAATGCGGGGAGCGCCGACCAGGTACTCACGGTCAGTATCGGTGTGGCCACCACCGAGGGCCGCGCACGTTTCGCAAACCTGCGGGTCTTCTTCAATGCAAGTGACGAAGCGCTGTACAAGGCGAAGGCGTCCGGGCGCAACCGGGTGGCCATCACCGCGGACGAAGGGCAAAGGCGCCAAGTCCATAGCGCGGCCCAGGAGGGCTAGAGCGCAAGGGAAGTTCTCTCGGCCAGGGGCGGGTCACAGACCCGCCCTCCTCGATCCTAGCCGCCTGCGGTCCTGGCAGCGTCTTAGCTGTGCGCGCCGTCGGTGAACGGATCGCGCCGTTCCGTAATGTTTGCGCCCTCTGAATAGACATCGAACCTGCCAGCTTTCGCGCCGTCGGTGTAGGGATCGCGCGGCCCGGTGATATGGGCCTTGCTGTTCGAGCTTGTGGCATCGGTGGCGATGGTGGATGCCTGGGCCAGGGCTGCGAACGATGCCAATGCGGCAATAGCCGCCGAAATCAGGATTTTCATGACGATCTCCAAATGCGGTAGGGATAGCTTCCAGAGCGCATTGCCATGGTGGCTACGTTCGCGCTCGCATGCCGACCGGGTTTCCGGGATATCGATCAACCCTGAGAGTTGGTTCGCCATGCACTAGTAGAACCGCGCGAGTGCCCGCCTTATTCCCGCTAATTGCCTTGCCCTGTCCGCGCCGCCCGCACGAACAGGTTCAGATGCTCCGGCTGCGCGTCGGTGATGGCCCAGAAGTTCATGCCGTTCTGGTGCCAGCGCGCCATCGAGTAGCCGTCGGCCGAATAGGCCACAGGCGCTGATGGGCTGCCCGCCGCCGGGAACACATAGAGATCGATCGGGTGCTGCTGGTAGCGATAGATCAATACGGCGACAGGGCGATGGCCGACATAGTCGACCCGGCCGCCGGCAAGAGGAAAGCCCTGCGCCACCAGGTCGACGACCGGCGGTGCATAGTCGAGCCTGCCGTTGAACCAAGGCTTCACGGTGTGCTGATCGGTTGAAACGACATCGACTGGATGCTGCGACAACAGCGAACGTACGTGACTCGACAGGATCTCTTCGCCCAGCATGCTGGTTCGCGAGGGCTGTACCAAGCCAAGCGCGCCGAACACCAGCGCAGAGGCCGCGATACCTGCAAGGCCACCGCCGGCCCACGCCTGCGCGCGATCGATGGCCAGGTTGCGCCACGAAAACCAGGGCGGACGGCGAGATTTGCGCGACAGCCCGGCTAACACCCGTGCGCGCAGATGCGGCGGCGCGCGATGGTAGAGCGATCCGTCGCTCAGCAGGCTGTGCATCGAACTCACGGTCTTGTCGTCGTTCATGATTCGCTCCCATCGAATGTCCCGGCGCAGGCGTGATATCGCGATAGCTCATGTCCTCCAGCTCACGCAACACCAGCACCTCGCGATATTCGACCGGCAACTTCTCGAGCGCGCGGTGGACCAGGTGCGCATCTTCTTGTCGAACCGCCAGCATTTCAGGATTGCTCCCGATATCGTCGATCCATCCCGGCAGACGCTCGTCGCCGTGCAACGTTTCGTCATAGGGCGTGCCATCGGCCGCATCGCGCCGTCTGCGCCACTCGGTGAACCACGTGTTCCTGACGATGGCAAGCAGCCACGCGCGCGCGTTGTCGCCCCGAAAACTGTCGAAAAAGCGGAAGGCGCGCAAGTAGGCGTCCTGCACAATATCGTCCGCGTCGCTCGCGCTGCCGCTCAACCAACGTGCCAGGTTGTATGCGGCATCCAGATGCGGCAGCGCCACTTCGGAAAAGCGGCGGGCCTCGTCGGTTGCATCCACGGTACCCTCCTGTGCCTTGCCCATGTATGACCGGCCGAGGCGCCAGTTTATTCCCGGGCGGGACTTGCTCACGTGGCCAATCCCGGGAGCAAAAAGGCGCGCCCCACGGCACGCGCGCGTGGGCTACTGCTCGGACAGGAAATCCGGCATGACCTGGGTGAGGCGCAACACGCCCTCGGGATCAAAGTAGAAATGCATCGTCGAGTACGATGCACCGTCAGGCGCGAACCGGTAGCTCCAGACCGTGCGGCGCATGCGCGAGAAGTAGACGATCTCGCCAGGCTGCCCGAAGCGCAGCCGCACATCGCGCATGGTCCACTCACCGATCCTGGCCTGGCCGAACTCCTCGCCGGTCAGCATTTGCCTGACACTCACGACGTGACCACCGGGATCAAGCTCGGCCGCCCATTTGGTTTCGCCTGGCGCGGGATAGAGCCAGCGCTGCGAGCCATCCGGCAACTGATAGATCTCACGCGGCGTGCCCAGCCTGGCCTGCAGTTCGGCCTGGCTGGCGCCCGCCGCAACCGATTGCCACACCGGGGTCGCACAGCCACCCGCCAGGATCGCTGCGGCCAGCGCCAGCAGCGGACTCGCAAAACGCGTGCGAAGCGTCGGTGCGTACTTTGTTGGGACGATGGGAGTCATGCTTGAGCTCCGACGTTAAGGAGAGGGCAGCCACCCGGCCAGCGCAAACGTGTGACCAGGAAGCAGTGCTGAGGGCGCACCGGCGGCGGGACTCCCGATCGCCGGCAGGCTGCTGTGAAACGCCTTGACGAGCCGGACCGCGCTGCGCAGCGCCGAGCGCGGGTGGGCCCGCCACGCTTGCACCTGCTCGCTGCGGCTTTCGCCGGCCAGGCACCAGGCGCAGAAGTGCTCGCAATTGTTGGTAAGGAGCCGGTAGCTGTCCTCGTCCAGCCTGGAGCGTGCCCGCCGCACGACTTCATGGCCCGGGTATCTAGGGGCCATGCTGGCGTCTATCCAGACCTGCTGCCCGGCGGAAAATTGGACAAGGTCGATTTCTTCCACCGGCCCATGGTGCAGCGTGCGGCAATACCCGGCGTATTGCACAACCTTGCCATCGCCCACGTAGATACCGTGGTGACAATAGCCGCAGCGCAGCGTGACAAGGTGGGCGTCCGGCACCGGCGTGGTGCCTGAGGCGAGTTCCGGCCATGCCGGGCTGTGCTCGTCGTTCATGGTCCGCCCCCCCGTTTGTCTTGGCCGCCGCGCCGTGCCGGTACCTGTAGTACTGCTGCGCGGGGAAAGTTATTCGCGCGGCGTTGTCTCGCCAAGGCTCGCGCTGGCCGAAATGCCAGAAATGGCCGAGAAGCCGACGCGCAAGGCACCACTCCTGCATGTCGGCCTTATGCCAGGAGCGTGCGTGACGGCCGCGCTTGGCGCTCGTCATCGCGCCGCCCGCCTGGCGAGCGGAGGCCGCAGATGTCATGATGGCGGGGTGCGGGCGGGGCCAGGTCGGCATCGAAGACCGACGCGCCCGTATTTACCCGCGTAACTCTTGGACGCCGGCGCGGGCATGAAGGCAATAACAAGGAGGAGCGAGATGCAAGGCAGCGAAACGCAGGGGATGTCCCGGGAACGGCTCGGGCGGGTCGAACGGTTCATCGACGAAAACTATATCGCGACCGGCAAGCTGCCCGGCGCCCTGATCCAGGTGTGGCGGCGCGGCGAACTGGCCCTGAACTCGGTGCTGGGCCTGGCTGACCGGGAACGGCAGGTTCCGTTGGCCGAGGATTCGATCTTCCGTATCTACTCGATGAGCAAGCCCGTCACCTCGGTGGCGGTCATGATGCTGGTCGAGGAATGCAAGATCGCCCTGGACGATCCGGTCAGCAAGTACATTCCGGCGTGGGAGAACCTGGGCGTCTACGCCGGGGGCTTCATGGAGAGCTTCCAGACGCGCCCGGCGGCGCGCCCGATGCTCGTGGTCGACTTGCTGCGCCACACCTCCGGCCTGACCTATGGCTTCCAGCAGAACAGCAACGTGGACGCGGCTTACCGCAAGCTGAAGCTGGGCGAGATCGCCACCGACGGCACGCTGGACGACATGATCGAGAAGCTGGCCAAGCTGCCGCTGGAGTTCTCGCCGGGGGAAGCCTGGAATTACTCTGTTTCCACCGACGTGCTGGGTTACCTCGTCGGCAAGGTCAGCGGGATGCCTTTCGAGACCTTCCTGAAGAATCGGATATTCGATCCGCTGGGCATGGTCGACACTGCCTTCTACGTGCCCGAGGAAAAGGCGTCGCGCTTCTGTGCCTGCTACGCCGTCGGCGCGCTGGGTTCGAAGGTGGTATCCACGCGCGGGCCGGTCCTGCAGGACGATCCCCGCGACAGCCCCTACCTGAAGCCGCCCGCCTTCATCTCCGGCGGCGGCGGCCTGGTGTCCACCGCCGCTGACTACATGCGCTTCGCGCGCATGTTGCGGCAAGGCGGCGAGCTTGACGGCGTGCGCCTGCTGGGCCCGAAGACACTGGCGCTGATGACCGCCAACCACCTGCCGGGCGGAGTGGACCTGCCGCGCATGTCGCGCTCGATGTTCAGCGAGGCCACGTACGAAGGCGTCGGTTTCGGGCTCGGCTTCGCCACCACGTTGGCGCCGGCGAGCACGCTGATGCCCGGCAGCGCGGGCGACTTCTTTTGGGGCGGCGCGGCCAGCACCTTCTTCTGGGTCGATCCGCAGGAGGACCTGATCGGACTGTTCCTGACCCAGCTCTTGCCCTCGTCCGCTTACCCGGTGCGCCGCCAACTGCGCACGCTGGTCTACAGCGCGATCACGGAGCCGGGCGCCGCGGCATGATGAGCACCCGGCGAGACGTAAAATACGATCTCGGGCGTAAGGCCAGATGGCCGGTTTCGCGCAAGGTTAAAGTGATGAAAAAGTGATGAAGACGAGAACTTCAATCGTGGCGTTCGTGCTGGCTGCCCTAAGCTCGGTGGCGCACGCGAGCCTGGCTACGGGTGCCCACGCGTTCAAGAACGATGTCAAGACCGCAGGAAAGAAGACCGGGCATGCCGTGCGCGATGCCACGCACGCGGTTGGCCGCGGTGCCAAGACGGCCGGCCACGCCGTTGCCGACGAAACTAGGCACGGCTATCACGCGACAAAGAAATTCGTGACAGGGCACGAATAGCCGGAGGCGGCGCAAAAAGTCGTGGCAAGCGTTGTCTACCCAACACTCAGGGGGCGACCGGCCCTTTCAGTGCGCTTGCTGCAACCGGCGCAGCAAGCGCCGTCCGGCATCGACCACGCCCGGATCGGCTGTCATCTGGTAACGCACGATCATGCCTTCCACGCAAAGCATCGCCTCTTCGGCGATCGCCTCGGGGCCCGGCAAGCCGAGCCGCCGCGCCAGCGAACCGATAAAGGCAGCCAGCGCCGCCTTGTGCGCCACGGATTGCGCCACCTGCGTGCCCTCGCCGGAAGCACCCGCCTCGGCCACCGCATTGATAAACGCGCAGCCACGAAAATCCCCGCCGGTAAACCAGTCGGCCAACGCATCCGCGATCACCTCCAAGCCTGGGCTGACGGCGAAACGCGCTTCCACGTCCTGCTCGAACCAGCCCATCCAGCTCTCGTGGCGTCGCGCCAGGAAGGCCGAGATCAACTCGTTCTTCGACGCGAAATGCCGGTACAGGGACATCTTGGCCACGCCGGACTCGGCGATGATCTTGTCGATGCCGGTCGCGCGCAGCCCGTCCTGGTAGAACAGGCGGGCCGCGGTATCCAGGATGCGTTCGCGGGCGGAGGGCGTGGCCATGGCTGAAGTGTTCCTTGCTACAAAAAGTGGGGGAATTATCCTTGATCGGGCCGTCCGGCTTGAAGCCCGAGATTTAAAGCCCGAGATCACTCAGGCTTGCATGGTCGTCTGGCCGGCGTCCCAGGGGCCAGAAGAACTTGCGCTCGGCCTCTTTGATCGGCGCATCGTTGATGCACGCAAAGCGCCGCTGCATCAGGCCGGCTTCGTCGAACTCCCAGTTCTCGTTGCCGTAGGAGCGATACCAGTTGCCCGAATCGTCGTGCCACTCGTAGGCAAAACGCACTGCGATGCGGTTGCCGCCGAACGCCCACAACTCCTTGATCAGGCGGTAGTCCAGCTCCTTCTGCCATTTGCGCGTGAGCATGCCAACAATGGCCGCGCGCCCGTTCACGAACTCCGCGCGGTTGCGCCACGCGCTGTCGACCGTGTAGGCGAGCGACACGCGCTCAGGGTCGCGGCTATTCCAGCCGTCTTCGGCGCCGCGCACTTTCTGGATAGCGGTGTCACGGGTAAACGGGGGCACGGGCGGGCGGATTGCGGGATTGGACGACATCGGTTTCTCCTGGCTGCGACAGCAGTGGGATTCAAGAAAGATGGGCTGCAGCGCGTTTGGCTACCAAACAATGATACAGACCTGTCTACATTATTAGGGTAGACAGGTCTGTATGTCAAGACGAACTTCGCTGACATGAAAAAGCCGGCAATCAGCCGGCTTGGCATCCACGCTCAACCACTGGAGGCGCTCAGCGCGGGCGCCGCATGTGGAACAGCGCCTCGGGCCCGATCTCGAAATAATCGGCCGGCCCGCCACCGCGCAAGATCGGACGGGCCGCAGCAGTGTCATAGATGCCGTCCTTCAAGAGCGCCTTGTCCACATGCACGCCAACCACCTCGCCCAATACCAGCCAGGTCGGCACCTTGTGCCCGCCGACCCCTTCAAGCTGGATCAGCTGCGTAAGCTTGCATTCGAACGAGACCGGGCATTGCGCCACGCGCGGCACCGCGATCATGCGCGAGGCTACCGGCGTGAGCCCGGCCAGCTCGAACTCGTCGACCTCCGGCGGCACCGCCGCGCAGCTCGCGTTCATGGCATCGGCCAGCGGCCGCGTTGCCAGGTTCCAGCAGAACTCGCGGGTCTGCTCGATATTGCGCACGCTGTCCTTGTAGCCAATGCTGGCAAAGCCAATGATGGGCGGCGTGTAGTTGAAGGCGTTGAAGAAGCTATAGGGCGCGAGATTGACAATCCCGTCGGCGCCGCGCGAGGAGATCCAGCCGATCGGGCGCGGCCCGACGATGGCGTTGAAGGGATCATGCGGCAGGCCATGCCCGTTGGCGGGCTCGTAGAAATAAGGGTCGGCGGACACGTTGCAGATACGCGGGAAGAGAGCGTTGAAGACCGGGGACAGAAAACGCGATGCCCCCGCCAGAAAGTGTCGTCGGGCCAGCGCGGCCGGCCGGACAAGCTGTTGCGATGCTACCACAGTTGTCGCCCTGGCGCGTTTGCCGCGCCGTCAGCGCGAGCCCGTGTGGCCTTGCCACCCGCCGAGATGTGCGCGCGCATCGCCGCCGCTGCCGCGTCCCCGTTGCCGTCGAGCACGGCCGCCACGATCACGCCGTGCTCCTGGAAGGAACCCGGCACGCGGGCAGGATTGATGAGCCCGCGATGCCGCCAGTAGATCGACAGGCGACGACGCAGCATGCGGATCTGCTCGGCCAGGTAGGGGTTGGCACAGGCGTGATAGAGCACATCGTGGAAGTCGCGATTGGATTCCACATAGCCCGGGTGGTCGCCCGCCTCCACATAGCCCCGCCCGTGCTCGAACGCCGACGCCAGCGCCGCCCTGCCGGACTCACTGATGCGCTGCGTGGCCAGCCGCGCCACCACGCCCTCCATCTCGGCCAGCGTTTCGAACATCGCCACCAGTTCAGCCACGCTCGCCTTGTGCACGAAGATCCCGGCGCGCGGGGCGATCGTCACCAGCCCTTGCGCCGCCAGCGTCAGCAGGGCTTCGCGCACTGGTGTGCGGGAGCTGTCGAACTGCTCCGCCAGCGCGCGCTCATCCAGTTGGGAACCGGGCTTCAGCTTGCCGGCGTGGATCTCCTCCTCAATCGCCTCCCGGATCCTGTCCTGGAGCGATTGCACGGGTAAACCTCGATTTGACGGCTCTTTGGGCATATCTAAAATAAGTTTTAATATATCTAAATTACAATCTTATATGCAAAAACAAGGCAAACCGCGGCTCAGCATTGACGAAAGCGTTGCAACAATCACCTTTGAACGCCCGGAGATGGCCAATCGGCTCAGTCCATGCGATTTACAGGTACTGCGCGAGCATATCAACTCTGTCAACGCGATGGCGCACGTTTTGGTGCTGCGCTTCACCGGCACCGGCAAGTATTTCTGCAGCGGCTACGACATTGGCTCGCTCGGCAGTACGGAAACCGCCGGCGCGCCGGAGTTTGGTGATCTGATCGACCTGATCGAGGCCGCGCGCCCCATCACCATCGCAGCGGTCAACGGCGGCGTGTATGGCGGCGCCACGGATCTGTGCCTGGCCTGCGACTTCCGCGTGGGCGTGCCCCACTGCGACATGTTCATGCCGGCGGCCAGGCTCGGGCTGCATTTCTATCGGGGCGGACTGGAGCGTTACGTGAGCCGGCTGGGCGTGGATACCGCCAAGCGCCTGTTCCTGACAGCGGCCCGGCTCGATGCCGACGAGATGCTGAAGGTGGGCTTCCTGACCGAGATCGTCGCGGCCGACGCACTGGCGCCGCGGGTGGAAGCGCTCAGCGCCACGCTGGCCGGCATGGCGCCGATTGCCCTGCTGGGCATGAAGCAGGCCCTGAACCAGATCGCGCGCGGCGCGCTGGACACGGCCGCGCTGGAACGCGAGATCGCGCGGGCCGGGGCGTCGGCGGATTTGCGCGAGGGCGCCGCGGCATGGCGCGAGAAACGCGCCCCGGTATTCACCGGCAGGTAGGCGCGCGGCAGAACACAGAACACAGAACGCAAAAAACAAAACCAGGAGACAACGATGATCAAGCGGCACCCAACCCTGCTGTTCCTGCTAGCGTCTGCATCCGCTCTGGCCGGCCCCGTGCTGGCAGCGGACGGCTTCCCAATCAAGCCGATCCGCGTGGTGATCGGCTTCCCTGCCGGCGGCGGCGCCGACAACGTGGCGCGGCTGTATGGCGAAGCGCTCTCCAAGGAACTCGGGCAGCCGGTCATCATCGACAACAAGCCCGGCGCGGGCACCACCATTGCCGCCGACACCGTGGCCAAGGCCCAGGCCGATGGCTACACGCTGTATATCGCCACGGCCAGCGTGATGGGCGGCGACAAGGTCCTTTACAAGAACATCCGCTACGAGCCCACGGACTTTGCGCCTATCACGCGGCTGACCGTCTCGCCGCTGCTGCTCGCGGCCAACAAGGAATCCGGCATCACCAGCGTGGCCAACCTGCTGGCGAAAGCCCGTCAGCATCCCGGCGCGCTCAACTACTCGTCCTCCGGCAACGGCGTGATCACGCACCTGGCCGGCGTCCAGTTCACCAAGCTGGCCGACGTGCAGCTTACCCACGTGCCCTACAAGGGCGGCGCGCCGTCCGCGCAGGCGGTGGCCGCCGGCGACGCGCAGCTCACCTTTGCCACGCCGGCTTCCGTGCAGGCCATGATCGATACCGGCAAGGTGGTCGGCATTGCCGTCACCTCCGCCAAGCGCTCTGCAGTGCTGCCGAACTATCCAACCATTGCTGAAGCCGGCATCAAGGGCTACGACGTAACCAACTGGTATGGCCTGTTTGCGCCGGCGCAAACGCCACCGGCCGTGATCGAGAAGATATTCGCCGCATCCAGCAAGGCCCTGGCCAGGCCCGACTTGCGAGCTCGGCTGGCAAGCCGCGGCGAGGAAGTCTCGCCGTCGGCATCGCCAGCGGAATTCAAGCAGTTTGCGCAGCGCGAAGGCAAGACCATCACGGAGCTGACCCTGAGCAGCGGCGCCAAGATCGACTGAGCCACGGCACCCCCTCCACTCTCACCGATGACCCCGGGCCTGCCCGGCCCAAGAGGATTTCCATGAATCGCATTGCCGCAGACCTCCCGCTCGCGGGCTTTACCGTGGTAGACCTGACCCGCGTGTTGGCCGGTCCTTACTGCACCATGATGCTGGCCGACCTTGGCGCGCGCGTGATCAAGATCGAGAACCCCGAAGGCGGTGACGACTCCCGGCACGTGGGCCCGTTCATTGATGGCGAGTCGGCATACTTCGCCTCCGTCAACCGCAACAAGGAATCCATAGCACTGGACCTGAAATCCCCGCGCGACCGCGAAGTGCTCGCGGCGATGATCGCCGGCGCCGACGTGCTGGTGGAGAATTTCCGCGCCGGCGTGATGGAAAAGCTCGGCTTGACCTGGGAGGCCCTGCACACGGCCAACCCACGCCTGGTATATGCGTCGATCTCTGGCTTTGGCCAGACCGGCCCTTACCGCGACCGGCCCGCCTACGACATGGTGGTGCAGGCCATGGGCGGGCTGATGAGCGTGACCGGCGAGACCGGCGGCGCCCCGGTGCGTGTCGGTGTGTCCATCGGCGACCTGGGCGCCGGGCTGTACGCCGCCATCGGCATCCAGTCCGC
Organism: Cupriavidus basilensis OR16; assembly: GCF_000243095.1. Taxonomy (GTDB): domain Bacteria; phylum Pseudomonadota; class Gammaproteobacteria; order Burkholderiales; family Burkholderiaceae; genus Cupriavidus; species Cupriavidus basilensis_D. Next base: position 67,086 of record NZ_AHJE01000003.1, on the reverse strand, counting down.
GCTGCTCAAGCGCAGCCGCACCGGGCTTGGCGAGCGCGTCGATATCGGCATGCTCGACTGCCAGGTCGCGTTGCTGGAGAACGCCATTGCGCGCCACTCCGCCACCGGCGCGGTGCCCGCGCCGCTGGGCACGCGCCATCCCTCCATCACGCCGTTCGACATGTTCAAGACCGCTGACGGCTTCATCGTCATTGCGGCGGGTAACGACACCCTGTTCCAGAAACTCTGCGCCGCGCTCGGCCAGCCGGAGCTGGCTGCCGACCGCGGCTTTGCCACCGTGGTGGCGCGCAACCAGCATCACGCCGAACTCAAGACTTGCATGGAAGCGCGCCTGGCCGATGCGGACAGCGCCACCTGGTCGGCCACGCTGGAGCGCGCCGGGGTGCCGCACGGCCCGCTGCAAAGCGTGGCCGACATCGTGCAGGACCCGCATGTGCGAGCACGCGGCATGCTGCTGCAGGCCAGCATCGGCGAGGACCGCCCGATCACCCTGGCCGGCAATCCGATCAAGATCGGCAACCAATCTGGCGCGGGCGGATTCAAGCGATCGCCCAGGCTGGATGAGCATCGCGATCGACTCCTGGAGGAATTCGGCCAGCACGCTAGTGTTGGCTGACGTTGACTGAATGAAGCAGGCGGACGCACACCGTGGTCCTGCAAGACCAGTTAAGCTTGCCCCACCGCAACCACGCCGCTTGCCATGACCAAGCCGAGTACGGATCCGAGCGCGCCCGAAGCCGCGCTGGCAGTAGCGCTGGAAGCCGGGCTGAGGGCAGCCATCACGCATCTGAACCAGGGCAACATCGATGCCGCCGCCAGCTATGCGGCCGCGCTTATCGGCCGCTACCCGATGCATCCCGCCGTGTGCCAGCTGAGCGCGCAGATTGCCCTGCAGCGTGGCGATGCCACGCTGGCGCGGCGCCATATCGCGCAGGGACTCTCGCTGCGGCCGGATCACCTGCCCTCGCTACTGATCGCCGGCCGGGCGGCGCTGGCCGATGATGCGCCCGCCGAGGCGCTGCCGCATCTGCTGCGCGCCTGCGCGCTCAGCGGCAATGCCCTGGAGCCGAGCTATCTGGCCTGCGTCGCCAGGCTGCAGGTCGGCGCGGCGGATGCCGTGACGGAACTGGGCCTGCTGATCCAGCGAGCGCCGGGCTTCGCGCCAGCGTGGATCGAACTGGCGGAGACGATGCGCAAAGGCGGCGAGCTGCAAGCCGCGCTGGCGGCGCTGGACCGCGCCATTGCGCTCGACGGCAACAGCGCGCGCGCGCATTTCCAGCGGGGCAAGGTGCTGCATGCGCTTGGGCGCAAGGCCGAGGCCGCCGACGCCTTTGCCAGTGCCGTGTCGCTGGAGCCGCGCAGCCGGGAAGCGCGCCTGAACCTGGCCATCGCGCAACAGGAGCTCGGCGGCCTGGGCGCCGCGCAGGCCACGCTGGAGGCCCTCGTCGGCGCGCACCCGCAGGACTACGACGGCTGGATCCAGCTCGGGCGGGTGCGCCAGGACCGGCGTGACCTGCCCGGCGCGCAGGCCGCCTTGCGCAGCGCGCTGGCCTGCCGGCCGGACGCCGCGCCGGCGGCGGTCAACCTCGGCATCGTGCTGCAGGAAGCGGGCCAGCCCGATGCGGCCCTGGCCGCCTACGCCCACGCTTATCGCGTTGCGCCAGACACCTTCGGCCGCATTGCCCAGGCACTATGCTCGGGACCGCGCGGCCGGCTATGGGCCGACCTCGGCGCTTTGCGTGCCTTGCTGGCCAGCCTCGGCAGCCCTGGCAACCCCGGCAGCACTCAGGACTGACCGCCGCGCTCGCGCGGCGCGCGAAAGCGCTTGCGATACACGCCGGGCGTGGTCAACACCTCCGCCGCCAGCTTCTCGTAGCGCCCGGCGCCGTCCGCATCGATCGTGCCGAAGGACAGCTCGAGCTCCGCTCGCGGCACCGGGCAACACTGCGCAACTGGCGTGCCTTTGGGCAGCACGCCGTCGAAACCGGCATCGGTCCACAGCGCCGGGAAATTGATGCCCACATCATGGAAGCGGTCCGCATCGACCAGCCCGCTCAGCGTGCGGAACGGCAAATCCCAGCGGTTGGCCGGGTGCATCGCCAGCAGCGACCACCCCGCGGGCAGCGCGATGGTCCAGAAACTGTTGAATTTCAGGGCCACGGCATCCGAGTGCAGTGGCGTGCCGCCCAGTTGCTCCGGCACGTGAAAACTCAGCGGTGCGCGCGGGTGGCCGTCGATGCCCGGCTCAGGCAAGTCCCAGTCCCAGGAGAACACGCCCCGCTCCACGCGCACGTCGCATGGCAGCAGGATCACAAAGCCGTGCGTCATGGCATCGATGAACGGCGGGCATTGCTTGATGGTGCGGATGTCCCGGCCGTGCAGGGGCGAGAACGCCTTGGGGCGCATCGCCCGCACCCAGTCCGGCAACACCTGCTGGGCAGGCTGCGGGCGCGGGAGCTTGTCCTGCAGCAGCGGATCGCAACGGAAGGTCACTTGCATGGCGTGGCTAGGTGGCGGCGGTCGATGGGCCGGAGTGGCCATGCAGTGTAGGGGCGAAGAGATGAATACGTCTAGTTGCCGCGCCCGCCAGCGCAACCCTTACCAAAAGTCCGGGCAGTCCTGACAAATCGGGCGGCATTCGCACAATCTCCGCTTTGGTAGTTGCCTTCCTGCCCGCGTCCAGCCACAATCCGCGGTTTTCCGAACGCCCCGCCAGCCGCCGGCGCAACCCGCCAGTCATATTCAATTCCCAATGTCAGCCATGTTCGCGCCGTTATGAACGAATGCTGCCCCTCCCTTAGTCTTGCGCCATGTCGGATCGGCAGCGCCAGCACGGAGTGGCGAGCAACCGGCCGACAGCGGCGTACCGGGCTACACGCAGTGCCGAACGCGACACAATTTTGTGCGCGGCGGCCCGCATGATGCCATCGGCAGCGACAACGAAAAAGCGAGACAGCCTGGGATGAGCGACGTAGCCGCCGCCCCAGTGCACCACAAAGGAGACACTCCGCCATGCTTGAACAGCCGTACCCCGGCCGTGCCACCGCCCCCGGCACAGACGCGCTCGAGGCCAAAGCCATCGACGCTATCGAGTCCATCGAAGTCAAGGGTTTTCTCGACAGATACTTCCAGATCAGCGAGCGCGGCAGCACCGGACGCCGCGAGACATTGGCCGGCGCCACCACCTTCATGGCCATGGTCTACTCCGTGTTCGTCGTGCCAGGCATGCTCGGCAAGGCTGGCTTCGATAGCAGCGCCGTGTTTGTCGCGACCTGCCTGACCGCGGCCTTCGGCTCGCTGCTGATGGGCGTGTGGGCAAGGCTGCCCATCGCGATCGGTTGCGCGATCTCGCTGACCGCTTTCACGGCCTTCGGGCTAGTGCTCGGGCAAGGGCTCTCCCCCGCCGTTGCGCTTGGCGCGATCTTCCTGATGGGCGTGGTCTTCACTGCCATTTCCGTGACCGGCGTGCGCTCCTGGATCCTGCGCAACCTGCCGGCCGGCGTGGCGCATGGCACGGGGATCGGCATCGGGCTGTTCCTGCTGCTGATTGCCTCCAGCGACGTGGGCCTCGTGGTCAAGAACGCGGGTGCCGGGCTGCCCGTTGCACTGGGCAAGATCACCGCCTTCCGGTTTGTTGTGTCTCTCCTTGGCTTGGCCGCCATCTTCGGGCTGGAACGGCGCCGGGTGCCGGGCGGTATCTTGCTGGTGATCGTCGCCATCTCCGCGCTGGGGCTGGCCTTCGACCCCGCCGTCAAGTTCTCGGGCGTGTTCGCACTGCCCGCGCTCAGCGCGCCGGGCCATGCCTCGCTGATCGGTTCGATGGACATCAAGGGCGCGCTGTCGCTGACGGTGCTGCCTAGCGTGCTGGCACTGGTGATGACCGCCGTGTTCGATGCCACCGGCACCATCCGCGCCGTCGCCGGCCAAGCCGGCCAGCTCGACGCGAAGGGCCAGATCCCCAACGGCGGCCGTGCCCTGACCACGGACTCGCTCAGCTCGATCTTCTCGGCCTTCTTCGGTGGCGCGCCCGCTGCGGCGTATATCGAATCGAGCGTTGGCGTGGCCGCCGGCGCAAAGACCGGCCTGGCCGCGGTGGTAGTAGGCCTGCTCTTCCTGGCAGTGATCTTCTTCTCGCCGCTGGCCGGGCTGGTGCCTTCGTACGCGACGGCACCTGCCCTGATGTATGTGGGCCTGTTGATGCTCAGCAGCGTCAGCAAGCTGCATATGGACGATATGGTGGACGCCATGGCCGGCCTGGTCTGCGCGGTGTTTATCGTGCTGACCTGCAATATCGTCACCGGCATCATGCTGGGCTTCAGCACCCTGGTGATCGGCCGCATCGTGGCTGGTGAGTACCGCAAGCTGAACGTGGGCACCGTGGCCATCGCACTGGCGCTGGCCGTGTTCTACGGTGGCGGCTGGGCAATCTGAGGCTTGACGGCCGCGGCACTGCCCGCGGCCAGGTTCGAGAGGCGGCACCGCGCGGCCCGAGGGGCCACGCGGCGTTGCCACGCAAGCGGGTACTGAAAGCCAGCGCAACGATGACACTGGCTTTTTTGCGAAGCGGGCAGATTCCCGTCCCGCTTCCTTTTTTAGCAGCCTCGCCTTGCGCGCACGGCTGCCATTCGCACCGCCTCAGGCCGCCGCGCGCCGTTGCGGCACAGATGCCTGCACCGTCGTTGCCAGTCCCTGCGCCAGGTCGGCGATCAGGTCTTCCGGCGCTTCCAGGCCAATATGCAGGCGGATCACCGGCTCAGTGCCACGCCAGTAGGAATGCTGCGCCAGGCGCTCCGGCGCTGCCACCTGCACCAGGCTTTCGTAGCCGCCCCAGGAAGCCCCCAGCCCGAACAGCCTCAGCGAATCCACCAGCTTGCGCGCCGCGGCCACATCGGCAGTGGGCAGCGCGAACGAGACCAGCCCGTTGGCGCCCGAGAAATCCCGCAGCCACAGCGCGTGGCCCGGGTCCGAGGGCAAGGCCGGATAGAACACCCGCCCTACCGCCTCATGCGCTTCCAGGAACTGCGCCACCGCCAAGGCGGTGCGCTGATGCTGGGCCAGCCGCACGGCCAGGGTGCGGATGCCGCGCAGCGCGAGGTAGGCATCGTCCGCGCCAATGGCCAGGCCGAAGCCATCGTAGGCGTCGGCAAGGCGCCGCGCCAGCCCTTCGTCCTTGACCACCACCGCGCCCTGCATCAGGTCGGAATGGCCGCTGATGTACTTGGTCGATGCCAGGATCGATACGTCCACGCCGAGCGCCAGCGGCTGCAGCACGTGGCCGGAAGCCCAGGTATTGTCGGTTGCCACCACCACGCCATGGCGGTGCGCGATCGTTGACAGGCGCGGCAGGTCCAGCACCTCGTACAGCAGGGAGCTGGGCGACTCCAGATAAAGCAGCCGCGTGTTCGGGCGGATCAGCGCTTGCACATCGTCACGGCTGGGCGAGAAATAGCTGACCTCGATGCCCAGGCGGCGCAACAGCGTCTGTTCCAGCCTGCGCACCGGCGCGTAGACGCTGTCCACCACCAGCGCATGGTCGCCCGGCGAGAGCAGCGCGAGGAACGTCAGCGAGATCGCTGCCAGCCCCGAGGGCGCCAGGAAAGTGCGGTTGCCGCCCTCGAGCCCGGCAATCGCGTCTTCCAGCGCGCGGTGCGTATCCATGCCCTGCCGGCCATAGGCGCTGACACGCTCGCCGCGTGCGTGACGCTCACGGATATCGTCATAGGCGTCCGAGTTCTCGAAGCGCACGGTGCTGGCGCGCACCACCGGCACGTTGACCGGGCCGTGGCCCTGGACAAAGGGCGGCGTGCCGGCGTGGATCAGTTGGGTATCGCGATGATGGCTCATGGTTCCGGGATAGGGATAAGGGATAGTGGCTTGGGCCGCGCTCAGACGGCAAAGCGCAGCTTGTCGAACGAGAACACGAAGGGGTCGGCCTGCGCGCGCGGGGCCGCGCCCAGCGAGCGGTTGAGGAAGGCGCGCGTGCGCTCGCTGCGCGGCGCGCTGAAGATACGGCGGGCCGGGCCATGCTCGACAATCCGGCCACCCTCGGTGAAGTAGACCTCGTCGCTGATCTCTTCGGCAAAGCGCATCTCGTGCGTCACCAGCAGGCAGGTCAGCCCCTCGTCGACCAGGTCGCCGATCACGGTCAGCACCTCGCCCACCGTTTCCGGGTCCAGCGCCGAGGTCACTTCGTCGAACAGGATCAACTCGGGCTCCATGGCCAGCGCGCGGGCAATCGCCACGCGCTGCTGCTGGCCGCCGGACAGCTCGCCCGGATACGCGCCCGCCTTGTCGGCCAGGCGCACCTTGCGCAGCAGCGCGATGGCGGTGGCCTCAGCCTGCGCGCGGCTGCGCCCCAGCACGCGCAACGGCGCGATGGTGAGGTTCTGCAACACGGTCAGGTGCGGAAACAGGTTGTACTGCTGGAAGACAAAGCCCACGCGCTTGCGCAGCGCAATGCGCTCGGCCTCGCTGCGCAGCGCGCGCACTGCAACGCCGCCGACCGTCACCGTGCCCTGCTGCGGCTCCAGCAGGCCGGTAAGGCAACGCAGGATGGTGGACTTGCCGGAGCCGGACGGGCCGATGATCGATACCGCCTGCCCGCGCCGCACTTCCAGGTCGATGCCCTTGAGCACCGGGTTGCCGCCAAAGGCAAGGTGCACGTCCTCGAGCGCAACCAGCGGCGCGGCAGCCACGGGGACCGTGGACAACACGGGTCCGCCGCTATGTTCAGGCAACAGCATGTTTTTGTTCCAGGAAACGGGTGAAGCGCGAAATCGGATAGCACCAGGCAAAGAACATCGCCAGCACAATGAAATAGATCAGCACGGTAAAGGCCGTCTGGTTGACGGTATTGCTGGCGATCTGCGCGGTATCGAGCAAGTCGTGCACGCCCACCAGCGAGGCCAGCGCGGTGCCCATGGTAAGCGTGGCATACAGGTTCATCCACGGCGGCAGCATGCGGCGCACGCACTGCGCAGCGATGATCAGCCGCAAGGTCTGCCAGCGCGAGAACGCCATCGAGCTGGCGGCCTCCCACTGCGTGAGCGGGATCGACTGCACCGCGCCGCGCAGCACTTCGGCCACATTGGCGCTGGCCGGCAGCGCCAGCCCCACCACCACCTTGAACCAGTCGGGGAACGGCACGATATGGCTGCCGATACTCACCTCGAACGGAAACACATAGGTGGAGAAATAGATCAGCACCAGCCACGGCGCATTGCGGAACACCTGCACATACAGCGACCGTGCCCAGCACGATCGCCAGCAGACTCACGCCGATATTGACCAGGAAGCCGCGCACCAGCGCCGGCGACCATTGCCAGGCGCTGGCCAGCGCGCGCGCCAGCTCCGGATGACGGCTCGCGCAGAGCGCCACTGCCACCGGCGGCAGGAGCCACAGCAGCCCCGCATGGCGGCTGGCGCGCGACCTTGCCGGCGCCGCCAGGAAAGTCGAATCAGCGCTCGCCATAGCCGGGCATCCTCAGTCGAAGTTCGAGCCAGTTGCCCGCCTGGCTGACCACCCAGGTCAGCGCGCCGAAGAACAACAGCAACAGCACCATCAGTTCCAGCACGTTGTCGCGCTGGGTCCAGATCATGATCGAGGCGTAGGTGATATCGCCCACCGCAATCGCGGACGCCACCGCCGTGGCCTTGACCAGCTCCACGGAATTGTTGACCAGGGCAGGCAGCGCGAAGCGCACCGCCAGCGGCAATTGCACCCGCCAGAGCAACGTGCGGCGATCAAAGCCCAGCGACGCCGCCGCCTCCAGCGTGACCTTCGGCACGGCCTCGATGCCCGCGCGCAGGGCCTCCGCATGGAACACGCCCTTGTGCAGCGACAGCACCACCACCACCCACAGGAATGGCGTGAGCGGATTGCTCCGCTGCGCGTCCTGCAAGGCGTGGGTGATCAGCATGTTGAGGACCAGGAAGGCGCAGTACAGCTGCACCAGCGTGGGCGTATTGCGCGTGACTTCCACAAACGCGCGCGTGGCGCCGGCCAGCAGCGGGCTGCGCGAGGTCAGCAGTGCTACCATGCCCACCCCGGCAAGCAGGCTGCCGGCGAGCGTGCACAGCACCAGCTCCATGCTCACCCAGGCGCCATGCACGAACGAGGCACGGTCATAGGCATCGGCCAGGAACGCATAGTTCAGGCCGACGCGGCGCGCCGCATCGATCCACCAGGCAATCGCCGCATCCATCAGGAACGGCCACCCTTGAGCTTGTCGTGCAGCTCGGTGAGCGCCGGCGACGGCGGCAGGATGCCGGCCTTCTTCTCGGTGGCGACCAGCCAGCCGCTGCGGTGCCAGTTCTGCACGATGCGGTCAACCGCCTGGATGGTGTCCTGCTCGCCCTTGCGGGTCCAGATCACGGTCGGCGCGGGATTCAGCTCCGGCAGCACGATGCGGTAGTTCTGCCATTCCGGGTTGCCGCGCACCAGCGGCTGCAGCAGCGTGTTGTCGTGCACGGCGCCGGCGCAGTTGTCGCCGCGCAGGGCCAGCAGCGATTCCGCCGAGCCCTTGAAGCCCTTCGGGATGGCGCCGTATTCCACCTGCACCGGCCGCGTATAGCTGCTGCCCTGCGAGATGCACACCGTCTTGCCCTTCAGGTCTTCCCAGCGGCGGATCTCGCTCTGCTTGGGCACGATCACGGCGCCGCCCACGCGGTAGTAGGGCGTGGGCACGTGGCCCAGTTGCTCGCCGCGCTCGGCGTTGTACTCCATCGCCGCGATCAGCACGTCGACCTTGCCCTGTTGCAGGAACTGTACGCGGTTGGACGGCTGTACCTGCACCGTTTCCAGTTCCACATTGAGTTGCCTGGCCAGGTCCTGCGCCAGATCCGCGTTGAAGCCGACGGGTTTCTGCGTGGCGGGATCGATCGAGCCGAAGGCGCTGCCGGACAGCATGATGCCGACCACGATCTTGCCGCGCTGGCGGATCTTGTCGAGCGTGGCGTCGGCCTGCGCGGCGCCGGCAAAGAAGGTACCGGCGAGCACGGCGGCAGCGAAGGCGAGGGGGCGCGAGGGGCGCGGCGAAAGCGTGCGGGTCATGGTGTGTGTGAGTTCTTGTTGGCTAAATCGTGGTTTGTGCGAGGCAGCCGGCAAACTGTACGCAAGCGCCGGCGGGCACGGAACGAATAAAAGAGCCAATCGTTATGCGCTTGCCGTTGCCCGCGCCAGCACGGCGCAGCCGCATATCCATGCGCGGAAAGATTCGTTGGCGGCTTGGGCCACGCTTTCTAAGCTTTGCGCTCGATTCGCCTCCGGCCACACCGTCATGCAACGTCGCACCCTGCTCCGCACCCTCCTCTGCCTGCCCGCCGCCGCGGCTGGCATCGCCAGCGTACCTTTCCGCAGCCATGCCACGCAGGCCACGGAAACCTTCCCTGCGCGTCCCGTGCGCATCGTGGTGCCGGTGGCACCCGGCGGCAGCGCCGACAAGCTCGCGCGCACGCTGGCGCTCAAGCTCAGCGAGAAATGGGGCCAGCCCGTGGTGGTGGAAAACGTGGTGGGCGCCAGCGGCACACTGGGTGCCGCGCAGGTGGCGCGGGCCAGGCCGGATGGCTACACCTTGCTGCTCGGCGGCGAAGGCGTGACGCTGAACGCCTCGCTGTTCAAGACGCTGCCGTACGATACGAGCCACGCGTTTCGCGGCGTCAGCAAGGCTGTGGTGAATCCGCAGATCCTGGTCGCAAGGCCCGATCTTGGCGTGCGCAACCTGCAGGACTACATCGCGCTTGCACGCAAGAAGCCTGGCGAGCTCACGCTTGGCTTGCCGGGCAACGGCGGCATCGCGCACGTGGCGCATGAAATGCTATCGCGCCAGGTCGGTATCAAGGTCAACTACATTCCCTACGCGGGTGGCGCGCCCGCCACGGTGGATCTGCTTGGCGGGCACATCGATGCCACGCTGATCACGCTGGCGGCGGTGACCGACTACGTGCGTTCCGGCCGGCTGACTGCGCTGGCGGTTACCACGCCCTATCGCTCGAAGGCGCTGCCGCAGGTGCCGACCATGGCGGAAGCTGGCGCCGCTGGCTTTGCGGTGGAAAGCTGGCAGGGGCTGATTGCGCCTGCGGCTACGCCCACGGGTGTGGTGGATCGCATCAGCCGCGATGTCTCGGCCGTGCTGAATGTGCCGGCTACGCGCAGCCTGCTGGAAGATGCCGGCTATGTGGTGGTGGGGTCGTCGGCGCAGGAGCTGGATGCTGCATTGGCTCGGGATTTGCCGAGGTATGCTTCGGTGATTGTGGCTTCGGGGTTATCGTTGCGGTGATGGTTTTTGGGTGGGTTTTAGCTGCAACTGCAACTGCAAAATCAGCTTCAACTTCAGCTTCAACTTCAGCTGCTTAACGTCAAGGGCAACTGCAGTTTCACCGCCCCTGCGGGGCGGCGACCTACTTCCCGAGGCGCCCCATACGGCCTAGGTAAACCTCTACGGCTCGCTTCGCATCGCGTTGAGGTGTGGCCCGCCCTTCGGGCGCTTCACACGGCCACACCAATCGGTTGATCTTGCCGCTGGTTGGCTCCCCGCTCCCACTTGTGGGAAAGGGGACGGGAGAGAGAGCGGGGGCTCGGCGAAGCGATGCCTTTGCATCTACTGCTGCCTGTAGTCCACCAGCCGCACCGGCAAATCACCATCACGTTCCAGCTGGTCGACCAGGCCGATTTCCCAGTTCAGATAGGCGTGCATCTCGGACTTCCGGCGGTTTTCGTCCTCGTGAGCGTAGGCGCTGTACCAGGCATCCTCGTCGCCGGTAAGCACTTGCGCCGCGGCGGCGCTGCCGGCCTTGGCGGATTCCGTTGGCAGGCCGAGTGCTTGCCAGCGTGCGTTGCCGCCTAACAGCGCGCGTACGTCGCGCTTGCTGGTGCGGCGCAGTTCCGCGGCCACCGCTTGCGCCAGCACGCCATCGGACGACGTCACCACGATGGCGCCGTCAGCGCCGGCATGGGCCAGCACCAGCGCGACCTTCTCCGGCGTTGCGAACCATGCGCCCGGGATGTGGGCGCGGCGGAATGCCAGGCTGCTGTCTACGTCCACCACTGTCACCCCGCCCTGCGCTTGCTGCGCGGTGAGCGATGTGGCTTCGATCCATGGCGCCTCCACCTCGGAGGCGCGCAGCACGCGCACTGGCTCCGGACCGGATTCGCGCGGGGCGAGCGGTGCGGGGCGGAACAGGTAGACCTCGTGGCCGCTGAATTGCACCAGCCACGCTGCCGTGATCTGCGCGCGTACGCCGTCCCAGTCGGCCAGCACGATGCGGGCGCGGCGGGTGCCGGCGTAGGCATCGGTGGCTTGCACCAGTTGGCCGCCGGGGGCGCTGCGCCAGCCGGGAAGGTGTCCTGCCGCGTATTCCTCGGGCGAGCGGACGTCGAAGCGGTAGAGCGTGCGTTCGCCGGCCTGCTGCTCGAGGGCGGCCAGTTCGGCTGCATCGATATGCCGTACGCCAGCGCGCCGCGCCACGCGTGCGGCGCGCTCGCGCGCGGCTGCCTGGGCGGGCTCCGGTTGCGGCGCGAAGCGGGTCTGGCCGTGGTCAAGCTTGTAGCCAGCCAGCAGCCACGCCATGGTGCCGTCCTTGAGCGATACCACGCGATTGGGAATGCCAGCGTTGATCAGCGTCTGCGCGCCCACGATGCTGCGCGTGCGGCCGGCGCAGTTGACCACCACCAGGGTCTCGGGATCGGGCGCGATTTCGCCGATGCGGTAGACCAGCTCCGCGCCTGGGCAATCGAGCGCACCGGGGATGCTCATGTTCTGGAATTCCGTGAAGGGACGGCTGTCCACCACCACCACGTTGTCGCCACGCTCCTGGTGCAGCTTGAGCGCTTCGGCGGTGATCCACGGTGTCCGCAGCTCGTGCTCGATCACCTCGCCGAAGGCTTTGCCGGGCACGTTGGTGCCGCTGAAGATTTCATAGCCGGCGGCCTGCCAGGCGCGCGTGCCGCCTTCCACCAGCGTGAGGCCGTAGAAATGCAGGTGCAGGCCCGGCGCGCCGCCGATCAGCTCGATGGTGTGCACATCGGCAGGCGACAGGGTGATGGCATTGCCCGCCTGCACGTCGAGCTGGCGCAGCGGCTCCAGCGTGTCGCGCCCGGGCTTGCTGCCCTGGCCGCGATGAAAGATCACGTTGCGCTCCACGCCACGCACCCCGGCAATCACCGCCCAGGTGGTGTGGTCGTGCGGCGGCTGCGCCTTGCCCGGCAGGCCGGCGGAGGCAAACAGAGCAAAGCGGCCGTCCGGGTCTTCCGCCAGCCGGTAGATCGCGGCGGGACGGGCCGCATCCACGGGGAAATGCGCCGGCGGGAACAGATGCGCCTGGCCAGCCAGCGCCACCAGTTCATCGGCGATCGCGGCCAGCGGCGTCTTGTCGGCGGCGCGGTCGCCGGCGATGGCGCGCGCGCGCGCGATGAATGCAGCGACGGCGGCGGCGCGGGCGCCGCTCACGTGGTCGGCGGCGGTGTCGTCCGCCAGGGTCTGGGACAGGTCGGTAATGGTCATGGCGAGAAGCTCTTGAGAATTCAGGGCAAGCTGGAGCCTAAAGGAAGTCACGCCGGGCGCTAACGAATCAGATCGCAGATCGTTATGTCGTGCCCCACACCGATCAAAACCGAATATGCATTGGCGATATTGTTAGTTCTTGCATGAGCGCGCGCTCCGTAGAGTGGTGCAATGTGCAATGCCGCCACCTGCCACAGCATCGCATTGATCATTGATAAAGGGACTCCCCCATGACGACCCAGACAAGCCGCCAGAACCAGCGCAACGCAGCCATTGCCGCCACGCTCGCCGAAGTCAGCGCACTGACAATACCGCATGAAGTGGATCGCGCCACGCTCGGGCAGGTGAGCGCCGCCCTGCAGAAACTGGCCGACCAGAAGGACCTGTTCGGCTTTGCCGACTTCCCGCCGCCCAGCGATGGCACCACCACCTCCACCCGCTACCGTCTGAGCGCAGAGGGCCAGTTGCCGGCGCTCTATCTCAACTCGATCGTGCCGGGCAAGAAAACCATCCCGCACAACCACGATACCTGGGCCGTGATCGTGGCCGTGCAGGGCGATGAGCTCAACCGCGTCTACCGCCGCACCGACGACGGCAGCAACCCCGGGCAAGCCAGCATCGCACTGGAGCGTGAACTGGTGGTGCGCCCGGGCACGCCGATCGGCTTCCTGCCGCATGACATCCACAGCATTCACGTGGTGGGCGATGCGCCGACGCTGCATTTCCACCTGTACGGCCGTCCGCTCGAAACCCTGACGGGCCGCATCGGCATCGAGCCGGAAACCGGGCGCGTCGTCAATTACAACGCCACCCAGTTGAGCCGCAGCGAAAAGATCGCCGCCTGAGGCTGCAGCGCCCAACAACGGCCCCCCTTCTTCACGCAGAGCAATCCATGACCCGATCCATCGACGCCGTCGCCTTGCGCGGCTGGCTTAACGACGGCCAGCCGCTGGCGCTGTTCGACGTGCGCGAGCACGGCCAGTATGGCGAGGGCCATCCTTTCTTCGCCGTGCCGCTGCCCTACAGCCGGCTGGAGCTGGACGTGGCGCGCCTGGCGCCGCGCCTGGGCGAGCGCATCGTGCTGCTCGACGATGGCGACGGCGTGGCCGAGCGCGCGGCGCAGCGGCTGGCGGAACTGGGCTACCAGGACGTCACGCTGCTGGCTGGCGGCGCTCCGGCCTGGGCCGTGGCCGGCTTCACCTTGTTCAAGGGCGTCAACGTGCCGTCCAAGACGTTTGGCGAACTGGTGGAACACCTGCAGGAAACGCCGCGCCTGGGCGCCGCGGAACTGGTGGCGCGCCGCGCCGCCGGCGAGCCGCTGGTGCTGGTGGACGGCCGCACCTTCGAAGAACACCAGAAGATGACCATCCCCGGTGCGCACAGACGACGACCGCCGCACCACTTACCTGCTCGATATCCGCACCGCGGAGGAATTCGCCCAGGGATCGATCGACGGCGCACGGCATGCGCCCGGCGGCCAGCTGGTGCAGGCCACCGACCAGTACATCGGCGTACGCGGCAGCCGCGTGATCGTGTTCGATGACGACGGCGTACGGGCGCCCGTGGTGGCGAGCTGGCTGCACCAACTCGGCTACGAGAGCGCCGTGCTGGCCCATGGCGTCAATGCCGCCATCAAGGTACCCACGCCGCCGCGCACGCTGCCCGCCCACGCCCTGCCGGTACTCGACGCGAACCTGCTGCGCGCGCTGTATGCCGAAGCGCCCGATGCGCTGCGCTTTGACCTGCGCGACAGTGCCGAATACGCACGCGGCCATGCCGAAGGCGCAACCTGGTCGATCCGCCCGCGCCTGCCGGCCACGCTAGACCGCCTCGGCGCCACGCACGGCCATCCGGTCATCCTGATCGCCAGCGAGCCACCTATTGCCAACCTGGCCGGCCTTGACCTGCTGGCCGAAGGCTACCGGCATGTATATCGCCTGGCCGAGGGCTACCGTACCTGGCAAGCAGCAGGCCTGCCCGAAGCAGCAGAACCCACGCCGCTGCCGCCAGAGACGCGCATCGATTATCTTTTCTTCGTGCATGACCGCCACGAAGGCAACAAGGACGCCGCCCGCGCCTACCTGGCCTGGGAGACGGGACTGATCGCCCAGTGCGCGCCGGACGAGATCGGCCGCTTCCGGATCACCGCGCCCGCCGCGCTGGTGCCGGCCCATCACAAGGCGGCGTGAAATCGTTCGCCATCGATTTGATATGATATTACATAATAAATATAAGATAATTATGTAATGACATACCAAGCAGATGTCATGTGCTATGATATTTCATATCTTTTGATATGAAACTATGCCATGTCATCCTTCTACGACCAGCTTCAGGCCCGCCGCGCCGCACGGAAGTCCTCGCTTGGGGACGTGGCGCGGCTGATTGGCATGGCGCCGTCGAATCTCACCACGGCACTGAGCGGCCGGCACGATGTGCGCGCCTCCACACTCGAAGCCGTGAGCGCGGCGCTGGATGCGGAATGGGTGCTGGTGCCCCGCGAGCACCTGCTCGCCGTGCGGCGCCTGATCGAAGGCAAGGACAGCGGCCCCGACCGCGAAGCCAGGACATCGGTCGAGATGTTCCTGGAGCAGGAACCATGAACGCCGGGCTGCGCCCCCGTTACCTGGAAGTACACCTGCACGGCGTACTGTGTGGCTACCTGTGCGAAGTCGAGCGCACCTGCCGCTTTGTACCCGCGGAAGCCTTTCGTGGCGACCCGTTGCGGCCCACGCTCAGCCTCTCGCTGACCTTTCCCGGCAATGACACGCTGACCGCCGCAGTACTGTCCAACCCGTTCCACCCCGCGCTCTACAACACCAACGGCGCGCTACCGCCCTACTTCGCCGGACTGCTGCCCGAAAGCGAATTGCGCAAGCGGCTGGAAGCCACACGCCATCATCCCGAGGACCGCGACGATTTCGGCATTCTGGCCGCCGCCGGCGAGGACCTGCCCGGCGCGGTGGTGGTGCGCCCCGCGCCCATCGACGCCCTGCCCGCGCACGTACGCACGGTTGGCGTGACGGGTGGCGCGGACAACCTGGAAATTGCCGTGATCGAGGGCGCCACCGAAGGCGCGGCCTCGGTCTCGGGCGTGCAGAACAAGATTGCGCTGTCCACCGCGCATACCGGCAAGCGCTACACCATGCCCACCCACGGGCACCTGTCGGACCTGATCGCCAAGCTGCCCGCGCGCAACGACGACAGCCAGGTCTTCAACGAATACGTGTCGATGCAACTGGCACAGGCCGCCGGCGTGGCGGTCGCGCCGTGCCGGCCGGCGCCGCTTGCCGCCATCGAGGTGGAAGGCATGGCCGACGCCCTTGGCGCGGACCTGCATTTCCTCGCCGTGGACCGCTTCGACCGCGAGCCGGGCGGACGCGTGCATGCCGAGGACGGTTGCCAGTTGCTGACCCGCATGCCCAATCGCAAGTACGCCGGCCGCGAAGCCTACGCCGTGCTGGTGCAATTACTGGAGCGGTTGAGCGTGCGCGGGATCGAGGATGTGCGGCAGTTCTTTATCCGGCAGGCCGTCAACACCCTGCTGGGCAACAGCGACGCCCACCTGAAGAACTTCTCCTTCCTGTACCGCAACGGTATCGCGCCAGAGCTGTCGCCTGCCTACGACATCGTCAGCGTGGCCGCCCTGCCGGGCTTTGCCGGCTTCGGCCAGAACGTCGCCATCGACCGCCAGCAGCGCGTGCAAACCCTGCAGACCTACCGCGAGTTCGCGCGCGAGGCGAAAATCGCCGAGCGCATTGCCACCGCCGCCGTCAAAGATGCGGTGGCCATGGCCCACGAGCGATGGCCAGCCTTGCTGGAACAACTACCGGCGCCGGCGGGCATGCGCGCAGTGGTGCTGGAGCGGCTGGCGACGTTGCCGCTGGCACGACGGGGACGCGGTTAGCCGCTGCGTCCGGGCACGCTCGGCCGGCGGTGCTCGGGACGCAGCTCAACTCAACCCGTCCAGCACCATATGCTGTCCATGGATCGCCTGCGCGGCGTCCGAGGCGAGGAAGGCAATGGCGCGTGCCGCCGCCGCGGTCGAGACCCAGTCGCTCGGGTCGGCGGCCGGCATGGCCGCGCGGTTGGCATGGGTGTCGAGTGTGCTCGGCGCGATGCTGTTGACGTTGACGCCGCCTCTGCGCACCTCGTGCGACAGGCTTTCCACCAGGCGCTGCAGCGCGCTCTTGGACGCGCAATAGGCGCCCATCGCGGCGGCCCCGCTGGCCGCGCCGCGCGCCGTGACCGCCACCACCTTGCCGGCGCCCTGGGCGAGCATGGCGGGCACCAGGTGCTGCGTGACGGCCACCAGCGACCAGGCGTTGAGATCCATCATCCGCATCCAAGACTCCCGGCTGAGCGCATGGACGGGCTCGCCCATCTCGAAGCCGCCAGCCACGTGTACCAGTACGTCGACACCGCCGAACGCGTCGAGGATGGTGCGCGCCGCCACCGCCATGCTGTCCGGCGAGGTCACGTCGGCCGCCAGCAGCAAATGCCAGTCGGCCGCCTCGGGCACCGGTGCGTGCGCCCGCAGGGCGTCCACGCCCCGGTCGATCAGGGCTAGCCGGGCCCCCTCGTCCGCGAACGCCTGGGTGACGGCCCGGCCTAGCGCGCCGGCTGCGCCGGTGATCACGATGCGGCGCGGGGATGCTGACGAATCCATGGTGTTCTCCTGTGTCGTCGGGTAACGGATAGAAACAGATAGAGAGAAATCGAGAGAGATGCGCACGCAATCCCTGGCGGTGCCGGCACCGGCTTCGCGCGTCCTCTCCAGCCTCCTAGTCACCATAGACCGCCGGGCTTCACCAGGAAACCCGGCTCTGCACATTCGGTATGCCCCCAGGCCGTCCGCATGCCACCAGACAGCGTGTCCAGAAAGATTGCGGAACCTCACAAACGATAATCATTATCATTTACAATTCGCCGCTTTCGCCACTCCCGCAGCACGATGCTCTCTCGCCAACTGATTGCCTCTGTCACCCTGGGTTGCCTGCTCTCCCCCGCCATGGCGCAGACCGCCACGGAGGCCGTGACCACCTTGCCGTCCGTCACCGTCAGTGCCGCCGAAGATCCGCGCACCGATACCGGTTTTGCCACGCGCAGGGCGGCAAGCGTGACCAAGTCCGGCACCTCGGCGGCAGACAGCGCGCAATCGATCACCGTCATTACGCGCGACCTGATGGACAGCCAGCAGGCGCAAACCCTGGGCGACGCGCTGGGCAATTCCGCCGGCGTGGTCACCAATGTCTACGGCCGGCGCGGCTGGGACGACTTCATCATCCGCGGCCAGCGTGCCTCGGAATCCGTGTTCGTCGATGGCCTGCTGGTCCAGAGCAACAACCGCGTGGCGCAGGAGCTGTTCGGCGCCGAGCGCGTGGAAGTGCTGAAGGGCCCGGCCTCGGTGCTGTTCGGCAAGGTCCAGCCGGGCGGCATGGTCAATATCGTCAGCAAGCGCCCCAAGCCCGAGTTGTTCGGCGAACTGGGACTCACGGTGGGCAACTACGGCCTGCGCCAGGTCACGGCGGACGTGGGCACGCCCTTGTCGGAAAACGGCAAGGCCGCGCTGCGCGTGAACGCCCTGGCAATGAACAGCGACGACGCGACCGACTACGTCTATTATCGCAACCGCTATATCGCGCCGTCGCTGTCGCTAGACTTGGGCGCGCGCACCGACCTGACCCTGCTGGCGAGCCACAACGAGCGGCAATACGTGCGCCAGCAAGGCCTGCCCGTGAACGGCACGCTAACCCCCAACCGCAATGGCACGCTGCCCAACAGCCGTTTTACCGGCGAGCCGGGCCTGGCACCGTACGACGGCGAGCAGAACCGGCTCGGCTATGCGCTGACCCACCGCTTCGACTCGGGCTGGACGCTGAACCAGAATTTCCGCTGGCAGACGCTGTCGCTGGCGGGCACGCTGATCGCGGGCGGCACCATGGCCGTCAACGGCCAGCGGCTCAACCGCAGCGGCACGCAGCAGGACTTCTCCGGCACCACCATCGGCGTGGATACCAACCTGCAGCGGCGCTTCGAGATCGCCGGCCAGCAGCATGAGATCACGCTCGGCGTGGACTACAACCGCAGCACCGAGAGCCGCCTGCAGCGCACCTGCCGGGTCGCGGCGCTGAACGTCTACAACCCGGTCTATGGCGCGGCCGTCAACTGCCCCAGCGCCTACAGCCTGAGCCAGGAAAACAACGTCAGCACGCTGGGCTTCTACGCCCGCGACCAGGTGCGGATTGCCGAGCGCTGGCTGCTGAGCGCCGGCCTGCGCCATGACACGGCCCGCACCAGCACCACCGACCGCCTGGCTGCCGCGCGCACCGAAGACGCCGCCCGGGCCGTCACCGGCAGCGCCGGCCTGATGTTCGACCTGACCAGTTGGGCACGCCCCTATGTCAGTTATGCGACCTCGTTCCTGCCCAACAGCGGGACCGACGTCAACGGCGGCACCTTCAAGCCCGAGACGGGGCGCCAGGCCGAGATTGGCATCAAGTTCGACCTGCCCGGCAAGAGCGGCCTGCTGACGCTGTCCGCCTTCGACCTGACGCGGCGCAGCGTACTGAGCTCGGACCCGGTCAATACCGGTTTCAGCATTGCCACGGGAGAACAGCGTACGCGCGGGCTGGAGGCAGAGTTGACTGCGGATCTTGGCGGCGGCTGGAGCCTGGCCGGCGCCTATGCCTATATCGCCAGCGAGGTCACCGAAGACACGGTTGCCGCCAACGTGGGCAAGCCGCTCAACAACGTGCCCCGGCACAGCGTCTCGCTGTGGGGCACCAAGCATTTCCGCGGGCCGCTGGCGGGCTGGTACGCCGGCGCCGGCATGCGCGCGGAAAGCGCCAAGCGCGGCTACACCTTCAACTACACCGTGCCCGGCTACGCGGTGGCGGACCTGGCCGTAGGCTACGTGGCATCGCACTGGAAGGCCGCGCTCAACATCAAGAACGTGTTCGACAAGGCGTACTATGCCGGCGGCCTGAGCAACAACATCGTGCCGGTGGGCAATCCCCGCACGGTCATGCTGAACCTGGCGCTGAACTACTAAGCTACGCCGCCAGCAGGCCTTCGACCAGGCTCGCCACATGCCGCACGGCCACATCGTCGTCGCGGCGGACATGCCGGGGTCCGAACCCTTCCTGCTGTTTGAGGCGCGCAAGCTGGACGACGACGCGCTGGTTGCCGCGGGCGAGCGCTACGCTGTGCGCTTGCAACACATCGCGGCCTAGCCAGCCGGGCCGGGATCGTTCAAGATTCGGGCTCGCAGAATCGCATGAGAGTCGCAATTGCCGCTGAATCGCCTGAAACAGAGTGCCACCCTGGTCGCCGTGCTGGCATTGATCGGATCGATGGCCTCGCTCTGCATCGGCACCTCGTTTGCCAAGAGCCTGTTTGCCGAAGTGGGCGCCCAGGGGACCACGGCACTGCGGGTGAGCTTCTCAGCGTTGATCCTGCTGTGCGTGTGGCGGCCCTGGCGCATGCCGCTAAGCCTGGCCAATGCCCGCGTGATCGCGCTGTACGGCGCGGCGCTGGGCGCCACCAACCTGCTGTTCTATATGTCGCTGCGCACCGTCCCGCTCGGGCTGGCGATCGCCATCGAGTTCACGGGGCCGCTGGCCGTCGCCGTATCGTCGTCACGGCGGGCCATCGACTTTCTGTGGATTGCGTTTGCGGTGGCAGGCTTGCTGCTGCTGTTGCCGCTTGGGGAGAACGTGGCCACGCTCGATCCCGTGGGCATCGGCTACGCGCTGGCGGCGGGCGTGGGCTGGGCGCTATACATCATCTTCGGGCAGATGGCCGGCAACGCCCACGGCGGGCAGGCCACCTCGCTGGGGCTGACCATGGCCTCGCTGGTGGTGTTGCCCTTCGGGCTGGCCCATGCCGGCACCTCCATGTTCAGCCCGTCACTGCTCGTAGCCGGGCTGGCCGTCGGCCTGCTCTCCAGCGCCATTCCCTATTCGCTCGAGATGGTGGCGCTCAAGCGGCTGCCGCGCCGCACCTTCGGCATCCTGCTCAGCATGGAACCCGCCATGGGCGCGCTGGCAGGGCTCGCGTTCTTGCACGAAACGCTGAACACGCAGCAATGGCTGGCGATTGGCAGCATCATCACGGCGTCGGTGGGGTGCACGATGACAGCCGGATCGCGCAAGCGCGCAACCACCGAGGCCTAGGCCGGCAACAGCCGCGCCACGGCTTGCTGCGCGCTGTAGCCGGCCAGCTCGCCCAGCACGAGGCTGACCTCATACAGCAGGCTATCCTCCGGGTTGCGCCGGGTGGAGAAACCGAACTCCCGCATCAGTGCCAGCATGCGGCGGTTCTCGCTCAGCACGTCGCCGCGCAGCCGATGCAGGCCGGCGCCCACGGCCGCGTCGCGCAGCCGCTGGATCAGCCGCCGGCCGATGCCCTTGCCCTGCCAGTCGTCGGCCACCGCGACGGCGAACTCGCCAACCTCGCCGTCCTCGCCAGGCGTCACCACATAGTTGCCGTTGGCCACGATCACCGGCAGCCCGTCCACTTCCGCCGTGACCACCAGCGCCAGGCCGGCGTTGCTCTCGATAAACAGGTCGATCACTTCGTCGGACACGCGCCCGCCGGTCAGGAAGCGGTAGTAGCGGCTCTCGCGCGATAGGGCCTGGACGAAAGCCCGCTCTTTCTCGGCATCGGCTGCACGAACGGCGCGCACGACCACGCGCTCGCCGCCGCTCAATTTCCAGGTTTCAGCACATTCCGGGCAGGCAGCATGCCAGCCGCTGCCGGCCAGGCGGGATTGGCCGGCAAGGCTGGGGGAATTCGAGGGCTGCATGTCCGGCTCCTGACTTCATATTTAATAGTCAGCAGTATAGGCAATACCCTGACTTTTGCAAATGAAGTTAGCCTGCTATGCTGAACGCATGGATCTGACCACCCAAGAACTCCGCAACTGCTCGATTGCCGCGACCCTCTCGCTGATTGGCGAGAAGTGGACGATCCTGATCTTGCGCGACGTTTTTCACGGCATCAGGCGCTTCGACGAATTCCTTGCGCGCCTGCAATGCTCCCCCGCCGTGCTGTCGGCCAGGCTCAAGACGCTGACCGAGGCTGGCATTCTGCGCAAGGTGAGCTATCGGGAACCGGGCGAGCGCGAACGATTTGAATACCGGCCAACGCGCGCTGCGGTGGAGTTGCTGCCGGTGATCATCGGACTGATGCAGTGGGGTGATCACCACATGGCCGCGAGCGGCAAGGGGCCCGTGGAATTGCTCACCCGCTCGGCGGGACGTCGCGTGCGTGCGGCGCTGGTGGATGATGAGGATCAGTTGGTGCAGCCCAACGATATCGAGATGTCCAGCGTGAGCCGGCTGTTGGAAGCCGCGGCTGAAGCCGAATCCCGGGAAGCGACGGCCGCGCAGGCGTGAGCCCAGGCGCGATCAACAATCAGTCCTTCGGCCACCACGCCAGCAGGGTTTCGTCATCGGGATCGTCCAGATTCTTATAGATGTTCGCGTAGTACCACTGAATCCCGGTCTGTTCGCGAAACCGGTCAAAGAAGTCGCCTATCCGATCCATCCCATTTCGGGATGGGATGGTCAATGACAGATTCCCGCCGTGGATACCATCCAGCGTTCCGCCCAGCCCAGCCGCTACTTCCTTTTCCAGGCGTGACAGGATTGCCTGCGGAATGTCTTCATCCTCATAGATCTGAACGCAGAAATTCCCGCCCCTCGACAGGACCTCGGCATGCGCGTTTTTGTTCTTGATGGAGACGATGTCCCCTCTTGCCAGGTTCAGGGCGAGGCCGGGTGACGAGAGTAGCTCGTAGGTATCTTCGTCCAATCTGCGGGCGGGCAGCTCCTCGAATATCGGCTCGCCATCGTCGTCCCCTGCATAGACGTTGATCAGAACTTTTGGGTCTTCGGCTTCCATGTACCGGTCCGGTTTGTCATTGTTTGATGCGGGGTGTCCTTCTTTTGCATGGCAGGCGTTTTCCGCGCCATTTCTCGTCAGGAGTGAGGTGTTGGACGCGGCCGCCATGCCCGCTGCAAGCCGTCATTCTAGCCACGATAAGACAAGACGCCTATCCGGTCGTCAATTGACCGGCCGGGGCTCGGGGAAGGTCCAGGCACCCGAGAGCATAGTGGCAGCGCCACTATCGAACCTGGCCACGCGTCATCAATCGACCCGCTTTAGCGGTGGACGCTGCCATTGGCCTGACGCTACCTCGGGCTTCGGCATATAGATCCGCATGATTGCGTAGAACGGTCCGGCCGGCGCCGGTAGCCAGTTGCTTTCCTTGGCCTTGCCAGGGGAGTCGTGCTGGACGTAGAAGGTAAGGCCGCCGTCGGCGTCTCGCTTGAGCCGGCCGAGCATGCGGGAGTTGAGCAGATATCGATTGAGAGGATTGTCGACCAGAAGCTTCGATTTGCCGTCATACATCGTCAGCGACCAAAACGCGTTCGCCGGAGGCAGCCCATTCTTATCGAAATGCATCACGTAGCGCTTGGTCGACGCATCAAGCGGCTGGCCGTCCGCATCCACGAAGTACGCCGGATAATTTGCCTCGTCGGCCGAATTGCCGAAGATGCCAAGCGCTGCGCCGGCATAGCGGTACAGATAGTTGTTTTTCAGGTAGGCGCGCGTACCGAAGAAGTCGCCGCTACTTACCTCACGAGTATCGACTTTCGTCTTCTTGAATTGCGCAAACTCCGCCTTCCCGTCTGCGATGCCATCGGCCAGCGCCTTCTGCACGACAGGTGGCTCCTGGCGTGCATCGAATGGCAGGCCTGGGCCCACACCGATCTTGGCGAAGCGCGCCATGAGGTCTTTCTCGCTCGGATCCGTCGGGGCAAACTGGAGCATGAAACTCAGATAGCGGAAGATTGCCGGCGTATCGGTCATGCCCGGCATCGGCTGAGGCCAGGAGATTGGCGCCGCTGGCGCAGGCGCCTTGGTTCCAAGAAATGCACTCAGCGTTTTGACTTTGTACCCGCGCTGGATACGCCTCACGTTGGCGAGATCCTTTTTGTCATAGAGCTGGGTCCGATAGAGCGCATAGGCGATGTTCGACTCGGTGCGGATCACGCCATTGATATTGGCTGGGGTTGCGCCCGTCCATCCCGGACCGGCGATGATGTAGTTGCCGCCCTTGTTGCCCGTTGCCCGCGTTCCGAGGTAGGCGAAGTTGTGCGTGTATAGATCAATCAGTTGCACGGAATAGTAGCGCTGCGCCTCGATTGGCGGCAGGGTCAACACAACTGGCTCGGCACGCAGATCCATCCACACGAACGAATAAGGCGTGTCGGAATTCGGCGTGATGATCGCCGTGTCCTTCGGCGTGAAGACGTTGGCGGTGTTGCCGATCTGGTTGAAGGGTGCCTTGTAATTCGGGCCACCCTTGTCAACGGCCTGGGCATATAGGGTCTTGTATGCCTCTACGATGGGGAATCCGTAGATGTAGGCATCTTTCGCGATTGAGCGCGTCTCCGGCTGGCTGACCGAACTTTCGCCTTGCATCGTGCCGGCAGCTGCGTTTGCAGTCGGCGTGTCATTTGCCATCGATTTGCACCCCGCCATGAAGGTGGCAGGTGCCAGAATAGCAACCAGCAGAATACGCCTCAACATGATAATCCTTGCATGATATCTAGAAAGCTTGTCGTCCCAGAGCGCTTCCTGGCCGGCGTCTTCGTGCCGCAAGACTTCACGGAAGAAGGCCCTATCTTTGGTGGATGCCCAATGGGTATGGCGACCAAGTGGGCCCGCGCCGCTGTCGGCGACAGCGAACTGGCAATCATCCATGAGCGTACCCGATGACGAAGTAGCCCGTAGTTAGCGTTTTCGCGGAGCGAATTAGATTTTCTTTCAGGAGAGCGGAATGCCAGCGAGGTGCTCGCCATACTGGCTCCCCTCTCAAACCAGCCATAGGCGGCCGGCGGAAAATCCGTCACCGCCGTCCGCCAGTGCCGGGAAGCGTCCGTTCGGCATCGCCGAGAACGGCGGTTCCCGACTGCAGATTCAACCGGTCGATGCAACAGCTTGATGGAACCGTTCAGCCAATGAGATCGGCACCTGTCGTCAGGACAATCTTTCCAAAGTGTGTGCCGGAATCGATCAGTTCGTGAGCGCCGCGAGCGTCGGCAAGCGCAAAGGTCTGGTAGACAACCGGCTTGATCTTGCCGCTCTCGATGTGCGGCCAGACCAGCCGTTCCAGTTCATTGAGGATGGTCGCCTTGTCCGCGGATGTGCGCGATCGCAATGTCGAGCCCATATGCGTCAGACGTTTCGTCAACATCGGCAAGATGTTGAGATCCTTCGCCGGTCCTTTGATCACGCCCACCTGGAGGATCCGTCCGTCCATGGCTGCGGCGTCATAGTTTCTGGCCACGTAGTCACCGGCAATGATGTCGAGGATCACATCGACGCCTCTTCCATCGGTAAACCGCTTCGTTGCGGCGACGAAATCTTCCTCGCGGTAATCTATCGCGAGGTCCGCGCCTAGCGCCAGGCTGGCCTCCCGATGCGCCTGCGAGCCAACTGTCGTGATGATTTTCGCAGCGCCGAATGCCTTCGCCAGCATGGTGGCCGTGGTACCGATACCTGACGCGCCGCCATGGATCAACACCGATTCGCCGGCAACCAGCTTGCCGCGCTGGAACAGGTTCAGCCATACCGTCATAAACGTTTCGGGCATGGCCCCCGCTTCCACCAACGTCAGGCCTTTGGGGATACGCATCGTGTTGCAGGCGTGCGCGACTGCATATTCTGCGTAGCCACCGCCGGGAATCAATGCACACACCAGTTCGCCGATCCGGAATTGGGGCACGTCGGAGCCAACGGCAACCACTTGACCGGCTACTTCCAGCCCCGGAATGTCCGAAGCGCCGGGGGGCGGATCATACAGCCCTTTGCGCTGGAAAACGTCTGGACCGTTCACGGCAGCCGCGTGGACGCGGATCAGAACCTGATCGGCAGCCGGGATCGGCACCGCGCGCGTAGTCGGCACCAGGACCTCAGGACCGCCGGGCTGTTTGATCTCGATGGCCGTCATGGACGACGGCACACGATAAGTTGAAGCAGACATGGATACCACTCCTTCTATAGATGAGGCTCGATAGATCCGGGCGGATCATTGAACGAGGAACTCTTGTGTTCAGTTTAGGCCTCGACGCCGATGAATATATGCAGCATTATTCATGCTGACAGATGCAAATTTGCATCATGGGGGCGGCACGATGAACTGGGATGACGCGCGAGTATTTCTCGCGGTGGAGCGCGAAAAAACGCTCCGTGGAGCGGCCAGGACGCTCAATCTCGATCAGGCGACGGTCGGCAGACGGATCGCGGCACTAGAACACGCCCTACGTGCAACGCTCTTCCTGCGTACCTCCGAGGGTTACGCCTTGACCGCCGCAGGCGAGGCCGCGCTGAGATCGGCGGAGAAAATGGAGCACTCCGCACATGAACTCGTCCGACGAACTCAAGGCACGGATACACGGCTTGCGGGGGACGTAAGAGTCACCAGCACCGACTCGATCGCGCTCGAATTCCTGCTTCCGGCCATCGAACGCCTGCACGCTGCGCATCCCGAAGTGCGCGTCCTGCTAGACACGTCGACGCGCATGCTGAATCTGGCAAAGCGTGAAGCGGATATCGCGGTCCGGTCAGTCAGGCCGGATAATCCCGATCTTGTCGCGCGGCGCCTGGCTCGCTGGCCCATGGCGCTCTTTGCATCAAACGCTTATCTCGAACAGCACGGCAGCCCTGCTGCTGGCTCCGCATTCGCGGGCCACGATCTTGTCGTCTATCAGGGAAACGGGACCGGCCATCGATCACCGACTCTTGCTGGCGAACCGATACACCGAGATATGGCCGGCACCCGCACGTGGGGCGGTCTACGAAATCTGGCTCGTCACGCATCAAGACCTTCGGCATACCGCGCGCATCGTAGCAATGATTGACGGCATCGTCTGCGCATTCGAAGATCACACAACCCACACAACATAGTCACGCGCGACTTGGCTGCGGCTGCTGCGGGCCGCGTTACATGCCCGAGCGGCCGATTCATGCAGAATGTCAGCCGTTCAGGTGTGGAGATGCTCGACACCAGCCCTCAATTCGGCTGCACGTTTGCCCGCTTCATCACGTCCAGCCATTTCACACTCTCCGCAGCTGAGAAGCGAGCAAACTCGGCAGCACTGAGCTTGCTGCCAATCACCCCGTTCACCTGCAACCGCTCCCGCACCGCTGGCATCCCCGACGCTTCCCGCATTGCCTTGTTCAACCGCGCCACCACCTCGGTCGGCGTCCCTTTGGGCGCCCACATCGCATACCAGGACGTCACGTCAAAATCCGCCAGTCCCGACTCCGCGATCGTTGGCACGTTAGGCAACGAATCAATCCGCGCAGCGGAAGTCACCGCCAACGCTCGCAACTTCCCACTCTTGATCAAGGGCACAGCACTGGCCACCGACGCATAGAGGATGTCGACATGTCCACCCATCACATCGGTCAATGCCTGCCCAGTCCCGTTGTAGGCCACATGGGCGATGTTGGCGTGGCTACGCAGGTTGACCAGCTCACCAACCAGGTGCGGCAGCGAGCCGAGGCCGCCGGAGGCAAAGGTGAGTTTGCCGGGGTTGGCGCGGGCGGTGTCGAGCATGTTCGGGAAGCTGGTGAGCTTGGATTGCGCGCCTACCACGACCACCATGGGTGCAAAGCCGAAGACGCCTACCGGCGTGAAGTCTTTGAGTGGGTCGAACGGCAGGCTCTTGAAGATGCCGGGATACATCACCTGGATGGAGGCGTTGATGAGTACGGTGTAGCCGTCTGGCTTGCTGAGCGCGACCTCGCGTGCGCCGATGGTGCCGGCGGCGCCTGCCTTGGATTCGATGAAGACGGACTGGCCGAGCAGCTCGCTCATTTCCGGGACCAGCAGGCGGCCGAAGAGCTCGGTGGTGGAGCCGGCTTGGTGCGGGGAGATGACGCGGATTGGCTTGGTGGGGAAGTCGTCCGCGGCTTGCGCGCGGGCGCCCGTGAGGTTGGCGATGGCGAGGGTGGCCAGCAAGGCAATGTGCTTGAGTTTCACGGCGGTCTCCGGTGGCGATTGGGATGTGGCCGCGTCGTTGCGGCTTGCTGCCTTCTGCCTTCTGTTTCAGGATGAGACGTCTTCGGCGGGTGCCTTTGCCTCGCTTCTCTGCCCGCTGATGGCGCTGATGGCGCCGATGACTTCAAGGCGGGCGATGCGCCGGGCCCTGCCGCGCGCTGGCATTGAACCGGCTTCGGTCACGCTCGCGCATTCCCCAGGGCTCTGCGGAGAAGCGCTTGGGTGCGGCGCGCTGGCTCGTGTGAGCGGATGCGTCAGAATTTGCCGGGCCTGCCGCGCGGCACGATCTGCCATTCGAAGGCCTCATCGCCTTGGTCCAGGCGGCGCGTCACCTTTAGCGCCAGATGCCGGTTGTGCGCGCTGAGCGCGCCATCGAGCAGGCAGTTCCACGCATCGAAGGCACTGCCGTGCAGGTCGGCAATGCCGGACATCAGCTTCCAGCTTGCCTGGCGCACGCAGGGATGTGGGCCGCCGGTAACCAGTTCGGCCTCGTCGCCCTGGGCGCGGGCCAGCGTCACCATGAAGCGGGCGAAGTCCGTCGCGTCGCCGTGGTCTGGCAGGCCCATGGCGGTGGCGGTCTCGCTGTAGAACTGCATGCCGATCAACTGGCCGGTGATGCCGCCCAGGTACGCGGCGTCGAACGGGCCGTACAAGCTGACCAGCTCGGGCAGCGCGGTGCGCACGTATTCCATCGCGTAGTTGCGGCGTGCTTTCTGCAGCCGTTCCTCCGGCCAGCTTGCGGTAGGCAGCACCGGCGCCCGCGTGGGATCAAAATCCGGCGCCGCTTCGCCGCGCGCGAAGCGCAGGCGCTCGTCGGGCGAGATGTCGTGGTCGTACTCGTAGTAGTAGCCTTCCAGTCCGGGCTGCCCATCCATGGTCTGCTTGGTGCAGACAAAGCCCAGGCGCTGCGTGCCGAGCGACACGCCGTTGTGCGCATGCCAACCGCGCAGCACCGCGCGCGAGACCTCACCGGGAATGGCACAGACGGCGGTCCCTTGCCACGCCCAGCGCGGCGGCGCGTAGCGTACCCATGCCTTGCGCGGCGACGCCTCCATGTACTCGACCTTGACCCCGCCGATGGCGTTGGAGAGGTAGTGGTAGCGCGCGGCGGCAATGGCGGGCGGCAGGCCTTGCAGGCCGAGCTTGTCCAGTCCGGGGAGAAAGCGCTCCAGGTGCTGGCGGCGGAAAATGTGGAACACCAGCTCCGACGCCTCGCGCGCGCTGCGGCGCGTGACCATGGTCATGACCAGGCCGGTGAAATAAGCGTGGTACCACTCGGCTACGGCGGACCATTTGGTGGCGTCGGCGGTGGCGTCGGCGGTGGGGGTGGATTGGGTGGGCCTTTGGCTGGTCTGCATGCGTGTCTCCATCGTTATGTTTTTGCTGGCGCGGTGCGGGTGGCCTAGGGCTTCAGCTTGCTTCGCGCACGGCCTGCGGCGCAGGCTCAGCCACAGGCTGATAGGTCTGCATCAGTCCCGACACCACAAAACCCGCCAGCTGCGCGGCGATCCGGTCGCGGTCCGCCGCGGTCTCGCCCGCGCGCGGCTGGTACCACATGGTGGTGCCGTTGATCGCGCCGAACAGTGGCTTCACGGCCAGGCGCGGGCTTTGCTGCGGGAGGTCGCCGGCCTCGATGGCCTGCGTGATGACTTTGACGAACAGCTTCTCGTAGTGATCGCGCAGGCCGATCACCTCCTTGAGCTGCACGCGCTGTTCATCCGTCACGCGGTCCATCAGCTGCGCCTCCAGCCCCTGCACGGCCAGGCGCTGGTAGGAAAGGTGCTTCATCACCTGCAGCGAATGCGCATAGGCCATACGGTAGAGGCGATCGATAGCGCGAGCGCCCTCTTGCTGCGCGATCGGCGTGATCGTCTCGATGTTCATTTCCATGGCGCGGCGGTACACCGCCACGAACAGGTCCGCCTTGCTGCGGTAGTGGTAGTAGATGCTGCCCTTGGTGACGCCGATCACGTCGCCGATGTAGTCCAGCGTGGTGGCGTCGTAGCTTTGCTGGGTGAAGGCATTTGCTGCGGCATCGAGGATCTCGGTGACGCGGCCGGGCGTTTCGCTGGTGCGTGCCGCGGATGCGGGCGTGGGCGTGGGCGTGGGCGTGGATGGATTCTTGCGCATGGCGCGCGTGCCTCCTTTTCTGGTGTGCGATGACGGGGCGATAGCGCCGGCCAGGAGTGCCGTCTGCGCCCGCAAGATGTTGGCGCCGGCGGCTGCCTGCTGTATGCGCCGCGCACGCAGCAGCGCCTGCATGCGCGCGGCATCGGCGGCGGGATGGCCGCCCGCGATCTGCAAGCTGGCGGCCATGACGCGGTCCGCGCATTCGTTGGCGGACAGCATTGCCATGGCACTTGGCAGCGCGATGCTCTCGCCCTTGTCGGCGGCGCGCGCGGCTTCGTACAGCATCATGCGTGTGGCGGAGATGGCGGTGGCGCAGGCGGCCAGTTCCAGCGCCGCGCGCGAAGGTGCCGTGCCGTGGCCCTCCGCGCGGACCACCCGGTACGCTTCGTCGTAAGCCGCCAGGCAGAGGCCCATAGCCTGTGCGGCGGCGGCAATGCGGTGGGCGGCGGCGGCGGATTCCATCGCGGCTTGCGCACTGCCTGGGGGGCCGAGCAGCAGCGAGGGCGGTAGGCGGACATCCAGCGTTAGTGTTCCGCCGGAAGCGTCGTAGGCATCGTTCTGCTCCAAGGCGATGCCGGATGTATCGGGCGGGACGATGAACGCGGAGAACGGATTCGCACCGGAAGCCCGTGAGCCGGCAGCAAACACGACAAGCGCGCCAGTCATCTCGGCTGAACCGGCGCAGCGCCCTGTTCCGCGCAGAGCCCAGGTTTGCGCATCCTGCGTGGCGTTGAAGCCCGATTCGTCTGCGGCGGCGTCATGATCTTGGTCAACCAGCAAGGGCGGCAAGGTGTCATCGTCGCCAAGCTGGCCCAGCCACATTTTCTTCTGCTGGTTCGTGCCGAGCCGCAGGATGGCGCCCGCACCGGCCAGCGTCGCGCCCAATAGCGTGGATAGCTGTGGGCTGCACGCTGCCAAGGCCTCCACAGCGGAAATCACGGCGCTGGTGGATGCGGCAAAGCCCGCTTGTGGCCGTGGCCGGAACATCTTCAGCAAGCCGGATTCGCGCAAGCTCGCTGGCGTGACTGCCGCAGTGGCATCCGATTGCAGCGCGCCCGCCTGGCTTCGCCAGCGAGCGGCGGCGGGGTCCAGCGAAGGGTTCCAGATCAGCGTCATCGATGGGTTTCCAGGACGGCTTCAGCGAACATACTGATGAGTATGCTAGATGGTTAATTTTCATAAGGCAACCGGGAAATCCCTATCAGATAGCATCATCTTAGAAGATCCTCACGGGTTTACATACTCAACGGTATGCACTACGCTGAATTGCATTATTCACGCAGGGACGCGATATGAGCCAAGATACGCAGCGCGACGCAAGCCGTCGATCCTTCCCGCCGATGCACCAGCGCGACTACCTCGCGTGGCCCTTCTTCGATCCCGGCCATCGTGCCTTTGTGCAAAGCGTCGACGAGTTTGCCGACAGCGGCGCCCTCGACGATGTCGATCATCACCAAGTTGACGCGAGCTGCCGCCGGCTGGTCGCACAACTAGGCAAGGCCGGCCTGCTGCGCGCATGCGTACCGGCAGCCTACGGCGGCCTCGCCCCGGAAATCGAATCCCGCCGCCTGGCGCTAGCCCGCGAAGCACTGGCCTACCGCGACGGCCTCGCCGACTTCTCATTCGCCATGCAAGGCCTGGGCAGCGGCCCGATCAGCCTCGCCGGCTCCGAAGCGCTCAAGGCCGAGGTCCTGCCCAAGGTGCTGCGCGGCGAACTGATCCCCGCCTTCGCCCTCTCCGAAAAAGACGCCGGCTCCGACGTCGGCGCAATGTCATGCAGCGCGCGTCGCGACGGCGCGCACTATGTGGTCACCGGCGAGAAGACGTGGATCTCCAACGGCGGCATTGCTGATCTCTACGTGCTGTTCGCCCGCACCGGCGAAGCGCCCGGCACGCGCGGCATTTCCGCGTTCGTCGTCTATCCCGACGATCCTGGCTTCTCCATTGCCGAGCGCATCGATGTGATGGCGCCGCACCCGTTGGCAACGCTGCGCTTCGATGAGATGCGGATTCCTGCTGAGCGATTGCTTGGTATGCCTGGTGAGGGATTCAAGCTCGCCATGCGCACGCTTGATATTTTTCGGGTCTCGGTGGCGGGTGCTGCGCTGGGGTTCGCGCGGCGGGCGTTCGACGAGGCGGTGGCACATGCCGGTTCGCGGCAGATCTTTGGTGCGGCTTTAGGGGAGATGCAGCTCACGCAAGCCAAGCTTGGCGAGATGGCTGCAATGATCGATTCGGCCGCCCTGCTGACCTACCGCGCTGCATGGCGACGCGATGTGCAGAAGCTCTCCACCACGCGCGAAGCGGCCATGGCCAAGATGACAGCCACCGAGAATGCACAGGCAGTGGTGGACGGTGCACTGCAGCTGTTCGGTGCGCGCGGCGTGCAGGTTGGCGGGATCATGGAGAGCCTGTATCGGGAGATACGGGCTCTTCGCATTTATGAGGGTGCGACGGAGGTGCAGAAGTTGATTGTGGCGCGGGAGGTGATGCGGCAGGGGTAACTCGGTGGTTGGCGACGTTGGCGGTGAGCCGGCCATGTCTTAGCGCTCGTTCATCACGCCCTCCTCGATGGCGCCCCGGTCTAGCTCGTGCGCTGGATGACTGGCGACGCTTCCAATAGCCGCTTTCTCGATCATGTTTCGATAGGCGTGCCCGACCTTGACGCGGCACGTCCGTTCTATGACTCGGTCATGCAGGCACTGGGGGCAACGAAGGTCTATGACCGCCCCGATGCGCTTGGCTACGGCGAGCGCTGCACGTCCGGCGATACGGTATCGACGTGTCTGGCGGTCTATCTGGACCCTGGCGTGATCGAAGCAAACAAGCGGCACTGGTGCTTCAAGGCGGCGTCCCGCAAACAGGTGGACGCATTGTTCGCGGCGGGCCTCGCTGCCGGGGGACGTTCGGATGGCGATCCGGGCCTCCGGCCTCACTACCATCGCGAATACTACGCAGCATTCCTCTTCGATCCGGCGGGCAATCGCGTGGAGGCGGTGTGCCATTCGGCCTCGAAATGACAGCGGCGCCTGGCAAGGCACCGAATGCGGCTAAAGCAGCACATGCCGTGAAGCATCGCCAGCCGACCAGGACATCGTTCAGCCTTGGCGCGCCGCGCAGGGGCCGCACCGTCCCGCTCCAGCACTGAAATGAGCCTGGACGGCCTCAAGCCAGTTGTCGCCTGCACCATTCCCACGCACCGCCCCGCCCATTGCACTGCACCATGACCGTGCCGCCCCGCCCCACCTCGGCGCATCCGGTCCCCGCCTGACGCTCCCCCGCAGCGCAAAACCCCCTCCATCCATCACAAACAGCCCTGGCACACCGCTTGCGTAATAAGACGCGAGCGGACCAACGGCGGCCCGCTCACCCCACACAGGGTAGCAGCGGTCTTCACCGCTGCCACCAGGACAACGGCGTCCCCTGATCTGGTCTTCATGACCGGATTGCGGGACGCCATTTGTTTTTATGGAGCCATGATGACCGGCAAAGCCACCCGCATCGAACTGCTAAGCCTGCGCACCCCGCAGATGCGCGCCTTCCACCTGACGTGGATGGCCTTCTTCGTGTGCTTCTTCGCGTGGTTTGCCTGTGCGCCGTTAATGCCGGTGCTCAAGGGCGAATTTGGCCTGACCCTCGACCAGGTCGCCAATATCAATATCGCGGCGGTGGCCGTGACCATTCTCGTGCGGCTGGCCATCGGCCCGCTGTGCGACCGTTTCGGTCCCCGCCGCGCTTACACCGGCCTGCTTGCGCTGGGCGCGATCCCCGTGCTGGGCGTGGCGATGGCGCAGAGCTACGAGGCCTTCCTGTTCTTCCGCCTGCTGATCGGCGCGGTCGGGGCGAGCTTCGTGATCACGCAGTACCACACCTCGGTGATGTTCGCCCCCAACGTGGTGGGTACCGCCAACGCGGCGGCGGCTGGCTGGGGCAATGCCGGCGGTGGCGCGGCGCAGGCACTGATGCCGCTGCTGCTGGGCGGCGTGCTGATGCTGGGCGTGAGCCACACCATGGGCTGGCGCCTGGCACTGCTGGTACCCGGCGTGCTGATGCTGATCATGGCGGTGCTCTACTGGCGCTACACCCAGGACTGCCCGCAAGGCGATTTCAAGGACCTGCGTGCTCGCGGCATCGCCATCGACAGCGGCAAGAAGGGCGGCTGGGCCAGCTTTGTCGCCGCCGCCGCCAACTACCGCGTGTGGATGCTGTTCGTCACCTACGGCGCCTGCTTCGGCGTTGAGATCTTCATCCACAACGTGGCTGCTACCTACTATGTGGACCACTTCGGCCTGTCGCTCGGCAGCGCCGGCCTGGCCGCCGCGAGCTTCGGCCTGCTTGCCCTGTTCGCCCGTGCGCTGGGCGGCTGGCTGTCGGACAAGTCGGCAATGCGCCGTGGCCTGGACGCGCGCTCCACCCTGTTGTTCGTGCTGATCCTGGGCGAAGGCTTCGGCCTGCTGTGGTTTGCCCAGGCACACAGCGTAACGGCGGCCATCGTCGCCATGCTGACCTTCGGCTTGTTCACCCACATGGCCTGCGGCGCCACCTACGCGCTGGTGCCCTTTATCGACCGCAAGGCGCTGGGCGGCGTGGCCGGGATCATCGGTGCCGGCGGCAATGTGGGCGCCGTGGCCGCGGGCTTCCTGATGAAGGGCCTGGGCAACCTGCAGCAAACGCTGACCGTGCTGGGCGCGGTGGCCATCGTCTCAGCCCTGTGCGCCATCGCCGTGCGTTTCTCGGCCGAGCACAAGGCCAGCGAGCAGGCGCTGTTCGACAACGCACTGGCCGGCTCCGGCTCCTGAGCCCGCCCGACGCAAAGACGCCACGCAAGCACACGCACCAGCGGCCCCACAGAACAAGGAAATCATCATGAAACTGATCATCATCGGCCACGGCATGGTCGGCCACAAATTCCTGGAATGCCTGGCCGAGGCAGGCTCGCAAGATATCGAAGTCACCGTGCTGTGCGAGGAAGCGCGCCCGGCCTATGATCGCGTGCATCTCTCCGAATTCTTCGCCGGCAAGTCCGCCGAGGATCTCTCGCTGGTGGAAGCCGGCTTCTTCGAGCGCAGCAACATGCTGCTGCGCCTGAACGCCCGCGCCACCGGCATTGACC
The DNA here is from genome assembly GCF_000243095.1 of Cupriavidus basilensis OR16. Taxonomy (GTDB): domain Bacteria; phylum Pseudomonadota; class Gammaproteobacteria; order Burkholderiales; family Burkholderiaceae; genus Cupriavidus; species Cupriavidus basilensis_D. The sequence continues at coordinate 32,261 of NZ_AHJE01000003.1, read as the reverse complement.
GCGCCGCCAGGACCGTGACGGTGTCCACCGGCGAGACGCTGTCCTACGACAAGCTGATCATGGCCACCGGCTCCTACCCCTTCGTGCCGCCGCTGCCAGGCAAGGATCGCAAGGATTGCTTCGTCTACCGCACCATCGAAGACCTGGAAGCCATGCAGGAGTGCGGCACGCGCTCGAAGACCGGCGTGGTCATCGGTGGCGGCCTGCTGGGCCTGGAATGCGCCAAGGCGCTGCGTGACATGGGCCTGCAAACCCATGTGGTGGAATTCGCCCCGCGCCTGATGGCGGTACAGGTGGACGACGGCGGCGGCGCCATGCTGCGTCGGAAGATCGAAGAACTCGGCGTCACCGCGCACACCCGCAAGAACACCGTGGAAATCGTCGACGGCGAAGATGGCACCCATCGCATGAACTTTGCCGATGGCAGCCACCTCGACACCGACATGATCGTGTTCTCCGCCGGCATCCGCCCGCGCGACGAACTGGCCCGCGCCAGCGGCCTGGCCATTGGCGAGCGCGGCGGCATCACGGTGGACAACCAGTGCCTGAGCTCAGACCCCGACGTGTACGCCATCGGCGAATGCGCGCTGTGGGACGGCAAGATCTACGGCCTGGTCGCACCCGGCTATGAAATGGCCCGCGTGGCCGCCAGGCACCTGCTGGGCCAGCAGGCCGAGTTCACCGGCGCCGACATGAGCACCAAGCTCAAGCTGATGGGCGTGGACGTGGCCAGCCTGGGCGACCCGCACGGCAACGCGCCCGGCAGCCGTTCCTACCAGTTCACCGACGAGCGCAAGCAGGTCTACAAGAAGCTGGTGGTGTCTGAATGCGGCAAGTACCTGCTGGGCGGCGTGCTGGTGGGCGATGCCGAGGAATACGGCACCCTGCTGCAACTGATGCTCAACAAGATCGAATTGCCCGAGTCGCCCGAATTCCTGATCCTGCCGTCCTCCGATGGCCAGGCCAAGCCTGGGCTGGGCGCTGACGCGCTGCCGGATTCCGCGCAGATCTGCTCGTGCAACAACGTTTCCAAGGGCGATATCTGCGCTGCCGTCGGCGCTGGCGCCACCACCATCGGCGGGCTGAAGAGTTGCACCAAGGCCGGCAGCACCTGCGGCGGCTGCGTACCGCTGGTCACGCAGGTAATGAAGGCCGAGATGAAGAAGCAAGGCCTGGCGGTCAACAACCACCTGTGCGAACACTTCGCCTACTCGCGCCAGGAGCTTTACCACCTGGTGCGCGTGGGCGGCTTCAAGACCTTTGGCGAACTGCTGGCGGCGCATGGCAAGGGCCTGGGCTGCGACGTCTGCAAGCCGACCGTGGCGAGCATCCTCGCCTCCTGCTGGAATGAGTTCGTACTCAAGGAAGAGCACGCCAGCCTGCAGGATTCGAACGATTACTTCCTGGGCAATATCCAGAAGGACGGCACCTACTCCGTAGTGCCGCGCATGCCGGGCGGCGAAGTCACGCCCGACGGCCTGATCGCGGTCGGCCAGGTAGCGCCCGGGTCGACATGTTCGGCGCGCGCGTGGAAGAGCTGCCGATGATCTGGGAAGAGCTGGCAAGTCCCTGCGCACCGTGAAATCCTGCGTGGGCTCCACCTGGTGCCGGTATGGCGTGGACGACTCGGTCGGCCTGGCCATCGAGATCGAAAACCGTTACAAGGGCCTGCGCGCGCCACACAAGATCAAGTTTGGTGTTTCCGGCTGCACCCGCGAGTGCGCCGAAGCCCAAGGCAAGGACGTGGGCATCATCGCCACCGAACGCGGCTGGAACCTGTACGTGTGCGGCAACGGCGGCATGAAGCCCCGCCACGCCGAGCTGCTGGCCAGCGACCTGGACCGCGAAACCCTGCTGCGCTATGTGGACCGCTTCCTGATGTTCTACGTGCGTACCGCCGACCGCCTGCAACGCACCAGTGTGTGGCGCGACAACCTCGAAGGCGGCCTGGACTACCTCAAGGCCGTGGTGCTGGAAGACAGCCTGGGCATCGGCGCCGAACTGGAAGCGCAGATGCAGCATGTGGTGGATACCTACGAAGACGAATGGAAGGCCGCCGTGACCAACCCGGAAACCCGCAAGCGCTTCCGCCATTTCGTCAACAGCGACATGCGCGACGACAACCTGGTCTTTATGGAAGAGCGCGGCCAGATCCGCCCCGCCACGCCGGAGGAACGGAACTTGCGTCAATCCCGGCTTGAGCAGATCCCCGTGATCGTCAAGGCAGCCTGAACCGTCCCGACCCAACATCCCGCGCCAACGCAAAAGGAAGACATCATGAGCCACACCCACCATACCGCCGCCTGGACCGCCGTTTGCAGCCTGCGCGACATCGTGCCCAATACCGGCGTGTGCGCACTGGTGGACAAGGCACAGATCGCCGTGTTCCGGGTCGGCCCCGGCCACAGCGACGATCAGGGCGGCAACGGCGACCAGGTGTTCGCCATCTCCAACTACGATCCCAATTCCAACGCCGCCGTGCTGTCGCGCGGCCTGGTCGGCAGCCTGGGCGAGCGCATCGTGGTGGCGTCACCGATCTACAAGCATCACTTCGACCTGCAGACCGGCGAATGCCTGGAAGCGCCCGAGCACGCCATCACCGCGTATCCGGCCCGCGTCTATGACGGCAAGGTCTGGGTGGCCGCATGACCACGCCTCCCAAACCCCGCCTGGTGGTGGTCGGCAACGGCATGGCCGGCATGCGTACGGTCGAGGAGTTGCTCAAGCTCGCGCCCGACCTCTATGACATCACCGTGTTCGGCGCCGAGCCGCACGGCAACTACAACCGCATCCTGCTCTCGCCGGTGCTGGCGGGCGAGAAGACGGTCGCGGAGATCATGCTCAACACCCGCGACTGGTACCAGCAGAACGGCATCGAACTGCTGGCGGGCGATCCGGTGGTGGCGATCGACCGCCGCCGCCGGCTGGTGCGCTCGCAATCCGGGCGTGAAGTGGGCTACGACCGCCTGCTGCTGGCGACCGGTTCCAAGCCTTTCATCATCCCCGTGCCGGGCCACCAGCTCGATGGCGTGATCGCCTTTCGCGACATCCAGGACGTGGAGACCATGCTGGCGGCTGCCCGCAACCATCGCCACGCCGTGGTGATCGGCGGCGGCCTGCTCGGCCTGGAAGCCGCCAACGGCCTGATGCGCCAGGGCATGGAGGTCAGCGTAGTGCACGTGGCCGACAGCCTGATGGAGCGCCAGCTCGACAGACCCGCCGCCGCGTTGCTCAAAGAGGCACTGGAGCGCAAGGGCCTGCGCTTCCTGCTCAATGCCAATACCAGCGGCATCCTTGGGGAAGACCGCGTCACCGGCGTATGCTTCAAAGACGGCACCCAGATTCCCGCCGACCTGGTGGTGATGACCGCCGGCGTGCGCCCCAATATCGAACTGGCCCAGCAGGCCGGGCTGCGCTGCGAGCGCGCCATCGTGGTGGACGACACCTTGCAGACCTATGATCCGCGCGTGTACGCCGTGGGCGAATGCGTGCAGCACCGGCAAGCCACCTTCGGGCTGGTCGCGCCGATCTGGGAACAGGCGCGCGTGGCCGCCGCGCACCTGGCCGGCGCCGGGCATCGCCGCTATGTGCAGCAGGCCACCGCCACCAAGCTCAAGGTGACTGGCGTGGATCTTTACTCCGCCGGCGACTTCGTTGGCGGCGAAGGCAGCGAGGATCTCGTCATGCGCGATCCGCGCCGCGGCATGTACAAGCGGCTGGTGCTGCAAGGCGGGCGGCTGGTCGGGGCGGTGCTGTACGGCGACGTGCAGGACGGCCCCTGGTACTTCGACCTGATCCAGAGCGGCGCCCCGGTGGGCGCCATGCGCCAGCGGCTGCTGTTCGGCAAGGCGCAGTGCGAGGCCATGGCAGCCTGACCGATCTAACGCTTGACCGATCTAACGCTTGAACGATCCAGTCCCCGATTGACCGCCAGCAACGAGCGCTAACGTGAACCTGTCCGATATCCCCGTCATCCTCTCCACCGGTTCGCCCACCCTGCTGTCCGCCGACGCCTCGGCCACCGTCACCGATACCACCTGCCCGTATTGCGGCGTGGGCTGCGGTGTGCGCGCCACCCGCCATGCCAACGGCAGCGTGGAGGTGGCCGGTGATGCCAGCCACGGCTCCAACCAGGGCCGCCTGTGCGTGAAGGGCTCGGCGCTGGCGGAAACCGTTGGCCTGGAAGGCCGCCTGCTGCACCCGCAAGTCCGCGGTGCCGACGGCGCCTTGCAGCAAGTGTCCTGGGATCACGCGCTTGACAAGGTCGCCCAGGGCTTCAAGGACATCATCGCCGAGCACGGCCCCGATGCCGTGGCGCTCTACGTCTCCGGCCAGTTGCTGACCGAGGACTACTACGTCGCCAACAAGCTGATGAAGGGCTTTATCGGCAGCGCCAATATCGACACCAACTCGCGGCTGTGCATGTCGTCGGCGGTGGCAGGGCACAAGCGCGCCTTTGGCGAGGACCTGGTGCCGGGCAACTACGAAGACCTGGAACTGGCCGACCTGGTGGTGCTGGTCGGCTCCAACACCGCGTGGTGCCACCCGATCCTGTTCCAGCGGCTGTTGAAAGCCAAGGAAGCCCGGCCCGACATGAAGCTGGTGGTGATCGACCCGCGCCGCACCGCGACGTGCGAGCTGGCCGACCTGCACCTGCCGGTCAAGCCGGGCACCGATGTGTGGCTGTTCAATGGCTTGCTGCACTACCTGGCGCAGCACGGCGCGCTGGACCAGTCGTTCATCGATGCCCATACCAGCGGCCTGGATGCCGCGCTGGCCGCGGCGGTGCCGCGCTGGCCGCGGCGGGCCCGGACTGCACCGATGTCGCCAAGGTGGCCAAGGCCTGCAAGCTGGACCCCGAAGCCCTGCGTGGCTTCTATGCGCTGTTCGCCGCCACGCCGAAGGTGGTGACCGCCTTCTCCCAGGGCGTGAACCAATCGTCGGCAGGCACCGACAAGGTCAACAGCATCATCAACTGCCACCTGGCCACTGGCCGGCTGGGCAAGCCGGGCATGGGCCCCTTCTCGCTCACGGGGCAGCCCAACGCCATGGGCGGCCGGGAAGTCGGTGGCCTAGCCAATATGCTGGCCGCGCATATGGAACTGGCCGACCCGCTGCACCGCGAGATCGTGCAATCGTTCTGGGGCTCGCCCGCCATCGCGGACCAGCCAGGCCTGAAGGCGGTGGAGCTGTTCGAGGCCATCGAGCAAGGCCGCGTCAAGGCCGTGTGGGTGATCGCCACCAACCCGGTCGTCAGCCTGCCCGATGCCGACCAGGCTCGCCGCGCGCTGGCCAGGTGCCAACTGGTGGTCAGCTCCGACATCATGCTGCGCACGGATACCAACGACGCCGCGCACGTCCTGCTGCCGGCGCTGGGCTGGGGCGAGAAGGACGGCACCGTCACCAGTTCCGAGCGCCGCATCTCGCGCCAGCGCGCCTTCCTGCCGGCGCCCGGCGAGGCCCGCGCCGACTGGCGCATCCTGTGCGACGTGGCCACGCGCATGGGCTTTGACGGATTCCGCTTTGCCGGACCGCACGAGATCTTCGATGAGCACGCGCGGCTGAGCGCGTACCGGAACGCGGGCATCGGCAATCAGGCCCACGCGCCACGCCTGTTCGACCTCGCCGGGCTGGCTGGCATGAGCCAGCAGCAATTCGACGCGCTCTCACCGGTGCAATGGCCGGTGATGGCCGCGCCCTCCGGGAGCCTCGCCAACGCATCCGGCGGCACTGCCCGGCTGTTCGCCGACGGCCGTTTCGCCCATCCCGATGGCCGCGCCCGCTTTATCGCCACCGCGCCGCGCGCGCCGTTCCACGCCACCGACGACGAGTTCCCGCTGGTGCTCAACACGGGCCGCGTACGCGACCAGTGGCACACCATGACCCGCACCGGCAAATCGCCAAAGCTGGCCGATCACATCGCCGAGCCCTTTGTCGACATGCACCCGCAGGACGCCCTGCTGTGCGGCGTCAGCGAAGGCAAGCTGGCTCGCGTGACCACGCGCTGGGGCGCCATGGTGGCGCGGGTGCAGCACAGCGGCGGCATTGCGCGCGGCAGCGTATTCGTGCCGATCCACTGGAACAGCCAGTTCAGCTCCGATGCGCGCGTGGGCGCGCTGGTCAACCCGGTGGTGGACCCGGTCTCTGGCGAGCCCGAGTTCAAGCACACGCCGGTGCGCGTGGAAGAGTTCCGCGTGTCGTGGCATGGCTTCGTGTTGAGCCGAGAGGACCTCCAGGCGGACGCGCTGACCTACTGGACGCGCATCCAGGGCCGCCAGTTCCAGCGCTACGAGTTCGCCGGCCGCGAGACCATCGCCGAGCGCGCCGCGTGGGCCCGCCAGTTGCTCGGCATCGATGACCCCAATGCGGACTGGATCGAGTACGAAGACCGCACTGCCGGCGTCTACCATGCCGGCCACGTGGTCGACGACCGCCTCCAGGCCTGCATTTATGTGTGCACGCGCCCCGAACTGCCCTCGCGCGCGTGGCTGTCCACGCTGTTCGCCAAGGAGCGCCTGGAAGACGCCGATCGCATTGGCCTGCTGCTGGGCCAGCCGATGGAAAAAGGCGCCGACGCCGGCCCCACTGTGTGCTCTTGCTTCGGCGTGGGGCGCAACACCATCTGCGACGCGGTGCGCAAGCACGACTTGAAGACGCCGGCTGAAGTCACCGCCTGCGTGAAGGCGGGCGGCAATTGCGGGTCTTGCGTGCCGGAACTGAAGAAGCTGCTGGCGGAGATACGGGTGGCGGAAGTGGCTTGAGGCAGCAGGCAGTGCTCCGGGGCAAGCCTGCAGGGCGACCTGCGTACTACGGAGGCGGGCGATAACCCAGCGCCGCCACAGCCGCGACGCCCCGGCTCTGCCGGCAGGCATCGTTGCAATCGCTTAGCGCGGCGTCCAGCGCCACCCGGATTTCCGGCGCGGCGCTCGCGCCCGCCGCTACGCGCTCGCTCGCGCTGTCCTCCCTGGTGGGAGGCAGGCCCGAAATCAGGCCGGCGGCGAAACCCAGCGCCAGCACGGCGCCGGCTCCCAACAAGCATGTGATGCGATATCGAGCCTTCACGACTGCCTCCTCTTTGCTCGTATCCCTTTTTCTTCCCCTGCCGTGCTCTTGTGGCGCTATGGTGCTATGACGCTGTGGCGATGCACTAGCGCGGGCACGGTTCCTTGACTAGAAGGTAAGCACCAGGGGAAAAAACCTCCTCGTCCATGCAGACTAGGGTCGATCCCCTACGCCCGTGCGCGCTGCGTACGACAAGACTCGATTGGCGACGGATGAGGGGATGGATAAGGGGACGGACAAGGGGACGGATCAGGGAAGACGCCGAAGGCGTGTGGAACTCGCAACGAGATGCCGGCAAAGCGCCACGGGCGCCGCCAGCTATTCCCCGTAGAGTTGCAGCAGCGGCCCGACGCACCCGGCGAGGTCCACCGGCGCCAGCCGCAGTGAACGGACGCTCAGCAGGCCCCATAGATGCGCCGCCAGCAGCGCGCCCTTGTCCTGCTCGCCCAGCAGCCTGCCAAGGCCATCGCACAACGCCATGCCGCGGGCACGGATGCGGACCGTCAGATGACAAAGCTCGCATTCAGGCGTGCAAGCGTGATGCAGCAAGCCGAGGACGATGCCCGCATAGCGCAGCACGGCCTCGTCCTGCAACATCGTCGCCAGGGCGCGCTCCAGGTTCGGACGGGCCAGGCTGCGCCCGGAACCGGCCAAGGCCGCGAGCCGGCCGGCCATATGCGCCTCCGCCCGCGCCATCACGGCGGCCAGCAGGTCGGCGCGGCTACGGAAGTGTCCGTAGATCGCGCCGCGTGTCATGGCTATCGCGCTGGCCACCTGCTCCAGCGTGACGGATTGCACGCCCTGGCGCTCGAACAGCAACTCAGCGCTTGCCAGGATGCGCTCGCGCGTGACGGCCGCATCATGCGGACAACGCCTCACCATGGCTGTACGGCACGCGCCTTACTGTGGATGGACGTCATCCGGCCCCCAGAACGCGCGCATCCCGGTAATGCGCCCGTCGGCACCGAAGGTCATCACATCGGTCACGTCGATGCGTACCGAATGCCCCTGCATCCGCGCATACACCGCGAAGCTCAAGGCTGCGGCATTGCCGTGCGACCCCCGCGGCGGCGCCGCCACCTCCAGGCGCGCGCCGAGCGACGTCGCGTGCCGATAGAAGGCGAGGATGCGCTCCCGCCCGGCTATCACCGGGCTGCCGACGGGGTCCTCGACGGTCGCGTCGTCGGCAAACAGCGCCACCACGCGCTCAGCGTCCGCCGCATTGAAAGCGGCCACGTAATCGAGCAAGGTGGCCTTCATGGCGGCGCTCTTGTTCGCGGTCATGGTCATGGTCGTGTCGATGGTCATTCCCTTCCTCGTTGAAGATAAGGTCGCTCAACGCGCCGTATAGCCGCCATCGATCACCAGTTCCGCGCCGGTCACGTAGCGGGCCGCGTCGGACACCAGGTAGAGGATGCCCGCGGCGATATCGCGCGGCTCGCCAAGGCGGCCCATCGGCGCTTGCGAGCCGAGATAGGCGAACAGGCCCTCGCCCTGCCCCGAGGCATGCGCCACTTCCTCCAGCATCGGCGTGCGGATATAGCCCGGATGCATGGCATCGGTCTTGGCCATCATCCGCACCGCCGCCTTGGAGGCGTGGTACGGCGGCACGTCCGGGCCGCCGACGATGCCGTACATCGACGACACATTGACGATCGAGCCGCCACCCGCGCGCTCAAGATGCGGAATCGCATGCTTGGTGCAGAGGAAGGTGCCGGTGACGTTGACGTCCATCACCCGTTGCCATTGCGCCAGCGCGAGTTCGTGGGTCGGCGCGTTGACGCCGTCGATGCCGGCGTTGTTGACCAGGACATCGAGGCGGCCGAAGCGCGCGGCGATCTCGCCGAACACCTTGCCCACCTCGGGCTCGCTGGACACGTCCAGCTTCCAAAAGGCGGCCTGGCCGCCTTCGGCCTCGATGCGCTGCACGGCGGCCTGGCCGTCCGCTTCCAGCAAATCGAGCACCGCGACCTTGGCGCCGGCCGCAGCCAGCACACGCGCGGTCTCGGCGCCGATGCCGCGCGCGGCGCCCGTGATGGCGGCCACCTTGCCACGCAGATCGAACAGGTTGAACGGGTATTCCATGTTGTCTCCCAGGTTTATTGATCTTTGCGCTGCCGGCACGCAGGCCGGACAGCCATGCTACACCGCGGCCTCGGCCGTATCCGCGAGAAAGCCCAGGCACTCGCGGTTGAAGTAATCGCTGTGCTCGACCATCACCCAGTGGCCGCAGCGATTGATCAGCACGAAGCGCGCATCGCGGCACCCCTGCAGGAACTTGAGGGCGCCACCGGCGGGGTTGAAGCGGTCTTCCGTGCCCCAGAAACCCAGCACCGGGCACGCGATCTCGCCCAGGCGTTCGGTCAGGTTGGGCACTTTCATGGTGGCCAGCACCTCGCGCGGCTGCTCCTTGCACACGGCCATGCGCTCATCCACCAGCGCATCGGTGACCAGCGTGGCGTCATGCACCAGCAACTTCAGCAGCTCGCGCATGGTGCCGGGATTCATATGCCCGCCGGTGAAGAGCGACACCATCTTCTCGATGCCTTCCATGCGGAAATAGGTCTCGCGGTCTTCGACGCCACCTGGCGCCATCATCACCAGGCGGCTGACATGCTCCGGGTAGTCCAGCGCATATTTCAGCGCGATGGCGCCGCCCAGCGAGTTGCCCACCAGCACGCAGCGCGGCAGTTCCAGCGCCAGCAATTGCGCGCGCAGCGCGGCCACGAAGAAGTCCAGCGTGTATTCCACATCGGCCGGCTTCGACGACTGCCCGTAGCCCGGCAGGTCGACCACCACGGTGCGAAAGCCCGCCGCGGCAAAAGCCGGCGCGTTGTGCTTGAAGTTGCTGTGGCCGCTGGCGCCTGGGCCGCTGCCGTGGATGAACACCACGGGTTCGCCGGTGCCTGCATCGATGTAGTGCAGGCGCAAGCCGTCTGGCGTGGTGATGGTCTGGCCGGCTGGTAATACTGCAGGCGACGTACTGGACATGTCGGTGTCTCCCCTGTTGTCATGACGAACCCGGCCAATCATGCGCATGCGCAGCGCGGCGGGCATCGTCTTTTCGGACTACGAAGCGCTGCGCAGCGCGCGTCCGGCGTGGGCGCGCGCGAGGCTTGGCAGGCTCACGGCAGCGCCTGCACCGGAGGCATCTTGAAGTCTCCGTTCAGCACCGTGTCGCCAGGAACATAGGCGCGGGCAAACAGCTCGAACGGCCCTCCGTCTGCCGGGGTGGGCAGCCAGTTCGCCTGCCGCGGCCCGGTGGGCGGCGTCGGCTGCAGCCAGATATCGATCGTGCCGTCGGCGTTGGCCACCAGTCCAGGCGTGCGGCTGCTGACGTGATAACGGTCATGCGCATTGCCCGACAGGAACTGGCCCTCCTTCTCCACCGTGTACAACGCCACCGACCAGAATGCGCGCGCCGGCAGCCCGCCGGGGGGCAGGCTCAGCCGGTAGCGCCGGCCGCCCGAGAGCGCTTGGCCCCGGCTGTCGCTGAGGGTGATCCAGTAGTCCGCCTCGGTGCGGGCCAGGCCCAGCATGCCCATGCCGAGCGCCAGTGCGCTGGCGCGCAGATCGTAGTCGCGCATCTGCGTGGTACCGAGTTTCGAGCCGGCCGGGTTGTATTCAATCCAGCCGTGTGCAGCGCCCGCTGCCATATAGGCCGCAAGAAACTGCCCCTCAAGCTTCGCGTGGTCCGCGCGCCAGGCTGCCTGCACCGGTGCCGGCAACCGCTCCCAGCTGCAGTCCTTGCCGCAGATGCCGATCGCGCGGTAGCGCTCGATCAGGCGGGCATCGTGCGCTGGCGGCGGGTCGAGCTCCAGCATCTGATTGACCACATCCACGAAATTCTTCGGGTCGTCCGCAACGGGCCGGACGCGCGGCGCCGCGGCAGCTGCGCCTGCCGTTGCGGCCGGTGTGATCTTGAAGCCGTCCTGAACCGCATTCGCAGCGCTCTGGTCCGCCGGGCCGTCCACCAGCACGCGCAGGTTCACATAGACGTCGTTGCCAGGCGCACGCACCAGGGTGGCGCCGGCCGGGACTTCGCCCTGCCAGGCAGGACCGGCCAGAAGATACTTCTGCGCCTGCGTGCCCGTACTGCTATAGCCCGCGTAGAAAAAGGTGTTGGAGTAGAAGTCAATGAGCGTGAGTACGTAGTAACGGCCCTGGGTGTCGGGTGTGTCCAGCAGGACCGGCCCGCGCGCCAGGTCGATCCATGCGGTCGAATAGAGCGCATCCACAATGGGCGCTGCGGCCCACCTGTCTTGTGGTGTGGCAATCGCCCTGGAATGCGCCAGCCGGTTCAGCGTTGTGCTGGTGCGGCTGTTGCTCGTCTCCAAGGCAGTCCAGCGATACTGGGAAAGCTTGTAGAGCGGAAAGGCGTAGTTATAGGCCTGCTGGATGAGCGCAGTATCGACCTCCTCCCGGGCCATGGCCTGGCCGCCTATGCCACAGGCCAGCAACAAGGCGGCACCAATGCCGCCGGCAGCGCGGGCAAAAGCGCGTTTGCCTTTTTTTATCAGTATCGGCGACGTATCGGACATGGCTGGTGCCTCGGTGTTGTTGTGATCAAAGGCGTGGCACGGTGATGTGTGCGACGAGCGAGCCCGATCATGCGTGCCTGGCCGCAAGCCCTGCATCGTCTTTTCAGACTACGAAGCGTCCGGTGGATTTCCCTAAGATCGCACTGACCAGCAAGGCAACGAGACCAAGGGAAGACAGAGATGACGGGATTCAACTTCAGCGGCAAGACGGTGTTGGTGACAGGTGGCGCGCGCGGCATTGGCCGCGGCATTGCCGAGGGCTTCCTGGCGGCAGGTGCCCGCGTGTTCACCTGCGGGCGCACACCGCCGGAGATCGACAGGGTGCAGCCCCGACACGCGGAGTTCATCACAGCCGACATTCGCGACGCCGAGCAGGTGGAAGCCCTGCTGACCCGGATCGTCGATAGCACCGGCGCGCTCGATATCGTGATCCACAATGCCGGCGGCGCACCGTTCGCGCTCGCCGCCGACGCCTCGCCGCGCCTGATGGAATCGATCATCCGCCTGAACCTGGTGGCGCCGCTGCAATTGGCGCAGCGTGCCAACGCGCGCATGCAGGCCCAGGCCGGCGGCGGCACGCAGATCTTCATCGGCAGCGTCAGCGCGTTGCGGCCCTCACCCGGCACCGCCGCCTACGGCGCGGCCAAGGCGGGCATCCTGAACGCGGTTCGCTCGCTAGCGGTGGAATGGGCCCCGCGCGTGCGAGTCACGGCCGTGAGTCCGGGCCTGGTGCTGACCGAGGCCGCACAGCAGCAGCACTACGGCGATCCGGCCGCGCTCCAGCAGGTGGCCGATACGGTGCCGCTCGGACGCCTAGCCACGCCACGCGACATCGCCGACGCCTGCCTGTTCCTGGCCTCGCCGCATGCCACCTACGTATCGGGCGCCAACCTGGTCATCGACGGTGGCGGCGAGCGCCCGGCCTTCCTCGGCGCGGCAGCCCACCAGGCCGGCTGACCCGCCCGGCGCGCGCCTACTCGACCTTGGCCGGATGCGCCTGCACCGGCCCGCCCAGCACCGCGCGGTAGGAAACCGGCTCCTTGCCGTCGATATCGCGAATGCCGTACGCCTGCGCAATCTCGGCGCTGATCAGCACCTGGCCGGATTTCTCCATGACGGCGGCGTCGCCATGCAAGGCGAGTATGACCTTGCCGGTGAACTCCGGGCTCTCCGCGCTCGGCGCAAAGGCGGCGTATTTGCCGGGCTCGCGCTCCCAGACCCGCATGGTGCGCTCGGTGCGCAGCGGGCCCATCCAGACCGATACCGCGGCCACGCCATGCGGGCGCAGGTCGACCGCCATGTCTTTGGCGAACTTGTCCACGCCGGCCTTCTGCGCGCCGTAGGCCGGGCCGTGCATATAGCAGCTCGCGCCGAAGGACGACGTGAACGCCATCAATCCGCGCCCGCCAGCCACCATCAAGGGCGCCGCATGCCAGCTCGCCACATAGGCCGAGCGCAGGCCCACGTCGAGGATATCCACCAGGGCCAGCGGCTTCTCCCAGAAGCCGCCTGGCTCGATCAGTTCGTCATGCAGGAAGGTGGCGTTATTCACCAGGATGTCAAGCCGCCCGGATTCGTCGCTCACCTGCTCGAACAGCTTGCGCACCTGTGCATCGTCGCGATGGTCGCAGGCCACCGCGATGCCCTTGCCACCGCGCGCATCGATCTCGCGCGCGGTCTCGTGGATGGTGCCGGGCAACGGCGCCTCGCCGTTGCGCTCGGTGCGCCCGGTGACGTACACCGTCGCGCCGGCTTGCGCCAGCGCCAGCGCGATGCCCTTGCCCGCGCCACGCGAGCCGCCCGTGACTACCGCAACGATGGATTCCTTTGCACTGCGCATCGCATTCCTCCCCAGTGATGCCCGCGCCGCGAACTCGCTGCGCGGGGCGATGCCCGACGCTATCGCGCACGCCGCCGCGCTTCATCCTCCGTTCGGACTAGCGGCATGCGCGAGTGCGGCCGTTCGCCATCGCCTAGGGGAAACCGTCTAGTCCGTTCTGACGATTCCGCGCCCTGCCCCGGTCATTACGCTTCCCATCAAAGAAAAGCAACAAGACGTGCCAGGTCAATGCATCACCGCGCATCACCAACACCATAGGGGAGACACATGCAAGCATCACAGACGGGTTCACCGCAGGCTTCATCGCATCGCGCACGCAGGCTACGGCCAGCCGCCATCGTTTCGGCCATCGCCGCGGCGATCACGCCGTCCGCCTGGGCCGGCAACACCATCGATCTCGGCAACGATACGACGCTGAACTACTCCTTTACCGCCACCTACGGCGCCGCGGTCCGCACCGGCGCGCAGAGCGGCGCGCTGCTGTCGCCGTCCAACGTCAATGGCGACGATGGCGACCGTAACTTCAAGCGCGGCGACATGATCGCCAACCGTGCCACCCTGCTTGGCGAAGCCAATCTCCAGCGCGGAGAGTTTGGCGTGTTCGTGCGCGGCAGCGCCTTCTACGACCGCGCCTACCGCACGTCGAACGCCAACGATGCGCCCTCCACCGTCAACCACAGCGGCGCCTTCAACGAGTTCACCGATTCGGCGCGCTACTACCACGGCCAGCGCGCGCAACTGCTGGACGCCTACGCCTACGGCACCTTCGGCATCGACAGCACGCGCCTGAACGTCAAGGTCGGCAACCAGGTGGTGGCATGGGGCGAGAGCCTGTTCTTTCCCAATATCGCCGGCGCCCAAGGCCCCGCGGACGCCACCAAGTCCTTCGTGCCGGGCGCCGAGGTCAAGGACATCCTGCTGCCGGTACCCCAGCTAGCGCTGCAATGGCAGGTCAATCCCGACATCAGCCTGCTCGGCTACTACCAGTTCACCTACAAGTCCAACCAGCTGAGCGCGCCCGGCAGCTACTTCAGCACCAGCGATATCGTCGGCCCCGGTGCGCAGTACATCATCGGCCCGGGCGGCTTCCAGATCCCGCGCGGGCCGGATATCAACCCGTCCAACTCCGGCCAGTGGGGCCTGGGCACGCGCTTTCGCGTATTCGGCGACACCGAACTCGGCCTGTACCAGCTGCACTACCACGACAAGAACCCGAGCGTGGTGACCTCGCTGTTCCCGACACTGCAATACCAGCAGAAGTTCTTCGGCGACATCAACCTGACCGGCGCGAGCTTCTCCACCCAGATGCTCGGCGCCAATATCGCCGGCGAAGTCAGCTACAAGGACGGTGTGCCGGTCCTGGTGAACGTGGCCGGGTCGCCCACCGCCACCCGCGGCAAGGTGCTGCAGGGGCAGGTCTCGGCAATCTACGCCATCGGACCGAGCTTCCTGGCCAACTCGCAGAGCTTGCTCGGCGAAATCGCCTACCAGCACGTGGTCGACGTGACCCCGGTCAACGGCTTCAGCACGCTGACCAACACCACCAACTCGGCGGCGCTGCAGCTGGGCTGGTCGCTGACCTACAACAATGTCTTCGACGGCTGGGACATGACGGTGCCCCTCACCTATTCCCAGGCCCTCAGCGGCAGGTCGGCCGTCGCCGGCGCCTTCGGCTCCCTAACCGGTTTCGGTGACCGCCGCGCCAGCGTGGGCGTGACCTTCAAGTACCTCAACAACCTCGAACTCAGTGCCCGCGAGGGCCGGCTTCATTCCCAGGAGCACACCCATGCAACAGCACACGAAGAGAACGATCCGCGGCACGCTGCTGGCGGCCAGCATGATGCTGGCCGTCGGCGCCCACGCCAAGGTCACACCGGACGAGCTCAAGCAGCTCGATGACAAGCTCACGCCCATGGGTGCCGAGCGGCCCGGCAGCAAGGACGGCCAGATCCCAGCCTGGAGCGGGAAGTGGCTCGGCGTGCCAGCGGGTGTGCAGTGGAAGCGGGGCGAGCGCTATCCGGACCCCTATGCCGCGGAGAAACCGCTCGCCGTCATCACCGCGCAGAACCTGGCGCAATACGCCGACCACCTGACCGAAGGCACGAAGGCTCTGTTCAAGAAGTACCCCGACACCTTCAAGATGCCGGTCTACCCAAGCCACCGGGATTTCCGCTACGAGGACGCGGCTTACAAGAACATCCGCCTGCTCGCACCCGAGGTCAGCATGACGGCGGACGGCAACGGCCTGAAGAGCGCGCCGCCGCAAGCGCCCTACCCGATCCCCAAGAATGGCCTGGAGCTGATGTGGGACCTGCGCTTCGCCGCCGCCATCGGCACGGAATCGGCCACCTACGGCCAGGCGGTGGTGTACCCGGACGGCAATATCGCCTGGGGCCGCGTGCGCTACAACATCTTCTCGCCCCGCAACGCGGCCACCTTCGACGCGAAGAGCGAACTCAACAGCAAGACCTTCTTCCGCCAGGCTACCGACCTGCCGCTGCGCGATCGCGGCACGCTGCTGGTGGGCTATGAGCTGTGGGACCAGGAAGGCGCCAACACCCGCCGCACCTGGCAATACAACCCCGGCACGCGGCGCGTGCGGCAAACGCCGGAGTACGGCTTTGACCAGCCCTCCGGCCCGGGCGGCTTCCGTACCGTCGACGACGACCGGCTCTTCAATGGCTCCGGCGAGCGCTACAACTGGAAGGTGGTGGGCAAGAAGGAAATCTATGTGCCCTACAACAACTACAAGCTGATGAGCGCCGCGGTGAAGTACCAGGACATCCTCGGCAAGGGCCACGCCAACCCGGAGCTCATGCGCTACGAGCTGCATCGCGTGTGGGTGCTGGAGGCCTCGCTCAAGGAGGGCTTCCGCCACCAGTACGCCAAGCGGGTGCTGTACATCGACGAGGACAGCTGGAACGCCGTGATCGCCGAGAACTATGACGCTCGCGGACAGCTGTGGCGCGTCAACCTGGCCGGCTCCGTGTACGCCTATGATGCCCAGCGCTTCTACACGACCACGGCCTTCTATCACGACCTGGTGTCGGGCGCCTACTTTGGTCCTACTTCTCGCCGGACGCCGCGCGCGGCTCGGGCACCTGATACCGGCCCCTCGGCCCCACCGCAGGCTCGCGCGGACCCATGCCGACGGCATCGGTCCGCCGCGGGCCTCAAGTCCCTTCCAGCCATGAAACCTGACCTGATCGCCTCGCTAGGCGAGGAACTCCACCAGGCGCTGAGCGCGCGCGTGCCGGTCGCACCCCTGAGCGGACGCGGCCACCCGATCACGGTGCGCGACGCCTACCGCATCCAGCAGCAATTCGTCGCGCACCGGCTGGCGCAGGGCGACCGCATCACCGGCAAGAAGATTGGCGTCACCAGCCTGCCGGTGCAGCAGATGCTGGACGTGCACCAGCCCGATTTCGGCATGCTGCTGGCCAGCATGCATTATCCCGACGGCCACGCCATCCCCGCCGCCACGCTGATCCAGCCGCGCGCCGAAGGCGAGATCGCCTTCTTCCTCCAGCGCGACCTGCGCGGCCCCGGCGTGACCCGCGCCGACGTACTGGCCGCCACCGAAGCGGTTTGCGCCTGCTTCGAGATCGTCGATTCGCGCATCCTCGACTGGCGCATCCGCATCGAGGACACCGTGGCCGACAACGCCTCCTGTGGCGCCTACGTGCTGGGCGAGGAGCGCGTGCGCCTAGACGGCCTCGACCTTGCCGCCTGTGCCATGACGCTGGAAAAGAACGGCGCCGTAGTCGCCACCGGGCTAGGCAGCGCCGCCCTCGGCCATCCCGCCGAAGCGGTGGCCTGGCTGGCCAATACGCTGGGCGAGCTCGGCATCAGCCTGCTCGCCGGCGAGGCCATCCTGTCCGGCTCGCTCGCGGCCCTGATTCCGGTCGTTGCCGGAGACCGCCTGCACCTGCGCATCGACGGCATCGGCAGTTGCAGCACCCGCTTTACCTGACCTCTCCCACCCTGCCCGCTCCAAGCAAGGAAGCCCCATGGCAAAAATCAAGTGTGCCCTGATCGGTCCCGGCAATATCGGCACCGATCTGCTCTACAAGCTGCGCCGCAGCACCATTCTGGAACCGGTGTGGATGGTCGGCGTCGACCCGGCCTCCGACGGCCTCGCCCGGGCCCGCGATCTGGGCCTGAAGACGACCGACCAGGGCCTCGATGGCCTGCTGCCGCACCTGGCCGCGGACGACATCCGCATCGCCTTCGATGCGACCTCGGCCTACGTGCACCGCCAGCACTCCGACCAGCTCACCGCGCGCGGCGTGCGCGTGATCGACCTGACGCCGGCGGCCATTGGCCCCTTCTGCGTGCCGCCGGTCAACCTGGATGCACATCTCGGCAGCAATGCCATGAACGTCAATATGGTCACCTGCGGCGGCCAGGCGACCATTCCCATGGTGTACGCCGTGTCGCGCGTGCAGGCGGTGGCCTATGGCGAGATCGTCGCCACCGTTTCCTCGCGCTCGGTCGGGCCTGGCACGCGCCGGAACATCGACGAGTTCACCCGCACCACCGCCGGCGCCATCGAACAAGTGGGCGGCGCGCGGCAGGGCAAGGCCATCATCGTCATCAACCCGGCCGAGCCCCCGCTCATCATGCGCGACACCATCCACTGCCTGACCGAGGACGAACCAGACGTGGACGCCATCACGGCGTCGGTCCACGACATGATTGCCGAGGTGCGGCAGTACGTGCCCGGCTACACGCTCAAGAACGGCCCTGTCTTCGATGGCAAGCGCGTCTCCATCTTCATGGAAGTCGAGGGCCTGGGCGACTACCTGCCCAAGTACGCCGGCAATCTCGACATCATGACCGCCGCCGCCGCCCGCACCGCCGAGCGCATTGGCGCCGCCATGTTGCGCGGCGCGCTGCCCGCCGTGGCCACTACCGCATAAGGAGCCCGACATGAGCCAACGCATTACCGTGCACGACATGACCCTGCGCGACGGCATGCACCCGAAGCGCCACCAGATCTCGCTCGACCAGATGAAGACGATCGCCCGCGGCCTGGACGACGCCGGCGTGCCGCTGATCGAAGTGACCCATGGCGACGGCCTGGGCGGCGCCTCGGTCAACTACGGCTTTCCCGCGCATAGCGACGAGGAATACCTGCAAGCCGTGCTGGGCGAACTCAAGCAGGCCAAGGTCTCCGCCCTGCTGCTGCCCGGCATCGGCACCATCGACCACCTGCGCATGGCGCATGAACTGGGCGTGCACACCATCCGCGTAGCCACCCACTGCACCGAGGCCGATGTCTCCGAGCAGCATATCGGCATGGCACGCAAGCTCGGCATGGACACCGTGGGCTTCCTGATGATGGCGCACATGGCGCCGGTGGCGAAGCTGGTGGAACAGGCACTGCTGATGGAGTCCTATGGCGCCAACTGCCTCTACATCACCGATTCCGCGGGGCATATGCTGCCGCACGACGTCACCGCCAAGCTGACGGCCGTGCGCCAGGCGCTCAAGCCGGACACCGAACTGGGTTTCCACGGCCACCACAACCTCGCCATGGGGATCGCCAACTCGCTGGCGGCCGTGGCCTGCGGCGCCACCCGCATCGACGCGGCAGCCGCCGGGCTGGGCGCCGGCGCCGGCAACACGCCGATGGAAGTCTTCGTGGCGGTCTGCGAGCGCATGGGCATCGAGACCGGCGTGGATGTGTTCCGCATTGCCGACGTGGCCGAAGACCTGGTGGTGCCCATCATGGACCAGCCGATCCGCATCGACCGCGATGCACTCACGCTGGGCTACGCCGGCGTGTATTCGTCGTTCCTCTTGTTCGCCAAGCGCGCCCAGGCCAAGTACGGCATTCCGGCGCGCGAGATCCTGGTTGAGCTGGGGCGCCAGCGCCTGGTGGGTGGGCAGGAAGACATGATCGAGGACACCGCCATGACGCTGGCGCGGGAGCGTGGGTTGATGGCTTGACGGGACGCGGCAACCCCATATTTGCCCTGGCCGCCTACCGTGACCAGGGCAGATGCCTGTTTCATCACCTGCCGTCAAAGAATAGCCAAGCCTCCCGGCCATCTTCATTTAGAATATATGACCATAGACATATGACCAGGAGCAGATATGGAGAGGCAAGTCTCAAAATCGGACTTCAAGGCACACAGGGGATAGGAGGCACACGCGCTGGAGTACTTCCGCCAGGTTGAGGACTCGGGCGAACCTCTGGTGGTGACCAACCACGGCAAGCCGGTCCTCGAGGTCCGTCCGTATCGGAGCAGCTCGCGTAGCCCGCTGGAAATCCTGCGCGATTCCGTGGTGCGCTACGACGCACCGACCGAGCCGGTGGACGCGGATGACTGGGAGGCGGCACAGTGATCGTCCTGGACACGCACACGCTCGTCTGGTGGGTGAGCGGCGATCCGCTGCTGAGCAGGAAGGCCAAGGCGAGCATTGAGAAGGAACTGGACGGCGGCCAGATACTGGTCTCATCGATTTCCGCATGGGAAATCGCAGCGCTGGTGGCGCGCGAGCGCCTTGTGCTTTCGATGGATGCGACGAGCTGGTTCGCCACCGTGGGGCAGCTTGAAGCGGTGCGCGTAGTACCCGTGGATACCGAGATCGCCATCAAGTCAGTAGAACTTCCGGGCGTATTCCACAAGGATCCGGCCGACCGCATGATCGTGGCCACCGCGCGCAAGTTCTCCGTGCCGCTGGTGACGAAGGACGAGAAGATCCGCGCCTACCCGCACGTCAAGACGATCTGGTAACGGCTCCCGGAACCGGCGAGACGCTTTGCCGTAAAGCAGCGCCGGCCAGATGCGGCAGGCTGCGGCTGGCCAGCCCGCCGCAGCCTGCACGCCTACCCCTCAAACACGTGATGCAACGCCGGCGGTTCGATCCCGGCAATATTGAGCTCGAACTCGCGCCGCGCCACACTGCCCGACCGCACGCTTTCACTGTCCGTGTAGAACTGCCCGTACCAGTCGCGCATCTGGTAGATCGGCCCATCGCCCTCGCACAGCAGCGGGTTGTCGATGCGGATCTTGCTGTCCCAGATCGCCACGTCCTCGTAGAAGGCGCCGCGCGCCTGCTCCACGTACGCCTGCGCCACGGCGCGGTTCTGCTCTTCCGACAGGCCCGGCACGCGCTTGACCAGCACCCCGTAGCGCAGCTCGAAGCTGTTGGCATCCACCGGCACATGGCAGTTGAGCAGGATGGAGTGGATGGGCTGGTCGCCCATGCGCCCGCTCATTTCCGTGATGTGGTACGCGGGGCCGAAGTAGGTGGAGAGCGCGGTCAGCTGGTCTTCGCCGGAGAGCCTGGCGCTGCGGCCAACTATCAGCTGCGTGCCCTTGTGGCCCTCGAACAGGTTGGCGAAGTAATCGACCGGGGCACCGTGCACGGTGCCGAAGTGCGCCATGTCGGAGATATTGTCGACCAGCTCGCGGCAGTTGGTGTGGATCAGCATCTTGTCCAGCGCCCACTCCGACCACGCTTCGGAAAAGCACGCCTCGATGCGCGGGATGGCCACTTCCGGTGGCGGCGCGTTGCCTTGCGGGTCATGCCAGATGAACAGCAGCTTGTTCTGCTCGCAAGTGGTCCAGCTGCCGATGCGCGCCTTGGGCGGCACGCGCTTGCAGTAGGGAATCGATTTGCAGCCACCGTCGCCGCCCCATTGCCAGCCATGGAACGGGCAGGCGATATGTCGCCCTGCACGGTGCCGGTGCTGAGATCCGCGCCCATGTGCGGGCAATAGCCGTCGATGATCTTGATATTTTCAATCTTGTAGCCTTGTGTGGACATGTCTTCTCCTGATAGTTCTATGTGGCCCGCCGCGCCCGGGCGCCCCGGCGCCGGACCTTGGGCCATGCACCACGATACGGACCGGGCACGTGCACTTCATCGTCCCTTCGGACTAGGACCGGCCTGCCGCGCGAAGCGCCGCTTCAGGCCTGCGCCAGCGGGCAGCACGCTCGCTCATGCCGCGTCCGACTTGAGCACGCGCTCGCCGGTCGCGGCGATGTCGCCCGCGCGAGCCTGCGCGCCGGCGGTCATCCTGCCGGCGCGCGCGCGTTCCTCTTCCTCCACGCCCAGCCAGCTGGCCAGCGCCGGCAGCAGGAACACCGCGCCGAACAGGTTGACCATGAACATGAAGGCCAGCAGGATGCCCATGTCCGCCTGGAACTTGAGCGCGGCGAAGGCCCAGGTGCCTACCCCGATGCACATCGTCATGGCCGTGAACAAGGCCGCGGTGCCGCGCTGGCGCATGGCTTCGGCGAAAGCCTGCGGCAAGCCCTGGCCTTCCTCGCGCAGTTGGTGCTGCATGCGCTCATAGAGATAGATGCCGTAGTCCACGCCCACGCCCACGCCCAGCGTGATCACCGGCAGCGTCGAGACCTTCAGGCCGATCCCCAGCCGCGCCATCAGCGCATTGCACAGGATGGACACCAGCGTCAGCGGCACGATGATGCAAAGCACGGCGCGCCAGGAGCGGAAGGTCAGCAGGCATAGCAGCGTGATGGCGCCGAAGATCGCCAGCAGCATGGTCACCTCGGCCTCTTCCACCGCCTCGTTGGTGGCCGCCATCACGCCGATATTGCCGCCACCAAGGCGGAAGGCCACGTTGGGCGTGCGATCCGCGGCGATGAAGCGCTGGATTTCCTTCACGATGTGGGCGATGGTGGCCCCTTCGTGGTTGGCGGTGTAGATCAGCACCTGGATGGCCTGGCAGTTCGACGTGTTCATGCCGTTGTCCGGGTCGAAGGCCTTGGCGCCCTGGCTCAGGCCCTCGCTATTGCGCGGCAGTGCCTCCCAGCGCGGATTGCCTTCGTTGTAGGCCCCGATCACCACCTTGGCTAGCGAGGGCACGCTCACCACCGATTGCACCCCGGCCACGCCGCGCAAGTTCATCTCGAAGCGCTCCACCGCGCTCATCACCGGGTAGTGCAGGCAGGCGTCGTCGAACCCCTTGGGCTCCACCACCACCGTGAGCGCGTCCACGCCGATGTTGTACTGGCCGACGATCTTCTCGCTGTCGCGGTTGTAGCGCGAGTCGGCGCGCAACTCGGGCGCACCGTTGCCGATGTCGCCGACTTTCAGCCCGCGCGACTGCAGCGCGCCCACCGCCAGCAGCGCCAGCGACACGCCGAACACCGCCAGCGCCGGCCCCGGGCGGGCAAAGCGGCCGAACCGGTCCCAGAACGCGCCGTGCCGCCCGGCACGCGCGCGGGCAGCCACCACCACGCCCGGCTCCAGGCGCGTGTACGACAGCAGCAGCGGCAGGAACACCTTGTTGGTCACGATCATCAGCAACACGCCCAGGCACGCGGTAATGCCCAGTTCGCGCACGATCTCGATCTCGATGCGCATGATCACCATGAAGCCCAGCGCGTTGGTCAGCAAGGCCACCGTGCCCGGGATAAAGAGCTTGCAGAAGGCGGCGCGGGCGCTCTCGACCGGGTCGTGGCCCAGCACCACCTCCTGCTTCCAGGCATTGGTCAGCAGCGCCACCGCCAGCGCCAGCAGGGTGATGCGCAGCGAGCGCGTGTAGCCGTACAGCATCAGCGCCGTCACCGCGAAGGCCAGCGCGAAGAACACCATCACGCCGGCGATACCTTGCTCCACGTCGCCCACCAGCTTGGCAAAGCCAATGACATTGACCTCGACGTCGGGACCGGCAAAGCCAGCGCGGATCTTCTCCAGCTGGCGCGCCACTTCGCCATAGTCGAGCGCCTTGCCGGTGACGGGGTCCACTTCGCGCAGTTCGGCGCGGATCAGGGCAGACTTGAGATCATTGCTGACCAAGCGCCCGATCTGCCCGGAGCGCGCCACATTGCGGCGCACCTGGTCGAGCTGCTCAGGCGAGCCGGAGAACCGCCCCGGCACCACCACGTCGCCGCGGAAACCCGCCTCGGTCACCTCGGTGTAGCGCACGTTCGGCGTGAACAGCGAGAACACGCGCGCGCGGTCCACGCCGGGGATGAAGAAGACTTCGTCGGTGGCCCGGCGCACCTTGTCCATAAAGGCCTGGTTGTAGATATCGCCGTCGCCCTTCCAGCGCAGGCTGACCAGAACGGTGTTGGCGCCCGAGAAGTTGCTGGCGTACTTGCCCAGCACCTGCATATAGGGATGCTGCAGCGGGATCATCTTGTTGAAGCCCGGATCGAGCCGCAGGCGCGTGGCGGACAAAGCCATCGCCACGGTCATCGCCAGGCATAGCACCAGCAACAGGCGGCGGCGCCGGATCAGCAGGTCCGCACAATGCGCGACGAAGCGGCTCAGGCGGGTGGTGGTGGCCCGGGGGCCGGGGATTTCGGGGCGGGTCATGGTGTTCTCGCTTCTATGCAATGCGGTGAGGTGCTAAGCGCTGCGGCGGGGGGAAGATCAGGGCGCGGCATCCGGGGCCAGGGTGAAGCGGGTAATCCCCGCGTTGCCGGCCAGCGTCAGGGCATTCCCGCCGGCGCCCGGGATGAGCGCAGCGAGCGTCTGCGCGCTGCCGCCCGCCACCGGTTTGAAATGGCGCCCGCCATCACGAGAACGAGGTCTTGAGCCCCACTTCGGCGGCCTCCCAGCTCGCGCCGAAGTCGGCGCTGCGCAGCACGTTGCCGCGCATGCCATAGACCAGCCAGGCGCCGTCGCGCAACGGCAGCACGCCGTAAAGCGAGCCCTCGTAGGGCACCTTGACCGCGTCCCAGGTGGCGCCGCCATCGGCGGAGCGCAGCACCAGGCCGTTCTCGCCCACCAGCATCATGCGGCCCTGGCGGTCGCCAGCGATGCCATTCAGGTGCTTGTCCTGCATCTGCGGCGTGGCGGCGGACTGCCAGTGCTCGCCCTGGTCGCGCGACACCAGGAAGCGCCCGAAGCTGCCGATGGCGAACCACGGGCCCGCCGCCTGGCCCCAGACGCCCAGCAAGGGGTCCGACTGCGCCGCATCGAAGGCCACCTGCCGCCAGTGCTCGCCGCCGTCGGTGGTGCGCAGGATCCAGCCGCCATGCCCCACCGCGACGCCGACCCGGTCGTCCTTGCCGCCGGCAAAGGCAAGCTGCGTGAGCGCGGCGCCATGCTCCGGCGTCACGCTGGCGCGCCGCCAGTGCGCGCCTTCGTCGTCGCTGAGCAAGATCGTGCCGCGCTCGCCGGCCGCCACCAGGCGCTCACCGGCTCGCGCGATGCCATTGAGCTGCAGCCGATCCGCCCGCATGGCGGTGGCGGCAAAGGCAGGCAAAGGCCGCGGCGAGAAGGACCATGCCGCGGCAGCCAATACCGTCAGCGACATGGCGATGCCAATCACTTGTTTCATTGTCGTCTCCTCCGTGCCGGGGGCATGGCCGGCCTTTTGCTGGCCGTTCGCACTGTCACCGGCAATGGCCGCTACAGCACGTCGAACAGCGCGGCGGCGCCCATGCCGCCGCCCACGCACATCGTCACCACCGCATGCGCGGCCCCGCGCCGGCGCGCTTCGAGCAAGGCGTGCGCGGTCATGCGCGCGCCCGACATGCCAAAGGGATGGCCGATTGCGATGGCGCCGCCATTGACGTTCAACCGTGCGTCCGGAATGCCGAGCATGTCCCGGCAATACAGCACTTGGCAGGCGAAGGCTTCGTTCAGCTCCCACAGGCCAACATCCTTGACCGTCAGGCCGTGACGCGCCAGCAGCCTGGGCACGGCGAACACCGGGCCGATGCCCATCTCCTCCGCTGCGCAACCCGCTACCGCCATGCCGCGATAGCGGCCCAGCGGGCGCAGGCCGCGGCGCTCGGCCTGCTCGCGGCTCATCAGCAGCACGGCGGCGGCGCCGTCCGACAGTTGCGAGGCATTGCCCGCGGTGATGTGGCGCCCTTGCGGCACCGCGCGCCCGCCGCTCCATACCGGCTTGAGCGCGGCCAGGCTGTCGGCGCTGGTATCGGGCCGGTTGCATTCGTCCTGTGCGAGGCGAACGGTCTCGTGCCCGGTGAGCGCGCCCGCCTTGTCGAACAGGGCGCGGCGCGTCTCCAGCGGCACGATCTCGTCATCGAACAGGCCCTGGCGCTGCGCCTCGGCGGTGCGCTGCTGGCTGCGCAGCGCGTACTCGTCCTGCGCCGCCCGGGCGATGCCATAGCGTTGCGCCACCACTTCAGCGGTCTCGATCATCGCCATATAGGCGTCCGGCTGCCGGGCCAGCACCGCCTCGGATTGCGCGCGATAGGCGTTCTTGTGCTTGTTCTGCGTGAGCGAGATCGACTCGGCACCACCGGCCACCACGATGTCGGCCTCGCCGCAGATGATGCTTTTCGCGGCCGTGGCGATGGTCATCAGCCCCGACGAACACATGCGGTCCATGGTCATGCCCGGCACGCTGTCGGGCAGGCCCGCCGCCACCGCGCACAGCCGGCCCAGGTTGTAGCCCTGCGTGCCCTGCTGCGCGGCGGCGCCGATCAGCACATCGTCGACCTCGGCCGGGTCGATCCCCGCCCGCTCCACCACGGCGCGCACCACGTGCCCGCCCAGCGCCGGCGCCTCGGTATCGTTGAAGGCGCCGCGGAATGCCTTGCCGATGGGCGTACGCGCCACGGCGACAATGACTGCTTCTCTCATGCTGCTTTCCTTGGATGTATCAAAAGTAATAGCGGCTGATGGTGTCGGCCACGCAAGCGGGCTTATCCTCGCCCTCGATTTCCACGCTGACGCGCACCACCGACTGCACGCCGCCCGGCAGCGCCTCGGCGCGCACCAGCTCGCCCACGCCACGCAGGCGTGAGCCAACCCGCACCGGCGCCGGGAAGCGCACCTTGTCGCAGCCATAGTTGACGCCCCAGCGCAGGTTTTCCACGGTCAGGATCTCCGGCAGGAACTGGTTGACCAGCGACAGGGTGAGATAACCGTGCGCAATGCAAGCGCCAAAGGGGCCTTGCGCTGCGCGCTCGGGATCCACGTGCAGCCATTGGTGGTCGCCCGTGGCCTCGGCAAAGCCGTCGATGCGCGCCTGCGTGATGACGGTCCAGGCGCTGTGGCCCAGTTGCTCGCCCACGGCGCTCATCAGCGCCTCGGCGGAATTGAATACTCGTGTCATGCCTCTCCTTGCCTCGCTGCTGCCCTGTTCTGGGATTCCTGCTCCGCGCGGGCCACTAGCCGCTACGCCCGCTGACTGCTGACAGGCAACACTTCGCCCGTCATATACGACGCATAATCGCTGGCCAGGAACACCATCACGTTCGCCACCTCCCACACCTCGGCCGCCCGCCCGAACGCCTCGCGCGAGGCCAGCTCCTGCAGCAACTCCGCCGGCGCCGACTTCCGCAGGAAATCGTGCAGTGCGATACTCGGCGCCACCGCATTGATGCGCACGCCAAACTCCGCAGCCTCCACCGCGCTGCAGCGTGTCAGCGCCATCACGCCGGCCTTGGCGGCGGCGTAGTGGGCCTGCTCCTTCTGCGCCCGCCAGCCCAGCACCGAGGCGTTGTTGACGATGGCCCCGCGCCGGCGCGCCTGCATATGCGGCAGCATGGCCCGCGTCATCCGGAAGGTGCCGGTAAGCGTAATGTCGAGCACCCGCGACCATTCGGCATCGTCCATCTCGACTATGCGGCGCGAGCCGCCCAGCCCGGCGTTGTTGATCAGCACATCGGTGCCGCCCAGCGCCTCCTCGGCGGCCGCCACCAGGGACCGCACCTGGGCCTGGTCGGAGACGTCACAAAGCTGGCCATGGATCGCCTGCAGGCCGGTCTCGGCGCGCAGGGTTGCCACAGCCTCGCTGAGCCGCTTCTCGTGGATATCGGAGATCATCAGCGCCCGGCAGCCCTCCTCCGCGCAGCGGCGGGCGGCGGCAAAGCCGATGCCCGCGCCGGCGGCGGCGGTAATCAGCACGCTCTTGCCAGCCAGCAGTTGGTGGCCGGCCACATAGGCCGGCGGGGGGACCTGGGTGCCGGCCTTGGCCGGTTGCTTGTCTGCCATTTCAGTCATGACTGTCCTCTGGCCTCGCGGGGCATGCCCAGCCCGCGCTCGGCGATGATGTTGAGCTGGATTTCGTTGGTACCGGCGTAAATGGTGTCAGCGCGCGAGAACAGCGCCATCTGCTGCAGGCGCGTGCGGCGCACGTCCGCTTCGTCGATCCGGTTGGCGTTGGGGCCGAGCACGTCGAGCGCGAGCTGGCCCAGGTCGCGGTGCCAGTTCGACCAGTAGTACTTGTAGATCAGCGTCTCGCGCTGCGGTGCCGCGCTGGCATCGCCAGCACGCCCTCGGCGCCTTCCAGCATGCGCAGCGCGTTGTAGCGCATCACCCGCAGGCCGGCCCAGGCACGCGCCATGCGCTGGCGCAGCGGCGCGTCCTGCCAGGCGCCGTTCGCGCGCGCGGCCTCGGCGATCCAGCCAAGCTCGTGGGTGAACTGCATCTGCTGGCCCAGCGTGGAGATGCCGCGCTCGAAACCCAGCAGCGCCATGGCGATGCGCCAGCCGTCGCCCGGCGCGCCCAGCACATCGCCGGCGGCGGCGCGCGCGCCATCGAAGAACACCTCGTTGAACTCCACGCCGCCACCCATCTGGCGGATCGGGCGGATTTCCACGCCCGGCTGCGCCAGCGGCATCAGCAGGAAGACCAGGCCCTTGTTGCCGCGCGACGCCGGATCGCAGCGCGCCAGCACGAAGATCCAGTCCGACTCGTGGGCCAGCGAAGTCCACACCTTCTGCCCGCTCACGCGCCAGTCCCCGCTGACGGGATCGCGCTCGGCGCGGGTGCGCACATTGGCGAGATCCGAGCCGGCGCCCGGCTCCGAGTAGCCCTGGCACCAGAACGCCGTGCCATTGCGGATGCCCGGCAGGAAGCGGGCCTGCTGCGCCTCGCTGCCGAAGGCGATCAGCGTGGGGCCGATCAGCCCTTCGCCGATATGGCCCATGCGGCCGGGGCCGCCGGCACGCGCGTACTCCTCCTGGAAGATCACCTGCGACATCACCGGCAAGCCGCGCCCGCCGTGCGCCTGCGGCCAGCCCACGCAGGTCCAGCCACCTTCGGCCAAGCGGCGCTCCCAGGCCTTGCGCAGCCCCGGATGCGCCTCTTCGTCGCCGGGGCCGCCGCGATGCTTCAGGCAGTCGAATTCGCCGCGCAGGTTGGCGGACATCCAGTCCGCCACCTCCGCACGCAGTTGCGCTTCGCTGGCGGAGGTATTTTGGTTTTCCATCGAATCCATGCTGATCCTTGCGCTGCTGAGTTGGCTCATGCGGCCAACAGGCCGTCGGCGATCCGGGCGAGCGCGGCGGCAGCACCGCCCAGCCAGCCACTCCCTGCCAGGCCCGCGCGGCACCGTGCACCGCGGAGCGCGCGGCTTCCACCGCCACCATCATCTGCGCGCAGCGGTGCTTGACGGCCTGGAAGGCGGCGATCGGCCGGCGAACTGGACGCGTTCGGCGGCATAGGCCACGGTGAGGTCGAGGCATTGCTGGGCGCCGCCGAGCTGCTCGGCGGCGAGCATCAGGCTGGCGTGCCACATGGCGGCGCCCACGCCTGCCGCCACCCCGGCGCCTTGCGCCAGGCAGGCATTCGCCTCCACGCGCAGCCCGTCGAAGACGAGGTCGGCCAGCGGGCGGGTACGGTCCAGCACCGCCAGCCGGCGCAGCCCGAAGCCTGGCTGGCCTGCCAGCGCTGCGGTTTGCAGCAGGAACAGCGCCGGCTGCCCTGCCGCGTCGCCGGACAGGCGCGCGGGCACCAGCAGCCAGTCCGCGCCGGCGGCATCGAACACCTGTGCCACCTGCCCGTCCAGCACGTAGCCATCCCCGGCCACAGCGGCAGTGACCGTCAGCGCATCGGCATCGAGCGAGCCATCCGCGCCGGGCGCCATCCAGGCAGGCAAGGCCAGCGCGGCACGCGCCTCGCCCTGCGCCAGCCGCGCCAGCCACGGCGCGGCTGGCGCGGGCGCGAGGCTGCCCGCCAGCGCCGGCGCCGCCAGGCAGATGGCCGACCAGTACGGCACGCAGGCCAGCCGCTGGCCCATCTGCTCCATCAACAGCGCCAGCTCGACGGCGCCCAGCCCGGCGCCGCCGGCCGCCTCCGGCAAGGCAATGCCGCACCAGCCCAGCTCGCCGGCCATTTCCCGCCACAGGGCAGTGTCATGGCCGTCCTGCGCCGCGTCCGCGGCCGCATCCACCACCCGCCGGACCGCTGCCGAATCGCTGCGCACGGCCAGGAAATCGCGTGCGGTGTCGCGGATCATTTGTTGTTCCAGGGAGAGCGTGAAGCGCATCGTCCGTCCCCGCCTCAGGTGCCATAGACGCGTTGCGCGGGCTCGGCGCGGGCGAGCAGCGCGTCGATCGCGCCACCCAGTTCGCCCACTTGCCAGAGCGCGCCCTTGTCGGTACGCACGCCAGTGCGCCAGCCGTGCGCCAGCGCCACCATGCCGCCCGCCACCTCGAACACGCGGCCGGTGACATGGCGCGAAGCCGCGCTGCCAAGCCAGACCACCAGCGGCGCGATATTGGCCGGATCGTAGTAGTCGAAGCCTTCCGCCGGCGCTTTCATCATCTCGGCGAACACGCCTGCTGTCATGCCAGTGCGGGCCGCTGGCACGAGCGCATTGGCGGTGATGCCATAGCGCTCCAGTTCCGCCGCCTGCACCAGCGTCAGCGCGGCAATGCCGGCCTTGGCGGCGGCGTAGTTGGACTGGCCCACCGAGCCTTGCAGCCCCGCGCCGGAGCTGGTGTTGACGATGCGCGCGTCAACCTGCCGCCCGGCCTTGGCCGCGTCGCGCCAGCGCCGGGCCAGCAGGTTGGCCAGGCAGAAGTGGCCGCGCAGGTGCACGTGCATCACATCGTCCCAGTCGGCTTCGCTCAAGCTGACGAACATGCGGTCGCGGCAGATGCCGGCGTTGTTGACCAGCACGTGCACCTCGCCGAACGCCGCCAGCGCGGCATCGACGATGCGCTGGGCCGTGGCCAGTTGCGTGATGTCGTCATCGCTGGCGAGCGCCTGCCCGCCTTGCGCGCGAATCTCCGCGCATACCGCCTCGGCCGCCTCGCGGCGAATATCGTTGACCACCACGCTGGCGCCTTCGGCAGCGAAGGCCAGCGCGTAGGCACGCCCCAGGCCGCCGCCGGCGCCGGTGATGATGACGGTCCGTCCGTCGCAGATTCCCATGTCGCTACTCCCCTTATCCGTTGCTTGCGCCAATGCCCCGGGAACCCGGCTCACAGGCGCTCGATGATGGTGACGTTGGCCAGGCCACCGCCTTCGCACATGGTCTGCAGGCCGTAGCGGCCGCCCGTGCGCTCCAGTTCATGCAGCAGCGTGGTCATCAGCCGCGCGCCGGTGGCACCGAGCGGATGCCCCAGCGCGATGGCGCCGCCGTTCGGGTTGGTGCGCTCGGCCGGGTAGCCGGTCTCGGCCAGCCAGGCCATCGCCACCGAGGCAAACGCCTCGTTGATCTCCACTACTTCGATGTCCTCCCAGCGCAAGCCGCTGCGCGCCAGCGCGCGCTTGGTGGCGGGAATGGGCGCGGTCAGCATCCACAGCGGGTCGTCGCCCAGCACGCTCATATGGGCGATGCGCGCGCGCGGCGTGAGCCCGTAGCGTTTGAGCGCGTCTTCGGAGACCACCAGCAATGCCGACGCCGCGTCCGCGGTCTGGCTGGAGACCGCGGCGGTCAGTGCACTGCCGGGCATCAGTGGTTCGAGCGATGCCATCTTGGCGAGCGTGGTATCGGGCCGCGGCGTTTCGTCATGGACTACGCCTTCGCAGGGCACGATCTCGCGCTGGAAGCGGCCGCTCTCGATGGCCATGGCGGCACGCTGGTGGCTTTGCAGCGCATAGGCTTCCATCGCCTCGCGGGACAGCTGCCAGTGCTCGGCGATGCGCTGCGCGGCGTCGAACTGCGACACCGGCCGGTCGCCGAAGCGCGCCTGCCAGCCCTTGCTGCCGGAGAACGGATCGGAGAAGCCAAGCGCCTGCCCCGCCAGCATGGCCGACGAGATCGGGATCTGCGTCATGGTCTGCACGCCGCCGGCGACGACCACGTCCTGGTTGCCGCTCATCACCGCCTGCGCGGCGAAATGAATGGCCTGCTGCGATGAGCCGCACTGGCGGTCTACGGTCACGCCAGGCACGGTGAGCGGCAGCCCGGCGGCCAGCCAGGCGCTGCGGGCGATATTGCCGGCCAGCGGCCCGATGGTGTCGACGCAGCCGAACACCACGTCGTCATACTCCGCGGCCGGGATGGCATTGCGGCCCACCAACTGGGCCAGCACGAAGCCGCCCAGGTCAGCGCCGTGCATGTGTGCGAGGCCGCCCTTGCGGCGTCCCGTCGGGGTGCGCAGCGCGTCGACGATATATGTGACCCGTGTGCTGGCCGGCCCCGTCAAAGTGTTGGTGCCAGGTTGGCTGTGGTGGCAAAGGTGGCGCCAGCGCCGATCGGCACGGCCGCCCCGAGGATGTGCGCGTCCACGCGCGCCTTGTGCAAGGCCCGGTCGCCCCAGCTGTCGGCCAAGGCCCAGGCACGCTTCATGAAGATCTGCAGGTCCAGCTCCCAGGTGTAGCCCATGGCGCCGTGCACCTGCATGGTGTGGCGTGCCGCGAGCAGCGCGGCGCGCGTGGCGGCCAGCAGCGCGTGCGACACATGCAGCCCGGCGGTGCCATGGCCTTGCGCCAGCGTGCAGGCCGCGCGGTACACCACCGGCTTGGCGAATTCGTGCTGGATGGCGACATCCGCCAGCAGGTGCTTGAGCGCCTGGTTGGCGCCGATGGCCTTGCCGAACTGCTTGCGCTGGATGCTGTAGTCGATGGCGATGTCCAGCATGCGTTGCGTCAGGCCCAGCATCTGCGCGGCGACGCCGAGCGCCCGCGGTTGAGCGCGGCTTCCCACACGGCCTTCGCGGCCGTCGCGGGCA
>NZ_AHJE01000004.1 GCF_000243095.1 Cupriavidus basilensis OR16 | reverse complement strand
TGACCGCAGGGCCGCCGTAGAGCAGCCGTTGCGTGGGCAGCCAGACGGCGATGGCATCGTCGGTTTCCGACGGCGCCCACAGGATCTCGGCGCGCTTTGGCCCTTGCCCGAGCGTGAGCGCATCGGTGAAGGTCTCGGTAGGCGCCGGGCACGAGAGCCGGCCGGCGAGCTTGCCGGCGGGGTGCCGGAACTGGATCTCGGCCATGCGCTCCTGCAGGCCCATGGTGGCCTGGTAACGGGCCAGGCGTGCAACCACGTTGGCATGAGCGATCACGCGCGGCGGGCTCTCCCCGCGCCCGGCCGCGTGTGCCAGCCATTCGGGCAAGCCTGCGTTGTAGCCGATGTGGCCGTGGCTGAAGCAGATCGCGGTGACGGGCAGATCCGTGCAGGTGCGCAGCGCATCGATCATGCCGCGCGTGACCTTGCCGCCCGGGCCAGCGTCCACCACCAGCAGCCCGCCACCCACGTCGGCGACGAAAGACTGGCCTTGCCCGTGCAGCAGCCAAACGCCGTCCGCCACGGTCTCGCAACCCGTTCCGGTCACCAGGGCCACATGGCGCTCTTCGAAATCTTGCATCTTGCTGTCTCCTCGTTGTGGGTGCATCCAGCGTGCGGGGCTGGTGCCGATCAGGGCAGGATAGCAATAATACGATGAATTAATACGTAGAATTATCCCTAGCCCGATGCCTGTCCGCAGCCATGTGTGCCCTGCGGTGCACGGCTCTTGTGGCGATCGGCAACGCGGTCCCGTTCCCCGGGAAAGCCCCTAATGTCCGAACTCCTTCCCGGGTTTAATCTCTTGCATTACGAATTAAGATGTGAGATTAAACCGTGGCATCCAAAGGAGGGAGGGCTGATGAAGAAGCTGCTTCGCCCTGGCCGCCGCATGCGCCATGGAGTACTGAAGCATGTCAGAGTCATTGACGACCTCCCCGCCGCAGGGCGCCATGCGCGACGGCTCCGCCACCGTGCGCGCCGATGCGTACCAGCCTCGCAAGGCCTGGGCAATGGCCACCTGGCTCACCGTGTTCTCTTCCATCAACTTCCTGGACAAGGTGGTGCTGGGCATGGTGGCCGTGCCGGTCATGCGCGAGCTGCATCTCACGCCCACCCAGTTCGGCCTGATCGCGGGCAGCTTCTTCTGGCTGTTCTCGCTGTCGGCGGCCATCGTGGGCTTTGTCGGCAACCGGGTCGCGGCGCGCTGGCTGCTGCTGGCCATGGCGATCCTGTGGTCGCTGGTGCAGTTTCCCGTGGCGTTCGCCTCGGGCGCGGCAGCGCTGCTGGCGTCGCGCGTGATCCTTGGCGCGGGCGAGGGGCCGGGATTTCCGGTTTCCGTGCACGCCTTGTACAAGTGGTTCCCACATGAGAAGCGCAATTTGCCGGTGGCCCTGATCAACCAGGGCGCGGTGATCGGCTTGCTGCTGGCCGGGCTGGCCGTGCCGTTCATCACGCAGCACTGGGGCTGGCGCGCCAATTTCCTGCTGCTGTCGGCCGCCTCGGGCTTGTGGGCGCTGGGCTGGCTTTGCTTCGGCCGCGAGGGCACGCTGCAGGCCGAGCCGGCACCGGGCGAGCAAGCCAAGCGGCGCGTGCCTTACCGGCGGCTGCTGACCGATGCCACGGTGCTCTCGGGTTTCCTGGCCGGCTTTGCTGCGTACTGGGGGCTTGCCCTGGTGCTGACGTGGATGCCGTCCTACCTGGAGCAGGGCCTTGGCTATGACGATGTGGCGGCCGGCAGGATGTTCGCGGTGATCGTGGCCGTGGGCGTACCGGTCAGCCTGGCCTTGAGCTGGTGCTCGCAGCAGTTGCTGCGGCGGGGCGCTTCCTCGCGCGTGGCGCGGGCGGTGTTCGGCAGTGCCTGCGTGGGCGTGGGCGGCTTGTTGTTCCTGGCGCTGCCGCTGCTGTCGTTGTCGCCGGGTGGCAAGGTGGCGCTGCTGGCGCTTGCTGCCACGCTGCCGCCGGTCGCCTTTGCTGTCGGGCCTGCCATTCTTGCGGAGATCGTGCCCGATGCGCAACGCAGCGCCATCATCGCGCTGAGCACCGCGGTGGCGACCAGCGCCGGGGCCATCGCGCCCGTGGTGATGGGGCGGCTGGTGCAGGTGCAGGGCCATCCCGGCGCGCAGGGTTTCGAGCTCGGCTTTACCGTATGCGGCGCGGTCATGCTGGTGGGCGCCGCGATCGGCATGTTCGGCCAGAATCCCGCACGCTCCTTGCGGCGTTTGGGCGGCTAGGTTTGTTGGTTGCCATCGCGCGGGCAGCGGGCTTGCCCGCGCGATGGCATTG
Source organism: Cupriavidus basilensis OR16 (assembly GCF_000243095.1). GTDB lineage: Bacteria > Pseudomonadota > Gammaproteobacteria > Burkholderiales > Burkholderiaceae > Cupriavidus > Cupriavidus basilensis_D. Next base: position 14,701 of record NZ_AHJE01000004.1, on the reverse strand, counting down.
CACCCATAATTCCAAATATTAAAAATGACGGAATAACCTCATCCATGATCCGTGAACGCCAGCGTTCCGTGGTATCGGTGCTCGCCGGCGGCGTGCCAATGGACAAGCCGCCGGCGCGAAAGGCCCCGGCCGAGGCCGGGCAGGCCGCGGGCAACCCGTTGGAAAGCGAAACCGCGCGGCGCATGCTCGAGATCGCCGAGCGTCTGTTCGCCGAGCATGGCGTCGAACTGGTGCCGCTGCGCCAGATCGTGGTGGAGGCGGGCCAGCGTAACCGCTCGGCGCTGCACTATCACTTTGGCTCGCGCGAGGCGCTGGTCAGCCAGTTGCTCAACTTGCGCCTGAACCATATCAACAAGGTGCGCCACCGCTACCTGGATGAAGTCGATGCGGCCGGGCTGGGCGGCGACGTGCGCGCCATCGTGGAGGCCTCGATCAGTGCGCTGGCCGATACGATCTGCGACACGGCCTGGGGCGCGCTGTACGTGCAGGTGCTGGCGCAGGCCACCTTCAGCCCGAGGCTGCTCAACGCGGACATGATCGATTTCGACGCCATGACCGGCGTGCTGCGGGCCAGGAAGATGATTACCGCCGCCTTGCCCGGTGTGCCACGCAAGGTGCTGCATAACCGCCAGATGTGGTTCAACGACAGCGTGGTGTACTCGCTGGCGCAATGGTGCCGCCAGACCCAGCTGCCGGCCAAGCGCGGCCAGCCTCCCGTGGCGGATCTGGTTGACTACTGTACGGCGGCGCTGACCGCGCCCGTGGGCAAGCCAAGCGTCGGGTCGCGTGGCGCAAGGGGCCGCGCCGGGTAAATGCCGCCCGCGGGTGCCTGGCTTGTGCGCTATGCCCTGGTTTAGCAAAATTTGATCGCAGCCTGTGCCTGGCCTGCCCGTGCGGCGGGCCGTCGGCCGTTGTCCGGGTGCATGCGCCACGGCGTGTGTGGATGGGGCATGGTGCATGCGCCACATCCTATCGCGCGTTGGTTGCCGATGTGGACTCGGGGGCAATGCGCCAGGCTTGAGCGGGCTCGTCCTCGAACCTGGCCTCGCCTTCACCCGACCAGGGGATTGCATGCGACGCCGTGCTGACTATGATCATCGATTGAGGCAGACCCGCGACCTGCCTTTTTACACTTAGCCCTTGACCACCCCGGCCAAGGGTTTTTTCTTTTGTGCCATCGATGGCGCCAGTGCTTGCGCAGAACGAGAATTTTCATGGCGGCGGGAAAAACATTCAATTCAGACTAAACCATTTTCCGAGCAGAATCTCCAGCAGTCGCCGTGGCCGCGCGCAGCCATCGGCCCGCCAACGCAGGATGCCCGACCAAAAGGTGAAGACACTATGCCCCCCAGGATGACGAAGCGCTTAGCCATTGCCTTGCCAATGCTGCTGGGAGCGGTTTGCGCGCACGCCACGGAGGGTGCGCTGGGCAGGCCCGTCTCCGGCACCAGCGTCAACCCTAACGCCGGCATCGTCGCGCCCGAGCCGATCCTCGCGGTCAACCTGAGCGAGATCTACCTGAACGGCAACGTCGGGGGCGGCCGGCAGGGGGCGATCGCAGGGCAGACCGCGGTCGACATCAACGGCGAGGTGGCCTTCACGCTGGCTACCATCATGAAGGTCTGGGACACATTTTGCTTCCAGCTTCACGTTGCCATACCTGTGGACCAGGGCAAGCGCCACGCTCACGGCGGGCAACCTGCAGGGCCGCCGTGAGGACACCGCGTCCGGGCTGTTCGACATCTATTTCACGCCAGTCATCGCGGGCTATCATTTCTCGCAGACCGAACATGTGGCGCTGAGCCTGAATATCTGGGCGCCCACCGGCAGCTACAACGCCAAGTCGCTGGCCAACACCAGCTTGAACAACTGGACCTTTATCCCGCAGGTTGCCTACACCAAGATCCTGCCCGCACAGGGGTGGCAGTTCGATGCGGTCGCCGGCCTGCAGTTCTACACGCGCAACAGCGCCACCAACTATCAGAACGCGCCGCTGTTCACCCTTGATGTGATGGCGCGCAAGCACATCACCAAGGCCTTCAGCGCGGGCCTGATCGTTGGCACCACGCAGCAACTCGGCAACGACAGCGGGCCCACCGCGGATCGCCTCAATGGCTTTCGCGGGCATGACTGGGCGATCGGGCCCGTCATCAACTACGACACCAAGATCGGCGCCAAGAGCACGCTTTCGCTGGGCCTGCGCTGGGTACCGACGGTAGCTAGCAAGAACCGCCTGGACAGCAACAAGACCTTCATGGGCACGGCGACGATCGTGTTCTAGCCCGGCGCGGCGGCGCATGCCGTTTCTCCGCCGGCTGGCGAATACGCTTGGCGAGCAAATGGGCAGGGCGCTCAGGGCCGGCCAAGGAACAGGTAGAAGCTGTAGTTGCCGCCCGCCGCCCGGCCATATGCCAGGTAGAAGGGGCCGAGCGGGCTGTCCAGCCCGAGGAACAGCGAGCCCGACTTGAGCAGGCCCGTCGGGCTGCCCGGTACCAGAGGCGCGCCCACACGCCCGGCTTCAAGCGAGAAGCCGGCGTATACGCCTTCCAGCAGCCGCTGCTGCACCAGCTTGTTGTAGTACACCATGCGCGCGAACTGCAGGTTGCCGCCCAGCAACTGGCCCGTGCTGTAGCCCGATTGCTGCAGGAAGCCGCCCCACTGGAACAGGTCGTGGCGCGGCAGCGGGTCGCCACCGATATTGCTGCCGGCCTTGAAGCCGAGGCTCACCGTGTGCGCGCCGTGCGACCACGCGTACATGCCGTCGGCTTCGGCTTTCACGTAGGCCTGGTCGGCACCCAGGCCGGGTTGCGAGCCGTACACGCGGGCGCTGCCGCTATAGCCCGAGCGCGGGAAGTTCACGCTATCGAGCTGGTCGAACAGCAGCCTGGCGGTGATCGCGCCGCGGCCAATCTTGCCTGGTCCGGGCGAGAGCACTGCCGGCCCGGTGCTCAGCGTGGCATTCTCCTGGCCGGTCAGCACGCCCAGCCGCACCTCGCCGTACTTGGTGAACTGGCTGCCCACATCCACGGCTACGTCGACCCGCCGCAGGTCGTAGGTGGCGATGCGCGTGCTGCCTTGGAAGATATTGACGGGACGCCGTTCCAGTTCCACGCGCGGGGCGATAAAGAAGTACTGCCGCACGTCCAGCGGCTGGTAGAACTCGCTGACGAGCCGGCTGGTCTGGCCGACCTGCGCATCGGTGCGCCATTCGGCGCCGAGCGAATTGATCCAGGTACGGCGGTAGCTGCCGAGCAGGTTGAAAAAGGCATCCCCGCGAAAATCCGTGCTCAGCCCCAGGCCGAAGCGCAGGTAGTTGGGGCCGTAGGCTTTCTCGATGGCGTCGACCGCGAGAATGCGTTTGCCAGGCTCCTCGAGAAAGCGGTAGTTCACGTGCTCGAAGTCGCCCGTGCCGAACAAGCGGCGCATGTCCTGGTCGAGTTGCTCCTGGTGGATTGGCTCTCCGGGCTTGGTCTGCATGGTGGCGGCGGCGAAGTCCGGGTTGACGCGCTCAAGTGGCGCGAAACGGATCTCGTCGACGGGGCGCTCGTCCGGCGCTGGCACCGCACGCTGGCGGGCGCGCAGCGCGGCGTAGGCCTGTGGCGGCAGGGCGAGCGCAGAGAGCCGGTCCGCCACCTTGCGTGCCGCCGCCTCGCCGATGGGGATGGTGGCCGGAAGATGGTCGAAGTCGCCGGCCGAGAAGTCCCCAAGCTCGGGCAGGATCAGGATGTCCTGCTGCCTGAGCCGGGACAGCGAGGCCCGCACGTTCTGCTCGCTCAGGATGTTCAGCATCTGGCTGGTCACGCCGACCACCGAGGTGAGGTCCTCGCGTTTCATCAGCGTAGTGCCCAGGTTGACCGCGATGACGATGTCGGCGCCCATGGCGCGCGCCACATCGACCGGCAGGTTATCGGTCAGGCCGCCGTCTACCAGCAGCCGGCCTTCATATTCGGCGGGTGCCACCGCGCCGGGAACCGACATGCTGGCCCGCATGATCTCGGTCGACAGGCCGCCGACCAGTTGCGCCATCTCGTTGGGCATCATGCCGGTGGCGTAGGCGGCGCCCACCAGTGAGCCCATGCTGGTGCCGGCGATGCAGTCCACCGGCACGCGCAATTCGTCCAGCACCTTGAGCACGCCGATATGGGCCGCGCCACGTGCGCCGCCCCCGGAGAGCACCAGGCAGATGCGCGGCCGCCCAAGGGCGGCATTGGCGGAGCGTTTGCCAGGGGTTGCGCAGGTTCAGCAGGCGGAGCAGGCTGGCCAGGTTGGGTTTGCGGGACGGCCTGGGCCGGTTGCGCCATTGCGAGCCCTGGCGCGACCAGTGCGACCAGTGTGGCTAGTGCCACGAGCAAGGGCGGTAGCCCGCGAACGCGCGCAAGGGGTGGCGAAAGGGTCATGGCATGGGTGTTGGCCGCAACATCCGCCACTGCGGCGTTGGCGCGAGGGCTCGCAGGAGATCGGCTGTGCCTTCTGCAATGGCGCGGGCTGCATCATGCACCCGGGCGCATTCCATGGTCGAGCATGACTGCGGGCAGGGCAATTGAATGTTTTCGTTCTAGCCCGTGTTTGTGCTGCACAAGATCGTTGAGCGATGTGCCTACGCTTCTACAAGCGCCTCGAAACGCAGGGCGAGAAAGTCGATCAGGGCGCGCACCGCTGGCAGCAGGCCACGGCGCGAGGGATACACGGCATGGATGACGCCGCCCTTTGGCCGCCAGTCCGGCACCAGCATGACCAGCCGGCCTTGTTTCAACTCATCCTCCACCACCATGCTCGGCAGCGCCACCGCGCCCACCCCGGCCAGCGCGGCGAGGCGCAAGGCCAGCATGTCGTCGGTGACCAGGCGTGGGGTGTGGCGGATTTCCACGCTGGCGCCCTCCGGCCCCTGCAGCCGCCAGCTATGCGTGGCCTGCGGCGGGCCCCAGTCCAGCGTAGGCAGTTCGGCCACGTCGGCCGGCACGGCGGGCATGGGGTGGCCCGCCAGCAGCGCGGGGCTGGCCAGCAGGCACCACGCGCGGGTGGCCAGCGTGCGCATCACGAGGTCGCTGTCGCTCAACGGCGGCACCCGCACCCGGATGGCCACGTCGATGCGCTCGGCAATCACATCCACGCGGCGGTTGGTGGCCTCGAGATGCACGGTGACCTTGGGGTAAGCAGCCATGAAGTCAGCGATCATGGCGCCGATCCGCGCATGCAACAGCGCCACCGGGCAGGTGACCCGGACGATGCCCTGGGGCTCGGAGCGCGTCAGGTCGATGGCCTGCTGCGCGGCATCGGCCTCGACCAGCATGGCCTTGCAGTGCGCGTAGTAGCTCTGCCCGATCTCGGTGACGGAGAAATGCCGCGTCGAGCGTTGGATCAGGCGCATGCCCAGCCGCTCTTCGAGCACGCCCACGCGGCGGCTCAGCTTGGACTTGGGGACGCCGAGGGCGCGGCTTGCCGGCGCAAAGCCCTGATGGTCCACCACCTGGGCGAAGTAGAAGAGGTCATTGAGGTCGGGGTGCATCGGGCCATCGTCCTATCAATAGGACTCTGAGGATAGCGCATGGCGGCTACCGCAGCGTCTGCCCGCGGCCTAAGCTCTTCTTCACCAGGGGCCGAACGAGCCCCCACATCCTTCAGGAGTGCCATGAAGAAGATCATCGGTACCTACAGCGCCCCGCACGCCCATTGGGTTGGCGACGGCTTTCCCGTGCGCACGCTGTTCTCCCAGCAAAGCCTTGGCAGCCATCTGAGCCCGTTCCTGATGCTTGACCATGCGGGCCCGGCCGAATTCGCGCCGGCCGCCCGGCGGCGCGGCGTGGGCGAGCATCCGCACCGTGGCTTCGAGACGGTGACCATCGTGTACCAGGGCGAGCTCGAGCATCGCGATTCCACGGGGCAGGGCGGGCGCATCGGCCCGGGCGATGTGCAATGGATGACGGCGGCGTCCGGCATCCTGCATGAGGAGTTCCACTCGGAGGCCTTCACCCGCACTGGCGGCACGCTGGAAATGGTGCAACTGTGGGTGAACCTGCGCGCCAGCGACAAGATGGCCGCGCCCGGCTACCAGACCATCGTCAACGCGCAAATCCCGTCGGTGCCATTGCCGGGCGGCGCCGGCCGGGTGCGGGTGATCGCGGGCGAGTACCAGGGCGCGCACGGGCCGGCCCATACCTTCACGCCAATGGATGTGTGGGACGTGCAGCTGCGCCAGGGCGCGGATGCGCACCTGGCTGCGCCTGACGGGCGCACCGTGGCGCTCGTGGTGCTGCGTGGCAGCGTGCTGGTCAATGGCAGCGAATCCGCGCAAGCCGGGCAGATGGTGTTGCTCGATCGCATCGGCACCGCGTTTTCGCTGGACGCGACAAGCGATGCGCTGGTGCTGGTGCTGCACGGAGACGCCATCGATGAGCCGGTCATGACCTACGGGCCGTTCGTGATGAACACGCAGGAAGAAATCGCGCAGGCCCTGCAGGACCTGCGCAGCGGCCGCTTCGGGCAGATCGAGGCGGCGCAGGAGACGCGCGCGCAGCCGGCGCGCTGAACGACCGGGCGGGCCACGCCCGCCGCAACCCAACCGGAGATTCCATCCAATGAACGCCTTCGCCAACATCGCCAACTTCAACGGCCAGAAGCCGGTGATCGATCCCGACGATACAGCCATGCTCTTGATCGATCACCAGAGCGGCCTGTTCCAGGTGGTCAAGGATATCGAGCTGCCGCAGTTGCGCGCCAATGTGGTTGCGCTGGCCAAGGCGGCCAGCCTGCTCAAGATGCCTGTGATCACCACCGCATCCGTGCCGCAGGGCCCGAACGGGCCGCTGATCCCGGAGATCCACCAGGCAGCGCCGCATGCCCGCTATGTGGCCCGCAAGGGGGAGATCAACGCCTTCGATAGCCCGGATTTCGCCGCCGCCGTCGAGGCCACCGGCAAGAAGACGCTGGTGATCGCTGGCACCATCACCAGCGTGTGCCTGGCATTTCCCTCCCTGAGCGCGGTGGCGGCAGGCTACAAGGTATTCGCGGTGGTGGACGCCTCTGGCACCGTGTCCAGGATGGCCTCCGACCTGACCATCGCGCGACTGGCCCAGGCCGGCGTGGTGCCCATCGACACCATGGGCGCGCTGTCGGAGATGCAGAAATCATGGAACCGGCCGGATGCCCGGGAATGGGCGGAGGTCTACGCGCAGGCCATGCCGCACTATCAACTGCTGATCGAAAGCTATGTCAAGGCGCAGCAGGTTGCATCCGATCACGAAACGCTGGATTCCCAGCGCAGCTGAGTGTTGTTTGTCAAACGTTGCAAATCAATCCCTCAAAGGAGATTCACATGGCTACCCCGTACAAGCGCCTGGACAAGAGCCAGGCCGCCGTCCTCCTGGTCGATCACCAGGCGGGCCTGCTATCCCTGGTCCGCGATATCGAGCCCGATAAATTCAAGAACAACGTGCTCGCGCTGGCGGACCTGGCCAAGTATTTCAACCTGCCCACCATCCTCACCACCAGCTTCGAGGATGGTCCGAACGGGCCGCTGGTGCAGGAGCTGAAGCAGACTTTCCCGGATGCGCCCTACATTGCGCGGCCGGGCCAGATCAATGCCTGGGACAACGAGGATTTCACCAAAGCGGTCAAGGCCACCGGGCGCAAGCAACTGATCATCGCGGGCGTGGTGACCGAGGTCTGCGTGGCCTTTCCGGCGCTGTCGGCGATGGCCGAAGGCTATGACGTGTTCGTGGTGACGGACGCCTCCGGCACGTTCAACGAAATCACCCGCAACGCCGCATGGGCCCGCATGGCGGAAGCCGGCGCGCAGATGCTGAGCTGGTTCGGCGTGGCCTGCGAACTGCACCGCGACTGGCGCAACGATATCGAAGGGCTGGGCACGCTGTTCGCCAATCACATTCCCGATTATCGCAACCTGATGGCGAGCTATAGCACGGTGAAGGCCGCCAGGTAAGGTTGAGGAGCTGGCGCCTCATGCGCCGGCTCCAGCGGGCCATGCCGGCAAAGATCGCCTTGACATCCTTACGTACGATATATATCGTAAGATATGTTTTTAGATATGTAGGAGTCAAGGCGATGCGTCACCACCCACTTCTGGGCAGGCTTAGCGATCACATGCTTGCCCATCTGTCTTCCCATTTTTCCTTCCATTCCTCGCACCACGGCGAGCGCCATGGCCGCCATGCCATTGGCCGCCACCACCACGGCGGCGGCCCCGGCGGCTTCTTTGGCGGCGGCGATGGCTTCGACGGCGACGGAGATAGCTGGCGGCGCGGCCGCAAGTTCAGCTCGGACGATCTTCAACTCATGCTGCTGTCCTTGCTGGAAGAAAAGCCCAGCCATGGCTACGAGCTGATCAAGGCACTGGAGGCCCGCACCAACGGCTTCTACAAGCCCAGCCCTGGCATGGTCTATCCAGCCCTGACCTTCCTCGAGGAACTCGGCTACGCCACGGTCGACACCGAGGGCAACAAGAAGCGCTATCAACTGGCGGCGCCCGGCCTGGCGCATCTCGATGCCAACCGCGAGCGCCTGGCGATGATGCTCAACAAGCTCAAGCACGTGGCCCGCAAGATGGAGTGGGTGCGGCGCGCGCTGTCGGGCGAAACCGCCGAGCCGGGCATGGCGGGCGAGGAGCGCGAGGCCGCGGGTGGCTGGCTGCCCGAGTTCGTCGAGGCGCGCGTGGCGCTCAAGCGGGCGCTGCTGCTGCGCACCGATGCCACCCCGGACGAGCAGCGGCGCATCGCTGCCATCCTGGCGCGGGCGACCGCCGAGATCAATGCTGTGCAGGGCGGGCAGGGTGCCTAGGGCCGACCCGCATCCCGACCCGCCACATTCCATATCCGCATTCCCGTCAACCAGGAAATCCATGACTACTCGCGACCTTACCGTGCAACGCGTCCGGCATGAACTCAAGATGCGCTTGCTGCAAGTGGTGCGTACCCAGGCGGTGTCGCCGCAGCTGCTGCGTGTGACGCTGGCCGGCGACAACCTGAAGGGCTTTGTCTCCGCTTCGTTCGATGACCACATCAAGGTGTTCTTCCCGGCGCCGGGGCAAGACAAGCCCGCGCTGCCGGCGCTTGGCCCCAACGGCCCGGTGTTTCCCGAAGGCCAGCCGAAGCCCGCCGCGCGCGACTACACGCCGCGCCGTTACGATGCCGCCGCCGGCGAGCTCGATATCGAGTTCGTGCTGCATGGCGATGGCCCCGCATCCACCTGGGCCGCGCAGGCTGCGCCTGGCCAGTATCTCGGCGTGGGCGGCCCGCGTGGGTCGTTCGTGATTCCCGAGGGCTTCGACTGGCACCTGCTGGTGGGCGACGAAACCGCGCTGCCTGCAATCGGCCGCCGCCTGGAGGAGTTGCCGTCCGGCGTGCGCGCGCTAGTGGTGCTGGCAGTGGACAACGCCACCGCCGAAATCCCGCTGCCCAGCCGCGCCGACGTGGAGATCCGCTGGCAGCACCGTGACAGCGCACCGTCGGATAGCGCCACCGGCCTGCTGGAGCAAGCCTTGCGCGAGGTCACGCTGCCGCGTGGCGAAGGTTATGTCTGGGCGGCTGGCGAGGCCGCGTCGATTCGCGCCGTGCGGCAGTACCTGGTAGGCGAGCGCGGCGTCGAGAAGGGCCGCATGCGCGCGGCCAGCTACTGGAAGGCCGGTGCCGAAGCCGTGCACGAGAATATCGACGACTGAAGCCGGCGGGGCGCCGGCTGTCCCATAGAGCTTGATGGCTGGATCTACTGGTTTTACAATGCAACCGCATCGCTGTTGGCGCCGCATTCCGTGGCGCACCGCATCCGGCGAGTGAAACGGAGTTGCACTATGGTCCGGCGAACCAGCCTGGAAGGCGCAGCATGTCCCGTGGCCCGCTCGCTCGACGTGATCGGCGACTGGTGGTCGCTGCTGATCGTGCGCGACGCCTTTGACGGCTTGCGGCGCTTTGGCGAATTCCAGCGCAGCCTTGGCCTCGCGAAGAACATACTTGCTGACCGGCTGCGCACGCTGCTGGCGCACGGCATCCTGGAACAGGTGCCGGCATCCGACGGCAGCGCCTACCAGGAATATGTGCTGACGCCGAAAGGGCGCGCGCTGTTCCCGGTGGTGGTGGGCTTGCGGCAGTGGGGCGAAGCGTTTTTCTATGCCCCGGGCGAGCCGCATTCCGTGCTGGTGGACGGCAAGGCTGGCAAGCCGGTGCGGCCGCTCGAGGTGCGTGCCGAGGATGGCCGCTTGCTCGGGCCAGACGATGCGGTGGTGAGGAAGGTCGGAGAGGACGCATTGCGGTAAGTCTGGTGCCTGCGGTGTCGCCGCGCACCTTGCAAAAGCCGTAGACGCGATCCGTATTCGCCGCTAAGATCTTTCCGGTCAGCCGCACCAACGGCTGGCAGCGTCGCTCGGACGGTTCCGGGCGCTTACGTTCAAGGAAAATCCATGTCAGCCTCCGCAGGCAAGCGCCGCTTCGCGCGTATCGATCGTCTTCCCCCGTACGTCTTCAATATCACCGCCGAGCTGAAAATGGCGGCGCGCCGCCGTGGCGAAGACATTATCGACATGAGCATGGGCAACCCGGACGGCGCCACGCCGCCGCATATCGTTGCCAAGCTGACCGAGGCCGCACAGCGCCCCGATACCCACGGTTACTCCGCCTCCAAGGGCATCCCGCGACTGCGCCGCGCCATCTCGCACTGGTATCGCGAGCGCTACGACGTCGAGATCGATCCGGACACCGAGGCCATTGTCACCATCGGCTCCAAGGAAGGGCTGGCCCACCTGATGCTGGCCACGCTCGATCGCGGCGACACCGTGCTGGTGCCCGATCCGAGCTACCCCATCCACATCTATGGCGCGGTGATCGCCGGCGCCGATATCCGCTCGGTGCCGCTGGTGCCGGGCGTGGACTTCTTCGCCGAGATGGAGCGCGCCATTCGCGGCAGCTATCCCAAGCCCAAGATGATCGTGCTGGGCTTTCCGTCGAATCCCACGGCGCAATGCGTGGAGCTGGACTTCTTCGAGCGCGTGATCGCGTTGGCGCGCAAGCACGATATCTTCGTGGTGCACGACCTGGCCTATGCGGACATCGTGTTCGATGGCTGGAAGGCGCCGTCGATCATGCAGGTGGAGGGCGCCAAGGATATCGCGGTGGAGTTCTTCACGCTGTCCAAGAGCTACAACATGGCGGGCTGGCGCATCGGCTTCATGGTGGGCAACCCGGACCTGGTGGCGGCGCTCACGCGCATGAAGAGCTACCACGACTACGGCACGTTCACGCCGCTGCAGGTGGCCGCCATCGCCGCGCTGGAAGGCGACCAGCAATGCGTCAAGGAGATCGCCGCGCATTACCAGACGCGCCGCGACGTGCTGGCGCGCGGGCTGATCGAATCCGGCTGGCCGGTGGAGATTCCGAAGGCGTCGATGTATATCTGGGCGCGTATCCCCGAGCCCTATCGCGCGCTGGGCTCGCTGGAGTTTTCCAAGCAGCTGCTGGCCAAGGCCAAGGTCTGCGTCTCGCCCGGCATCGGCTTTGGCGACTACGGCGACGAGTACGTGCGCTTCGCGCTGATCGAGAACGAGGCGCGCATCCGCCAGGCTGTGCGCGGCATCAAGGCGATGTTCCGCGCGGACGGGCTGGTGAAGGTGCCGGTGGATGAACATCAGCCGCACGGCCACGCGCCAAAGACCAAGGACTGAAGCGTCTTGATCGCGGTACGCCGGCGCCATGGCGGCGTGCCGCGATCAAATCCTGCCCCTGCCTGATCAACCGAGCATGGCCAGCGGGTGGGACTCAGGCGGCCATGGGCTGTCGAAGAACGACTGGACCACGGCCTCGCTGACTTCGTTCGCGTCCGTCACGCGCCAGTGCGGCGCATTGTCCTTGTCGACGATCAGCGCGCGAACCCCCTCGATGAAATCGCCCTGCGTGAACGCGTGCGACACGACCCCGAGCTCCATGCGAAAGCACCCGGCAAGATCCAGGCCGCGGCCGCGCAGCAGCAATTCCTGCGTGACCGCCATCATCAGCGGCGAGCGCCCGCGCAGGATCGCGAGCGTGCGCGCGGCCCACTCGGCGTAGGCGGGCTCGGATTCCGCGGCCAGGCTGTCGAGCAATCCAGCCACGCTGGCGTCCGCCCGGAAATGCCGTAATACGGCAGGCAGCATCGACTGCAGCGGCGCTTCCTGCGCGCTGGCCACGGGCGTTGCCCGCAGCAGCGCGCCGCGCAGGTCCGCCAGCACATCGCCGGTCCAGCTGATGGCTGCCAGCGTCTGCTCGAAGTGCTCCAGGCTTGTGGCAGGCACGGCAATATCGGCCAGCTTGCACGACAGCGTGTCGGCAGCGCCGAGCGTCACGCCGGTCAGCCCGACATAGAGCGCCAGCGGCAGCGGCAGCTTCGACAAGAAGTGGCTCGCGCCCACATCGGGCACCAGGCCGATGCCGGTCTCCGGCATCGCCACGCGCGAGCGCTCGGTGACCACGCGCAGGTGCGCGGCCTGCGCCAGGCCCATGCCGCCGCCCATGACGATGCCGTCCATCAGCGCCACCACCGGCTTGGGGTAGCAATGCAGGCGGTAGTCGAGCCGATACTCGTCGACGAAGAACTGGCGGTGCAGCGCCGTACCGGCGTGGAAGCTGTCGTAGAGCGCGCGGATATCGCCACCGGCGCAGAATGCCTTGGGACCCGCGCCGCGCAGCACCACCATGGCGATATCGTCGCGCGTGGCCCAGGCGGCAAGCTGCGCGTCGAGCATGCCGATCATCGGGTAGGACAAGGCGTTCAACTGGCGCGGCCGGTTGAGCGTGATCAGGCCGATGCCGTTGATCTCGGCGAAGCGCACTTCGTCTTCGGCGCCAGGCGTGGCCGCAGGGTGCCCCTGCGCGGCATCGTTCGGGTTCAGGCGCATGGCGTGCCTCCTAGGCATTGCGCCATTGCGGCGCGCGTTTTTGCAGGAAGGCATTGACGCCTTCGCGTTGGTCCTCGCCGTCAAACAGGTCGACGAAGCGCTCGCGCTCCAGCGCCAGCGCCGGGCCGCGCGGCACGCCCTGGCGGGCCAGGTGAACCAGCTGCTTGCTGTAAGCCGCCGCGCGCGGGCTCACATTGCTGGCGCGTTCGGCCAGCCGCAGCGCCGCGTCGAGCGCCTGGCCGGCGGGCACCACTTCTTCCACCAGCCCGATGCGCAGCGCGGTGGCGGCGTCGACCCGCTCATTGGCCAGGATCATGCGCTTGGCCCAGCCCTCGCCAACCAGCCACGGCAGGGTTTGCGTACCGCAGCCGCAGGGCAGCAGGCCGACGCCGGCCTCGGGCAGCGCCATTTGCGCTTGTTCTTCGGCAATGCGCACGTCGCAGGCCAGCGCGCATTCCAGCCCGCCGCCCATGGCATAGCCGTTGATGGCTGCGATCACCAGGGGGCGGGCGTTCTGCAGCGCTTCAAAGGCTGCGCCGAAGCGCTGCGCCATCAGCCGCGCATGGGCACGGTCACCTTCGGCAAAGCCGTTGAGGTCGGCCCCGGCGCTGAAGAAGCGGCTGCCGTCGCCGGTGATGACAATGGCGCGCACGCTCGGGTCCGCGTTCAGCGTGGCCACCAGGCCTTGCAGCTGCGCCAGGCCTTCGGCGTTGAACGCGTTGGCGGGCGGCCGCTTGAGGGTGAGGCGGGCGATATGCCCGTCGACGGTGTGCTCGATCATGCTGCCGGCTCCTCATGCGCCAGGTACTGGCGGATCACGCCCGAGAAGTCCAGCTGGCCGTCGCCGGCCTGGCTCACCGCCTGGTAGATCTGCTGGGCCAGCGCGCCAAGGAAGAGCGGCTGGCGCACGCTGCGGGCGGCGTCGGTGGCCAGGCCCAGGTCCTTGAGCATCAGGTCCGCGCCGAAACCGCCGCTGTAGCCGCGCGAGGCCGGCGCGCTCACGATCACGCCCGGGTAGGGGTTGCAGGTGTCGGCGGCCCAGCAGCGGCCGGTGGAAGTGTTGACGATGCCGGCCAGCACGCCGGCGTCGATGCCCAGCTTGACGCCGAGCGCCATGGCCTCCGACACGCCGATCATGGAGATGCCGAGGATCAGGTTGTTGCAGATCTTGGCGACCTGGCCGGTGCCGGTGCCGCCGCAATGGACGATGTTGCGGCCCATGCCCGACAGCACGGGTTGCAACTGGTCGAACAGGGCCTGTTCCGCGCCAACCATGAACGTCAGCGTGCCGGCCTGGGCGCCGCCGGTGCCGCCGGAAACCGGGGCATCGGCCATCGGGTTGCCTTGCTTGCTGGCTTCGGCGGCCAGTGCGCGGATGGAGGCGGGGTCGATGGTGCTGGAGTCGACCAGCGGCACGCCAGGCCGTACGGCGGCCAGCACGCCTTCCGGGCCGAGGTAGGTGGCGCGGACGTGGGCGGCGGCCGGGAGCATGGTGATGACGAAATCGGCTTCGGATGCTGCCTTGCGGGCGGATTGGGCTATGGCCGCGCCGTCGGCTTCCAGGGCTGAGAGTGCGGTGGCGTTGAGGTCGTATGCGGTCAGGGTGTGGCCTGCCTTGAGCAGGTTGCGGGCCATTGGCGCGCCCATGTTGCCTAGGCCGATGAAGGCTATGTGCATGTTGGTTCCTTGCTCTTGGGGTCTGGGGTCTGGGGTCTGAGGACTGGTGGTTGTGGTAACTGCAACTGCTTGAATTCAAGGGCAACTGCAGCAGCAACTTCAACTTCAACTGCAGTTTCACCACGCCTGCGGCGCGGCGACCTACTTTTT
>NZ_AHJE01000005.1 GCF_000243095.1 Cupriavidus basilensis OR16 | reverse complement strand
ACGATATGCTGCGTCATGTCCATGGCCTGGTAGAACGTGGGGAAATTCACCACGCCCAGCACCTTGTGCTGCGGCAGCGCGGACAGCTTCAGCGTGATCTGGCGGCTATAGGCCAGCGTGCCTTCCGAACCCACGAGGATATGCGAGAGATTGGCGTAGCCATCATCGGTATAGGCGCGCGGATTCTGGCATTCGAACAGGTCGATGTTGTAGCCGGCCACGCGGCGCAGCACCTTCGGCATGCGCTCGGCAATCTCGCCCCGCTCGCGCGTGGCGATGCGTCGCAAGGCCTGCAGGATGCCGTCCACGCGCGGGTCCGCGACGTGTGCCTTCAGTGAGCCGAAATGGCATTGGCTGCCGTCGGCCAGCACGGCGTCGATGCCCAGCACGTTATGCACCATGTTGCCGTACTCGATGGAGCGCGAACCGCATGAGTTATTGCCGGCCATGCCGCCGATGGTGCATTGCGCCCCCGTGGAGACATCCACCGGAAACCACAGGCCATGCGGCTTCAGCCAGGCATTGAGATGGTCCAGCACGATGCCTGGCTCAACCGTGACGGTAGCGGCCACCGGATCGAAATCCACCACATTGTTCAGCCACTTGCTGTTGTCGATCACCAACGCCTCGCCAACCGTCTGGCCGCACTGGCTGGTGCCCGCGCCGCGCGCCAGCACCGGCGCCTTTTCGTCGCGGGCGATCTCCAGCGCCAGCAACAGGTCCGCCTGGTCGCGCGGCACCACCACGCCGATGGGCGTGATCTGGTAAATCGAGGCATCGGTGGCGTAGCGGCCCCGGCTGGCGCGATCGAACAATACGTCGCCGCGCAGTTCCGTTGGCATGTCTCGCGTGGGTTAAGCGTGCATCGGCTTCGAGGCAGCCGCGGGCTCGGTTTCGAACTTGCTCTCGGGCTGCATACGGAAGGCCAGGATCACGCCGATGCCCATCAGCACCATGCTGCCGATAAAGGGCAGCTCCCAGCTCCCGAAGCGGTCGATCAGGTAGCCCGAGAGCACCGGCGAGATGATCGCGGCCAGTGCCGAGCCGGAATTCATCATGCCGCTCGCGGTGCCGGAATGCTCCGGCGCGATGTCCATGGGAATGGCCCACATCGGCCCGATCGTCATCTCGGCAAAGAAGAAGCCGGCGGCCAGGCAAACCATCGATATGTAGAGGTTGTGGGTAAACAGCAAGGGCAGCAGCGACAGCATGGTCAGCAGCATGCACAGCGCCACCATCCAGCTGCGGGCGCGCTTCAGGCTGCCGGTGCGGTCATAGAGCTTGTCCGTGACGATACCGCCCAGGGTATCGCCGACCACGCCGGCGAAGAACACGGCGGAGGCAAAGATGGCGGACTTCTTCAAGTCCAGGTCGTAGCTATGCAGGAAGTACTGCGGGATCCAGCTCAGGAACAGCCACAAGGTCCAGCCGTAGCAGAAATAGACGATGGTGACGGGTGCCATCCGCTTGAACAGGCGGCGCCAGGGCACGTTGCCGGCCTTCTTCCTGGCGGCGGGCAGCGCTTCGAGTTCAGCCGGGGTCATGCGGGGATGGTCTTTCGGATGCTCGGTGAAGGTCACCGCCCACAGCGCCACCCAGACCAGGCTGATCACGCCGCAGATATAGAACGACTCGCGCCAGCCATAGATCGCCATGATGGCGACGACGGCGGCCGGGGCTACGGCGTTGCCGACGCGGGCGCAGGCATGGGTGATGCCCTGCGCGAAGCCGCGCTTTTCCTTGGGCACCCAGCGGGCCATGGCGGCGGTGGCAGCCGGGAAGGTAGCCCCCTCGCCCAGGCCCAGCAGCAGGCGCGCGGCGAGCAGGGAAACCAGCCCGCCGGCAAAGCCCGTGAGCAACGTGGCGATAGCCCAAAGCACGCCGCAGACCATCAGGGTGCGCTTGGCGCCGAACCGGTCGCTGACCCAGCCGCCGATGATCTGGAACACCAGGTAGGGATAGGCAAAGGCCGAGAACACCAGGCCGATCTCGGTCTTGCTGAGGTTGAACTCCTGGCCAAAGCCGGCCGCGGCCGTGCTCACGTTGACGCGGTCCAGGTAGGTGATGAAATACATGATGCATAGCATCCCCAGCACGACGCTGGTTGCACGCAGGCGTTTCATGGCTTGTCTCCGTTGTTTTGTTCCTGCCCGCCCGAGCGGGTGCCCGGGCCGGGGCAAATTCATCGCGGCCGGCTCTATGGCCGGCTTGCGCTACTGCGGCTACTGCGGCTACTGCGCACAGGCGGCGCGGGGATGGCTGCCGATCGTTAGAAAAGGCAACAGCTCTCCCTGGCCTCACCCCAGGGGTGAAGCCATGCCTGCTTGCACTTGTCGTTGACTGGCTGATTCAGGACGGTCGCCCGGCCCTCCCGTGCTGGCTTATGTGGCTTATGCGGCGGCCTGCAGCACCGGGCTATCCGCATGCGATGCCAGGTACTCCATTGCCGCTACGACACCACTGGCCGCCACCGGCACGCCAGCGAGCTTCAGCCCCATCTCGCAGCCGGACAACGTGGCCATCAGCGTGAGGTCGTTGCAATCGCCGAGATGCCCGATACGGAACATCTTGCCGCGCATCTTGCCCAGTGCCTGCCCCAGCGACATGTCGAAGCGTTCATAGATGCGCTTGCGCACTGCGTCGGCATCCACACCGTCCGGCATCATCACGCCCGTCAGCACCGGGCTGTGCACGGCAGCATCCGCGCACTGGATCTCCAGGCCCCAGGCCCGCACCGCGCGGCGGGTGGCTTCGGCCAGCCGCTGATGCCGAGCGAACACGTTGTCCAGGCCCTCCTCCAGGATCATGTCCAGCGCCTCGGACAGGCCATAGAGCAGATTGGTGTTCGGGGTGTACGGCCAGTAGCCGTTCTTGTTGGCTTCGATGATCTCGTCCCAGCCCCAGAACGCGCGCGGCAGCTTGGCCTCCTTGCTGGCCGCAATGGCCTTGGGCGACAGTGCGTTGAAGCTGATCCCCGGCGGCAGCATCAGGCCCTTCTGCGAGCCCGACACCGTGACGTCCACGCCCCACTCGTCATGGCGGTAGTCCGCCGAGGCCAGGCCGGAGATGGTGTCCACCAGCAGCAGCGCCGGGTGGCCGGCCGCGTCGATCGCATGGCGCACCGCGGCAATGTTCGAGGTCACGCCGGTCGAGGTCTCGTTGTGCACCACGCACACCGCCTTGATGGCGTGCGCACTGTCAGCCCGCAAGCGGGCTTCGATCATGTCGGGCTGCACGCCACGGCGCCAGCCCTCGATGCCCGGCAGCCCCAGGAATTCCGGCTTCAGCCCGAGCGCTTGCGCCATCTTCTTCCACAGCGTGGCGAAGTGGCCCGTCTCGAACATCAGCACCGTGTCGCCAGGGCTCAGCGTGTTGGTCAGCGCGGCCTCCCAGGCGCCGGTGCCGGAGGCCGGATAGATGATGACCGGCTGCTCGGTCTTGAAGATCTTCTTGATGTCCGCCAGCACCTTGCGGCCCAGCGCGCCGAACTCCGGGCCGCGATGGTCGATGGTCGGGTAGCTCATGGCGCGCAAGATCCGGTCGGGCACGGGGCTCGGGCCGGGGATCTGCAGGAAGTGGCGGCCGGCGGGGTGGAAGTCGAGTTTGATCACGGGTTGTCCCTTCTTTGTGAATTATGAATTTTGCATTCAAAATACTTTAGCAGACGAAACGCTCCATGTCCACGCGCTGTTTTGGCCCGAACACTGGGTATTTACCTCGGAATTGGGCACCTGCCAGGACGAGCGCCAGCGGCTACACGACACCGTGGTCGAGCACCTGCGCAAGTTCATTGTGGAAGGCGTGCTGTCCCCGGGCATGAAGCTCAACGAACGCGAGCTGTGCGAAACGCTGGGGATCTCCCGCACGCCGCTGCGCGAAGCGTTCAAGGTGCTGGCGGCGGAAGGCCTGATCGAGATTTCGCCCAACCGTGGCGCCAGCGTCTCGCGCATGACCGAGGCGGAGGTCTGGGAAACGTTCGAGCTGATGAGTGGCCTGGAAGCCTTCTCAGGCGAGCTGGCTTGCGAGCGCATCACGCCGGCCGAGCTGGCCGAGATCAAGGCGCTGCATTATTCGATGCTGGCCTGCCGCGTGCAGAACGACTTGCCGGGCTACTACAGCCGCAACCAGGAAATCCACGACCGCATCAACGAGGCGGCACGCAACACCGCGCTGCGCCAGACCTACCAGGGCATCAACCGCCGCCTGAAGGCGCTGCGCTTTCGCTCCAACCACCAGACGGACAAATGGGACCGCGCCGTGCACGATCACGAGGACATGATCAAGGCGCTGGAAGCGCGTGACGGCAAGCTGCTGGGCGCCATCCTCAAGCGCCACCTGCTGGAAAAGCGTGACGCCATCATGCAGATTCATCCGGATCCGATTGGCGACACGCCTGCCACGAACGACTGAAGTCAGACGGCCTCCGATTGCCGGCCCGGCATGAGCCGGTGTCTACGTGCCGTTCTTGTCCCCCGTGCTGGCCACCGTTGCCGCCGCCTCTCCCTTTGCCAGCGCAGGCGGCGCACCACTGATCTTGGGCACGCACTCGGAGCGGAACCACGCAACAGTGATCGGCTCCCCGGCCATCAGCCGCTTCGCGGTAGGCACCACCTGCTCGCCAATCAACATCCCAAGCAAGCCGATCAAGGCAATGGCGGGCGGGGCCGGCGAGCGAACCTGCATCAGCGCATAGATGATGCCGACCAGAATCCCCGCGCCGAACGAAACAAGAAACAATGGATTGAAGACGAGGGACGCCCTCGCGTGGCACCCACGTGCATGGACACGAAGCGGCATGAAGCGCGCCCATGCTTTGTCGGGAATCGCATTTGGCGACCATACTCCTCTAACCTGGCGCCATCAGCCGGAGCCATCCGCGCGCGCCAATCGGGAAATCGGGAGATCGTCATGGAACGCTTGGCCGGAAAGGTCGCCATCATCACCGGTGCCAGCGGCGGCATCGGATTCGCCACGGCGAAACTGTTCGCCGCCGAGGGCGCCAAGGTCGTCATCGGGGCGCGGCGCCAGGGCGAACTGGACGAGCTGGCCGCGCAGATCCGCGCGGCCGGCGGCGAAGCCGTCGCGCTGGCCGGCGACGTGCGCGCGGAAGACTATGCCAAGGCGCTGGTTGCGCTGGCGGTCGAGCGCTACGGGAGGCTGGATGCCGCGTTCAACAACGCGGGCACGCTCGGCGAATCCGGTCCGAGCACCGGTGTTTCGGAAGCAGGCTGGAATGACGCCATTGCAATCAACCTGACGGGGGCCTTCCTGGGCGCCAAGTACCAGATCGCGCAAATGCTCAAGAACGGCGGCGGCTCGGTGATCTTCACCTCGACCTTCGTCGGCTATAGCTTTGCGTTCCCGGGCGTGGCAGCCTACGCGGCGAGCAAATCGGGCCTGATTGGCCTGACCCAGGCGCTGGCCGCCGAGTTCGGGCCACAAGGGGTTCGCGTCAATGCGATATTGCCGGGGGCGGTTGACACCGACATGTATCGCAGCATGAACAGCACGGCGGAGTCCCAGTCGTTTATTACCAACCTCCACGCCCTGAAGCGCGTGGCCAGCCCGGACGAACTGGCCCGTTCGGTGTTGTACCTGGCTTCGGACGATTCGGCCTTGTGCGTCCATCACCCGCACCTGAGCAAAAGCCCCGACACCCGCAGCCGGCGTTTCCGCTGATGCCGATCAGCCTGCCGAACTGGCGGGGAGCACCGAAACACGGACGCTGGTAATGCCCAGCGGCTCGCGCCCGGCCTTCAGTATCTCGGCGACCGACTGCAGCAATGCCAGCAACACCTCGAACGACGCACTGCGCTCGCCCGCCACCTGTAGCCGCGCATCCAGGTCGCCCAGCATGCCGTAGACCGCATTGGCCATCTGCTGCACAAAGCCGCGCTGGAGCCCGAGCGGCTGGTACTGCGGGCGAATCCACGACTCGACCAGCGTGACGAAGATCACGCCGGTTTCGTCGGCGTTGATCTCGAACGCGCAGTACCCGACCGGATCCAGGTCCCGCGCGAGGATCAGGCGGTAGAACAGGACCTGGCCGCAGACCTCGTCGCTGTCCATGTCCATCTCGAACGCCTGGCCCGGCTCCCAGTCCTCGCTGTCGAGAACTTCGCCGCTGGCCGGCTCATCGCCCGCCAGCGCGAGCGCACCGGCATGCGCGTCGAACTGGGCGCGCAGCGCGGCAAGCACTTCATCGCGCCCCGGTGCTTCCGGTGGTTCGGTGTAGATGGCGAACCGTTCTCCGTCGCCAGCCTCGGCAAAGGCGGTGCCCATCAAGGGCGCGAGCTGCATGGGAAGCGGCTCCTGCAGGGCGTGGCGGAGGGTGTCGGTGTTGGTGGACGCGGTCATGGGCCTGAGAGTGCTTGAATGGGCTTGAGAGTAAATGGCGTGCCGGCGGCGAAGGCGCAAGCACACTAAAAAGGTAGCGCCGAGTTTGCCACAGATATGGCGCGGCGAAGCTAACGGATGGGTCGTTCCGCGAGATCCGTTGCGCGGCCCTGTCCACGATCCAGCACGCCGAGGCGCCACATGAACAAGAAGCCAGAGCACGGCGGCTATGCCACAATCCCCCCGCAGAACACCGGCACTGCCCCCACAGAATATTCACCGCCCCAACAAAGAAGGAAGCCCCATGCCCTCCCGCCGTCAATTCCTGAAGACAATGCCGGTGGCGGTTGTCGCCAGCCTCGCCGCCGCCTCGGCGTCGCGCGGCGCAAGCGCCGCTGCGCCCACGCTTGACGAGAACGATCCGCAAGCGGTCAAGCTGGGCTACAAGGCGGATACCCGCAAGGTGGACCAGGCGAAATATCCCAAGCATGCCGCCAGCCAGACCTGCGCCAACTGCCAGCTATTCCAGGAAGGCGCCAATGCGGCAGCCGGCGGCTGCGTGCTGTTTGGCGACAAGCAGGTGGCGGCTGCCGGATGGTGCAGTTCGTGGGAACAAGGCTGACGGCCGGGCACCGGGCGTCGAGCGCTCAGTTTTCCTGAGCGTTCCGGGGCGATGCCGGTGCCCCGCCTTGCGCCGGCGCTTCGCTGCGCTCCCTGTCCTGCGCGTCCCACAAATGCCCGCGCGTGCGCGGATCGACGGGCAGGCGCTGCTGCATGGCCGCCTTGGCCAGCATATGGGCGCTGATCGGCGCGGTAAGAAACAGGAATGCGGTAATCAGCAACTCATGCAGGCTCAGGCCGTCGCCCTGGTTGCTGAAGAACACCACCGACGCCACTACCACGCCGCCAACGCCAAGCGTGGTCGACTTGGTCGGGCCGTGCAGGCGCATGAAGAAGTCAGGCAGCCGGACGAGGCCGATGGCCCCGACCAGCGTAAAGACGCTGCCAACCAGCAGCAGCGCGCAAGTGGCGATTTCCGCAACCGGACTCATCGTGTACATTGCGTCTCCTGGGGCCGGTTATTTAAGTTCGATGATGTCGCCGCGCTGCAGGTACTTGGTCAGCGCGACCGTGCCGATAAAGCCCATCACCGCGATCACCAGGGCAATCTCGAAGAACAGCGCCGAGCGCAGCCAGATACCGAACACCACGATCAGCGCGATCGCGTTGATATTGAGCGTATCGAGCGCCACGATGCGGTCGGGCAGGCCCGGCCCGCGCACCAGCCGGATAAAGGTCAACAGGCAGGCAACCCCCAGGATCGCCAGCGCGATCGGTATTACGACGGCAAGCATTCGAATATCTCCCTTAACGGTGCCTCGTAGCGCGTCTTGATCAGCGCGATCAGCTTGGTTTCGTCGTCAAGATCCAGCACGTGCACCAGCAGGCGGCGGCGGTCGTCGCTGAGTTCGGCGCACAAGGTGCCTGGGCTGAGCGACACGATGCTGATCAGCGCGGACAGCGCCAGCTCATGCTCGACATCGATCGGCACCTGGATAAAAGTGGGGCGCATCCGGGACACCGGCCCAAGCACCAGAATCGCCACCTCGACATTGGCTACCACGATGTCGATGAGTACGTGCGCCGCCAGGCGCAGCATCAGGTCGGGACGGGACAGCCGCATCGGGCGCAGCCAGAGCCGCGCGCCAATCCGCAGCGAGATCGCCCAGCCGAGGAAGGCACCCAGCGCCAGGTTGCCGGGCGACGCGCTGTTGGTCAGCAGCAGCCACATCGCCAGCAGCGCCAGGCTGAGCCAAGGATGCGGGAACAAGCGCTTGGCCATGGCGTCAGCCTCCCCCGGGTGGCAGCACCGCGCGCAGGTACGCGCCACGGTCGAACAACTGGGCGGTGGTATCCGCAAGATACTGCCCCAAGGGCCGCGCGCACACGACCAGTGCCACGCTGCAGGCCAGCAGGAACGCGCAGCAGCCCAGCTTCCAGCCGTCGGGCGCAATGCGCTGGTAAGCGCCATGGCGCTCCGGGTCGTGACCCTGAGGCAGGCGCCACAACAGGCGCGTGCCCGTGCGGCTGACGGCAATCAGCAGCGCCAGGCTGGACAGCAGGATGCAAGGCCACAACACGGCCGCCACCGGCAGCGAAGCACTGGCAAGCCGGCCAGCCGCGAGCCGCGGACCACCGCCACCGGCTCGCGCGCCGAAGCGGGAGACGGCGCCGGCTCCAGCGCGTCCGCCAGCAGGAACAGCGCCGCCGTGCACAGCGTGGTGCTGAGCAGGTAATACAGCGCGCCCGCCCAGCTTTGCGCGGTCTGCATCGACACGCTGGCCGCCAGCAGCCCTACCGATGCCAGCACAAGGTAGCCGGTCAGCGATTTCAGGTTCGGGGCGGCCAGCGCGCCAATGGCACCAAACGCCATGGTGGCAAGGGCCATCCACCACACCCAGTCATGCAGGAAGTCGGCCAGCATGCCATCCGGCGCATCGAAAACCAGCGCGGCGCAGCGCAGGATGGCATAGATGCCCACCTTGGTCATGATGGCGAACAGCGCCGCGGCCGAGCCCGTGGCGCTGGCGTAGGCCTTGGGCAGCCAGAAAACCATGGGAAACAGCGCGGCCTTGAGCGCGAAAACCAGCATCAGCATGACGCCCGCCGCCGTGGCCAGCGGCACATCGGCCGGGGCCAGCCCGGCCAGCCGCACACCCATATGCGCCAGGTTGAGCGTGCCGCTCAGCCCGTACAGCACGCCAATCGCGATCAGGAAGAAAGCGGACCCGGCCAGGTTCAGCACGACGTAGTGCAGCCCGGCACCGACGCGTGCCCGCCCGCCGCCGTGCAGCAGCAAGGCATAGGAGGCAATCAGCAGGATCTCGAAGAAGACGAAGAGGTTGAACAGGTCGCCGGCCAGGAAGGCGCCATTCAGCCCCATCAACTGGAACTGGAACAGCGCATGGAAATGCCGCCCGCGGCGCGCATCGCCCCGGCCCGCCGCCACCACGGCGGCCGCGCCCAGCACGGCGGTCAGCAACAGCATCATGGCGCCCAGCCGGTCGAGCTGCACCACGATGCCAAACGGCGCCGGCCAGTTCCCGATGTGATCGACCGTAATGACACCCGTGGCTGCCACGCGGACCATGCACACCGCGACCGGCAACAGCAGCAGCGTAACCACGGTGCTCAGCACGCGCTGGGCCCGGAACCAGCGCGACGGCGCGGCCACCAGCATGCCGCCGGCAAACATCGGCAGCAGGATGGGCAGGAGGATCGACAAATGAAGGCTGTGGGTCATTGGCCGGCCGCCTCATCGGTGCCGGCGGCCGGCTGCGCGGCCTGCGCCGAGCCCGCCTCCTTGCCGTCCACATGATCGCTGCCCGTGATGCCGAGCGAGCGCAAGGCCAGCACGACCGCGAATGCCGTCATGGCAAAGCCGATGACGATGGCGGTCAGCACGAGTCCCTGCGGCAGCGGATCGGCATACTGCGCCCCCGCGGCGATGACCGGCGGGCGGCCGGTGGAAAGGCGGCCCATCCCCAGCAGGAACAGGCTCACGGCATACGAGATCAGCGCCAGCCCCACTACCACGGAAAACGTGCGCGCACGCAACAGCAGGTAGATGCCGCAGGCCATCAGGATGCCGACCGTGCCGGCGTAAGCGGCTTCCATCAGGCTCCCTCCTTTGTGTTGCCATTGACGCGCTTGTCGCGCACGCCGAGGTGCGACACGATCAGCAGCGTGGTGCCCACCACCGTGAAATAAACGCCGAGATCAAAAATCATGGCGGTCGCCAGTTCGATTTCTCCCACCACAGGCAGGTGGAA
The DNA here is from genome assembly GCF_000243095.1 of Cupriavidus basilensis OR16. GTDB lineage: Bacteria > Pseudomonadota > Gammaproteobacteria > Burkholderiales > Burkholderiaceae > Cupriavidus > Cupriavidus basilensis_D. The sequence goes on along the minus strand of NZ_AHJE01000005.1, from coordinate 69,769 downwards.
ATGGCCGAACGAGGTGGTCAGGAACGGGAAGCCGAACGCCCAGCTGCCCAGGCCGGTCAGTCCCGCCACCAGGATGCCGCCACCGGCCAGCGCGCGGTAGTTCAGCACGATGCGCGCCTCGGTCCATAGCACGCCGCTGGCCACGTACTGCAGCAGCAAGGCCACCGCCGTAATCAGCGCGGCGACGAAGCCACCGCCCGGCAGGTTGTGCCCGCGCAGCAGCACGAAGACCGCGACCAGCATGGTCAGCGGCAACATCAGGCGGGCCAGGATGGCGAGCAGCAAGGGATGGCTCTGGCTCGACCACGGCAGCCCGTTGGGCCCCGCGGGCGGCGCCGTCAGCCGCATGCCCTTGAGCAAGGCCTGTACCGCCAGGCCGGCGATCAGCAGCACGCAGATCTCGCCCATCGTATCGAAGCCACGGAAGTCCACCAGGATCACGTTCACCACATTGTGGCCGCCGCCGCCATCCACGCTGTTGGCCAGGAAAAACGTTGAGATCGAATCGTAAGGCCGCGTCATCACGGCGTAGGCCAGGATGGCCAGCAACGTACCGCCGCCAAGCGCCAGGCAGCCGTCGCGGATACGCCGGGCCACCGAGAAAGAATCCGGCCGGCCGAAGGGCAGGAAGTACAAGGCCAGCACCAGCAGCAGGATCGTGACGACCTCGACCGAGATCTGCGTGAGCGCCAGGTCCGGCGCCGAGAAGCGCGTGAACAGCAGCGCCACCAGCAAGCCGCACACGCTCAGCAGGATCAGCGCATTGAGCCGTTGCCGGTGGGTGATCACCACGCCGATCGCCGACAGGCCCAGCAAGGCCATCCCCGCCACGGTCAAGGTGTCGAGCGGGCCCGCCGGCAGCGGGCCGGCCAGCGTATCCAGGTCGGACAGGAAGGCGGCGGGAATCAGCAGCATGGCGGCCAGCATCCAGGCCAGGTAGCCTTGCAGCGAACCGTTTTCGAATGCAGCGGTGATGCGGCTGGCGATTCGCGCCAGGCTGTCGATGCCGGCCTCGAACGCATCGCGCGCGTTCAGGTGGGCAAAGCGCGCGTGCGTACGATGAAAGGCGTTGCGCCGGAAGTAGAACAGCACCCCGCCGCAGCCCATCGAGACCAGGCTCATCAGCAGGGGCAGATTGAAGCCGTGCCACAGGCTGAGGCTGTATGCCGGCAGCGGCCCGCCCAGCGTGGCCAAGGCGGCGGTCGCCAGCAAGGGCCCCACCGTATACGCCGGAACCAGCCCTACCACCAGGCAGATGGCAACCAGCACCTCAACCGGGATCTTCATGGAACGCGGCGGCTCGTGCGGCGGATAGTTTGGCAGGTCGTCCGGCTCGGCGCCGAAGAACACGCCGTAGATAAAGCGCAGCGAATACGCGACCGTCAGCGCCCCGGCAAAGGTTGCCGACGCCGGGATGATCCAGTTGAAATCGCCTAGCAGGCCCTGCGCCAGCGTCTCGCCAAAGAACATCTCCTTGCTCAGGAAGCCATTGAACAGCGGCACGCCCGCCATCGAGAGCGACGCCACGATGGCCAGCAACGCGGTGTGCGGCATATACCGGCGCAGGCCCCGCAGCCGCTGCAGGTCGCGCGTGCCGGTCTCATGGTCGATGATGCCCGCCGCCATGAAGAGCGACGCCTTGAACACCGCATGGTTGATGATGTGGAACAGCGCGGCCACCGTACTCAGTTGCGTGTCCAGGCCGAACAGCAGCGTGATCAGGCCCAGATGGCTGATGGTGGAATACGCCAGCAGGCCTTTGAGGTCGCGCTGCAGCAAGGCCATGGCGGCACCGACCACCAGCGTAGAAAGGCCGGTGAGGCTGACCATGTAGAACCACCAGTTGGTGCCGTCCAGCACCGGATACAGCCGCGCCAGCAGGAAGACACCAGCCTTGACCATCGTGGCGGAATGCAGGTAGGCGGACACCGGCGTGGGCGCCGCCATCGCGTGCGGCAGCCAGAAACTGAAGGGAAACTGCGCGGACTTGGTAAACGCTGCCAGCAGGATCAGACTCAGCATCACCGGATACAGCGGGTGGCGCTGCACGGTGCCGGCCTGGGCCAGCACCTCGGACAACTCCATGCTGCCGCAGATGTGCCCCAGCAGCAGCACGCCTGCCAGCAAGGCCAGCCCGCCGCCACCGGTCACTGTCAGCGCCATGCGCGCGCCCTTGCGCGCATCGGAGCGATAGGACCAGAAACCGATCAGCAGGAATGACACAATGCTGGTCATCTCCCAGAACACTGCCAGCAGCAGCAGGTTGCTCGACAACACCACGCCCAGCATCGCCGCCATGAACAGCAGCAGCAACGAGAAAAAACGTACCGTGGATTCGCTGCGCGGCAGGTAGTAGCGCGCATAGAGAATGACCAGCAACCCGATGCCCAGCACCAGCAGCGCGAAGACGTAGGCCAGGCCGTCCAGCCGCAGGCTCAGGCTTAGCCCGATGTCCTCGATCCAGGGCTGGCGCCAGGCGATGGTGCGGCCACCGAACACCTCGGCGCGCACGCTGAGCAGCAAGCCAAGGCCGACCAGCGGCGTGCCCACGACGATGGGCGCGGCCAGGAAGCGCGCGTGACGCTGCACCGGCAGCAACAGCAACGCAGCCATCAAAGGAAGCGAGATCAACCAGGCCATCACCATCGGCGGGCTCTGGGAAGCTCCGTGGCGTTCATGGAGATGCTTGGGATTCGCGGATTGGCGTCTGCGTCTCAGGCAGGTTGACGGCAAGCACCGGCACATCCGATCTCGCAAAGCGGGCCGTGGCGACAGAGCCAAGAATGGCGCTGGCCAGCGCGCCGCGGCGCTTGGCCCCGACCACGATGGCGTCGGCATCAAGCTGCGCCGCCAGCCGCATGATCGCATGCGCGGGGTCGCCGGTGAGCCAATGTCGATGGATTTCCTGGGCGACCGGCGCAAGCACGGTGCTAACCGCATCCAACGCGCGTGCCGCCGCTGCCGCGCTGCCGGACGAACCATCGCTGTAAACACCAAAACTGTCATATCACGACCACCTCTCATCCGATCCTGTCAGACGCGCATGGCCGCACCGGGACCGCGCCAGGCGTACCCGGGCAGCTTGGTTCCGCCGCGGCCGCCGTGGCGTATTTTGCGCCACAACCAGCCGCCTCCGGCCTGGCCCCGCCAACCCGGATAAAGAATTCAGATCCGTCTCGAAAGAATAGAACACGGGGCGCAGTGCCGGCAGTGGAAGGTGCCGATGCTGCGCGCCGACATTGGAGCGGCCTCGCACTAGCCCAAGGCCGTAAGCAACAGCCCCGCAATGCCTAGCCCGACCGCCGCCAGCGCATCGCCCGCGATCAGCCCGCCGCCCACCAGCGATGTCGTGCTCATGTCGCCGGGCAAGGCATCCGGCGCGTCCTCTTGCTTGCGCAAGCGATTGAGCACGCTGGCCACGATACCGCCCAGCGCAAACCACGCCGAGGTGGGCAGGTTGACAAAGCCGCCAAAGGACGAGGCATAGGGCGACGGCAGCAGCACCGCATCGAGCAGGAAATCCGCCATGCCGCCGCCCTTCCCCGCTTCGACGAAGCGCCGGTAGCGCGGCCACGACTTGACCCGCAGGCGCAGGGCCGCGGTGGCCAGCCCAAGCCCGATGCCCAGCGCAACCGCCGTGCGCTGGTGCGGCAGGTCGTCCGTCAGGCCGCGCAACGCGCCGACGATCTTGTAAGTCATGGCGCAAGCCCAGTGATGGGGCTGCTCGCTGGCCGAGAGCACAGTCTGGTCGAGCGCCAGTTCCGGGTACGCCCGCATGAACAGCCTGGCGAACAACACGGCCAGCACCGCGCCGGCGACGATGCCCGCCACCTGGAAGCGAAACTGCACGGCTCGGTTGGTGCCGAGCCGCCAGCCGGTGGAGCGGTCTTGCTGCATGTCGCACGCCTCACTGGTCGACACCAGCAGCACCGTGGCCGCGATCAGCCCCACATGCGGGTCGCGCAAACCCAGCGCGGCCATCAGGATCACGGACAGCACGAAGGCAGAAGAAATCGGGTTCTGGTCGACCATGCCCACCGAGATGCCGTTGACCATGGCAAACACGAACACCAGCAGCACTGCCAGCACCATGTAGCCCGCGGGCTGATGCAGCAGGCCCACGCCCACCGCCACCACGGCGAGCCCCCAGAACAGCACCCACGCCGCCACCCGCCACAGGCTGCCGCCGCCTGCCGCCGCAGTGGGCTCCCGCCGTATTCCTGCCGGCAACTGCCTGGCATGCCGGTACACCCTGACCAGAATCAGCGAGACATCGAGCAGCGCGGCGCCCATGATCATGCCAAGCGCAATCAGGAACGTGATCTTGCGAAAGGGGTCGCCCGGCGCTAGCCAGCCGATGGAGACAAAGAAGGGGATCAGCGCCCAGCCCGCCAGCCCGGCAACCAGCGCAGCCACGCCGATGCGGGCCCCGACGATCATGCCCGCGCCAAAGGTGGACGCGGACAGATCGATGGCGGCAAGCCGCTCCACATGGGTCGCGCCGATGCCGCTGACGATGCCAAGCGCCGTGCCGCCAGCCAGCCGCGACACGGACTGCCGGAGCAGCACCGGATCCGTCAGGGCGCGCAGGATATTGGCCACCGCCAGCCCGGAGGGAAACGTGAGTTGCAGCCGGTCGACCAGGATTGGCGTGTACAGCATGCCCACGCCCACGCCGAACATGCCCACGCAAAGCATGTACAGCATCAACTGCCACAACGGTGGCTCGGGCAAGCCCATCCAGGTCATCGCCTGGATCACCACGGCCATGCCGCTCATGCCGGCGACCGATGCGGCAATGGTCTGGATATAGTTCGCGCCGTGGCGGCCGTCAGCGCCATAGCCATAGGTCACCGTGGAGCCGAGAATGCCCGCCAGGACCTGCCCGCCGACAAAGAAGCCGAGCGAGAAGTTCATGTACGCCGCGGCGATCCCGCCCAGCGGGCCGAGGACAAGGGCCCCGATGGCGCCAAGCAGCGCATAGTATTTCCAGCCGCCCTGCTCAGGCAGCCATGCCCAGCGCCGTCCGGTGGCGGTAATGGCACCGAGCCTTTCGGCGTGTGCCGGCGGGGTAGCGTCTTGCGGTGGCCTGCCGACTGCCGTCATTGGCTTCCCCATGCGCGCTAGCCGCATCTGTGGCTGCTGATCAGTGGCTGCTGGATTGAAGGAAAACGAAATGCCGAGCAGATGCTACCGCAAGCGGCGCACCGTGAGGACGGCGTGCGTGCGCAAGGGTACGCTAAGACGCCTGAACGGTAAGGCGGAGGCACAAAAAAGCCGGACACGGGACGTGTCCGGCAACCCATTTGCTGACTCAGATCGTGTCACTAATCCGAGGCTTCAAATGATAACGATTATCATTTGAATATTCAAGGACGAAACGTATGCCCAGCCCCCGGAAGCCCTCAGGCCACCGCCGCCATGCGCCGCGCCTGGCCCGCGCGATGGCGTCCGAACCGGAGCATGGTGGCGCCAGCAATCACCGCGGGGATCCCCACCATCAGGAACAGCGCCGGCATGGTCAGGCCCATTGACAACATGGTGCCGCCCCCGACCGAGCCAACCACCGAGCCCATCCGCCCGACGCCATTGGCCCAGCTCACGCCGGTGGCGCGGCAATCGGTGGGGTAGTAGGCCGCCGACAAGGCGTTGGCGCCCACCTGCGAGCCGGAGATGCAGAAGCCCGCGGCGAATACCGCCACGCCCGCCAGCCAGGGCGTCGAGGTCAGGCTGCCGATGGCCGTGATGAACACGCCTGCCAGCGCGTAGCTTGCGGCCAGCACATAGTGCGGGTTGGCCCGGTCCATCAGCCAGCCCAGCGCGATGGCGCCAACAGTGCCGCCCACCTGGAACATCATGGTGACCAGCGCTGCCGTCTTGAGCGAGATCCCGGTCGCCCGCAGCAACGTGGGCAGCCAGCTCGACAGCAGGTAGATCACCAGCAGGCTCATGAAGAAGGTGAGCCAGAGCAGCAAGGTGCCGCGCACCAGCTCAGGCTTGAACAGGTGAGCCACCGGCGAGCCGGGTGCGCGCTTGTCGGCCACCACGATGCTGCCCGGCGCGACGCGCTCGCGCGGTGCGATGCGCTCCAGGATGGCCGCCACCTTTTCCGGGTACTTGCCGCTCACCACCAGGTAGCGAACCGACTCAGGCAGTTTCCACAGCAGGAACGGCAGCAGCAGCAGCGGCAGCACGCCCCCCATCAGCAGCACGGCGCGCCAGCCGTGCTCCTCGATCAGGCTCGCCGAGGCAAGGCCCCCTAGCGCCGAGCCGATCGTGAAGCCGCAAAACATGGTCGTGACCAGGAAGGAGCGGCGCTTGGCCGGGCAATATTCCGAGGTCAGCGTGATGGCGTTCGGCATGGCGCCACCGAGCCCCAGCCCGGTCAGGAAGCGCAGCGCCACCAACCCCCACAGCGAGCCGGAAAACGCGGAGGCCAGGCTCGCAATGCCAAAGAACAGCACGCAGAAGACCAGCACGCTCTTGCGGCCAAAGCGGTCGGCCAGCGGGCCGAACAGGAATGCCCCTGCCATCAGGCCGGTCAGCCCGGCGCCAAACAGCGGCGCGAGGTGGGCCGGCGTGAGCTGCCATTCGGCGCGGATCGCCGGTGCAATAAAGCCGATTGCGGCGGTATCGAAACCGTCGATGGCAACGATCAGAAAGCAAAGCGCGACGATCGCGACCTGGAACGCCGACAACGGCTGGCGATCGATAAACTCGGTGATGCCGATGGATGGTTGAGTGGGCACAGCTGTCTCCTGCATTACGTTTCGAAGCGGCCGATTTACGATCGGCTCGCCCTTGTTGGCCATTCCCTGGCCGGCACTGCCCCTATCGCGCGCGCCCCAGGCAGTCTTCGGCGCGCCAGCCATGCAGCCATTGCAGCGCATCGTAGAACTGTTCCTGCGTGCGCCCCACCCACAGCGAATTGCGCACCAGCCGCTCCACGCCCTTGGCGTGATACAGCCGGCCCATCTCGCGGGCGGAGTACAGGACGCGCGCGGTGCGTGGGACGCGCGCCGTCTCGTACAAGGCAAAGGCCGCCACGAAATCGCCGTCGGTCTCGGCCACTGCGGCGCCCAGCGTCACGGCATCCTCCAGCGCCTGGCAGGCGCCCTGCGCGAGGTACTGCGTCATCGGGTGCGCGGCGTCGCCCAGGATGGTGGCGCGGCCAAAGCTCCATTGCTCCACCGGGTCGCGATCCGCGGTGGCCCAGCGCCGCCAGGAAGTGGGCCGGTCCAGCATCTGGTGCGGGCGGGCGTGGATACCATCAAAGTACGACAGCACTTCTTCCTTGCTGCCGTCACGCACGCCCCAGACCTCTTGCTCGCGGCTGTGGAAGGTCACCACCAGGTTGTACTGCTCGCCGCCACGCAGCGGGTAGTGCACCAGATGGCAGTTAGGGCCGGCCCAGACCACCGGCGCGTTGATCTGCAGGTCCGCTGGCATGTCGGCCACGTCCACCACGGCGCGGTACACCACATGCCCGGTCACGCGCGGCTCGTCGCCGAGCAAGGCTTGGCGCACGGCGGATTTTCACACCATCGCAGCCGATCACGGCATCGCCCTGGTGGCGTTCGCCGTGCTGATCGATCACGGTCACGCCGCGTTCGTCCTGCTCCAGCGCGTACACCGTGGTGGCGGTCCGGAACTGGATCAACGGGTGGTCCTGCACCGCCTCCAGGATGGACAGGTGGATGTCGGCGCGATGGATCACCGCATAGGGGTTGCCGAAGCGCTGGCGATAGCGCTCGCCGACATCCACCTTGGCGACTTCGGTGGCATCGATGGCGTCCATCATCACCAGGTAATCGGTGAAGACGGAACGCTTGCGCGCGGCTTCGCCCACGCCCAGCGCATCCAGCGCGGCGAAGGCGTTGGCCCCAAGCTGGATGCCGGCGCCGATTTCGCCGATCTTCTCTGCCTGCTCCAGTAATTCGACGCGGATGCCTTGCCTGGCGAGGGCCAGTGCGGCGGCCAGGCCGCCGATGCCGCCGCCGACCACGATCACCTTGCGGTCCGTGCTGCGAGTGTTGTTCATGTTCGTCTCCTTGGGAGCGTGTCCGCTGGCCATCCGGCCCCGGCGCACTCCGTAGCGTTGCTTAGCGCGCCGCGTAGTCCGGCTGCCGCTGGGGTTCTGCCTGGCGCAAGGCCGGGTGCTCGCAAGCATGGCGGTAGACCGCCATGGCCCGCTCGAAGCGCTCGGTATCGCAGCCCATGCGCTGCGCGTTGGCGATCTGCGGCACCAGGCAGCAGTCGGCCAGCGTGGGCTGGTCCCCGAAGCACCACGGGCCGCGCCCGTGCTGCGCGAGCAGCCGCTCCACCGCGCCCAGCCCTTCATCCACCCAATGCCGGTACCAGGCGTCCTTTTGCTCCGGCGTCACGCCCAGCGTGTCCTGCAGATAGCGCAGGATGCGCATGTTGTTGACCGGATGGATGTCGCAGGCGATCACATTGGCCAGTTCCAGCACCCGCGCGCGCAGTTCCGCTGCTTGCGGAATCAGCCGCGGCTCGGGGTGGCGGGCGTCGAGGTAGTCGATGATCGCCATCGACTGGCCCAGGTGGAAGTCGCCGTCCACCAGCGCCGGCACCACCGCTGAGGGGTTGATGGCCGCCACATAGTCCGGGGCGCGATGCTCGCCAACGCGGATATTGACCGGCTGGTAGTCGTACGGCAGGCCCTTGAGCGCCAGCGCGATGCGCACGCGGTAGGACGTGGAGCTGTTGAAGAAGCTATAGATCTGCACGGTGAAACCCTCTCGAAATCCCTGCGTCTTCAGGCCACGCGCACCGACAGCTCGCCGAGGCGCTCCACGCCAGCCACCATCAGATCACCCGGCTTGACGGCCCCGACGCCTTCCGGCGTACCGGTGTAGATCAGGTCGCCCGGCTCCAGGCGGAAGTACCTGGACAGGTCCGCCACGGTCTCGGCCACCGACCAGATCAGGTGCGTCACGTCGCTGCGCTGCTTGTCCGCGCCGTTGACGGTCAGCCAGATCGCCGCCTGCTCGAAATGCCCGACGTCGCCGGCCGGATGGATCGGGCCGATCGGCGCCGAGGCATCGAAGGCCTTGCCGATCTCCCACGGGCGGCCCATCTCGCGCATCTTCATCTGCAGGTCGCGGCGGGTCATGTCCAGGCCCACCGCATAGCCCCAGACGTGCTCCAGCGCCTGTTCCAGCGGAATATCGGCGCCGCCCTTGCCGATGGCAACGACCAGCTCGGACTCATAGTGATAGTTGCTGGTCTGGGCCGGATACGGCAGCGTCAGGGTCTCGCCATAGGCAACCGGGATCACGGCATCCGCCGGCTTGCAGAAGAAGAACGGTGGCTCGCGATCCGGATCGAAGCCCATCTCGCGGGCATGCGCGGCGTAGTTGCGGCCCACGCAGTAGACGCGGCGTACGGGAAACTGGTCGCTGGTGCCAACGACCGGCACAGCCACGGTAGCGGGAGGAGTAATGACGAAAGACATGGAAGGCCTCAGGCAAGGAAACGGGAAAAAACAAGGAAATGGGACTGCACCGGATCAGGTGCGCTCCTCGCGCAGCAGGTTGAGCGCGGACAGCACCGGGCGATCGGAATAGCTGAACAGCACCGTGTCCTCGACCGAAGCCAGTTGCACCGGCTGCCAGGACGGCACCACGAAGGTGTCGCGCGGCTCGAACTGGAACTGCGCCTCGCCGATGCGCACGGTGCCGCGCCCTTCCACCACGGAATAGATGGTGGCGTCGGTGCTGCGATACGTTTTTCCCTGGAAACCGGCAGGGAGGTATTGCATGAACGTAGCCATGGTCGGCATCGGCCAGCCGCCGGTGGCCGGGTTCACGTAGCGCAGCTTCACGCCATCCCAGGCATCGAGCTCGCCGTTGCGGTAGAGCTGGTCCAGCGCCTCGCGGCTGCGGGCATAGGGGTAGCTGAAGATCGGCGAGGTGGGATCGGTGACGCGGTGGCGCACCGGCAGCATGTTGTGGCCAAAGCGGGCAAAACTGTCGCCTTCGGGACGCAGTACCGGCTGCGAGGCTTCCGGGTAGTTCTCCGCGAAACCGGCGTCCAGATGCTGCAGCAGCGGGATATCCAGCCCATCGAGCCAGACCACCGGCTCGCCGCCATCCACCACGGACGGGTTGCCGTGGTCATGCCAGGTCCACGACGGCGTGATGATGAAATCGCCCGGATGCATGGTGGTGCGCTCGCCGTTGACGGCGGTCCAGGCGCCACGGCCTTCCACGATGAAGCGCAGCGCGGACTGGGTATGGCGATGGCTGGGAGCAATCTCCCCAGGCAAGATCAGCTGCAAGCCAGCATACAGCGTGGAAGTGATGCTGGACTTGCCAGGCAGGCCAGGATTTTCCAGCACCAGCACGCGGCGCACGGCTTCTTCCGCGCTGATGACCTCGCCCGCCTGCATCACCAGCGGGCGGATCTCGGCGTACTTCCAGATCGCCGGCTGCGCTTGCGGGCGCGGCTCGCGCGGCACCAGCGCGTGCAGCGACTCCCACAAGGGTGCCATCTGGTTGCGGCCGATGCGGCCGTAATAGGCTGAGCGGTCTGCGTTCGTCTTTGCGTCTGGCATGGCTTTGTCTCCGGTCCATCGCCCTGTCGGGCGAAGGCGGCAGCGGCCTGGTGGTGATCGGCACCTCCGGCGCGTCGGCCGCGGATACCGTGCCGCTAGCCGTCACCTCGCTGCTGCAGCGCCTGCCCAAAGCCCATGTGCGGTTGGTGGAAAGCACCATGAACCTGCTGATGTCGCAACTGGCCCGGGGCGAGGTCGATATCGTGGTCGGCCGCTCCGCCCCGGAGCTGCAGGACGGGCAGATGCGCGCCGAGGCGCTCTATATGGAGCCGATCCATTTCGTCGCGCGCCCGCGGCATCCGCTCTTTGAGCTGGCCGAGCCGGGCTGGAGCGACCTGCAGGCTTACCGGTGGATCGTCTGGCCGCGCGGCACGCCCATCCGCAATACGATGGAGTCGGCGCTGAACGCGGCTGGCCAAGGCATGCCGGCGGATTGCGTGGAGTCGAACTCGGTCATCCTCAACCTGACCTTGCTGAATCACAGCAATATGATAGGCGTGGCCTCGCACCGGACCGCGCGGCGCCTGGAGCATCTTGGCGCCCTGCGCATCCTGGCGCTGCGGCTGGCGGGCTTTGGCTCGGTCTCCATGTACTGGCGCGACGACGGCTTTGGCCGTATCGCCGTCAGCGCCGCGCTGGACGCCCTGCGGCGCGCGGCGGTGCGCTCGGTCGATGAAATCCCCGGCGACACGGACGGCTGACGCCGGCACCTCAGAGGCAAGGCACCGGCCGCCATTCCCCGCCGTGCCAGGCCAACCGATGGGTCAGCCGTAGCGCATAGAGAAAGCAAGCGAGACAGGATGGCCGCCATGTTTCAGCCACCTTGCATGCCTCATCAGGCACTAAATTTCCATTTACGGAAACTATCGTGCTTTGTCACCATGATCATCTATAGTTTCGCTAAACGGAAACTATATTGACTTTGGTGGCAGTCGATCCTAGAGTTTCCATATATGGAAACAATTGGCCTGGATTTGCTTCGCATGGCCCTTGTTTCCGTAAGACGAAACAATCTCCCAGAAGCCAGGAAGTCTCAAACCATATGCCGCGCCAGCTGCCAACCTCCCTGCCCCCTCCCCAGCCGCGGATCTCCAGTCTCGGCGAACTCGGCGCGCTCGTCCGTCATCGCCGGCTCAAGCAGCAGCTCAGGATCGACGACGCGGCGAGCTTTTGCGGCGTATCGGCGAATCTTCTGTCGAGGCTGGAAAATGGCCGCCCGGTCCAGACCGACAAGCTCCTGCTTGTCCTTTCCGGACTGGGCCTTGGCATGATCCTGGGACCGAAGGCGGCCACAGCGGATATCGAGATTCCCGCCATCGCTTTCGAGGGTGCCTGATGGCAACGCACTCGCTCCGCGTTTTCGATGGTTCCGATCTGGTGGGCACCGTTCAGTATGACGCGCTGGAAGACAGTTTCTCGTTTGCCTATGACGAGGCCTGGCGTTCGGCCGCACATCGCTACCCACTCTCGCCAGCCATCCCCTTCAATAGGCCAGCCGGCTCGGCAAGTCTCAGGCGCTTTATTGAGAACCTGCTTCCCGAAGGGCGGGCACTGGACATCGCCTCGGTCTACGGGCAAGTCTCAAAGAACAACGTCTACGGCCTGATCCGCCAGCTTGGCGGGGAAACGGCGGGGGCACTCAGCTTTCATGCCGATGCCCCGCCGCCAGCGCAAGCGCCGCAGCTGCGCGAGATCTCCGCCGATGAACTGAACCAGCGTATCCGCGACCGGGAGCAAGTGCCTTTCACCGTCTGGGATGGCCGGTCCTGCTGGTCACGCGCTTTGACCGCATGAAGGAAAACGGCATCGTCAAGCGCCTGCATATCGTCGACGCGTGCCAGGCGCTGGATCTTCCGGTGAGCTACAAATACGAGCGGAATTTCGGCGCCGCCAAGGACGTTGCGGCGATCCGCGATGGCGTCAGCTTCGAACGGTTGTTTTCATTGCGAGAGAAAACGCTCGACCAGGCCGTCGCCCAGCGCATCATGCTGCAATGGGCGATTTTCCAGTTCCTGATCGGCAACAGCGACGCGCACGGGAAGAACTTCTCGTTCTTCTGCACGCGAGCCGGGCTGACGCCCACGCCCTTCTACGACCTGGTCTCCGTGGTCCAGTACGATCAGTTCCTGCATGACTTTGCGATGGCAATCGGCGATGCGTTCGACATGGCAGAAGCCACGCCCTATGCCTTCGCGGATTTCATGTCACGCATCGGCATCCGCAGGCCGACCGCCGTGCGGACCATGACAGGCCTGGCGCGCGCCGCTGCTGCACAGGCCGCCGGGCAAGCCGAGGATCTGGTGTATGTCGGTGAAGAGCGTGACATGGTGCGCTCGATCGCCGCCCTGGTCCGGCGCCAGGCCGACCGCCTCATCGATATGGCGCCGAAGATACTCGCGGTTGACGCAGCCTTGCTGTAGGCGTGAGAGCCCGTTTGAAAATTCGCCGCAGATGTGTTCTAACGTTCGGATGTGAAAAAAAGAACATCGAGAGCGGCAGGCAAACATGGCGGCCATGACAAAGCGGTATCCGAGCAATCTGACGGACATGGAATGTGCAGCCATGCAATTGCATTTCGATTGAATTGCCTGGCGCACGAGGTTGCCGTGCCCGGCGGTCGCAGAGCTGGTGTCAAGAGCCATGGCGAGGCTGCGGACAGTCGTCACGCAATGCGTTATCCGCTGCGGCTTGCCAGATTCCGTCCCGCATCCGGCGAGAGCCGGACATACCCGATCAGCGACACCAGCGTCATCATGCCCGCGAACAGGAACGCCCAGCGAAAATCGCCAAGCGTGAAGTGAGGCACGTCGCCGGCCTCGCCGCGCAGCGATGCGGCAATGCGCAGCGACAGCGAGCCAAACGCGATGCCAAGGCCGATAGACATCTGCTGGGCGGCATTCCATAGCGTATTGGCACTGCTCATCTGCTTCTGCGCAATATCCGCATACGCCAGCGTGGCGAGCGTGGAGAACTGCATCGAGCGCGTCACGCCATAGATAAACACCACGAACAGCACGATGGCCAGCGGCGTCTCGGGCGTCAGGCATCCGCACGCGACGATGAACACGCTGGCGAAGGCAACATCGACGATCGCGGTGGCACGAAAGCCATAGTGTTGCAGCACGCGCGTGGTCAAGGCCTTCATGCCGAGGTTGCCGAGCGCGCTGGCGAGCAGCAACAACCCCGAGCGGAACGCGGACAGCCCGAAACCGACCTGGAACAGCAGCGGCATCAGGTACGGCACCGCGCCGATGCCGATGCGGGTGATGGAGCCGGTGACCACCGTGACCGAGAACGTCGGCACGCGCAGCGTCGTGAAATCGAGCAGCGGATGCTCGCGCGCCGCAGCGTGGCGCACGGCGAGCACGCCCAGGGCGAGGCCGGCGGCCACAAAGGCGCCGGCCGTGGCCAGGCTGGAGCCTTGCTGGCTGGCCAGTTCCGTGCCGTACAGCACGAACGTGAGCGTCGTGCCGCTGAGCAGGAAGCCGACGATATCGAGCGGCTTCGGGTCACTCGCACGCTCGTTGCGGATCATCATGAAGGTGGCGATCAGCGCGGCGATGCCGAACGGCACGTTGAGCAGGAAGATCCAGCGCCAGGACGCGTAGGTGGTGATGAAGCCACCGATCGGCGGCCCGACCACGGGCGCCACGATGGCGGGCCAGGTGATGGTGGAAATGGCCTTGATCAGCTGGCTCTTGTCGGTGTTGCGCACGACGATCAGCCGCCCGACCGGCACCATCATGGCGCCACCAATGCCCTGCAGCACGCGCGCCGCGGTGAACTCGACAAGTCCGTTGGATGCCCCGCACAGGACCGAGGCCACCGTGAAGACGACGATCGCCCCACTGAACACCGTCCTGGAGCCGAAGCGATCGGCAATCCAGCCGCTGATCGGGATAAACACCGCCAGCGCCAGCATGTAGGCCGTCATGCCAAGGCTCAGGTCGTTCGGCCCGACCCCGAACGAGTGCGCCATCTGCCCCCCCGGCAAGGCAGTGGCCAGCACCGTGGTATCGAGGTACTCCATGAAGAAGGTGGCCGCAACGAGATAAGGCAAAAACCTCATCGACGATGACTGGGTCTGCGTGTGGTCCATGGGGCGGAGGGTACGGGGATGCGAGTCTGCGCGGCGCGGCAAAGCGGCTGGACCGATTTTTGCCGCCGGATAGCCGTTTCAAGCCAGGTTGGCAATCATACCGGGCATCGGCACATGACGTTTGCGGTCATGCCGCGCCTGCACGCATTGGATCCTCGGCCTGACGCCGCGGCACGCGTACCGGGTCGACATGGGTCATCACATTCAGCACGTCCTGAATCTGCATGGCGGCAAGGCGCGCTTCCACCGCAATGCGGTGCCCCGCCTCGACCGTCAGCGCGCCATCGATCTCCAGGTGCACATCGACCAGGATCGCGTCGCCCATCTTGCGGGTCTTCAGGTCATGCAGGCCCTGCACGCCGGGGGTGGCCAGCATGGCCTGCCGGATCGCCTCGATGCTTTGCGCTTCCACGGCGCGATCCATCAGGTCATGCAGGGCATCCCAGGAGAATTTCCAGCCCATCCTGGTTACCATCAGGCCGACCACCAGGGCGGCCACCGGGTCGAGCATATGGTAGCCAAGCAGGTTGCCGCCGATCCCCATGGCAACCACCAGCGACGATGCCGCATCCGAGCGCGCGTGCCAGGCGTTGGCAACCAGCATGCTGGAGCGCACGCGCTCGGCCACGGCGAGCATGTAGCGGAACAACGATTCCTTTGCCACCAGCGCGCCCACTGCCACCCACAGCGCGACACCCTTGACCGGCTGGATCAGATCGGGATGCTCCAGCTTTTGCACCGCCGACCACAGCATGCCGACGCCGACCGCGAGCAGCAGCAGGCCGATCGCCAGCGAGGCGGCGGTCTCGAAACGCTGGTGGCCGTATTGGTGGTCGGCGTCCGCGCCCTTGCGGCTATGGTGGCTGGCAAACAGCACCACAAAGTCCGAGACCAGGTCCGAGAGCGAGTGAATGGCGTCCGCGATCAACGCCTGGGAGCCGGCCACCACGCCTGCCAGCAACTGCATGCAGGTCAGCAGGATATTCACGGCCACGCTCACCCAGGTGCTGCGCCGCGCCGCCTGCGCCCTGGCAGGCGTTTCTACCTCGGCCTCGTCGAGGACCTCTTCAGCTTGCATCGATCGATTGCTCCCGTTTTCCGGTGACCGCGTGGGCGGGTAAAGCGCGGCCGCGTCGCGGCCATTCTAGCCACTCGAACGGGGCCATGCCGGCCAGCATGGCCAGCACAAAGACCGCGCCTTGCCATGCGCCCGCGCCCAGCAGTACCAGTGCGGGCCCCGGGCAGATCCCGGCCAGGCCCCAGCCGACGCCGAACAACAGGCTACCACCGAGCAGGCGCCGGTCAACCTGGCGCGACGCCGGCAGTTGCATCGGCAAACCCGAGAGCGAGACAGCACGCCGCCGGGCAAATCCGAACGCCACCACGCCCACCGCGATCGCGCCACCCATCACCAGCGCCAGCGAGGGATCCCATGGCCCGGCAAGATCGAGGAATCCGAGCACCTTGCCCGGATTGGCCATGCCGGCCAGGATCAGCCCGAGGCCGAACACCAGGCCAGATGCGAGCGAGATCAGCAAGGAAGAAAACCGGTTCATGTCGCCCCTCATGCGCCAAGCAGGTGCCGTGCGACGAAGACCGTCGCAAAACCGGCCGCCATAAAGGCCGCGGTGGCCGCCAGCGAGCGTGGCGACAGCCGCGACAGCCCGCAGACGCCATGCCCGCTGGTGCAGCCGGCACCATAGCGGGTTCCCAACCCCACCAGCAGGCCGGCCACGGCCAGCAGGCCCGCGCCGGCATGGACCCGGATCTCCGGCAGCGGGCCGTACAGGCGCCACAGCAACGGCGCCGCCAGCAGGCCAAGCACAAAGGCAATACGCCAGCCGGCTTCCGCGCGCGTTGGCCGCAGCAAGCCACCAACGATGCCACTGATGCCCGCGATGCGCCCGTTGAGCAGCACGAGCGCGGCGGCCGCCAGGCCAATCAGCACGCCGCCGGCCAGCGCGGACCAAGGCGTGAAGTGTGTCCAGTCGATGAGCATTGCCGGTGACTCCTTCATTCAGTGGGGCAATACAAGGCGTAAAGCGTTTCGAGCACGGCCAGCACCCGCGCATCGGCAACCGCATAAAAGATCCGCTTGCCGTCGCGCCGCGTGTTGACCAGCCCTTCCGCGCGCAGCACACCGAGTTGTTGCGACAAGGTGGGTTGGTGGATACCGAGCAGGGCTTCAAGCTCACCCACCGACATCTCGCCCTGGCCGAGCTGGCAAAGCAGCAGCAGCCTGTCTTCATTGGCGAGCGCGCGCAACATGGCGGTGGCATCGCCCGCGGCGGCGCGCATCGTGTCTAGACTCAGGGAGGGCGAAGCCGCTTGCATGGGTTCGGCAAAGGCCGGGCGAGACTCCGGCCTGCTAATCAATATACGATCGAATATTATATTAAAACATATATTGATACCAGCCAGAACAGCCTTTCAATGCGACATCAACACCGGAATGTCGGCATGGCGCATCAGGGTGCGCGTGGTGCCGCCGGTAACCAGTTCACGCAGCCGGGCGTGCCCATACCCGCCCGCCACCAACAAATCGGCCCGCAGGTGCCGCACCGCCTCCAGCAGAAGCTGGCCGACCCGGCTGCTGCCCTGCACAGCGTGCATGACGCTGGTGACGCCCTGGCGCGCCAGGTGATCTCGCAGGCCGGCGTGCGCGCCCGGCACATCGGGCATGCCATGGGTGGCTGCGCGGTCATGCGTGCTGGAGGCCGACACCACGGTGACGCGCCTGGCCTGGCGCAGCAGGGGCATCGCATCCGCCACGGCCCGGGCGGCTTCGCGCCCACCGTCCCACGCGATGGCGACGTGCTCGCAGGGCAGATGCCGCACGCCCGGTGGCACCAGCAGCACCGGCCGGCCAGTGTTGAGCAATACATACTCCGGAGTCTGTGCCACCAGCACGGGGATGGATTCCGCTCCAGGCAAGCGCGCCACGACAACCAGGTCCGCAACCCGCCCTTGCTGTACCAGCGCCCAGCCCATATCATCCTCGATGACCCGGTGGGTGAAGCCCACGCCGGGCGCCGCCTCCCGCATGACCCGATGGAATGCGGCGCCGGCTTCGGCGCCCTGCGCCAGCAACTGGCGCCGGGCCAGTTCCGCGTAGTATCCTGCCTCGTCGCCCGCGCCGCGGAACGGCTCCAGCCGCATGCCGGTGGCCGTCACCCCGATCACATGGCCGCACGAGCGCTGCGCCAGTTCCGCAGCCAGGTTGACGCGATCCGCACAGCCGGGGTCGGCACCGAGTTCGACCAGTACGGTCTTGAAATCCATGATGTTTTCCCTCCGATCCGGAGACCTCAGCGCACGGCTGCAGACGTTTTTACGAATATCCGAAAATGGACTCTACTCCGTGTGCAGGGCAGCGCAAGCGGGCAATGCAGGCCCGTTGCGGCAGATCAATGCCGTCCCTGCCCCGCCCCGTCCCTGCCCCGCACGGCCTGCGGGCCGGTATAAACAAGCGGCGGCGGCTCGATCTGGCTGGGCATCGGCGCCAGCGCGCGGATCAGCATGATGCTCATATCGGTGAACGCCAGCGTGCAGTTGGCCAGCGTGCCACGCCAGCCCGCATCGGCCAGGGTCAGGTTCTCCCAGACCTCGACCGGGTGCTCGGGCGGCACGCCTTGCGCCACCAGCCAGGCGGCGATGTCGCTGGGCATGAAGCTCCACGGATGCGGAATCACGATGGCGTTGCGCTGGTCCGCCAGCACATGCACCAGATGGCGCTTGAACGGCTCCAGGTCGCCGCGCCGGTGAAAGGTCAGGAAGGTAGTCTCGTCAAAGCAAACCTTGCCGCGCGCGGCCAGCACCTGGGCGGAAGAGATGCCGGGCACGGAGTCCACCGGGTGGCCGCAGGCCCGCTCGACCCGCTCCAGGTACTGGAAACCGCTGAAATGCATGTCGCCCATGAACAGCACCACGCAGCGCCGGCCGCGATGGTGCTCGGCGGCAACCCAGCCGAGCCGCTCCACCTGGTCCTGGTATCCCATCGTAACCACCTGGGCCGCCGGCGGCACCAGCGGGCGGATGACGTCGATGACCGCGTCGAAGCCGGCCACGATATCGGCGCCACGGATCAGGTCCGCCACGCCTTGGGTCAGGAAGTCGAGGTGCCCGGGGCCAACGCCGGCGCAGATGATCATGAAGAGTCCCGGTTCGATCGGTGCAGTGGGGACGGCGCGTGAATCGCCCCGCCAAGACAGGGCGCAATTATGCCAAGGCGGCGGATCGCGAAGCCTGCGCCGGGAGACGCCTCGCGCAAAAAAAAAGTACTTCAGGATCCGGTCCTGGATGCCGATACCTGCATCAGAGCCGAGTCAATGTCCCGCAAGCCCTACCGGGCAAGGCAGGCATTCCCGGTCGTTAGCGACGTTTACCTCACTCATGCCAGACAGAGACAAAGCGCTCAGCATAGCCGACCCCCATCAGTTGTTCCGCAATTCGCTCGAGCAAGCCACCGATGCCGTCTTCGTCCTGAACGCGGACGACAAGGTGATCTTCCTGAACGCTGCTGCGGAGGCACTCTATGGCGCATCCCGTACGCAAGTCTTTGGCATGGGCGTGGAGGCGCTCGTGCAAAAGCTGCCGGATACCGACACCGAGCGCGCCCAGCACTTGCCCGCCGTCCGGATCCTGAGGCCTGATGGCGGGCTTCGCTTTGGCCATGTCGCGGAGTCCAGCACCCGCCTGGGCGACGTCACCCTGCGCACGCTGCTGGTGAAGGGGGCCAGCAACTACGATGCCAGCCGCGACGATCACCCGCTGCTCTCCGTCATCGCGGACGAGATCGACAGCGCCGTGCTGGTAGTCGATGCCGACTGGCACATCGTGTACGCGAACGCCGGGCTCACGCGCATGCTGGGCTACAAGCCCTGGGAGATGACGGGGAAGACGCCGCGCGACATCCTGGCCGGCGAATTCACCGATCCAGACCTACGAGACGCTGCAGCGCAAGGCGCTGCAAGCCATGGTGATGGAGCAGCCGCTGCCCGCCGTGATGGAACTGATCTGCGAGGAGGTGCAACGCGTTGCCCCTGCCGTGATCGCGTCCGTGCTGCGCGTGGACGCAGATGGCCGCATGCACCCGCTGGCCGCGCCCGGGCTGCCGCCGGAATATTCGGCGGCGCTGGAGAGCCTGATCATCGGGCCGTCCGTGGGCTCGTGCGGCACGGCGGCGTGGCTGGGCGAGCCGGTGATCGTCAGCGATATCGCCAACGATCCGCTATGGGCGGATTTCCGCGACCTTGCCCTGCCCCTTGGCTTGGCAGCATGCTGGTCCTACCCGATCAAGGCGAGCGATGGCCGCGTGCTCGCCACGCTGGCCTTCTACTACCGCACCGCGCGCCGGCCCGACGCCTTCCACCAGCAACTGGCCGAGGTATGCGCATCGCTATGCATGCTCGCGTTCGCGCGCGAGGAAGCGGCGGAGCGGATCCTGCAGCTCGACCACTACGACTCACTGACCGGCCTGCCCAACCGCAGCCTGTTGCAGACGCAGGCCGGCACCCTGTTGCTCGCGGCGCGCTCGGCGGGCACCACGCTCAGCGTGCTGTTCGTCGACCTGGACCGCTTCAAGCATATCAACGACTCGCTCGGCCACGTCGGCGGCGACAAGCTGCTGCGCGAGGTCGCGCAGCGCCTTGTCGCGCACGCCGGGGACACCGCGCTGGTGGCGCGGCTGTCGGGCGACGAGTTTGCGCT
This sequence comes from Cupriavidus basilensis OR16, assembly GCF_000243095.1. Classification (GTDB taxonomy): domain Bacteria; phylum Pseudomonadota; class Gammaproteobacteria; order Burkholderiales; family Burkholderiaceae; genus Cupriavidus; species Cupriavidus basilensis_D. The sequence continues at coordinate 49,385 of NZ_AHJE01000005.1, read as the reverse complement.
GGTGCTGCCCGACAGCGACCGCACCCAGACCATTGCGGCGGGCAAGCGCATCCAGGCCGCGCTGCGCCAGCCGCTGCGCATCGACCACGCCAGCATTGCGCCCTCGGCCAGCATCGGCATCAGCATGTTCCCCGCCGACGGCGATGCGCTGGACTACCTGCTGCACTGCGCCGAGATGGCCATGTACGACGCCAAGGCGGCGGGGCGCAACCTGTTCCGCTTCTTCAGCATCGAGATGAACTGGGCCGCCCAGGAACGCCTTGCGCTGGAGTCGGCGCTGCGCGACGCCCTGCTCGCCGAAGAGCTTCACCTCAATTTCCAGCCCCAGGTGTTCCTGCGCGATGGACGCCTCTACGGGCTCGAAGTGCTGGTCCGCTGGCACCACCCGCATTTTGGGATGGTGCCGCCAGACCGCTTCGTGCCGCTGGCCGAAGACAGCGGCCTGATCGGCGCGCTGGATCGCTGGGTGCTGGAGCAATCGTGCGCGCAGCTGGCTGCCTGGCGCCGGGAAGGACTGTCCGTACCCACGATCTCCGTCAATATCTCACCCGCCAGTTTCCGCGACCCGGGGCTGCCGGCGCAAGTGGCCGAGACCCTGGCCCGGCATGGGTTGCCCGCCCAGGCGCTGGTGCTGGAAATGACCGAAGGGCTGCTGATGGAAGACGACGCGGGCCTCGCCGCCACCGTTGCCGCCATCCACGCGCAGGGCGTGCGCTTGTCCATGGACGACTTCGGCACAGGATATTCAAGCCTGGGTTATCTCAGGCAATTGCCCGTGCACCAGCTCAAGCTGGACAAGAGCTTTGTGATTGACCTGGAAAGCGATGCCGCCGCCCGGGAGCTGGCCAGCGCCGTCATCCGCATTGGCGACAGTCTGAAGCTCGCGGTGATCGCGGAAGGCGTGGAGAACGAAGCCCAGCGGCGCTTCCTGCTGTCGCAGGGATGCCATATGGGGCAAGGCTATCTGTTCTCGCGCCCGCTGGATGCCGTGGCAGTGGCGAAATGGATCGCCGCGCCGCGGGCGGTTGAGCGGCAGCCCGCGGAGCACGGGGAGCGGCATTCCCGGCGTTGATGGAGGCGGCGGGCTTTTCCTACCTGGCGGCGGCGCGCTTTTCCAGCAACGGCTGGCTCACGCCCTGCACGCCCACCAGCCCGAGCACCGTGGTCAGCCCGACCTGCGCGCCTTCCCAGGCGTTGGTCGGGTCGTACCACTCATCGCGGGCATGGAAGCCGCCGGTCTTGCCGCCGCTGCCGATGATGATGGCGGGAATGCCGAGCGACATCGGCACGTTGGCGTCGGTGCTGCCGCCGCGCAGGCTGGGCGTGCCCTTGCCATAGCCCTTGATAGCGCGCACCGCCGCCTGCACGATGATGGCGTCCGGCGGTGTATGGCCAGCCGGACGGTCGCCGATCTGCTTGACCTGGTAGGTGATCTGGCTGGCGGCATCGGCCGGATGCCAGCGGCGGTTTTCCTCGGCAACCCCGGCCTCGATGGCCGCCATGATCTGCTTTTCGGTTTCCAGCAGCGACGGCGTGGCGTTGGAGCGGATATCCACGGCCATGCGCGCGTCGCCCGCAATCGCGTTGACGGACGTGCCGCCACCCACCGTGCCCACCGTGAACGTGGTCTTGGGATCCTCGGGCGGGCGCACGTCGCTCACCTTGGCGATGGCCCGTCCCATGGCGTGGATGGCGCTGGGCAGGCCAAAGGCGCCGAAGCTATGACCGCCCGGGCCGCGGAACGTCACCGCGTAACGATGGCTGCCGGTGCCGAGCGACAGCACCCGGTCGCCCACGCCCGGCTCCAGCCCGACCATGCCATCGAGGTCCGGGTGATCGCGGAACACGGCCTTCATGCCGCGCAGGTTGCCCAGCTCTTCCTCGCCCACATTGCCAACGAACACCAGGTCGCCCACGGTGCGCACCTGGTTGTCGTTGAGCACCTTGAGCCATGACAACAGGACCGTCAGCCCGCGCGTGTCGTCGGAAATGCCCGGCGCGTAGAGCCGGCCGTCACGCGCCTTGACCGTGACATCGGTGCCTTCGGGAAAGACCGTGTCCAGGTGCGCCGAGATCAGCAGCTTGGGCCCATTCCCGCTGCCCTTGCGGATGCCGATGGCATTGCCCTCGGCATCGATGTGCGCATCGGCAAGGCCAAGCGCCTTGAGCCGGGAGAGGAAATACTCAGCCCGGGCCTTCTCCTTGAACGGCGGCGCGGGGATCTCGGTCAGCGCCCTGAGATCGCCCAGCGAGCGCGCGTCGTCCGCCTTCACGTCGGCTAGCACCTTCTTGACCAGCGGCGCGGCTTCGAGGGTGGCGTAGGCACGGTCCACCGCGGGCGATACGGCGGGCACCGGGATGGTCTGCGCTACGGCCTGGGTACCTGCCAGGGCGAGCGCGCCAGCAGGAGGGAGAGCGGACGGACCGGGACGGCAACGGATTGGGGGCGTGCTTGCATGGTGGGGCGATGACTCCGGAAAGGACATGGCGGCGTGACGAACGGTACAGGCATCGGGTATGGCCGGGCGAAGCCATATTCTGCCAGCGAGGCGAACAAAATTGGGCAGCAAGAAGCATCCGTGTGCCCGGCATGGCAATTGGATTACCATTCGATACATGTTGGCAGGCAATGCCGTGGCAGTTGTCCGGTTTCGCGCGTGCCTGGCATCCAGGCTTTATCGAAGTTTTACCGAGAGTGAAGTGGTAGAAGCAACGATTGAGATGTCCAGCCCTCACGGGCTGCAGGGCCGCAGGGCCGCACGGCTGACCAGCACGGCCAGCCAGTTCGAGTGCGATATCCAGCTAAGCAGCAATGGCTGCACGGCGGACGCCAAGAATGTGTCCGAGGTCATGCACCTGTCGGCGCGCGCCGGGCTGCGCTTGCGCATCCAGGCCAGCGGCGCGGATGAGTCGGTGGCACTGCGCGTGATCTGCGCCCTGCTGACCGACTAAGCCGCAAGCACTCCGGACGGCAGCCATGCCCATCACCTACCTGCGCAACCTCACCGGACGGGTACGCAGCCCGCACGCCAACCGGCAACTCGCCGGTTTTCTCAGCTTCGTGGCCGGCGCCACCAACGCCGGCGGCTTTCTCGCCGTGCAGCAGTACACCTCCCACATGACGGGCATCGTCTCGGCCATGGCGGACCACCTTGCGCTGGGGCAGGTCGGGATGATCCTGCAGGGGCTCGGCGCGTTGCTGTCCTTCCTGGCTGGCGCAGCCACTTCCGCCGTCCTCATCAACTGGGCAAGGCGTGAACACCTGAACAGCGAGTATGCCCTGCCCCTGATGCTGGAGGCCTTCCTGCTGCTTTGCTTTGGCCTGCTCGGCGGCAACCTCGGCAATCACCAATGGCTGTTCATTCCCGCCACGGTGATGGTGCTGTGCTTCATCATGGGCCTGCAAAACGCCATGATCACCAAGATTTCCCGCGCCGAGATCCGCACCACCCACATTACCGGCATGGTGACCGACATCGGCATCGAACTCGGCAAGCTGTTCTACTGGAACCTCGCCAGGTCAGACGAGGCCAGGCCGGCGGTGCTGGCCAACCGGCCCCGGCTGCGCACGCTGGCCATCCTGGTGGCGCTGTTCTTCCTGGGCGGCGTGGTCGGCGCGCTGGGCTTCAAGCAACTGGGATTCAGCGCCACGCTGGCGCTCGCGGCGTTGCTGCTGGTGCTGGCGTTCGTGCCGGTGGTGGACGATGTGCGGGCCCACGGCGCGCGGCTGGCCGCCAGCGGGCGCGGATGGGCGCGCGAGGTATTGCGCGATGTCCACGCCCTGTGGCTGGCCGCGCACGACCCGCGCACGCCGTGGTACGCAAAAGCCATGGGCCTGCTGGTGGCGGGCTACGCGCTGTCGCCGATCGACCTGATCCCCGACTTCATCCCGGTGCTCGGCTACCTGGACGACATCGTGCTGGTGCCGCTTGGGGTCATGCTGGCCATCCGCATGATCCCGCCGGACCTGATGCGCGAGTACCGGGCCGCCGCCGTTGCGGCCGCGCAACGCCCAAGCAGCCGCGTGGCGGCGGCCGTCATCATCGTGCTGTGGATTGGGGGTGCCCTTGTGATGGCAGCGCTGCTCGCGCGCTATATTCCGTGGCTCCGAAACAACTGATTTGCGATTCCAGCCCCTGAAGGTACGCGCGGACACATTGGTTTGCATTTAGCCCGGCCGGCGCTACCTACAATCGAATTGTCGGGAGGCACATCCCGCCCATCATCGAGCCAGCAACGCATCATGCAGGACCAAGCCTTACCCCCCACCGTGACCTGCCTGCAGGGCCTGCGCGATCTCGCGGCCCTGCTCACCGCAGGCTCCCTGCTCCAGTCCGCCACCTTGCAGGTCATCGCCGAGTACGAACGGTACGCCCGCACCTCCGAAGACGAGTATTGCGCCCGACGACATGGCTGGGACTAGGCTCGCCCCCGCAGCGCTGCCGGTCAGTGCTTGCATGCCAGCGGTGAACGCACGCCGCCGTCGCGCGCCAGTGGCAGGATGGTCGGCGCCAGCGATTTCAGCAACTGCACGGACAGCGCACTGGTAAAGGCGTAGCGCGCGGCATAGGGCTCTTGCACATAAGCCGTGACGTTGCCGAAGTAACGGTCGCCCAGGAAGAACACGAACGTGGCCGAGCGGCTGACCACGCGTGAGGAAATCAGCCTGCCGCCTGGCCCGTAGACTTCATAGCGATGATCGCCCGTGCCGGTCTTGCCGCCAGCCACGATGCCGCTGCCACCCAGCGCCGATTTCAACGATCCCGCCGTGCCCGAATCCACCACCCCGATCAGCGCGGTGCGCACCACCTCGGCGATATCCTCGCTCAACAAGCGCGTGGTCTTCTTTTCCCAGGCCAAAAATCAGTCGCATACGGTGTGCCCGCCGCAAATTCCATGCTGCGCAGTGCCGTGGCCTGCTGGCGCACGCCGTTGCCCTGCACGATGCCCACCAGTTCGGCCAACGCCGCCGGCCGGTCCCCCGCCGCGCCAATCGCCGAGGCATAGGACGCCGTGATGGCACTGAACGGATAGCCCAGGCGCTGCCACCGGCGCGCGATCTCGCCAAAGGCCTGGCGCTCCAGCTGGCTGCGGATGCGGCGCGTCTGCCCCCCGGGGTGGTGGGTCTTGAACAGCCAGGCGTACACCTCCTGGCGCTGCGCGGTGCTGTCGCGCAAGACTTCATCCAGGCTGGCGTCGGGGCGCTGGCGCAGGTAATTCAGCAGCCACAGCTCAAGCGGGTGCACCCGCGCCAGGTAGCCCCGGTCGTTCAGCGAAAAGCTGGTTGGCCCGTATTTGCTGTACAGCTTGGCCAGCTTCTCATCGGTCAGCCCCGCCTTGGGCAGCGTAGCGAGCATGACCTTGTTGAACTGTGCCGGGTCGATATCGGGATCGATGCTGCGCAGCGTCACCGCCAGCCCCACGGGTGAGAAGCGCCGGTTCTGGAGCACGCGCCTGGCGGCCTCCTGCTGGGTCATGCCGCGATATTTCCCGTAGAAGGCGTGCAGGTAGTCGCTGCCCTCCTTGTCGGCAAACCGCACCAGGTAGGCGCGGCGTTGCGGCGCGGCCGGATTGTTCAGCCAGTCATCGGCATCCGGATGCAGGCGATAGGTTTCGTAGCGCACGATGTCTCGCATCAGGCGGATAAAGACCAGGTTCACCGAGTGCTCGAACGCTTCGCGCACCGGCATGATCTTCAAGTTTTCCCAGCGCTCGAAGTTGGTGAACGTCTGTAGCCCGCCGCCAGTAAAGAACGCCTCTCCCGCGCCGCCGGAATAGCGGCGCAGCATGGCGGCTTCCAGGATGGCGCGGCGGCCCTTGTCCGGTGCCGCGAGCAGGTAGCCCACCACCCACTGGGTCAAAGCGTCCAGCTTGGCCGGCTTGACCTCGCGCAGTTCGGCAGCGGACATGCCGGCGTATTTCTCGTGGAGCTCGGAGATGATCTCCAGGTAGGTCACCAGCGTGCGCAGCTTGGCGGTGGAGCCCAGGTTCAGCCGCGCGCCGCGGTTCAGGTCGAACGGCAGGTCCAGGTTGTCGGCCTGCACGCGCAGCAGGTTGGCGCCGTCAACCTTCTCGTAGAGCGTGAAGCTGATCGCCAGCTTGGCCGGATCGTCGCCCTCGCGCAGCAGGTTATGGCCATACATCCCGAAGCCATGCGCGCCATCACGCGTGCCCGCCCGCAACAGCGCCTCGGTGACCACGCGCTGCAAGCCGGTATTGATGGTGCTGTGGGCCGTCAGGTCGAGCCGGTCCAGCGCGTAGCTGCTGTCAAGGTCGAGATAGCGCAGCAGGTCTGTGCGCACCCCGCTGATGGCTTTGCGGGAGATGAAAGACACCTCCGGCCGATCCATGGCCGGGGGAGCCAGCACCAGGGTCTGGGCCAGCGACGCGTCGCGCAGCCAGGGCGGGATGGTGCCGGCGGCGGACAGCAAGCGGATATAGCTGTCAGTCAGCTCCGCCAGCGTGGCGGTATCGCGCCGCAAGAAGTGCGATGGCCCACGCTGCGCGATGATCAACGATAGGGCCTCCTTGAACACGCGAGCCTGCCGCTGGCCGAGTTCGCCCTGGCCCTGGCCCGCGCCGGGTCCCGGCCCGGCGGCGCTGGCCAGCAAGCGGTTGGCCTCGTCGAAGTCCTGCCCGTACCAGGCCCACAGGCCGTCGCCCAGCCCGTTGACCTCGCCCACGCCGGCCCGGGCCGAGAGCGGCACGGTGTTGAGGTAATCGAGCAGGATGCGTTCCCGGGCGGCGATGGTATTCGGGCCGTCCAGGTAGGCGCGCATCGATGCGCTGGCCATCTGGCGCAGCTTCTCCTTGGGCGAGCCGGTGCGGCCCGCGCGCGAGTGGCGATATTTCTCGATCTGGGTGGCGAGCGTGCTGCCGCCGGCGGCATCGTGCTTGTCGTTGAAAAAGTGCACGCCCTGGTCCACCGCGGCACGCGTGAAGCGGCGCACGTCCAGCGCGGGGTTGCGCGTGGGATATTCAGGATCGAGCAGGTCGCGGTTCTCGATGAAGAGCAACGCGCCGACCAGCAAGGTCGGAATGGCGTGGAAACTGCCGTAGGTGCGGGGCGGCGCGCTCCTGGCGGTAAACGGCATGTCATTGCAGTCGAGCAGGTCCAGGCCGGCCTGGGTCTTCTCGTGGTACGGCGCGAACAGGCCGGAATCGGTCAGCGCCAGCATGCGGTCGGACCACTGCGCCTGGCGCTCGCGCCGAAAGCCCCGTGCCTCCAGCAGCTCGGTGAATTGCGGCATCAGGCTATAGCCGAAGCGCAGGTCGTAGGGGCCGTCCTCGGGAAAGCGGATGCGCTCGCTCGGGCCGTCCTTGATCGCGAAGGCGACGTCTTTCGCCTGCCCGGCGAAGTAGCGCGCCTGCAGCCGCGAGGTGGCCAGTTCTTCGGCAACGACGGCGCAAAGGGGGTTACCGGCCCCCCCGAGCAGCGCCAATACCAGTAGCCTGGGCCAGATACGTCGACGCACGATTCGGGTCCGTTTGCGAGGAAACCGGGGCTTTTCCCGGCGCATCGGCCTATGCCGGGCGCCTGCTGGCAACGATGGCACTATTCCGCCACTCTCGTCACAACGTATACCCTAGTCTAATGGGGCCTAACGCACAAAGTGCGCGTGCGGCTTCCCCTCATTTCCTGTCACGCGCCGCCCCCCGGGCCCGTCTAGATGCGCAACGCCGCGATGGCCTGGTTGAGCTGGCGCGCCGGGTCCTCCAGCGATGCGGCGGCCGCGGCGGCCTGCTCGACCAGCGCCGCGTTCTGCTGGGTGGACTGGTCCATCGACGCCACCGCTTGATTGACCTGCTCGATACCGCTGCTCTGCTCGACCGAAGCCGCCGCGATCTCGCTCATGATGTCGGTCACCCGGCGGATCGCCGCGACCACCTCCTCCATGGTGGTGGCCGCGCGCCCGGCCTGGCCGCTGCCCAAGGCCACATGCGCCAGCGACGTCTCGATCATGGACTTGATCTCGCGAGCCGCCCTGGCGCTGCGCTGGGCAAGGCCGCGCACCTCGCCAGCAACCACCGCGAACCCGCGCCCCTGCTCCCCGGCGCGGGCGGCTTCCACGGCGGCGTTGAGCGCCAGGATATTGGTCTGGAAGGCAATGCCGTCGACCACGCCGATGATCTCCGCCACGGTCCTGGCCGCCGTGCTGATATCGCCCATGCTGGCCAGCACATCGCTCACCACCGCGCCGCCCTGGCTGGCCACCTCGACCGCGCTGACGGCAAGCTGGCTGGCCTGGCGCGCGTTGTCCGCGTTCTGGCGCACCGTGGAAGTCATCTGCTCCTGCTGGACGCCGTTTCCTCGAGCGAAGCCGCCTGCGCCTCCGTGCGGCTGGACAGGTCCGCATTGCCGGCGGCGATCTGCAGGGTGGCCGCCGTGATGGCACCCGAGCCCTGGCGCACCCGCCCCACGGTGAGCGCAAGGCTGGCCTGCATGCGCGCTAGACCCTCAAGCAAGCGGCCCATTTCATCACGGCGGGTGACCTGCACGGGATGGCTGAGATCGCCGGCCGCGATGCGGTCGAATTGCTTCAGTGCCAGCTCCAGCGGGCCAACGATGGCGCGGTCCAGCGCGGTGCGTGCCCGGGTCAGGCTCAGGTCCGCCTCGCCCAGTGCCAGGGCCGAGGCAAGCTGGTTCGAGTAAGTCGATTCATGGGCGTCGTTGGCGGCGCGCAAGCCAAGCAAGCCGGCCACGCCAACGCCAAGGGCAAGCAGGAATAGCAGGGAGACCGTGGCGATAAGGCGGGCGCGGATCGTAAGGCTGGCAAGCATGTGAAAGAGGCCCGGATGGTGAAAAGCTGAAATGGCGCGCTGGGCGGAAAACCTGTCTATCGGTGCAGTGCAACAACAACTTGAGGCCGCGCCGTCAAGTGTGCGCAAGACGGCACCTGTAGGGCGAATTCAGGCCCCTCGATTGATTTTGCGCAAACTTTCATGCGGCCGCGCGCCAGCTTCGGTCAAGTCCCGGCAAAGCCGTCCGTTAGCCCAGTGATCTCAATCCCCCCTGTTCCAGACCATGATGAAAAACCTGAGCGTGCGCACTGCCCTGCTGGCAGTCCTGGTAACCTTTGCATGCATGATCGTGTTCGGCGCGGGTGTTGGCGTGCTCGCGCTGCGCGCCGCGGATCAGGCGACCGGGCGCGTGGGGCAACTCTCCGCCAGTGCCCTGCTGCTCAACGATGCGTACAAGGACATGACCCGGGCGCGCTCGGCGCTCGCGCGCGCCTATGCCTCGGCTCGCGAGGGCGGCGCCGAAGTCAACGCCGGCGCGCTCGATGCCGCCGGCAAATCGCTCAAGCGCTCGGCCGAGGCGTTGCAGCGCTTCGAGGCCGCGCCCGTGCAGGAAGGCCAGGACGACGCCCAGCGCCGCCAGGTTGTGGATGCCGCGCGCCGGCATGGCGGCACGGTCGAGCGAGCCCTGGCCGCCTTGCGCGCGGGAGACCCCGCCGCCTACGCGGCGATCAATGACAAGGAAATCACCGCCTCCGGGGCCGAGTATTCGGTGGGCCTCGAGCGCTTCCAGGAACAGGCGAGCCAGCTGGCGCGGCAGGAAACCGAAACCAGCAGCTCGCGCTACCAGTGGGTGGTAAGGCTCGTGGTGGTTGGTATCACCGCCGCGCTGGGCCTGATCGTGGCGGTGCACCTTGGGCTGCGCGCGGCTATCGTGGCGCCTCTGGCCACGGCCGCCGAGCACCTCGACCGCGTGGCGCAGGGCGACCTGAGCCATCCCGCCGCGGCCGCCGGCAACAACGAGGTGGGCCGCGTGCTCGCCGCCGTGGCGCGCATGCAGGTGGCGCTGACGCGCACGGTCAGCCAGGTACGATCCAGTTCGGACTCGGTCAACATCGGCGCGCGCGAGATCGCCGCCGGCAATACCGACCTGTCCTCGCGCACCGAGCAGCAATCCGCGTCGCTCGAGCAAACCGCCGCCAGCATGGAGGAACTCACCTCCACGGTGAGCAACAACACGGAAAGCGCGCGCCAGGCTAGCGCGCTGGCCGCCGAAGCGGCGCGCCTGGCCACGCGCGGCGGTGACGACGTGCGCGGCGTGGTGCAGACCATGGGCGACATCAGCAGCAGTTCGCGACGGATCGCCGACATCATCGGCGTGATCGACGGCATTGCCTTCCAGACCAATATCCTGGCGCTCAACGCCGCCGTGGAAGCGGCGCGCGCGGGCGAGGCCGGCCGCGGCTTTGCCGTAGTGGCGGGCGAGGTGCGCGCGCTGGCGCAGCGCAGCGCCAACGCGGCACGGGAGATCAAGTCGCTGATCGACGACTCGGCCAGCAAGGTTGGCGCGGGCAATGTGCTCGTCGCCCAGGCCGGCCAGACCATGAGCGAGACGGTGGACGCCGTGGGCCGCCTGGCGCGGATCATGGAAGACATCTCGTCGGCGTCGCTGGAGCAAAGCGCGGGCATCGTGCAGGTAAGCCAGGCGGTGACGCAGATGGAAGAAGTCACCCAGCAGAACGCGGCGCTGGTGGAGCAGGCCGCCGCCGCGGCCGGGTCGCTCGAAGCGCAGGCGCGCCAGCTGGCCGAAGCGGTGGGTGCCTTCCGGCTCGCGCCGGCAGCCTGAGGGCCTGCGGCGCTCCCTCGCTCAAGCCACCTTCACACGGCAGCGATGCCGCGCTGCAAGGTGGTCTTGAGCATGGAGAACACCTGCCGCGCGACGGGGTTGGCCGCATTGGGCCGCGCCCATAAGTAGTACGTCACATCCGGCAGGCGGGGCAGCCCGTCCTTATCCCCCAGCACCCGCATGTCGGCGCCCAGCAGGTCGATGCTGCGCGCCGTGATCCCCAACCCGGCGCGGATCGCCGCCTTGATGCCGATCAGGCTCGGCGCGAAATACGCCGTACGCCAGGGCACGCCGGCCTCCTTTAGCGCATCCAGCGCCAGCTTGCGAAACAGGCTGGGCTCGTCGGCCAGGATCAGTGGCACCATGCTGCCATGCTCATAAGCAAAATCCGCCGCGCAAACCCAGATCGTGGGTGAGGTGCGCAAGACCAGGCCGTCCAGGCTGTTGTCTTCCCGGGTGGAAACGGTCAGGTCGATCTCCCCCGCCGCAGCGATTCCATCACGCAGCGATTCCATCAGGAAGGGGCTGCGCCCCACGTGGATCTCCAGGCGCAAGGCGGGCGACGCACGCGCGATATGCGACAGCAACGGCGGCAGGATCGTGTCGGCCACATCGTGCGGCGCCCCGATCCGCAGCGACCCCGTCAGGTCGCCCTCGCGCAGCACGCGCAGCGCCTCGTCGTTCAGGTTCAGCAATTGCCGCGCGTATTCCACCAGCTTGTTGCCATGCCGCGTGAGCTGCTTGCCGCGCCCCTGCCGCTCGAACAGCACCAGCGCCACCTGCTCCTCCAGCCGCTGCATCTGCTGGGTGACGGCGGATTGGGTGCGGTGCAGCCGCTGGGCCGCGGCGCCAAAGGTACCGTGGTCGGCGATGGCCACCAGGGTGCGCAAGAGGTCCAGATCGAGATTACGCATTCATTAGACTTGCTTAAGTATTTTCATGAGTGATTAAGTGGTTTCAGGTGCCGGGCTTCATTACAGTGAAACCATGCAAGGTGATGTACCACCCCGCAAACCAAGAACTATCAAGACTCAGCAAGGATTCTAGAGACATGTCGATCGCACAACAACGCCAGGCCGCCGTCGGTGAGACGATTCAATCCATCAAGGAAATCGTGGCTAGCGGCGGCGTCACCCGCGAATCGCTGGCCAGCGTGCTGGGCCAGGTGGAGCAGCTCGCGGCCAAGCCGCAACTGTGGGCAGAGAGCGAGTTCGCCCCGCCCGAGGAAGGCGAGCGCCAGGCCCGCTACCTGATCGCCGAAGACCCCGACCAGACCTTCGCGCTGTACCTCAACGTGATGCGCCCCGGCAAGCGCATCCCCCCGCACGACCACACCACCTGGGCCTGCGTGGCCGGCGTGGTGGGCACCGAGTACAACGACGTCTACCTGCGCACCGACGATGGCAGCAAGCCAGGCGTAGGCACGCTGGCGCACTCGCATACAGTGGAAGTGGGCCCGGGCTCGGGCATTGCGCTGCTGCCCGACGACATCCACTCGGTGGAGATCCGCGGCGAATCCGTGATCCGCCACCTGCACATGTACGGCCGCGCGCTGGAAACCCTGACCGGCCGCACCGCCTACGACCTCGAAACCGGCCGCAGCCAGGCCATGAGCGTGGGCGTCAAGACGCGCCGCTAAATAGCACCGGGATGTTGCAGCGCTGTCAGTGCCCGCACCTCCCGGCTTCTGCCAAAGCCCCTGACCAACGCATTTCCCGTTGCCTCCCGCCCGCGTGCGGCCAGGAGGTATGGCCCCCTTTTTGCCTGAACAAACGCATGCCCGCCCTCCTAGATACGCCCAACACCCGCCAGCCCTATACCCGGGTCGACCCCGTCACCCTGAAGGGCTGGCTGCACGACCAGGACGAGATCGCCCTGTTCGATATCCGCGAGCATGGCCAGTACGGCGAAGGCCATCCCTTCTACGCTGTGCCGCTCCCCTTTAGCCGGCTGGAACTGGATATCGGCCGCCTGGCGCCCAACGCCGCGGCGCGCATCGTGCTGGCGGACGACGGCGACGGCGTGGCGGCGCGCGCCGCGCAGGCCTTGGCCGCCCTCGGCCACACCCGCCTCTACGTGCTGGACGGCGGCGTGCCGGGCTGGCAGGCCGCCGGCTACGCGGTGTTTGCCGGCGTCAACGTGCCCTCCAAGACCTTCGGCGAACTGGCCGAGCACCATTACGGCACGCCGCGTGTCTCGGCCGCGGAGCTGGCGGCCATGCAGGCCGGCGATCAAGCCCCGGTGGTGCTCGACGGCCGGCCCGTGGCGGAATTCCGCAAGATGAATATCCCCGGCGCCATCTGCTGCCCAACGGCGAGCTGGCTTACCGGCTGCGCGACCTGGTGCCGGACCCGGCCACGCCCATCGTGATCAACTGCGCCGGGCGCACCCGCAGCATCATCGGCGCGCAGACGCTGATCAACTTCGGCGTGCCCAACCCTGTGTTTGCGCTGGAGAACGGCACCCAGGGCTGGTACCTCAACGATTACAAGCTGGAGCACGGCGGCACGCGGCGCTATCCGGACAGCGCCGCGCCCGCCGGGCTCGACGCCGCCCGGGACGCCGCGCAGGCCATGGCGCTGCGCTTCGCGGTGCCGCACGTCGATGCCGCCGAGGCGGGCGCATGGCTGAACGACCGCTCGCGCACCACCTTCCTGTGCGACGTGCGCACACCGGAGGAATACGCTTCTGGCTCCGTGCCCGGCGCCCAGAGCACGCCCGGCGGCCAGTTGATGCAGGCCACCGACCAATACGTAGGCGTGCGGCGCGCGCGCCTTGTGCTGCTCGATGCCGATGGCGTGCGCGCCACGGTGGTGGCGAGCTGGCTGCGCCAGATGGGCCATGACGCCGTGGTGCTCGAAGGCGGCCTTGCGGCAGCGCTTGCCTGCGGCCTGGCCGCACCCGCCGGCCCCGAGGCGCCCGTCTGCGCATTGCCAGGCATCGACGCCGCCGCGCTGGCGGCTGGCCTGGCCGAACGGCAACTGCTGGCGCTCGACGTGCGCGCCAGCATGGCCTATCGCGCCGGCCACGTGCCAGGCAGCCGCTGGTCGATCCGTCCGGTGTTCGCCCGCGACCTCGCCGGCGTGCCGCGCGATACGCCACTGGTGCTCATCGGCGAGGCCGACCAGCCGGGCACGGCCACGCTGGCCGCCGGCGAGCTCGCCGCGCTTGGCTACAGCGACGTCAGGCTGCTCGCCGGTGGCGTAGGCGCCTGGCAGGCGGCGGGCCATGCGCTGGCAAGCGATATGGGGGATGGCGAGGCGGCGAGCGGCCTGCCCGATGCGCGCTGCATCGATTTCCTGTTCTTCGTCCACGACCGTCACGACGGCAACAAGGAAGCCGCGCGCCGCTACCTGGCCTGGGAAACCAACCTGATCGGCCAGCTCGACGCCCAGGAACTGGCCACCTTCCGCTTCGCCTGATCCGCACAACATGCTTCCAACATGACCCGCCATCAGCGACCGAGCCCGTCACGCAGCCACCTCCCGCCCGGCACGGCGGGCAACAGTACGCATGGCTGGCAAGGCGAGTCGCGAGGCATCGATTCCCATCCGGCTCGACGGTGCAGCGCCAAGGGGACGCCCCGGCATTCCGGGAACACAGGGGCAAGAGGCAGCAACGAATAGCCTGCCCAGCCCCCCTTCGCTCTGACATCTCTCTACATACACAGGGGTTTTTCATGTCACGCATCAAGCAAGTCCTGACCAGCACCTTTGCCACCGTCGTCACCGCCACCCTCGCCATGGCCGGCGCCCCCGCCAGCGCACAGCCGCTTGCGCCAGTTGGCGGCTTTCCTTCGCAGCCGCTGCGCTTCGTCTCGCCATTTCCCGCCGGCGGGGGCAACGACGCCGTCACGCGCATCGTCACCACGCGGCTCGGCGAAGTGCTGGGGCAGACCGCCGTCACCGACAACCGCGGCGGCGCCGGCGGCAATATCGGCACGCGCTTCGTGGCCGAGGCCAAGCCGGACGGCTACACCCTGCTGACCTCGCAGGTGTCGGTCATGGCCGTGAACCCGACGCTGTACAGCGCGCCTGGCTTCGACCCGATCAAGAACTTCATGCCGGTCACGCAAATCAATGCGGCGCCGCTGGCGATCGTGGTGGCGGCCAACGCGCCGTGGCAGACCTTTGCCGAACTGGCCACGCAGGCCAAGGCCCAGCCGCAAAAGATCACCTTTGCCACGCCCGGCAATGGCACGCTCTCTCACCTGGTCGGGGTGGTGCTGGACAAGGACAGCGGCATCGCCCTGCAGCACGTGCCCTACAAGGGCGCAGGCCCGGCCATCAACGACCTGCTGGGCGGGCAGGTGAATGTGCTGATCACCTCGACCTCCTCGGTGGCCGGCTTCATCCAGGCCGGGCGCATGCGCGCGCTGGCGGTTACCAGCCCGCGCCGCCTGGGCGTCTTTGCCAAGGTGCCGACGCTGGAGGAACTGGGCTATCGCAATGCGCGCTTCGAGGACTGGTATGGCGTGTTCGCGCCAGCCGGCACCTCGCCCGAGCGCGTCGCCTACCTGAACCGCGCCATCCTGCAGGTGCTGCAGATGCCCGAGGTGGTGAAGCTGATCAACGAAGGCGGCAGCGACGTGGTGGGCAGCAAGCCGGACGCGTTCGCCGCGCAACTCAAGGGCGACATCGCGCGCTGGTCGCAGATCGTCAAGCTCTCCGGCGCCCGCGTGGACTGATCCAGGCGCAGCGGGTACAAGCGGCATGGCTCTTGCTGCTGCCTGCTGCCGCCAGTTGTTGCAACCGTTGTCACACCAGCCGCGCCCTTGGGCGCGGCGCCCACCAGGCCAAGCCATGAAGCACAGCATCCTTACCCACCTCGCGCACGCCGGCCGCACCAGCGCCGTGGATGGCGGGCAACCCGTCAACCCGCCCGTGGTACGTGCGAGCACCGTGCTGTTCGACTCGGTGGCGCAGATGCGCGAGATGCGCTCGCGGCGAGGCAGCGAACGGCTGTTCACTTACGGCGCGCGCGGCAATCCCACGGCGTTTGCGCTCGAAGACATGGTCACCGAGTTGGAAGGCGGCTACCGCACGCGCCTGTTCCCCAGCGGGCTGGCAGCCGCCGCGATGACGCTGCTGGCCTACCTGCGCCCCGGCGAGCACGTGCTGCTGCCCGACTGCGTGTACGAGCCGGTGCGCAAGCTGGCCGAAGGCTTTCTCGCGCAGCACGGCATCGCAGCCAGCTTTTACGCGGCCGATGGCCACGACCTGCAAGCCAGGCTACGGCGCGAAACCCGGCTGGTGTACGTGGAGGCGCCCGGCTCGCTAGCCTATGAAATGTGCGACCTGCCGGCCATCGCCGAGATCGCCCACCGGCACGGCGCGCTGGTGGCGGCGGACAACACCTGGGGCTCCGGCCTGCTGTACCAGCCCCTTGCGCTCGGCGCCGATATCTCCCTGATGGCCGCGACCAAATACCTGTCCGGCCATTCGGACGTGATGATGGGCACGGTCTGTACCCTTGAGGCCGCCTGGGCCCCACTCGCCTCGGTGGCCGATGCCTTCGGCATCACCGTCAGCCCGGACGACGCCTACCTGGTCCAGCGCGGCATGCGCTCCCTCGGCGCGCGCCTGTCCCAGCACGAGCGCGGCGCGCTGGTGGTCGCGCACTGGCTGCGCACACGCCCGGAAGTGGCCGAAGTCTTCTGCCCCGCCCTGCCCGGCGACCCCGGCCACGCACTGTGGCAGCGCGACTGCCACGGCACCAATGGCCTGCTGTCGTTCTCGCTGCGCGCCGCGGCGCCGGACGCCGCGCGGGGATTCGAGGTAACCGCCGGCGAAGGGGTTGCCCGCCGGGCCTTGGAGGCGCGCCTGGATCCGGCGTAATGAACAAAGTCGCAGCCTTGTGCTAGCGTTGCATGCATTGCTAGCACAGGAGATTGATATGGCGACACTGACCATCCGGAATGTTGATGAGGAACTCAAGGCGCGTTTGCGCATGGAGGCCGCGCAGCACGGTCACTCGATGGAAGAGGAAGTTCGCGCCATTCTTCGACGTGCGCTGAACAAACCCCCTGGCGCCAGCGCATTTGGAAGTCGACTGCGCCAGCGCTTTGCAAGCCTGTCCGATCCAAGGCTCGAGCTTCCTCCGCGCGAAGAACTACCGCGGGCTGCGGATCTACCCGAATGATCGTACTTGATACCAATATGGTGTCCGAATTCATGCGAGGCCAGCCTGAGCCAGCGGTCGTACGTTGGCTCGACTTGCACTCACAACATGAATACGCGATTACGGCGGTGACTGTTGCCGAACTTCTATATGGCATTGCCCGAGCGGAAAGACTCAGCACCACGTCCTGACCGTGCCCTGGCAAGCCCACCTTGCGATCCGCCGCTTCGCGCAGGCATACAATGCCGGCTTTTGCCCCTATCGCCCCGCAATGCCCGCACCCTTGACCGAAAGCCACTCCGCCGTTTTCTCGCCCGGGGAACAAGAGAGCTTCTACCGTCTCATTGCATCGCGCCGCGACATGCGGCACTTCATCGCGGGCACGTCGGTCGATGAGGCTGTCCTGATGCGCCTGCTGAGCGCCGCCCACAGCGCGCCTTCGGTGGGGCTGATGCAGCCGTGGCGCTTTATCCGCGTCGCCGATCCCGCCTTGCGGGACGAGATCGCCGCGCTGGTCGAGGCCGAACGGCAGAAGACCGCCGTGGCGCTGGGCGAGCGCGATGGCGAGTTCCTGCGGCTGAAGGTGGAGGGCGTGCGCGAGTGCGCCGAGCTGCTGGTGGTGGCGATGGCGCCGGATGACGGCACCGTGTTTGGCCGGCGCACCATGCCGCGCGAGATGGCGCTGTGCTCGGCGGCCTGCGCCATTGAAAACCTCTGGCTGGCCGCGCGCGTGGAGAATCTCGGGCTAGGCTGGGTCTCGATGTTCGCGCCCGATGCGCTGGCTGCGCTGTTGCGGTTGCCGCCGGGCGGCCAGCCTATCGCCATACTTTGCCTCGGCCCCGTGCAGGCCTTCTACCCGGCGCCGATGCTGGAGCTGGAAGGCTGGCGCCAGGGCCGCCCGCTCGCGGATCTGATGTCAACGGACACCTGGGACCGCCCGGACACCTGAAGCACCATCGGGCCGTTCAAGGCGCCACTGATGGCTCCCGCTTCATGCAGCGCAGCACGAACGTGGAATGGCTGTGCCGCAAGCCTGGCAGCTTGTAGAGCTTGTGGCGCAGGAATTCCTCGTACCCTTGCGTGCCCGCCACCGCCACCTTGATCAGGTAGTCGTACTCGCCGGTGAGCAGGTACGCCTCCATCACTTCCGGCAGTTCGGCCAGCGCTTCGCCGAATCGATCCAGCATGTCGTCGTCGTGCCGGTCCAGCGTGACCTCGATCAGCACCGTGTCGGGCAAGCCGAGCGCCTTCTGGTTCAGCAGGGCCGCATAGCCTTCGATCACACCGCTTTCTTCCAATGCGCGCACGCGGTTCCAGCACGGCGTGGGCGATAAGCCAACCTGCTCGGCCAGCTTGAGGTTGGAGAGCCTGCCGTCGCGCCGCAGGGCGCGCAGGATGCGGCGGTCAGTTTCATCCAGTTTTGGGGAGGTTGCCATGTCTTCTGCCGATGATTAGGAAGGAATCACCTTCAACTCTAACATCACTAGATAATTGATCTCCAATCTTGTCAAAAACGGAGGCAATAAAGAAGCCCATTCTGGGGTGGCGCTGGTAAATTTGTCGCATGCCTTCCCGGCCACAAAGCAAACCCCCAATCACCTTGCCGCCAACACCATGTCAACCTTGCACCTCGCACTGCGGCTGGACCGCACCGACCTCTTCGGCGCCGTCGAATGGACGCTCGCCAACGCCCGCCGCACCGGCCTGCACCTGATCGACCTGTGCTTCGGGCCAGCGGCCGCGCCCTACCAGCTCACGCTATCGGTCGGCGCGGAAGATGCGGACCGGCTGGACTTGTTCGTCAGGCGCCTGGAAAACGGCGTGGACGTGCTGGAAGTCTTCGAGATCGCGGCGCCGGGCGAGCGCGCCGCGCAGCCGGCACGTGCCGAGGCACGGCCGGAGGTGGCCGAATCTTCGCTGGAATTGGCCTAGGCCGTTGCCAAGGATGTGCCATGCCCCGTCGTCTCCCGCCGCTGTCGTCGCTGCTGCACTTCCCGATCGACGCTAAACGCGGTGAGCGCGCCCACCTGATTCAGCGCTGCTC
The DNA here is from genome assembly GCF_000243095.1 of Cupriavidus basilensis OR16. Classification (GTDB taxonomy): domain Bacteria; phylum Pseudomonadota; class Gammaproteobacteria; order Burkholderiales; family Burkholderiaceae; genus Cupriavidus; species Cupriavidus basilensis_D. Next base: position 30,636 of record NZ_AHJE01000005.1, on the reverse strand, counting down.
GAAGCTGCGCGTGAAGTACACCAGGCCGGCCTGCTCGCGCAACCGGTACAAGGAGGCTGGGCGGCGCCCGGTTTCCTTTTGCGCGCCAAGGTCTTCCAGCAACTCCGCGGCGAGCATGCGGGTGCGGAAAGCCTTTTTCTCCAGAGGCCGGCCCAGCACGATCTCGTAGACATGCTGCAGTTCGCCTAGCGTGAAGGCGCAAGGCAGCAGATGCGCGGGCAGCGACGTGTACTCGGTCTTGCCCCGCACCCGCCCGAGCGCCGCGCTCAAGAGCGTGGCGTGATCAAAAGCTAGCGGCATCCCCGCACCATCGCCCTGCACCGGCGCCCAGCGCAGGTCGGCGGCATTGCCGCCCTTCTGCGGGGCCAGCGTGTCATCCGCCAGCAAGGCGACATAGACATGGGTGGTGGACCATCCGCGCGGATCGCGCGTGGCGCTGCCCCAACTGCCTACCTGCTCCAGATATGGGCTGTTCACCCCGGTCTTCTCCGCCAGCTTGCGCAACGCGCAGCCCCGCAGATCCTGGTCCCGTTCGATATCGACAAAGCCGCCGGGCAGCGCCCATTGCCCGGGAAACGGCTCGCCGGCCTGTTGCGGGCGCTGCACGAGCAGGGCTTGCAGCACCCCGGCGCGGATGGTCAGGATGACCACGTCGACGGTGGTCAGCGGGCGCGGGAATGGGGTGATGGCGAGTTTCGTCATGGGGCGGGAATTCCTGGAAGCGGGCTGTTCGGGCAGTGCATGCCGGATTATAAATTGACAAGTGTCTCAGCCACACTTATATTAGTGGTACAGACACACTTAATTCCTGCCACCCGACACGGGCAAGCACAAACCACCAACGGAAATCTGATGCAGATGAAGAGCGGCAAGATCATCCGCGAAGGCAGCGGCCAGTCGTTCTACTACTACGCGCCCACCACCTCCCTGGTGGCGGTGCCGGTAGGCAGCCAGATCCTGCCGTATATCTTCGAGCTGATCACGACCGACTTCCAGTCCGTCACCGTGCAAGGCAACCTCTCCTACCGCATCACCGAGCCGCGCAAGACCGCCGCCATGCTCAATTTCGCGCTCAAGCCGGACGGCCGCAACTATATCTCCGAGGATCCGCAGAACCTGCGCACCCGCGTCGAGGGCGTGGTGGAGGTGCTGGTGCAACAGGCCGTGAGCGCCGAAACCCTGCGCTCCGCGCTGCAGGCCTCCGACCGCATGGCGCGCCAGGTCGAAAGCGCGCTCAAGGCGCATCCGGATGTGCTGGCACTCGGCCTGGAAGTCCTGTCGTTCTCGATGGTGGCCGTGAAGCCCCGCGCCGAAACCGCGCGGGCCCTGGAAGCCGAGGTCCGCGAGCAGATCCTGAAGGCAGCCGACGATGCGATCTACGCCCGCCGCAACGCCGCGGTGGAAAACGAGCGCGCCATCAAGGAAAGCGAGCTCGACACCGAAGTCGCGGTGGAGCTCAAGCAGCGCACCATCCGCGAAACCCAGATGGAAGCCGAAGCCGCGGTGCAGAAGAAGCAGGCCGAGCTGGCGGCCAGCACCATGGAGGCACAGATCACGCTGGAGGCACGCCGCAAGGAATTCGTGGGCTTGGAGGCCGACAACACGCGCACCACCGCCGAGGCCGAGGCGCACCGCCTGGGCGCCGTCATGCAGGCGCTGCAGGGCGCCGACGCGCGCATCGTGCAGGCGCTGGCCGCATCCGGCATGGCGCCGGGCCAGTTGATCGCGCAGGCCTTCGGCGGCATTGCCGACAAGGCCGAGAAGATCGGGCAGTTGAATATGTCGCCGGAACTGCTTCAGTCGCTGCTTGTACCGCCTGCCAGCAGCCGCGCGAGATAACCGACGTTCAACGCAGCTTTAAGAGGCTACAAGCCGCATTAAGCCGCATTAAGCAGTTGCAAGAAGAAGGAACCAGAAAAATGGGTGCAACCGCCGATCGCAAGGTAATACTGGTGACGCGTAAGACACGGCTGGAAGAGCTGCTCGCGCGCTACCACTCGCTGGCGCAGGCACGTTTCTACCTGGAGCACCTGGGCGCGGACATCACCGACTACCAGCGCGAGCACGATACGTACCTTGCCGCGCGCGAACAGGCGGTCGCCGTGCTTTCACGCTACCTGCGCAGGCAGGTCGTGGACCGCCAGTTCCTGCCCAACTTCCTGTTCGGCCCGGAAGACATCGTGGTGGCGCTGGGCCAGGACGGCCTGGTCGCCAACACCATGAAGTACCTCAACGGCCAGCCGCTGCTCGGCGTGAACCCGGATCCGGCGCGCCACGACGGCGTGCTGCTGCCTTTCAAGGTGGGCGACCTGGCCCGCGTGCTGGCCGAGGCCACGCAGGACCGCCGACCCGCCCGCCCGGTCACCATGGCGCGCGCCGAACTATCGGACCAGCAGGTTCTGTACGCGGTCAACGACTTCTTCATCGGGCCGCGCAGCCACACCTCGGCGCGCTACGAGATCCGGCTCGGCGCGCAAAGCGAGGTGCAGTCGTCGAGCGGCGTCATTGTTTCCACGGGACTTGGGTCCACCGCCTGGCTCAAGAGCATCGTGACCGGCGCGCGCGCCATTGCGCAGCCCGGCGGCGGCGAGGCCGCGTATCAACCGTTGCCGTGGGATACCGACCGGCTGGTGTTTGCGGTGCGCGAGCCTTTTCCGAGCCGCGCCAGCCAGGCCACGCTGGTCTACGGCAACGTGCCGCGCGGCGAGCAGATCGTGCTGCGCTCGCTGATGCCGGAAACCGGCGTGATCTTCAGCGACGGCATCGAAGCGGATTTCCTGCAATTCAACGCGGGCACCGAAGCCCGTATCGGCGTGGCCGAGCGCAGCGGGCAGCTCGTGCAGTAGGGCCACCCCCTTATTCGCCCTCGGGCAGCAGCTCGATCCCGTCCAGCTCGGCCGCGCAGGTATCGCGCACGATCGAGACAAAGTCGCGCACATAAGGCCGCTGCGCGAGCGGCGCCGGCGTGGTGGCATAGAGCTCGCTCCACAAACCCTTGGCACCGATGCGCTTGGCCAGCACGTAATCGTGGTCGACGTAGTTCTTCACGCCCCAGTTGGGCAGCGCGGCCACGCCACGGCGGCTGGCCACCAGTTGCAGCACAGCCACCGTCAGCTCGGCGGTGCGCCGCTGCAGCTTGATGCCGGCCGGCTCCAGCACTTCGCGGATCAGGTCGATGCGCTGCTCCGGCACCGGATAGGTGATGAGCGTTTCGCCATCCAGGTCGGCCGCCTCGATCCGGCGCTTGTTGCGCAGCCGGTGCTCGTTGGCAATCACCGCGAGGATCTCGAAGCGGAACAGCGGCGCCACCGCCAGGCCGCGCTTGGCCGGCGGCATCGAGCCGATCACCATGTCCGTGCGGCCCTCGGCCAGCAGCGCCAGGGGGTCGGCGTGGAAGCCCGCCACCAGGTCCACCTCCACCTCCGGCCAGCGCCGGCGGAACTCGTCCATCACGGGCATCAGCCAGTCAAAGCAGGTATGGCACTCCAGCACGATGCGCAGCTCACCGCGCGTGTCGCCCTTGAGCCGGGCCAGGTCGCGCTCGGCCGTGCTGATGGCCGCCAGCGTCTCGCGCGCCAGCGCCAGCAAGCGGTCGCCGGCCGGCGTGAAGCGCAGGCCCTGGCGGGTGCGGTCAAACAGCGGCAAGCCGTAGTGCGCCTCGATGCCCTTGATTTGATGAGACAGCGCCGACTGGCTGACGTGCACGCGCTCCGCGGCCGTGGCGAGCTTGCCGGACTCGGCAATCGCCACCAGCGAGCGCAGGTGCCTGACTTCGATCACGGCTCGCTCCTGGAATATGAAAAATGGCACCTGGATGGCATGATATGAAATTTATTCATACGTTGATTAAATCTTATCGCTTGATTCATTTTACGCTGGATTCCACACTGAGCGCCATCGTCACATTCCAAATACGGAGCACTGCATGGCACGCACTCATATCGCTGGATTTCCGCGCATCGGCGCCCAGCGCGAACTGAAATTCGCCCAGGAAGCGTTCTGGCGCGGCGAAACGGACGAGGCCAGCCTGCGCCAGGTTGCAGCCGGGCTGCGCCAGCACCACTGGCAGTTGCAAGCGCAAGCCGGGCTGGACAGCGTGGCGGTGGGCGACTTTGCCTACTACGATCAGGTGCTGGGCCTGAGCGCCTTGCTCGGCGCCCTGCCCGCGCGTTTCGGCTTCGACCCGAAGCAGCTGACCCTGGCGCAGTACTTCGAGCTGGCCCGTGGCAACAAGGCCCAGCCAGCCATGGAAATGACCAAGTGGTTCGATACCAACTACCACTACCTGGTCCCGGAGCTCGGCCCCGACACCCGTTTCGACGGCGGCGTGGACTGGTTCTTCGACGAAGTGGAAGAAGCGCTGGCGCTGGGCCTCAACGCCAAGCCGGTGCTGATCGGGCCGCTCACCTACCTGTGCCTGTCCAAGACCCACGTGGACGGCTTTGACCGCCTGAGCCTGCTGCCGGGCCTGGCCGCCGCCTATGGCCGCATCCTGTCCCGCCTGCGTGCGCGCGGCATCGAATGGGTGCAGATCGACGAGCCCGCGCTGTGCCTGGACCTGGAGCCGGCATGGCTCGACGCCTATGACGCCGCCTATGCCGAACTGGCCAGGTCCGGCGTGAAGCTGCTGCTGGCAACCTACTTCGACAGCGCCGCCGACCACGCCGCGCGCGCCGCGGCCCTGCCCGTGCAAGGCTTCCACATCGACCTGGTGCGCGCACCGCAGCAGCTCGACGCCTGGCGCAAGGTGCTGCCGGCCGGCGCGGTGCTGTCCGCCGGTGTGATCGACGGCCGCAACATCTGGCGCACCGACCTGCGCCGCGCGCTGTCCATGCTGGCACCGCTGCATGCGGAACTGGGCGAGCGCCTGTGGGTCGCGCCGTCCTGCTCGCTGCTGCACGTGCCGGTCTCGCTAGAGGCCGAGCGCAAGCTCGATGCCGAAATCAAGACCTGGCTGGCTTTTGCCACCGAGAAGCTGGCCGAAGTCAGCGTGCTCGCCCGCGCCCTGAATGAAGGCGAGACGGCGGTGGCCGCCGGGCTGGCTGCGGCCGACACTGCCCTGGCTTCGCGCCGCGGTTCGCGCCGCGTGGTCAACCAGCAGGTCCAGGCACGCGTAGCTGCGCTCAGCGCCGCCATGGCGGAACGCAAGAGCCCGTTCCCGATCCGCATCGAACGCCAGCGCGAGGCGCTGCAGCTGCCGGCGCTGCCAACCACCACCATTGGCTCCTTCCCGCAGACGCCGGCGATCCGGCAGACGCGTGCGGCCTACCGCCGCGGCGACATCGGCGCGCTGGATTACCTGCAACGTATCCGGGGCGAGATCGAGACCGCCGTGCGCAAGCAAGAAGCGCTCGGGCTGGACGTGCTGGTGCACGGCGAAGCCGAGCGCAACGACATGGTCGAGTACTTCGGCGAGCAGCTGTGCGGCTACACCTTCACCGAGAACGGCTGGGTGCAAAGCTATGGTTCGCGCTGCGTCAAGCCGCCGGTGATCTACGGCGACGTGTACCGCCCCGAGCCGATGACGGTGGAAACCACGCGCTATGCGCAATCGCTGACGGACCGTCCGATGAAGGGCATGCTCACCGGCCCCGTCACCATGCTGCAGTGGTCCTTCGTGCGCGATGACCAGCCCCGCGCTACCACCACGCTGCAACTCGCGCTGGCGATCCGCGACGAGGTCTCGGACCTGGAGCAGGCCGGCATCCGCATCATCCAGATCGACGAGCCGGCGCTGCGCGAAGGCTTGCCGCTGCGCAAGGGCGACTGGGGGGCCGCTTACCTGGACTGGGCCGTACATGCGTTCAAGATCTCGGCCGCCTCGGTGGCCGATGAAACGCAGATCCACACCCACATGTGCTACGCCGAGTTCAACGACATCCTGCCCGCCATTGCCGCACTGGACGCCGACGTGATCACCATCGAGACGTCGCGCTCCGCCATGGAACTGCTGGAAGGCTTCGGCGAGTTCGACTACCCCAACGAGATCGGGCCGGGCGTGTACGACATCCACTCGCCGCGCGTGCCTAGCGTGGAAGCCATCACGCACCTGCTGCAGCGCGCCTGCGAGGTGATTCCGCCGCAACGGCTGTGGGTCAATCCGGACTGTGGGCTGAAGACGCGCGCGTGGCCGGAAACCGAAGCCGCGCTTGCCAATATGGTCGCCGCCGCGCGTAGCCTGCGCGAGCAGATCGGCAAGGACAGCGCGACCACGTGGCAACGCACCACGCGCAGCGCTGGCCTGGGCGGACGCGCGGCGCACCATGGCGCCGCGCACGCGGCGGGTTGCGCCGATTGCGCTAGCCAGGCGGCCTGATCCGCACCCTGCCGGGTCCGGCCAAACCCCACCGAGCCCTGCCAAGCCAACGGGCCGGCATGCACCGCATGCCGGCCCGTTGGCCGTCTTGCTTTCCCTTGCGCGCAAAGCGGCAAAACGCCGCACCGCGACGGACAGACTGCCCGGGACGCAGGTTGCGGCACTGTGTCACATAGCGCACACCAAGCCCCCCTCCGTATCGTACGCGGCTATCCAAACACGGTTAAAAGGCGCGGCCCAACGCAGGCCAGGCGCCACGAGGAAAATCATGAAACAAGCCAGACACTGGAAGCAGCGCGCCGCTGCCCTGCCCGCCGCCGCCCTCACCACGCTCACCACCGCCGCGCTCGCACAGGCTGGCGCGCCCGCCACGCATGATGCATCAGTCACATTGCCTACCGCGACCGTGACGGCCAAGGCCCCCGGCTCGCTCACCGCGCCGAACTTGCAGCAGCAACAACAGGCGCTGGACCAGACAGCCGGCTCGGTTGGCTTTGTCGACGCCGCATCCTACAGCGACACCTATGCCAGCAACCTGCGCGACGTGCTCAAGGATGCGCCCGGCGTGTACGTGCAGGAGCGCTACGGCCAGGAACTGCGCCTGTCGATCCGCGGCTCGGGCGTTGCGCGCGGCTATCACGCGCGCGGCCTGGAGATCCTGCAGGACGGCATTCCCACCAACTTTGCCGACGGCAGCGGCGACTACTACCAGATCGACCCGCTTGGCCTGAGCGCGGCAGAAATCTACAAGGGCGGCAATGGGCTGGCCTATGGCAGCACCACGCTGGGCGGCGCGATCAACTTCACCACGCCGACCGCGCTCACCGCCGATGCGCCCAACCAGGTGCGCGTCGATGGCGGCAGCTTCGGCACGGCGCGTGCCAGTGGCCAGGTCTCGCGCCAGATCGGCGCCTTCGACCTGCTCGCCAACCTGAGCGTCAACCACTCGGACGGATTCCGCGCGCACGAGCGCGGCCAGTACGAGCAGTTCAACGCCAACTTCGGCTATCGATTCAGCCCGGCGGTGGAGACCCGTTTCTACGTGGGCGCCTATATCGTCGATCAGCAATTGCCCGGCGCGCTGTCGCTCACCGATGCGCTGAACAATCCGAAGAAGGCCGCGCCAGCCGCGCTGTCCGGCGACCAGGCGCGCAACACACGCACCGAACGCTTGGCCAATGTCACCAGCGTCAGGCTCGACAGCGGCCAACTCGATTTCAGCACCTGGGTCATCCACAAGAGCCTGTATCACCCGATCTTCCAGGTCATCGACCAGGACTACTGGACCTACGGCTTCGCGCCGCGCTACACCGGCACGCAGACCATCGGCGGCCTGCGCAACCAGTTCATCGCCGGGGCGCGCTTCTTCGGCGGCAACAACGATGCGCGCCAGTACGTCAACAACGCCGGCAACCGCGGCGCGCAGACGCTCAACGCCGCTCAGGATGCGTACAACTACGAGGCCTATCTCGAAGACCGTCTTTACGTGACCCCTACCGTCGCGCTGATGGCCGGTGCCAAGGCCTACCGCAATGTCCGCCGCTACCAGGACTACGGCGGCCTGCCGGCGAATCCCACGGCCAAGTCCGACAGCGCCACCTACAGCGGCGTGAACCCGAAATTCGGCGTGCTGTGGGAGCCGGTGCCCGCCGTGCAGGCATTTGCCGACATCACGCGCAGCGCGGACGTACCCGACTTTTCCGACCTGAGCCAGACCATGGCCACCACCACCCGCTTTGTGCCGCTGAGCGCGCAGCGCGGCTGGACGCTTGAGCTCGGCACGCGGGGCAAGCGCGAGCGTTTTTCCTGGGACGTGACGGCCTACCGTTCGCTGGTGCGGGACCAACTGCTGCAATTCACCACCAACCCGAATATCCCGGCCGCCACCTTCAACGCCAACCGCACCACGCTGCAAGGCGTGGAACTGGGCGTCTCGGGCGACTTGCTGCAGAACCTGTTTGGCTCGGGCGACAAGCTCACGCTGTCGCAACTCTGGAACTACAGCGACTTCCGCTTCGACAACGACCCGCAGTACCGCAACAACCGCATCGCCGGCGTGCCCGAGCACGTGCTGCGTACCACCGTTGCCTACAGCCGCGCGGCGGGGCTGCGCGTTGCCGGGACCATCGATTGGGTGCCGGGCGGCGCCTATGTCGACTACGCCAACACGCTGCGCACGCCTGGCTACATGCTGTTCGGCCTGCAGGCCAGCTACGAATTCCAGCGCGGCGTGACGGTGTTCCTGGATGCGCGCAATCTCGGCAACAAACGCTATGTGAGCGACTTCAGCACCGTGGCCGACGCGCGCACAGCCAACACCGCGGTGTTTTACTTGCTGATCCGGCGCCAGCTGGTTCGGCGGCATCCGTTCCTTGCGCACCGACTTGGCGAGGGCTACGATGCCGCGCTGCACCACCCAGCGCAGCACGACCTGGCCGACCGATCGGCCGTGCTTGCGACCGATGTCTACCAGCGCTTCGTTCTGGAACAGGTTGTTGCGGCCCTCGGCAAAGGGCGCCCAGGCCTCAGCCTGCACGCCGTTCTCGCGCATGAAGGCCACGCTTTCCTCCTGCTGGTGGAAGGGATTGACCTCGACCTGGTTCACCGCCGGAACGACGTGGTTGAAGCCGATGATGTCCATCAGCCTGTCGGGGTGGAAGTTGCTGACGCCGATCGCGCTCACCTTGCCCGCCCTCAGGGCATCCTCCATCGCGCGCCACGACCCATGCACATCACCGAACGGCTGGTGGATGAGATAGAGGTCCAGATAGTCCAGTTGCAGACGGCGCAGTGATCTGTCGATGGCTTGCTGGGTCCGTTCGTACCCGGTGTCCTGCACCCACAACTTCGTGGTCACGAAAAGGTCGGCACGCGGCACGCCGGCATTTTTGATACCCCGGCCGACCGCTTCTTCATTGAGGTAGGAAGCCGCGGTGTCGATCAGACGGTATCCTGTGCTGACGGCCTCGGCCACGCAGCGCTCGCATTCCTTCGGGTCGGAAATCTGGAAGACACCGTAGCCGAGGATCGGCATTACGACGCCATTGTTTAAAGTGACTTGTTGCATGGTGTGTTCCTATTCAATCGGCTGCGGATGATTCCAATGTAGTCACTATCTAGGCATCTGATTAGATGCTAAATTCTTCAAAAACTTGTGAATTGGATTCAACAATGCCACGTGACAGCTACAACGACTTGCTAGCGTTCATCCAGGTGGCCCAGCAAGGGAGCTTCACGCGCGCGGCTGCGCAACTGGGCGTGTCTCCGTCCGCGCTCAGCCATGCCATTCGCGCGCTCGAAGCACGCTTGGACGTCCGCCTGCTGACGCGGACCACGCGCAGCGTATCCGTGACAGAAGCCGGCGAGCGGCTTCTGTCCAATGTTGCGCCGCACTTCGAGGACATCGACACCGAACTGGCGGCGGTGAGCGAGTTGCGCAAGAAGCCATCGGGGCTGGTCCGCATCACGGCGGCGGAATTCCCCGCCACGTACCTGATATGGCCCAAGCTGTCCAAGGTTTTGCCGGACTATCCCGACATCACCGTAGAGGTAACGGTGGACTACAACCGAACGGATATCGTCTCCGAACGCTATGACGTGGGTGTGCGTCTGGGCGACGAGATCGCCAAGGACATGATCGCGGTTCGCATCAGTTCCGACATGCGCATCGCAGTGGTCGGTTCGCCCGCCTACTTCGCGGGCAGAACCCAGCCGAAGAAACCCCACGACCTGGCCGAGCACAACTGCATCAACCTGCGCCTACCCACCCACGGCGGACTCATGGCCTGGGATTTCCGCAAGGGCAAGCGCGAACTCAAGGTGCGCGTGACCGGGCAGTGGATCTACAACGGTATTTCGCCCATCGTGCGCGCAGCGCTAGCTGGGCAGGGACTGGCCTTCGTGCCCGAGGATGCGGTGGCGGAGCACATCGCCGAGGAACGTCTGGTCCGCGTGCTGGACGATTGGTGCCAGCCCTATACCGGCTACCACCTGTACTATCCGAGCCGCCGACAATCGTCCGGGGCGCTGGGCATCAGCGTCGAGGCGCTACGGTATCGAGACCCGCCGCGCAAGACAGCGAAATCGAAGCATCGCTCGGCTTCGTAGGCCGCATCCGGCCGTCGATTCTTCACATTACTGAATCCAGTTCAAAACCGAATGCTGGATTTAGGACTTAATCAAAACAGTCACGCCCTCTACGATTTCCTTCACTGAGACAAATTGGGCGCAGACCATCCGCATGCTCATGCGGCAAGTGGGATCTGCGCAGGTCACAGCAAGGAATCCCCATGAGAAACAACCTCATCGCGGCAGGCGCCTCGATCGTGATGATGGGTGCATCGGCGGCACACGCCCAAGGCATCCAGATCACCCCCGCGGGCACGACGCCCACGACGTTGGGCGCTGCGCAGAATTTCAACGGCCACGTGGCGGTGGACATCAAGGCGGCGGGCGGCAGCAGCCAGCACGGCAGCGTGGGCATGGTCGATTTCGCGCCCGGCGCGCGCACCGCGTGGCACACGCATCCGGTCGGCCAGTTGCTCGTCGTCACCGACGGCCAGGGCTGGGTGCAGGAGGACGGGGGCCCAAGGCGCGAGATCAAGGCGGGCGACGTGATCTGGATCGAGGCCGGCGTCAAGCACTGGCACGGCGCGGCACAGACCAACGGCATGCGCCACCTGGCCATTGCCTACGTGAAGGACGGCAAGAGCGCGGACTGGAAGGAACTGGTGAGCGATGAGCAATACAACGCTCGCTAGGCGCGGCGCCGTCGCGCTCGCACTCGCCTTGGCCGCGCTGCCGGCCTCGGACACCTTGTCCGCCAAGCAGCAGGCCATTCCCCTGATCGCATCCTTCATGGCCGCGAGCGACATGCCCAGGCTCAATGCCGCGCTGAACCAGGGGCTGGACGCCGGCATGACCATCAGCGAGGCCAAGGAAATCCTGGTGCAGCTCTATGCCTACGCCGGCTTCCCAAAGAGCCTGAACGCGCTGGGTGAGTTGCTTCAGGTGGTGGACGCACGCAAGCAGCGCGGCATCCAGGACGCGCCGGGGCGCGAACCCAGCCGGCCCGTACCTACAGGCGATGAACTGCTTGCGGTCGGCACTGCCAACCAGACGAAGATTTCAGGCGCGCCGGTCAAGAACGCAGTGACGGACTTCACGCCGGTCATCAACCAATTCCTGCAGGCTCATTTGTTCGGTGACATCTTCGAGCGCGACAACCTCGATTGGCAGAGCCGCGAGCTGGCTACCGTGGGGGCGCTCGCTGCCACGCCGGGCGTGGAGGCCCAGTTGCGCTCGCACATGCGAGCCAGCATGCGGGTGGGCTTGAGCGCCGCGCAGTTGCGGCAACTGACGCAGGTGCTGGCCGAGCGCGGCGATGCGGGTGCCGCCAAGCGTGCAAGCGAGGCGCTCACGCAGGCCCTTGCCGCAGCCTCGGGAGGCTGAGCATGAAGGCCACCCGAATCCTGTTGACCACTGCCATAGCCATGACAACCCTGCTCACCGGCTGCGCCACCGATCCCAACGGCCCTGGCAACGCCTCCGGCCCTCTGCTAATCCAATCCCAGGGGAGTTTCGCTGTCGGCGGAAAGGTGGTGAGCACGCCCGGTAGCTACAACAATAACAACCCGACCGCCGCTGGACAGACGTTCCACGGCGATCACCTCTACGCCTTCTATCAAGTCCCGCAGAACCCCAGGCCACTGCCCATCGTCATGTTGCACGGCGCGTACCAGTCGGCGCGCAGTTGGGAAACCACGCCGGACGGCCGTGAAGGCTTCCAAAGCAAGAACGTCAAGGGAATCGTCGCGCTCGAACCTGGCAGCGGGTTCATTTTCCCGCAAGGCGAACTGCCCCCGGCGATGCCGAGTGCTGCCGGCACCTTGTTGCCCGAGGCGGTGCCGCTGGCGGATTTCCAGAAGCTCACGCGCGTCCCCATCGTCATCTACTACGGCGACAACTTCCCGGTCCAACCGACAGCCGAGCGCGGACAGGACAACTGGCGCGTGCGCCTGGCCATGGCCCGGCTCTGGGCCGCCGCCATCAACAAGCACGGTGGCGACGCGCAACTGTTGCATCTGCCCGAGGCGGGCATCCACGGCAACACGCACTTCCTGATGTCGGACTTGAACAACGTCCAGATCGCCAACCTGGTGTCGAAGTTTCTGGCTGACAAAAAGCTGGACTGATAACCCAACCATGAAAGAACTTGCCATGACACCCCATCCCGCCGACCAGAGCCGTCGCCGCCTGCTGGGCGCGGCCGCCACGCTGGGCATTGCCCCGTGGCTGCTGTCCGCCCGCGCTCAGACGGCCAGCGCGCCGTGACGGACAAAGCCGCATCCGCCCCCCGCCGGCGCCTGGGGCCATTCGAGGAGTACCCCATCGGCCTGGGGGTGCAGTGGCATCCCAATGGCCCGCAAGGGGTCGTTGACCTGTACACCAGCAGCAGCACCCGGCAAGGCGGCATCGCACTCATTCGCCGCGCGCTGGATGCCACGGGCGTCGAAGCACCGCCCAAGCGCTGAAGCGCCCCGCGAAATTCACCACACTTGCAAGGAACCATCCCATGAAACGCATAGTATTGAAGGCCACCCTCATGGCCGCCATCGTCGGCGCCTCCGGCGGCGCAGCCTTCGCCGAGGACTACCGAAAGAACCCGTTCACCTTGACCTATGGTGGCGCGATCACAAAGAACGAACTGGGCAAGGTCAACATCCATCCGGTCAAGTACAAGCTGAACGGCCTGGACATTGCCGCCAATGTCTATACCCCGGCGAACTACGACCCGAAGAAGAAATATCCTGCCGTCGTCGTGGCCCACCCGAATGGCGGCGTGAAGGAGCAGGTCGCAGGCCTGTATGCCCAGCGCCTGGCCGAGCAGGGCTACATCACGATCGCGATGGACGCGGCGTATCAGGGCGGAAGCGGCGGGAAACCGCGCAACGTGGACAACCCCGCATACCGTACCGAGGACATCCGCGGCTGACTTCATCACCCGCTACGCGGGTGTCGATGCCGAGCGGTTGGCCCTCCTGGGCATTTGCGGTGGCGGTGGATACTCGTTGGCGGCAGCGAAAGTCGATAAGCGTTTCAAATCGGTGGCAACGCTGAGCATGTTCAATTCCGGGCGCGTTCGCCGCAATGGCTTCGAAGACTCGCAACGGAACACCATCCAGGATCGCTTGCGGCAGGCTTCCGAGGCGCGTGCGCAGGAAGCGGCCGGTGGCAAAGTCCCCTATATCGGAGGCGGCGCCGCGGCGACGGATGCGCAAATCGCCGCGATGCCGTTCGAGATGTACCGCGAGGGAACCGTCTATTACGAACGCACCCATGGCCACCCCAACTCCGGCGCCTACCCCAACTCCGGCGGCGCCTACACGGTGAGCAGTTTGCTGGACCTGATGCGCTGGGATGCCACCGACCAAATCGACCTGATCAACCAGCCGCTGCTGATGATCGCGGGTAGCAAGGCCGACAGCCTGTACATGACTGAGGATGCATTCGCCAAGGCCACCGGCACGCAGAACAAGGAATTGTTCAAGATCGACGGTGCCACGCACATCGAGACCTACTGGGTTCCCAAGTACGTGGATGCCGCCATGGGCAAGCTGACGGCGTTCTACACGAAGACCCTCTAGGGCAAGAGAGCGCCCATGAGGCGGGCGCAGGGCACAGTCGTGAGCCCGGCGGTAGAAAGCCGGGACACCAAAATGCCTAGAATAGAACTACTCGTTGTCTGTCTTGCGTTGCTCAAAAAACCCGCCTCGGCGGGTATTTTTTCATCTCAGCGCGCGGCTTGGGGCCCGCAGTCAGTCCGCCCGCACCACCGGCGGCGCGCTCCACGTGCCCTCCAGCATCGCCCGCCGGGGCCAATACACCCGCATCATCAGGTTGAAGCCATCAGGCGGCGCCGGCAGCCAGTTGGCGACCCGTTTGCCCTCCGGGCGCGCATTCTGGATATAGATATCGAGCGAGCCGTCACGGTTGTACCGCAGCCGGTCGCGGTCCCCGATGGCATAGCGGTTGAGCGGATTGGCAACAAACGCCTGCTTGTCGTTGTAGAGCGTCAGTGACCAGAAGGCCGCGCTCGGCGGCATCTGGCCCTTGTCGAAATGCATGACGTAGCGGTTTGCCCCGTTCAGCGGCTTGCCGGCGGCGTCGACCCGCGTGCTGGGATACAGCGCGTCCGCAGGCAGGTTGGCACCAAGCCCAACCCAGGCCACCAGCGCGCGCTTGCCATAGGCCGTGCCATAGCTGCCGAGATCCCGGTGCACGGTCCATTTGCCGTCCCCTTCACCGCCGCCGCGCCTGGCCATCGCCACGATGCCCGCCAGGGCGGTGGTGGCCCCCTCCTGCACCGCGCGGGCTGTCGATGGCTCCAGCGCGGTCACGGAGAAGGGCATGCCCGGAACGATCCCGAACTTCTTGATCGCTTCCACCATGGCCGCATCGGCCGCCGCTGGAGGATTGGCCGGCAGCAGTTCGGCGAAGCGGGAAAAGAACGCCTGCGCGTCCATCGCCGCGACCTGCTCAACAGGCGGCGTTTCCACATCCACCGGAACCGCTTCGGGCAGCATCGCCAGGTCTGGCTTGGCCCGCACCTTGCCGCCACGCTGCAAGGCGGAGAGCGGCGCCAGGCGATACTGGTCCTGCAAGCGGCGAACCGCCGCATAGTCCTGCTTGCCATTGGTCTGGGTGCGGCCAATCAGCCACACCATCTCCGTGGGCGAGCGGATTTCCGTGACGCCGGGCGGCAACACGCCGTTCCACATCGGGCCGGTTACGGCGTAGACCGCTTTCCTGGTGCCCGTGGTGCGCTTGCCCGGCGACGCGAAGACATTGGTCCAGGCATCCATCAGCGGCATCAGGTAATAACGCCCGCGCGTGTCGGGCAGCGAGAGGATCACCGGTCCGGCGGACAAATCCAGCCATGCCGTCGAATAGAGCGTATCGGCATTCGGGCTGACCACGTCGGTGAAGGTGGCGTCCGGGAAGCTACGCTTATGCGAGAAACTATTGGCCGGCACACGGGCGGTCATGACCTCACGCGTGACATCCATCAAGACCAGCGGATAAGCGTAGACAAAAATCTGGGCGGATAACGCCTTGATCGCCCCATTGGACGACGGCGGGGCCGGCTGCGGCACCGCCGAAGTTTGCGGGCCCGTGACGCAGGCAGACAACAGCAGACCGAGCGCAAGCGCGCTCGCAATTCGGCGTAGCGAAATAATCATGACCCCGTTTCCTCGTCGGAATGGCTACCTTCCATGCGCTTTTCGCCGACGAACGGGCGACATCGCGACACGGAGGCGCGTCTATTTTCCCCGAGGGATGATGTTCCCGGCAAACGCAGTTGTCAATTGAACGGCAGTAAAACTGTGCGGGGAAACGCACCAATACCGATCGCGCCGCAGTGCCCTTGACCGGGACGCCCAGTAGCGTCGGGCCATTTGTGGCCGGAGCCACGCCCCCCCTGTCATCCCCCAATCGGTTCCGCTTGGGCGCCCGGATCATTTCGCCGATACTGGGAAAGCGGGTCGTCGCCCCGGCGGAGCCGGACTGCGAATTGCTTCTACGCGATGGATGGGACCGTCATGGCAACTGGCAGCGCGATGCTGGGCAAGCACCCCGACCTGTCGGCTGCGCAGGTGTATCTCTTCGCCTTTACCCTGGGATGCACCACCGGCGTGGACTTCGTGGCGTCCT
Source organism: Cupriavidus basilensis OR16 (assembly GCF_000243095.1). Classification (GTDB taxonomy): domain Bacteria; phylum Pseudomonadota; class Gammaproteobacteria; order Burkholderiales; family Burkholderiaceae; genus Cupriavidus; species Cupriavidus basilensis_D. The sequence goes on along the minus strand of NZ_AHJE01000005.1, from coordinate 14,606 downwards.
CCATGATGGGCGTCGCGGGCACCCATATCAGGGGCGGCATTCACGCCTCGCCGGAGGATTTTCTCTGGAGCCTCACATCCTATGCGGCCGCTGCCACCGTCGCCAACCTGGTGCTGCGGCGCATCGCGCGGGACATCAGCTATCGTGGATTTACGCTGCTCGGCCTGGTCATCGCCACCGTGGGCGCCGCGTTTTGCGCCATCTGCAATACGCCGCTTGAGCTGAGCCTGGCGCGCGCGCTGCAGGGTTTCGGCGCGGGCGGCCTGTTCACCGCGTCGCGCATCATTATCCAGTTGGCTGCCGCCCGCGAGGAGCGCCGGCCCCTTCCTCGGCTTCAATGTCGGCGGCATGGGCCTGGCGGCGCTGGCGCCATGGATCACCGCGGTGCTGGTGGAAGACGCGAGCTGGCGGATGATCTTCGTGGTGCAGGCCGCGATGTCGGGCGCGGCAATACTGCTGGTGCTGGTCTCCTACCCACGCCGGCTCGCGGCCTCGCTGGCACCGTGGGAGGTGGACGTTGGCGGCATGGATTGGGTGACCGTGATCTTGCTGGGCACGGGGGCGCTGGTGCTGCTGCACGGCCTGGGCGACCTGCGCTTCTATGAGCTGGCGAACTCGCCGTCGGTGGCGATCACCCCCATCGTCGGGCTGGTGCTTGTCGCTAGCGTCTTCGTCCACCAGCATCGCCACCCCGATCCCTGGCTCAACCCCAAGCTGCTGCTGGGCCGCCGCTACCTGGTCGGGCTGGGCTTCTATACCTTGTATTACTTCCTCAATGGGTTATGGGGCTATGTGGTACCCACCACGCTGCAGTCCGGGCTGGGCTTTACCTTCCAGACCACCGGCAAGGTACTCACCATCACGGGGCTGATCGGCTTCACGGGCCTGTGCGCCTTTACGTATGCCGGCACCCGGCTGACGGGGCAGCGCCGCTACATCGCCCTGGGGTACGTCATGTTTGCCGGCGCGGCCTGGCTGCTGAGCGAGCGGATGATGCCGGGCGTCTCCATGGCCGTCCTGCTGCCGGCCCTGACCCTGCAGAGCCTGACCACGCCCTTTATCCTGGCGCTGGTGGCGGGGCTGACCTATGCCGAATTCAGCGTCGAGGATTTTGCCCACGCCTATCAGTTCAAGAACATCGTGCGCCAGATCGCAACCGCCGGCGGCACGGGCGTGGCAAGCCTATGGCTCCAGTATGGCGAGGCCATGGCACGCACGCAGCTGGTTGCGCGGATTACGCCGTTCGACCTGCCCGAGGGTTTCGACGCCGCCACGCTGGTGCGCTGGTCCGCGCTGATCGACCAGCAGGCGCAGCTGATTGCGGTGAGCAATCTGTTCGCGCTGCTGGCGATGGGATGCATAGGCGTGGCTTTGGTCGCCGTGGCGCAGCGCGCGCTGCGCTAAACCGGTCAAGCCGCCTCAAAGGGGGCACGGAGGACTGGGCGGCACACGGAATTGCGACCCGCGTATGGACGCCGCACCGGCAAGATTCCCCCAAAGTGGCGGGATTGTGAGCAAGCGAATGGGCTCTACAATGCGGCTGCGCGGGGCATACGCCTCGCCAGTCGAGCCGCACAGGAAGCTGACCATGACGCTGTATCTACTCGGATTTCTATTATTCGAAGCCTTGTGGTTCTTCCCATTCAGGAAGGTTTTCAAGGCGGCACATTTTAGTGCGCACTACGCCTACCTGGCGCTGCTGCCGTTCATCGGGCCGCTGCTGTGCATCTGGATTCTCGCGGCGCGCCCCTGGCCCTTGAAGACCAAGCTGGTACGCACGTTCTCGCAGGCGTAGCGCGAACTGTTGGCCACATCCCCCTCTCAGAAATCGTGGTCCCCCAGCATGACGGGGTCCAGAGACGGGTCCGCAGACCACTTCTGCAAGGCTGCTTCCTGGATGCGGTCGAGATTGCGCTCGAAAATATCCAGATGGCTGCCAATCTGGCCCTGGGCCAGTTCGTCCAGCGCCGAGCGCGACACAAAGCCGCTGCTGTCCACACCGTTCGCCACAATGGAAAAGCCGATTTGCTCGCCATCTTCGGACGGGGCCGGATTGAGTATCAGGAAGGCAGTCGACATCGTTAGCTCGCTTTGATTCAGAGGCAGGATCGTAGCATGATCGATTCCGCGCGATTCGGCCAGCGGCTGACTCGCACGAATGCGCCCATGCATGCCGTCATGGGAAGGGTATCGCCCGATTCCATCACCAGCCCCTCTTCCATGAGTATCTTCCTTGCGTATTAAAGAGCACCTGAGTGCTCATCATCGCCAGGAGACAAACGCATGGATCGTCGTCATTTCCTTACCGCCGCGGTTGCCGCCGCCGCGCTCGGCTCAGCCCCTGCCCGTGCCGATAGCTGGCCAAGCCGCCCGCTGCGCCTGGTCGTAGCCTACCCCGCGGGCGGCGGCACCGATGTGGTCGCGCGGCTGTTCGCGGACTTCCTCGGCAAGCAACTTGGCCAATCGGTCGTGGTCGAGAACAAGCCGGGCGGCGCGACGATTCCCGCGACGCTCGACGTGATCCGCGCCAAGCCGGACGGTCACACGCTGCTGATGACGCTTGGCTCCTCGGCCACCTCGGGCGCCCATATCAACAAGGTGCCCTACGACCCGCTAACTGACCTGACCGCGCTGGCCGAAGCCGCAAGGGCGCCCGTCTTGCTGGTCGCCACCAAGAACGCGCCCTTCTCCACGCTGGCTGAGATGATCGCGTACTCCAGGAGCGCGAAGTCGCCGCTCCATTCGGCCTCGTATGGCCCGGGCACGTCGTCGCACTTTGGCCCGCTGCTGCTGAACAAGCTGTCTGGAAGCCGGCTCGAGCCGGTGCTGTACAAGGGCTCGGCGCCTGCCACGCAAGACCTGGTGGGCGGCGTGGTGCCGCTGATGATCGACGGGCTGACCACGGCGGTGCCGCTCTATCAGTCCGGCAAGACCAAGGCCCTGGCCATCACCACGCCGGAACGCTCGGACATGGCGCCAGGCGTCCCCGCTTTCCGCGAACTGGGGTTTCCGGGCATGGAGCAATTGAGCGGCTACTTCGCGCTGTTTGGCCCCAAGGCCATGCCGACCGATGTGGTTGGCGCGGTCTCGGCGGCAATCCAGAAGGTGCTCACCGATCCGGGCTATCACAAGCGGCTGGCCGCGGTCGGCGTGTTGCCGCCGCAAGCCATCACGCCACCCGTCTTCGCCGCGCAGGTCAAGGCGGACTACCGGCGCTGGGGCGAGTTCATCAAGGAGATCGGCTTCACCATTGACGCCTAGCCCACAGCGCGGCGGCTGGCGCGCACCGCGTCAGAGCCGCGCGGCAGCCGCCGTGAGCCAGGCCGCGGTCTGGTCGGGAATCGTGATCGGCAGCATATGGCCGCCAGGGACAAGTTCGAGCTCCAGCGCCGGCAGCTTGTCCTTCATCGCCTTGCCGTGGGCTTGCCAGTCAAGCACGGCATCCGCGGTCCCGTAGAGGATGCTGATCGGCAAGGCCAGCGATGCATAGCGCTGCGCCATGGCGGGCAGGTCCTCCTCCACGCTGGCCAAATCGGTCGATGTGGCAAAGAAGCTGCGCGGCCTGAGGCTGAGCAGCCCGCCCCCCGCCGTGCCGAAATCCTGCGGCGGCCGGTCCGGGCTGAAGACCAGTTCGACCATGGCCTTGCCACGCAGGATAGAGCGGGGAATCGCCCACGTCCAAGCGATCAGGCGGCGCATCGTGGCCGAGGAAATCGACAGCGCGCGGAACATTGGCGGCACGCCTTGCACCGGATGCGTCAGCGGCGCGATCAGCGCCAGCCCGCCGACCGCATCGGGATGATCGAGCGCAACGCCCAGGGCAACCGCGCCACCCAGCGAGTGTCCGACCAACAGCGGATTCTGCAGGCCGAGCGCACGGATGAACTTGGCCACCACCGTGCTCTGCACGCTCAGGCGCGCCGACATCGTCGATGGCCTGGTCGAATGGCCCGAGCCGGGCCGGTCGACCAGGATCACCCGGAACTGGCTGGTCAGCTTGCCCAGCAAGGCGTAGGAAAAATTGCCGGTCTGCCCGCCGAGCCCGTGCACCATCACGATGACCGGCCCCTCGCCCTTGTCGATGTAATGGAGCCGCGCCCCATCGATCTCGATGAACTTCCCCCCGGGCGGGAGCGCCTTTTCCACCTTGCGCGCAATCAGGGCGGTGAATGCCGCCAACCCAAGCAGAACGACGGCGCCCACGGCGATGCAGGCAATCAATATAGTCATTGCGTATGGTCCTTCAACCTTGAAATTGAACCCTGACGTTCAAGCATTATCCGCTAGCCATTGGCCGGGGCAGCCGTGCCCGCACGGCCGAACGCCATCTCGCTGTCTTCCACCTTGCCGAACTTCAGGGCCATCAGGTCGAACAGGTAATTCTGGTGGACCTTCCATGGCCGCTTGGACCCCTGCTTGGGCAAGATGTTGCTGGCCCGCTGGACATAGCCGGAACTCAGCGAGAGCGAAGGCGCCTCATCGGATGCCGGATCCGTGCGGCGCGGCGCGCACCAGGCATGGCCCTTCGCGTCCATATGGTTGATCAGGCGGCACACGTAGGTCGAGGAAAGCTCAGCCTTCAGTGTCCAGGAGGCATTGACATAGCCCATGGCAACCGCCAGGTTCGGCATGTCGCTATACATCATGCCCTTGTACATGAATGCCTGCGCCGGGTTCATCGGCGTGCCGTCCACCTCGATCTTCATCCCACCCGCCACCTTCAACTGCAGCCCGGTGGCCGTCACGATGACGTCCGCATCGAGCCGCTCGCCGGAGCGCAGCAGCAGGCCGGTCTCGGTGAACGACTCGATCTGGTCGGTGACGACCGAAGCCTTGCCTGAGCGGATGGACTTGAACAGATCCGAGTCCGGCACAAGGCAGAGCCGCTGGTCCCATGGCTTGTATGACGGCGTGAAATGCTTGTCGATATCGTAATCCGGGCCGAGTTGCGCGCGCACGCCCTTGAGGATGTTGCTCTTGACCAGCTCCGGCTTCTTGCGCGAGAGATTGTAGAAGTACATGCCCAGCAGCACATTCTTCCAGCGCGTGACGCGATGCGCCATGGACGCCGGCAGCCGCCGCTGCAACCACGCGGAGACCGCATCGCTGGACGGACGTGCCACGATGTAGGTTGGCGAACGCTGCAGCATGGTCACGTGGGCCGCCCGCTCGGCCATCGCCGGCAACAGCGTGACGGCCGTGGCCGGTGCTGCGGGTGCACCACGCGGCCGCTGAAGCGTTCCATGCCCGGCCATCCGGGCATATAGCCGTCCGCATAATCGTAGTAGCCGCTGCACAAGTAGAGGAAGCTGCAGGTGAAGCGGGCAGGCGTGCCTTGCGGGCCAACCGTGGCATCGACCGTCCACCGCGCGGTCTCGGACGACCACGAGGCGCGCGAGACGCGATGGCCGAATCGGATGTGCCGCTCAATGCCGAATTCCTTCGCCGTGCCACGAATGTATTCAAGGATCGAGTCACCATCGGCAATCGATTTTTCGCTGCGCCATGGGCGGAAGCTGAAGCCGAGCGTGTACATATCGGAGTCCGACCGCACGCCGGGGTAGCGAAACAGATCCCACGTGCCGCCGATTGCGTCGCGCCCTTCCAGGATGGCGTAGGTCTTGCCCGGGCAACTGGTTTGCAGGTGGTAGCCAGCGCAGATACCGGAAAGCCCCGCCCCGACCACCAGCACGTCGACGTGCTGCGCGGCTGCCTCGCTTGCTGCATGGGCATCCTGGCGCCCTGCCGCCGCGCCTGCGTGAACCTGGGGGTGCGGGTGGTCCGCATTGCCTGATAGCATCGATTGTCTCCTGTTGACCGAACCGGGCCGGCGCTCGCTGCGTCGAATTCTCACGGTGCATCCGTGCTGTCTTCAGACTAGACTAGGGTGTTCACCCTAATTAATCAACCAGGATTGCCCGAACTAGGGCTTACCCCTAACTATCCGCCGCGCAGACATGCAGATAACGGAACTTGCCGGGAGTTACCGACCATGACGGCCCAAGGCGCGCCAGCCCGGCGCCCCAAAACACGCGAGCGCATCCTGGACGCTTGCCTGAGCCTGTTCAACGAGCGCGGGCCGGTCGTCGTGACCACCGCCGAGATCGCTTCCGCCGTGGGTATCCAGGAAGGGAATCTCTACTACCACTTTCACCGCAAGGAACAGATCCTCGAAGCCTTGTTCGATGAATTCGAGCGGGCGCTGCGCGGCACCGCCGTCGCCGATCTGGCGCACGGCGATGCGCCAAGCCGATTCGCTGGCTATCTGAGCGGCTGGTTCAACCTGATGTGGGAGTGGCGCTTCTTCTACCGCGACGCGGCGTCCATCCGCAGCCTTGCGCCAACCCTGAGGCTGCGCACCGAAGCGCTGGCCGATGACGGACAGCACCATGTCCGTCGTGTGTTCGGCGCCATGGAAGCGGCCGGATTGCTGCGCGCCACACCCGAGCAGCTTGACCAGTTGGTCGTCAACACGTGGATCGTCTCGACCTACTGGATCGACTACCTGCGATCCCGCCATGGCATCGATGCCATCAAGCGCGAACACATCAACTGGGGCGCGTCGCAGGTCATGAGCCTGTTTTCGCCCTTCCTCACGCAAGCCGGCATAGGCTTGCTGAATATCCAGCCGGGCGAAGGCTGACGCGGGCACCGCGAACTGACGAGAGGCGGCCCTCCACCGCCGTCCAATTGCCAATCCCAGCATCTGCTGCCATTAAAGGCATGTGGAAGTCAATCAGGCAATTCTCAATTTTTCTAAAAAAAAGCACTAAAGTCATTTTTGCTGTTTTTCTACAGTAGAATCGCGGCCTTGCGAGCGCGTGAGTCCTAAGAAATTTCCGAATACCCGCCATTTTTCAAAGGCCGGCGCGTTGGCTTGAATGCGCGGCACCTTGAATCTCTCGCTGAACCCCCTTCATTTTTGATTCTGCCCATGCAAGCTTTCCGACTTGTCGTTTTGCTGTTTACCGCCCTCGCGGCAACCCAGGCAGCCGCCGCCGACAGCGTCGCCTTTGCCGGCTTTTTTGCCTATGCCGGCGACGCGCAGCAGATTGCGGCTCGCTTCCCGGTCACGCGACAGGTCGAGGCCGAGCTGACGGCGTCCGGCAGCGCACCGAACAAGGCCATCAGCCGTTCCCTGGCCGCGCGCCCGCCGGCCAATTTCGCGCTGTCCAGCGACGGCATGGCCAGCCTGAAGAACAGCGACCAGGCCCTGGCCACCGCACTGGTGGTGACCAGCGAGACCATCTCTTCCGAGCGCTTCGGCCGACTTTACAAAGTGCTGGCCAACGTGCGCGGCCAAGCCCTGGTCTTTGACTTCAAGGCCATGACGGTGCTGCGGGCCTACCCGATCAATGTGACTTACCTTGACGTGCTCGATCATCAGCCCAGCGAGCGCGAGAAGCGTGACCGCGTCAAGCGCCTGCTGCTCGGCGGCGACAAGCCGGGCCTGTTCGATCGCTACGCCCAGGTCCTGTCTGGCGCAAAACTGCCGTCGTCGGGCACCCGCTACCTGCAGGTGTCGCAAGTCAATGTAGCGCCGGAGGCGTTGGCCCAGTTGCCCGAGGGCCTCAAGTCCGGTTCTGGCGTGGCCGAAGGCTGGCTTGCCGACATGTTCGGGGAAGCCCTGCTGGATAAGGCAGGCGTACCTATCCTGCCGTTCACCAAGGGCTATGCGATTGGCAATGCCATGGCGATGCGCTTCGCCGACGGCGAGGTCTTCAACCTCAAGTTGCCCGAGCCCGACTACACCATCCAGGTGGACCTGAAGGGCTTCAAGCGGGTCGAGTACGGCAGCTCGGCGGCCGGCACCAGCTACATCTATGCGGTGTACAGCCACGTCAAGCTGGGCGAGCCGATGTCCGGCAAGCAGTACCTCGACGCGGATTTCAAGAATGGCGAAGTGAAAGCCGTCCCCGTCACGCAGTCAGAGATCGACGATTTCCCGGCCTACGCGGATTCCCTGCGTGGCCTGTTCACCAAGCTGTCCAGTTCGCTGGGCGGCCAGGACAGCGACTGGCTGGCCGCGGCCTCGTCGGGCGATAACGTCAGTAAACAAGTAGATGTCACAAGAGGAGTGGTCAAGTCATGCAAGTAATCCGTCAGCTCTGTTGGCTGTTTTTGTTCGCGTGCAGCCTGGCGTCGGCACAAGTGGTGTCGTCCAAGGGCATGGCAAACGTGAAATACGACAGCTCGGTGTTCTCGAGCAAGGCCAGCGCCGAGGACAAGGACCGCGCGTTCAAGACTGCCCAGGTCAACGCCATTGAGCGTTACTACGCCGAGAGCGGTGAGTCGCAAGCCGAGAACTTCGACAGCATCCGCGACAAGGTCGCGGCCAACCTCGACAAGTTCGTGCTGGGCGCGACCATCATCAGCGAGGAAGACAAGAAGGACGCCAGCCAGTATTCGGTGGTGGTCCGCGTTGACATCAACGTGGCCAAGCTGCGCAACGCGGTCAAGGGCGGCGCGGCAGTGGCGACGGCCTCGGACGCGCAGAAATCCCCGTTGACGTTCCTGTTCGTGGCGCGCCAGCAGGACTCGGTCAAGTCCTTCGATACGCGCGTCTACAAGCGCGCGGACGTGAAGGAAAACGTCAATGAGAAGTCGACCCGCAACAGCTATTCGGCCAATGCCTCCGTTTCCGTCGAGACCGGCGGCAGCCGTACCCGCAAGGCCGATGACGTGAGCTGGCGCCTGGTGCCGTCGGGCAACCTGAACTCGGTATTCACCGGCGTGTTCGCCCAGTCGGGCTTCCAGGTGGTGGAAGCCGCCTATGTCGAACCCTCCTCGGGTGGCCACCTGCGCATCAGCGCGCTGGAAAACGACTACAAGAGCGGCAACGACCTGCAGCCCGCCACCATGCGCGAAGCCGTGCTGGGCCTGCAGACCGCCCAGGTCCCCTACCTGGCGCTCGGCACGCTCGACATCGGCATGCAGGACAGCGACCCGGTCACTGGCCTGACCCGCGTGTACGTGACGGTGACGGCCAAGCTGCTTGACGTGACCACGCGTTTCCCGCGCACGGTGTCGTCGGTCGGCCCGGTCCAGTACGCCGGCACCGGCCCGGACGCCAGCGTGGCGCAGACCAACGCGCTCAAGCGCGCTGCGGATTCGGCCGCGCGCGAACTGGCCGCGCAACTGAACAACGCCAAGGTCCGCTGATTGCTCCCCAGGCCGGCGCCAGCACGCGTCACCGTACCGTGCGGCCGGCCTCTCTAACCCTTCGCTTTACCTGGAGAACGCACATGTTGAAGAAAGTCATCTCGATCGCTGCACTGTCCCTGCTGGCCGCTGGCCAAGCCCATGCCCTGCCCTCGCTGGGCAGCCTGACCGGTGGTTCGTCCGCGTCGAGCAGCGGCGCCACCGCCGATGCAAGCGGCGCGCAAGATCAGTTGTCCAAGGCCTACGTGGCAGCTGGCCGCGAAGTGCTGGTGGCCCAGTCCTACCTGGCGGACGCCGTTGGCCTGAAGGAGCTGTCGGCCAAGGCAAAGGCGACGGCTGACGCGCTGACCGACGGCGCCACCAAGGGCAACCTGGAAGACTCCGACAAGCTGCAGAGCGAAGCCTCCGCCGCCATCGAGGCCAAGCTGAAAGACTCGAACACCAAGATCGACGCCGCCGGCAAGCAATCGTACGCGGAAGGCATGAAGCATCTTGGCCTGGGCGTGCTGCGCTATGTGGGCCTGCGCCCCAGCCTGATCGCCTTCAAGGATGCCGCACAGTCGCAGCTCACCAGCGCCTCGGTGATGGAAAAGATGACGCTGACCAACAAGCTGTCGACCGGCACCTACATCGCCAGCGAAGCCCCCGGCCACGTGACCCGCCTGGGCAGCACGCTGCAGGCCGCTACCGCGTACGCGAAGAGCAACGAAATTCCTGTGCCGAAGGATGCCACCGCGGCACTCTCGGCCAAGTTCTAAGCCTGCTGCCATCGTGAACGAGAGCGGAACACTCCCCATGAAATGGCACCGTGCGCTGGCCGTCTGCGGCATCGCATTGACGGTGTCGGTAGCTGGTTGCAAAGGCCGCGACGCTGAGCCGCCGCCAGCGGCCGCGGGCGCTTCCGCGCCGGCGGCAAGCGGCAGTGGCGCGCCCGACGTGGGCCAGGTCGAGAAGGTGCGGGTCACCACCACCGGGCTCGGCCATACACCAGCCGAAGCTATCGACCAGGCACTGCGCCAGGCCGTCATGCAGGTCAATGGCATGACCATCGAGCAGTCGTCGACGCAGTTCAAGTCGGTGCTGGGCCTGGCGGTGGGACGCGATCCGCTCACGCTGAGCTCGGCCGGTTTCGCCGAGCTGGTAAGCCAGAGCAGCCGTGGCGCGATCAGCGACTTCAAGGTGATCGAGATCAGCGAGCCCGGCCAGACCGAGCGCATGATCAAGGCCACCATCGAAGCCAACGTGGCCAAGTACAAGGCGCCGGCGGACCAGGGCAAGCTGCGCATCGCCATCGCCCCGCTGCGCGTGGACAGCCGTGCCGGTGGCGACGCCGTGCGCATCGCCGCCGAACTGCGCCAGCGCATCATGGACGCACTGATCCAGAGCGGCCGCTTTACCGTGCTGGAGCGCGATTTCGCGCCGGAGCTCGGTGACGAAATGGATCGCATCTCGAACGGCCAGACGTCGGCGGACCAGTTCGCCAAGGTCGGCCAGGGGCTCGGCGCGGACCTGATCTGGTTTGGCCGCGTCAACGCTTTCGAGCCTGGCCGTCGCGCCAATGCCGATGGCGAAGGCAGCGCGCCAGGGCACTGGTCGGTCTCGCAGAAGTTCGTCAACGTGACCACCAGCGAAGTCCTGTTCAGCAATACGGCCAAGGGTGACGCCGGACGCGCGGCAGGCGAGCGCGTGGATGCCATGGAAGGCGCCGTCGTCTCCAAGGTGGTGGCCGATATCCTGGTGCGCCTCTACCCGGTCAGCGTGGCTTCGCGCGATGGCCACAACGTGGTGCTGAGCCAGGGTGGCCAATCGGTGAGCAGCGGCACGGCCTATCAGGTCGTCATGCTGGGCAACGAGCTGCGCGATCCGCAGACCGGCCGCTCGCTCGGACGTACCGAGCAGGAGTGCTGCACGGTGGTGGTGGACCGGGTCACGCCCTCCTTGTCGTACGGGCATCTGCAAGACGTCAAGGTAAAGCTCGACGATATCCCCGCAGGCTCCTTGCAGTTGCGCGCGGAAATTCCGCCTGCGCCGCCGGCGGCCGATGCCAAGCCCAAGAAGAAGGCAGCAACGCGCAAGGAAGAGTCCCTTGGTCCTCCCAAGAGTGACTCAAACTGGTGATCTGGTGATCTGTTGAAGTCTTAGCGCCAGCCGGTCGGGACGACGGTTGGCAATGCAAAGCCGCACGCCGTTATGGCGTGCGGCTTTGTCCATTCCGGACACCAGGTGCACCCGCCGTCGCCATTGCCATTGCCATTGCCATTGCCATTGCCATTGCCATCGCCATCGCCATCGCCATTGGCGGCAGGCAGAGTTGGCCCCCTCCTGCGCATTGCCGGCAGCCGGGGTTCTTTGAGTCACTTACCGGAGAGGCACATGCCCGATGACCCGCCGGCTGACTTCGCCTAGCGCTCAAATGTGAGCACTACAAAGCAAAAAGCCCGTGCGGCATGAACCGGACGGGCTTTCGAAATTTGGTTGCGGGGGCAGGACTTGAACCTGCGACCTTCGGGTTATGAGCCCGACGAGCTGCCAACTGCTCCACCCCGCGAAAGAGAATATACGCGGATTGGCGGCATCTGGATAGTCCTAATACAAAAAGAACTGAAAAGTGCTAGTGCCCATCCTTTTCGGGATGGGACGGCTGCTGCTCCATATCCGCTCGCGAGCACACGCAGCCGCTTTTTTGCGCCACTCAGCTATTTCCATCTATCCACTGCTTGGCCCACTCGTAAGCCGCGGTTTTCGCGTCCGCCGGCGTGGCGTGATTGCGGCCGATGGACCTGGAATCCTGCACTACCGCACCGTCCTCCCAGATCGCGCATGACGCGATGTGCAAACCGTCCTTGATCGTCTTGCAGAAGACGTGGACTACATACCCTTTGTACTCTGTGATGCCGCTTTCCATCTGTGTCCTGGCTCCCCTGCATGCTGCTCGTCGAAATCTCGCTGGATCCTAGCACGCGCAAGGCTTTTCATTCACATCAGCGCCGGTGTACCCCGGACACGAAGTGCCAATTGTCATTTTTTGCAAAATTGTTGAATAACCCCCACCGCCGGGGGAGGTGCTGTCAGCGTCTCTTCCTGTAACCTGCGTGCGCAGCGTGGTCAGGGACTCGAAAACCCGCTGCATCCACAAATAATAATGAAAAGGAAATCCAATGCGTATTAAAGGGGAATTCAGGTCCGGAATGCATCGCCGCATTCTGCTAACGCCCGCAGTTGCAGCGATCACGCTTGCCGTACTGAGCGCGTGTGGCGGGGGTGGAGACGGCAGCACGGCGGCGACCCCGGCTAGCCAGGCTGCCAAGTCGACGCTGCAAGGCACAGCAGCCAGCGGCGCCTTCATGGCCAATGCCCTGGTGACCGTCTATGACGCTGACGGAAAAGTCGTGGGCAGCAACGCGGCGGATAGCAATGGCCATTTTGAATTCGATGTCTCGGCTTTCCGTGCACCGTTTGCGGTTGTCGCCACTGGCAGTAGCGGGGGCGACCAGCTGACCTATGTCTCGGTGCTGGCGACCAAGCCGGCCAATGGCTCCGCCACCGTCAACGTGACGCCGCTGACGACCGCCGTGGCAGCGCTACTGGTTGGTGGCAACCCCCTGGACCTGACGAAGGCATCGGTGCTTGGCAGCAAGGCAAGCAGCGCCCAGGTACAGCAGATCGTCGGCTTGCTGCGCTCCGTACTGGCCAATGTCACGAGCGATGCAGGACTGGACCCGACTGCCTTTGACCCGATTTCCACGCCCCTGAGCAAACAGGGTGAAGGCGCCGATAGCGTCCTCGATGTCATCCGGGTCACGCTGACCACGAGCGGTGCAAAGCTGACCAGCACTGGCGCCGTGATCACCGACAACAATGCCGCGCACGAAGTCCTCCTGACGCCGGACTCGCTGGCATCGCCTCCGTCCGCGTTGCCCAAGCCCGAAGTCAAGACCAACGCGGCAACGTTCGAAGGCATCCGTGCTGCCCTTCAGGCCTGTTTTGCGCTGGATCCCGCCGCGCGCGCAGATGGCGCCAGCGTGCTTGGCGCTTGCAGCACGGCATTCTCGAGCGATTACCTGAACAACAGCTACACCGCTCGCGACGACCTGTTCGCGCTGCTGGCTGCGAGCGACATGAAGGGCGCAAGATTCGAGGCGCCGGTTGTCCTGTTCAACTCGACCAACACCCAGAACCAAGCAACCGCACTGGTGCGCCTGCCCTTCGTTCGTACCGACAAATCCACCGATCACCTGACTCGCGTTGTCACCAATCGCGCGCCAGGCGGCTGGCAGTTGACGGGCAACCAACGCAAGTACGAAGCAGCGGTCACGCGGCGAATCAGCAAGGTCACCGAGTTGAATCCGCAATCCGCGCAGGGCATCGTATCGCGTTATGAGAGTTCGCTGCGCTTGCTGCTCAACCCCGCCCGGGGTTTGGGCGTGAATGTGCAACTGGTACGGGTCACGGGTCCGGGATTGCCGAACGCGGGCGTCATCCTGTCCCGCTCGCGCGTTTGCGGCAGCTTCAACAACCTGGTGATTCAGAATCTGGCCGGATCGCTGACCTACGCCACAGACGATCCTGTGTTGCCCAACCAGACCATCAACAACAGCGGGCAATCGAGCAGCACCGTGGTCTTGGCGGCCACGGCGATCGATAGCAGCCAGGCAGTGAAGTGGAGTGAGCTGTCCAGCGGCGGCAACACTTACCTGTCCGCAGCGCTGTCGGACTCCGCCATCGAGAGCCTTCCTGCCCATGGCCGCTACAAGTTCGAGGTGTGGAACCGTAACGTCGACACCAGCTACAAGACCAGCCTGGCAGCGGCGGACGATACGTTCTACGTGACTTCGTCGGGCAGCGTGCTAACGCCATCGGTACTGGCGCGGCAGACCTGGAACAGCATCGATGCAGGCAGCCTGGACTTTGTCACCACGGGGGGCAGCAAGACTGCGGCGCAGTCCGGCACGCGGATCAGCTGGACCCAGAACGCGGAGACGGTCGACCGCGCGCTGGCGTTTGGCTCCCTGCAGAGCGCGGTGCCGCTGCCGGAGCGCGTGCTGATTCAGGGATTGCCGGTCGCACGGTCCGCTCGCAGCGATACGGTCAGTGCCACCAATTCGGGGTCCAGCGCGCTGACGCCCTGCAGCACCGCCGTATTCCCGGCATTCGGCCTGGCGGGTGACCAGCGTACTGTCGAAATCCGATCCACCACTGCGGACGACACGCAGAAGTTTGTGCGTATTGTCGGCACGGTGCGGTAACTGAGATGCTATCGCCGCTGACAATGGTCAGTGGCGATTACGCAATGGAAAAGGGCCGGCATTTGCCGGCCCTTTTCCATTGCGAATGATCTGGCTATCTCCGCTATCTCCATCGCGACAATTTGTCGCCATTTCCATCGCTAGTCCGATTTCTTGAAAGCAGACGTTTCGCCGCCACAAAAGCAAAACCCCCCAGTA
>NZ_AHJE01000006.1 GCF_000243095.1 Cupriavidus basilensis OR16 | reverse complement strand
TGGGGTCAATTTCGCGCTTACGATAGAACAGCCCGATGGGAAAGAAGCGGTGCCGTTTGAATACCGTGCGCGCATGCGACAGTTCCCGAAAACCCTCTTCGCCGTGATAGTTGCCCATGCCTGACTGGCCCACGCCACCGAAGGGGGCAGCGTGATTGACCACATGCCATGCCCAGTCGTTGATGGTGACGCCGCCGGAATGCGTGCGCGCCAGCAGCTTGTCGCGCTCGGGCGCATCGTGGCTGAAGCAATACAAGGCCAGTGGACGCGCCTGCTGCTGCACCATTTCAATGGCCTGCTCGTGGGTGTCGTAGGGCAGCACGGGTAGGATGGGGCCAAAGATTTCCTCGCGCATCAGCAACATGTCGGGCGTGCAATTCGTCACCACATGCAGCGGCAGCCGGCGTCCGGGCCCGGTGTCGCCGCACGCCACCACGGTTGCGCCCTTGGCGCGCGCGTCGTCCAGCATCGCTGTGATGCGCGCCGCGTGGCGCTCGGTTGCCAGCGCGGTGTAGTCGGCATTCTGCCCGGTCTGCTTGCCGTAGAGCTCACCGAAACTCTGGACCACCGCGCAGACGAACTCGTCCACGCGTTCGCGCGGCACCAGCGCGTAGTCGGGTGCCACGCAGACCTGTCCGCAGTTGATGCCCTTGCCGTGCGCAATGCGCCTGGCGGCCTCGCGCACAGGATAGTCGCGCAGTACGATGGCAGGCGATTTGCCGCCGAGCTCCAGCGTGACCGGCGTGAGGTTGCGCGCAGCTTGGGCCATCACGATGCGGCCCACCGCCGGCGAGCCGGTAAAGACGATATGGTTGAAGGGCAGCGCGGTGAAGGCGCCAGGATCTTGCAACTCGCCACCGATCAGCGCCACATGATCTTGCGCGAAGACCTCGCCCAGCATGGCCTTGAGCGTAGCGTTGGTGGCCGGCGTGGTCTCGGGCATCTTGATCATGACGCGGTTGCCAGCGGCCAGCGCGGCCACCAGCGGGCCCAGCGACAGGTAGACCGGGAAATTCCAGGTCGCGATGACACCGACGACGCCCTTGGGCTGGTAGGTGACGCGCAGGCTGTTGCTGGCAAAAAGCAGCTCCGGCCAGCGGCGGCTCGCCCGCATCCAGCGGCGGATATGCGAGATCGCGTGATTGATCTCCAGCGTGGTCGGCAGCACCTCCAGCATCTTTGTCTCGGCAAGCGAGCGCTCGCCGAAATCCCGGGAAATGGCTTCGGCAAGCACGTCCTGGTAGCGCAGGAGTTGCTGCTTGAGGGCGCGCAGGTGCGCGCGCCGCTGCCCAGCATCGGGCAAGGTGTTGCGCAGGAAGGCCTGCTGTTGTGCAGCGAACACGCCCTCGATTTGCGTGCTCAGGATGTTCTGACTGGCCAGTTCTTGCGTCAGCGCGCGATCATTCATGCCGATCTCTCTTGTTCGTTGATAGGGGAGAGCGCGTCGGCCGCGCTGCCATGGGTTTCGTCCTCCACGTAAGCCCGTGCGCCAAAGCGCAGCGCCGAATGCGCGCGGCGCGACTGGAACAGCGGGTAGAACATCTGCGTGAACCAGCGCTCCTGCCCGAAGAGCACGTCATCCTGTAAGCCGATCCTGGCGGGATACTTGCGCGTGATGTGCGCCGAGCCGAACAGGACGTCCCAGAAGAACAGCAGGTTGCCGAAGTTGCCCTTGTAGTGGCCGATGCCATCCTCGTTGGTCATCGCGTGGTGCGCCCAATGCGTGGCGGGCGTGGAGATGGTCCGCTCCAGGACCCACATCAGCGGGCGCAACGCGCGGATCCGGTACAGGGGCTCATCCCAGCGCCAGGCACTGTGCGCACCAAGAATCACCGTCAGCTTGATGACGAGGTACACGCCGTAGACCTTGGCAAAACCCAGGTACAGCAGGACGCCTGCAATCCACAGGCCCGGCATCATCAGGTAGTAGAAGAAGTTGTTCCGATAAGTGATGCGCACGCTCATGTACTGCGCGGTGTGATGCGCACGATGCAGGGGCCACAGCAAGGGCGAATGCGACATGCGGTGCCACCAGTATTGCGTCATGTCGTCGCAAATCAGCAGGATCGCGGCCATTGCCCACCACGGCAGGGCAGCCCACGCACCGTGCTGCTCCGGAATGAGCCAGGCGCACAGCTTGCCCGAGACCAGGATCGACAGAGGCTGCGTGATAGCCAGCAGGCTCACGAACATGGCCAGTTCCAGCTTGGTATCGTCGTGCGTGGCGTTGACGCTCGTCTGGTAGCGCCGCGTGACGAACTCCATGCCGGCAAAGCCAAGCATGATGAACCCGATTAACGTGTTCTGCAGGAGCGAACTCATTGGCTTGTCTCCGATCTCGTTTTTTTGGTCTGAACGACTTTATGTCGGCCTGACTGTAGGCTTGTCGGGTTAATGCGTCCAATGCATAATGTGCAACGTTCCAATGCGTACGGAGCAACGCGACATGATGGATCTTCGCCGCCTCAGCCATGTCCTGGCACTCGCCGATGCACTGCATTTCGCGCGGGCCGCCGAGCGGGTTCACCTCAGCCAGCCGGCGTTCAGCCGCAGCATCCAGGCCATCGAAACCGATCTTGGCATCCGCCTGTTCGACCGGGATGTGGGCGATGTGCGGCCAACCCCCGCGGGCGAGTTCGTGATCGAGCGGGCGCGCCGGCTGCTCTTCGATGCGCGCTGCCTGCAGCGCGACGTGGATCTCTTTCGCGACAGCCAACTGGGCGACACCGCGTTCGGTGCCGGGCCATTCCCGGCGGCGACCCTGATGCCGCCGGCGCTGTCCGAATTGCGGCGACGCTATCCCAAGGTGGCCTTGCGTGTGGAGGCGAGCAACTGGACGCAGTTGCTCGAACGCCTGCGCGCCGAAGACATCGAGTTTTTTGTCGCGGACGTGCGCGATCTCCCGGAGGACCCGGCGCTGGAAATCCGCCCGCTGGGGACGCAGCACGGTTTTTTCTACGTGCGCACATCGCATCCGCTTGCCGGGCGCGAGTGCACGGTGGCCGATGCCTGGCCGTACGGCGTAGCGGCGACCAAGCTGCCCAGTGGCCTGAGAGCCGAGCTAGCCAAGGTGCTTGGCTTGCCGGCGGCGAGCAAGCTGTGCTCGCGCTGGAGTGCGACGACATCGCCATCCTCCGGGCCGTGGCTTTGTCCACCGACACGGTCCTCGCCGCCACGCACACGTCCGTGCAAGCCGATCTTGACGCCGGCACGCTGTTGCCGCTGCGCATCAAAGGCCTGCCTTCGCTGTTCTCCGAGATGGGTGTCGTCAGCCTGCGCAATCGGACCCCGTCGCCCATGGCGCAAAATGCCATCGCCTGCATCGCGCGGGTCGCTGGCGAGGTCAACGTCTAGCCAACCGATCCGTCCACGCCAGTTGCCAAGCCCTTAATCCGGGTTTTAATCCGACGGCTCGATGTCGCCTGCCCATGTCCTCTGGCTTGCTACGCCAATGCCCCCAGCAGCTTGATCAACACGCCTTTGAGCGGCACCTGCATGGAAACAACAACGATGACCGGCACAAGGATCGGCGCCAGCGTGGCAACCAGCGCGCGCTTGCCGATCGGGATGAATCCCATCTTGCGCACCAGTTCGTAGATCGTCGCGGTATCGGCGACGGGGCCAAGCTCCCCGGCCTCGAACAAGCGGGTGTCCTTGACCTCGCGGCCTTCGATCCAGCGCGCGTGCACCAGGCGGCCTTGCTGCCCCACCAGGTTGGCATAATTGAACTCGGCTTCCTTGCGCACTGCGGCCATGCGCGGGAGGAAGAAGAGATAGGGCAGCAGGAACGTGCCCGCCACGATCACGATCAGCAGGGCGGCGTCGATCTTCAGCGTGGCCACTTCGAGGGCGTGGTATTGGACCTGGTGCGCCCATTCGGCCGCCACCACCGACGACAGCGCAAGAATGACCAGGCTGAACATGGACGCGAAGCGTTCCACGAAGCGCAGTCCGCCGGCGTGGTCCGGATGGGTGGGAACCAGCGCCAGCGGCAGTTTGCCGATGCGGGCAAACAGGATGCACAGCAGCGCCAGCCGCCATAGCCAGGCGAGGGCAAGCGTGACGAAGATGGGGCGCGTCACCAGCATGTACCACCAGCCGCCAAAACCGATCGATCCGCCCGGCTCCTCCGCCCAGCGCAGTTCATGGAACTCGTGCTTGACGGTGCCGGACAGTACCCATGCGACTACCACGCCGGCGATGATCACCCATGGCAACGATCGGTCGCGCACGCGCCGGACATCCGTCAGGATGCTCGCGAAGCGCGCCTCGTCGGCTTGCGTCACCAGCCCGGACGTGCAGAAATAGCCCAGCATGGGCGGCATGGTCTTGCGCACGGAGGCTTCGGCGATCACTAGCAGGGGAATGGCAATCAGGCCGCGCACATGAATGCCGAAATGCTCGAACAACGGTTCGTCCACGGTGCCCGCCAGCGCGGTCTTGTGGATGACGGCCCAGATGGCCACCGGCAACCATGCCACCAACGCAAACAGGATGGCCCGCCGCGCCAGCCGCGGCTGCCTTGGCGACATCAGGCCAAGGCGAGCCATTACGCGGGCGAGGACATCGCCGTCGACCAGCGAGAACGTCTCGTGCTCGGAATGCGCGCCGGGTGGGTTGATTGTCATGTTGAATCCGTCGTCAATGGAGATGCGTCGCCGTGCGCTCGCGCGCTAGGTGTCGGCCCGCCCGGCGCCTTGCCATCGCCCGGGCTTGACCAGCACGGGCTCCTCTGGCTGCGCCATGAAATGCGGGGACATGATCTGCACGCCGTTGCGGTTGAATTCATCCTGGATCTCCGCGTGCAGCGAT
Organism: Cupriavidus basilensis OR16; assembly: GCF_000243095.1. Taxonomy (GTDB): domain Bacteria; phylum Pseudomonadota; class Gammaproteobacteria; order Burkholderiales; family Burkholderiaceae; genus Cupriavidus; species Cupriavidus basilensis_D. The sequence continues at coordinate 2,236 of NZ_AHJE01000006.1, read as the reverse complement.
GACAGTGCCAGCGGGCGCAGGGTGGGATCGGCAATGGCCACCATCAGCTCGTATTCCACGTAATAGTCGGACAGCGCGCGTTGGACCACAAACGGCGCTGGCGTCATGGCCACGTGCGCCATGCGCGATGCCGCGGCCAGCAGCATCGCGTGGACTTGGCGCCATGGCGTGTCGTAGCCAATGGTGACGGTGGTTGCCACCAGGGCGCCGCGGTCGCTGGCATGGCGTGAGTAATTGACGATGGGCGACGCCACAACGACCGCATTGGGGATGGTGATCTCTTCGTTGCGCACGTTGACCAGCTTGACCGATAGCGTATCGATCGACACCACCGTACCGATGTTCGTCCCGAGCGCGACAAAATCGCCGCGCTTGAGCGCCCGCGAGTACACCACCACCATGCCGCTCATCAACTGGTTGACGATGCCCGCCGAGCCCAGCGTGATCATGAAACCGAATAGCACGCTCAGGCCCTTGAACACGTCGCTCTGCGAGCCGGGCAGGTAAGGGTAGGCGAAGACGAAGCTCAGCGCCCACACCAGCAGCACCACCATGCGGCGCGTGGCGCCTGCGGTTTCCTGGTGCAGGCCGGGCAGGTCAAGCCTGCCGCGTACCGCGGCATCGAAGATGTTGTTCACCATGGCGTGCACGGCGCGCGTGATCAGAAAAATCACGATGGCGGTGATGATGCCCGGCAGCGCTTGCACGCAGGCTAGCGCCAGCCGGGTGAGCAAGCCCAGCAGAAACGCGCCCAGGCGGCTGCCCATGGGCTGCGAGGCAGGGAATTGCTCCAGCACGAAGATCAGCCACAGGTAGAGCAGCAGCATGAACAGGCACAGCGCAAGCAGCTGCACGAGTTGCCGCGCCAGATGAAAGGCCGACCCCGTCCAGTCGAAGCCGCGGGAAGTGCGGCTCAGCAGGTGTGCTTCGAGGACGCGTTGCATGCCGGCATACGCCCACGCGCGCAGGCGGGCAATGCCCCATCCCAGCATCCCCAGTAACGCTGTGGCCAGCAGCGTCAGCGCCGCGCCGCGGATCAGCACCGGCCAGTGCATCTGGTCGCGCCGCGCCTTCATCGCCTGTTGCAGGTGGTCGGCGATCTTGTGCACATCGGCATCGAACGGGCTGGTGTCACCGGGCTCGCGGTCATTGACCACGTAAGAGAACACCAGGTGGTCGCCAATACGAAAGGCGACGCCGGTGTCGCCGTCAAGGCTGCTGGATACCCATTGCACAGGCAGGGCAAGCTCGGCTCGGTTCAGGCTGGCGAGGTTGGCTTCGGCACGATTGCGCCGGACCTCCGGCGACACGCCGGCAAGGGTGGCGCGGAACGATACGATGGGGCGGTCCAGCAGTGTGACCGTAGGCACTGCTGCGGGCCCGTCGGCAGCGCCGGAATCCGCCTGCGTGTCCTGGGCATGCAGTACACCGCCAGCCGCAGCAAGGCTGCTCAGCATCAGGCTGATCAGCAGCCGTAACCAAATGCGCATTGACACTTTAGGCCCTCGAATGACCACTGGGATCCTGATCTCACTCAAACGCGCAGGCGCCGTCCCGCGCTGGCGAGGCCACGCAGGGTTCAGTTAGCGTAAAACGCCGCCCCGATAAGCGCAATTCACATTTTTCGACGCGCGATATTAAGACTTCAGCGCGCGCGAACCCCGCGCTGACCGGGCCGTACGGCTGGACGCCGCCCGCTTGGCGGCTAGAAACTGGCGGCCAGGCCCAGCGACACGCCCGACACGTTATTGCCAAAGACATAGCGCACCACGGCGCGTATGCGTGTGACGAAAACCTCATGCGCGCTGGTATCGAGTTCCAGGCCCGTGCCAAGGGTAGTCAGGGTGGTGAACCCAAGGATTTCAGACTGGCTGCCGAGGTAACGCGAGTGCGAGAACTCCAGCACATAGCGCACGGGGCGGTCCAGCGCGTGGAGGCCGGTCGGAGCGCGCCAGCGCGCATAGATATTGGCGGTCTGGGCCGAGGCCGAGCCCTGCACCGCGTCGGAGCTGCTGCCAAAGCTCTGCAGGTGGATATTGGTGTATCGCAATTCGACGTCCACCTCATGGGTTTCCCGGTAGTGCTCCCAGTCCAGCATGACGGAGCCACCCAGCCCGTACGCGCTCAGGGTGCCGCGGTTGAGGAAATTGATCTGCCGGTCGGTGATGCGCTCGGTGACGAACTTGGCCACGGAGAGGTCACTCGCCACATAGCCAAGGGAGAAGTTGAAGATCGG
>NZ_AHJE01000007.1 GCF_000243095.1 Cupriavidus basilensis OR16 | reverse complement strand
GAGCCGCCCACCGAGAGCGAGCGCGAGCCATAGGTGCCCATGCCGAACGGCACGCGCCCGGTGTCGCCATGCACGACTTCCACCGCATCCAGCGCAATGCCGAGCCGGTCCGCCACGATCTGCGCGAAGGTGGTTTCATGCCCTGGCCGTGGCTGTGCGAGCCGGTGAAGACGGTTACGGAGCCGGGTCGGGTGGACGCGGATCTCGCCCACTTCGAACAGCCTGCGCGCGCGCCCAGCGCGCCGGCGATATTCGACGGCGCCAGCCCGCATGCCTCGATGTAGCAGGAGTAGCCCAGCCCGCGCAGCTTGCCGCGCTGCCTGGCTTCATCACGCCGCGCGGCGAAGCCTTTGACATCCGCGAGTTCTTGCGCGCGCGCCAGGCACGGCTCGTAGTCGCCGGTGTCATAGGTCAGGCCGACCGGGGTGGCGTACGGGAAGTCGTGGATGAAGTTCTTGCGGCGAATTTCCGCCGGGTCCATCTTCATCTCGCGCGCCGCGGCTTCCACCAGCCGCTCCACCACGTAGGTGGCTTCCGGGCGGCCCGCGCCGCGGTAGGCATCCACCGGCGCGGTGTTGGTGAAGACCGCGCGCACCTCGGCGTAGATCGCTGGCGTGGTGTATTGCCCGGCCAGCAGCGTGGCGTACAGGATGGTCGGCACGCTGCTGGCAAAGGTCGACAGGTACGCGCCCATGTTGGCGGTGGTGTGCACCCGCATGGCCAGGAACTTGCCGTCGGCGTCCATCGCCAGCTCGGCCTTGGTGACGTGGTCGCGGCCGTGCGCATCGGTCAGGAAGGACTCCGAGCGTTCGCTCCGAGCGTTCGGCGGTCCACTTGATCGGGCGCTTGATCTTCTTCGAGGCCCAGGTCAGCGCCACGTCTTCCGCGTACAGGAAGATCTTGGAGCCGAAGCCGCCGCCCACGTCGGGCGCGATGATGCGCAGGCGGGACTCCGGCAGGCCGAGCACGAAGGCGCCCATCAGCAGGCGCTCCACGTGCGGGTTCTGGTTCGATACGTAGACGGTGTAGCTGTCGTCCTGCCGGGTGTAGCTGGCATTGACGGCGCGCGGCTCGATGGCGTTCGGGATCAGGCGGTTGTTGACGATCTCCAGCGTGGTCACGTGGGCGGCCTTGGCAAAGGCGGCGTCGGTGGCGGCGCGGTCGCCGTGGCCCCAGACATAGCTGGTGTTCTCCGGCACGTCGTCATGCACCAGCGAGCTGGCGGACGCCGCATGCGCGGTGTTCACCACGGCGGGCAGCTCCTCGTATTGCACATCGAGCTTCTCGGCTGCGTCCTTGGCTTGCTGCAGCGTCTCGGCCACCACCAGGGCGACCTGGTCGCCGACATGGCGGGCCTTGCCCTGTGCCAGCACGGGGTGAGGCGGCTCTTTCATCGGGCTGCCGTCGATGTTGTGGATCAGCCAGCCGCAGGGCAGGCCGCCGACCTTGTCGGTGGCCACGTCGTCGCCCGTGAAGATGGCGACCACGCCGGGCGAGGCCAGGGCCTCGGTCTTGTCGATGGAGACGATGCGCGCGTGCGCGTGCGGCGAGCGCAGGAAGAAGCCGTAGCTTTGCTGCGGCAGCACGATGTCATCGGTGTACTGGCCGTTGCCGGTGAGGAAGCGGTAGTCTTCCTTGCGCTTGACCGGGGCGCCGATCAGGTGCTGGTTGTCAGGTGCGTTCATGGCGGTCCCCTTATTCAGCGCTGACGCCATGCATCGCGGACTGGCCTTCCTGCACCGCGCGCACGATGTTGTGGTAGCCGGTACAGCGGCACAGGTTGCCTTCGAGCTGCTCGCGGATGGCGGTGGCGTCGGCATTGGGCTGCTGCCTGACCAGCGCGACGGCGCTCATCACCATGCCGGGCGTGCAAAAGCCGCACTGCAGGCCATGGCAGTTGCGGAAGGCTTCCTGCATGGGGTGGAGCTGGCCCTCCGGGGCGAGTCCTTCGATGGTGGTGATGCTGGCGCCATCCGCCTGCAGCGCCAGCATGTTGCACGACTTGACCGCACGGCCGTCCATGTGCACGGTGCAGGCCCCGCACTGGGCGGTGTCGCAGCCGACATGGGTGCCGGTCAGGCGGAGTTGTTCGCGCAGGAACTGGACGAGAAGGGTGTGGGGTTCTACCTGCGCATCGACGGCGCGGCCGTTGACGGTCAGGCGGATAGGAATCGCCATGCTTGTCTCCATGTGGGTGGACACGTGCACGACCAATCCCTGAATCCCGAAAAGCTGCGCGGGACTGGCCACGACGCGTTACTGCCGTTTGCTGGGTACGGCTATTTCGTGATGTTGGTACTGCGGTGCTGCCGGTAAGGCTGAATGCCGCCAGCTGACGCCGCGCCGCGAACGTTTGGCTGCGGCAGGCTCTAACAGTTAATCACAAATCGCCGGCGCATGCCATGCGGGTTGCCCCTTCGCCACCTGATGCAGCCAGGGCGGCGGACGGCCTCCGGCGCCGGCGCGCTGCGCGGCGCTGCTAGAATGGCCCGCCGTCCGATCGCTACATCAAGGCGCCGCCGCACCGGCACCAACATTGTCCATATGGAAGGCTTCATCGACTGGTTGTTCGAAACCGCTGCCCTGCCCAAAGTGGGGCTGCCGGCCATCTTCGTGGTCAGCCTGGTGTCCGCTACCTTGCTGCCCCTGGGCTCCGAGCCGGCCGTCTTTGCCTATATCAAGCTCAACCCGCATCTGTTCTGGCCGGCCATCATCGTGGCCACGCTCGGCAATACCGCTGGCGGCGCCATCGACTGGTGGCTGGGCTATGCGGCCAAGCTGGCACTAGTGCGTTTTCGCCGGCGGCGCCAGCAGCGCGCGCACGAGGAGGAGCATGCCGAGCACCGCCGCCATCCCCGCCGGCCGCGCAAACCGGCGCTGGACGCGCGTTACTTCCGCTGGATGCGCCGCCTGGGGCCGCCGACCCTGCTGGTATCGTGGCTGCCGGGCATTGGTGATCCTTTGTGCACTTTGGCGGGCTGGCTCCGGCTACCGTTCTGGCCTAGCCTCGTTTACATGGCGATTGGCAAGTTTCTGCGCTACCTTGCCATGACCATGGCCTTGCTCTGGATCCCGAACAGTTTCTGGCACGGCATCGCTACCAGCCTCAAGAGTCTGTTCTAGCCAGCGGCTCCGGCGCCACGACAGGGGTAAAGCAACCCTTGCCCAAGCAAGGTTCTGCCATGTTGCGGTGCGGCGAAACCAGGCCTTGAAGTACAATTGCCCTTTAAAGACGATCCGGCGCACCGTCCCCGTGCGCTACAGGAAGCGGTCCCCTCCCCATGAACGCCCCACTCGTGCTCGATGCCAAACTCGCCGTGCAGGATGCCCCCGCGCGCCTGCGAGAGATCCCTTATAACTACACGTCATTCTCGGATCGCGAGATTGTCATCCGGCTGCTAGGCGAAGAAGCCTGGCGTATCCTGGCGGAGCTGCGCGGCGAACGCCGCACCGGCCGCTCCGCCCGCATGCTGTATGAAGTGCTGGGCGATATCTGGGTGGTACGCCGCAATCCTTACCTGCAGGACGACCTGCTGGAGAACCCCAAGCGCCGCCAGATGCTGGTTACGGCACTTCATCACCGGCTCTCCGAGGTTGAAAAGCGCCGCGCCGCCGACCGTGCGGAGCACGCCGAGCCGGCCGCCGAGGACCGCTCGCACCGGGTCGAGCAGCTGGTCAGCTTCGCCAAGCAGGCCATCGAGGACTTCAAGCAGGAGTTTGCCGACGCCTATGACCTGCGCAAGCGCACCCAGCGCGTGCTCGGCCGCGTCACGCAGAAAGACAACATCAAGTTCGACGGCCTGTCCCGCGTCTCGCACGTGACCGACGCGACCGACTGGCGCGTGGAATATCCGTTCGTGGTCCTCACTCCGGACACCGAGGAAGAGATCGCCGGCATGGTCAAGGGCTGCTTCGAGCTGGGCCTGACCATCATCCCGCGCGGAGGCGGCACCGGTTATACCGGCGGCGCCGTGCCGCTGACGCCGATGAGCGCGGTCATCAACACCGAGAAGCTGGAACAACTCGGGCCGGTCGAGCAGACCGACCTGCCGGGCGTGTCGCACAAGGTCGGCACCATCTTCTCCGGCGCTGGCGTGGTGACCCGCCGCGTGGCGGATGCGGCGGACAAGGCAGGGCTGGTGTTCGCGGTCGACCCGACCTCGATCGATGCCTCCTGCATTGGCGGCAACGTGGCCATGAACGCCGGCGGCAAGAAGGCCGTGCTGTGGGGCACCGCGCTGGACAACCTGGCCTGGTGGCGCATGGTGGATCCGGAAGGCAACTGGCTGGAAGTCACCCGCCTGGACCACAACCTGGGCAAGATCCACGACGTGGCGGTTGCCACCTTCGAGCTGAAGTGGTCGGACGGCAACCGCGCGCCCGGCGAAAAGCCGCTGCGCACGGAAACCCTTGCCATCGAAGGGCGCAAGTTCCGCAAGGAAGGCCTGGGCAAGGACGTCACCGACAAGTTCCTGGCGGGCCTGCCCGGCATCCAGAAGGAAGGCTGCGACGGCATCATCACCAGCGCGCGCTGGATCCTGCACCGCATGCCGGCGCATGTGCGCACGGTCTGCCTGGAGTTCTTCGGCCAGGCGCGCGACGCCATTCCGAGCATCGTGGAAATCAAGGATTACCTCGACGCCGAATCGCGCACCCCCGGCGGCGCCATCCTGGCTGGCCTGGAGCACCTGGACGAGCGCTACCTGCGCGCGGTGGGCTATGCCACCAAGAGCAAGCGCAACGCCTTCCCGAAGATGGTGCTGATCGGCGACATCGTCGGCGACGACCAGGACGCGGTCGCCCGCGCCACCTCGGAAGTCATCCGCATGGCCAACGGCAAGAGCGGCGAAGGCTTCGTCGCGGTCAGCCCGGAGGCCCGCAAGAAGTTCTGGCTGGACCGCTCGCGCACCGCCGCCATCGCCAAGCACACCAACGCCTTCAAGATCAATGAAGACGTGGTGATCCCGCTGCCGCGCATGGGCGAGTACACCGATGGCATCGAGCGCATCAATATCGAGCTGTCGATCAAGAACAAGCTCCAGCTGACCGACGCGCTGGAAGCCTTCTTCGCGCGCGGCAACCTGCCGCTGGGCCGCAGCGACGACGCCAACGAGATTCCCAGCGCCGAGCTGCTGGAAGACCGCGTGCAGCACGCGCTGCAGCTGCTGCGCGAGATCCGCTCGCGCTGGACCTACCTGCAGAACCATCTCGACACGCCGCTGGCCACCGCGCGCGCGTCGCTGATCGGCCATGGCCTGGGCCTGCTCGGCCAGGCCTTCGAGGCGCGCCTCGAGCAGCAGCCGGACGCGACCGTGTTCCACCTGCTGCAGGACCGCACCATCCGCGTGTCCTGGAAGAACGAAGTGCGTGCCGAGCTGCGCAATATCTTCAACGGCGGCGAGTTCAAGCCCATCCTGGACGAAGCGCAGAAGATCCACAAGCAGGTGCTGCGCGGCCGCGTCTTCGTGGCGCTGCACATGCACGCCGGCGACGGCAACGTGCACACCAATCTCCCGGTCAACTCCGACGACTACGACATGCTGCAGGACGCCCACCGCGCGGTGGCCCGCATCATGGCGCTGGCACGCTCGCTCGACGGCGTGATCTCGGGCGAGCACGGCATCGGCATCACCAAGCTGGAGTTCCTGACCGAGGACGAGATCGGCGAATTCCGCGAGTACAAGCAGCGCGTGGACCCGCAGGGCCGCTTCAACAAGGGCAAGCTGTTGCCCGGCGCCGACCTGCGCAACGCCTATACGCCGTCGTTCGGGCTGATGGGGCATGAGTCCATCATCATGCAGCAGAGCGATATCGGCGCCATTGCCGACAGCGTCAAGGACTGCCTGCGCTGCGGCAAGTGCAAGCCGGTGTGCGCCACCCACGTGCCGCGCGCCAACCTGCTGTACAGCCCGCGCAACAAGATCCTGGCGACCTCGTTGCTGGTCGAAGCCTTCCTTTACGAGGAGCAGACCCGCCGCGGCATCTCGATCAAGCATTGGGACGAGTTCTCCGACGTGGCCGACCACTGCACGGTCTGCCACAAGTGCGTGACGCCGTGCCCGGTCAAGATCGACTTCGGCGACGTGTCGATGAACATGCGCAACCTGCTGCGCAAGATGGGCCAGAAGAAGTTCAATCCCGGCACCGCCGCATCGATGTTCTTCCTCAACGCCACCAACCCGCAGACCATCAACATGACCCGCAAGGTCATGATCGACTGGGGCTACAAGGCGCAGCGCCTGGGCAACGACGTACTCAAGAAGTTCGCCAGGAAGCAGACCGCGCACCCGCCCGCCACGGTGGGCCGTGCGCCGGTGCAAGAGCAGGTGATCCACTTCATCAACAAGAAGATGCCGGGCAACCTGCCCAAGAAGACCGCGCGCGCGCTGCTCGACATCGAAGACAACGAGATCGTGCCGATCATCCGCGACCCGAAGCGGACCTCGCCCGAGACCGAGGCGGTGTTCTACTTCCCGGGCTGCGGCTCGGAGCGGCTGTTCTCGCAGGTGGGCCTCGCCACGCAGGCCATGCTGTGGCATGTGGGCGTGCAGACCGTGCTGCCGCCGGGCTACCTGTGCTGCGGCTATCCGCAGCGCGGCAACGGCCAGTTCGACAAGGCCGAGAAGATGGTCACCGACAACCGGGTGCTGTTCCACCGGGTCGCCAACACGCTCAACTACCTCGATATCAAGACCGTGGTGGTGAGCTGCGGCACCTGCTACGACCAGCTGGCCGGGTATGAATTCGACAAGATCTTCCCGGGCTGCCGCATCATCGACATCCACGAGTACCTGCTGGAGAAGGGCGTCAAGCTGGAGGGCGTGACCGGTACGCGCTACATGTACCACGACCCCTGCCACACCCCGATCAAGACCATGGACCCGACCAAGCTCGTCAACGAGCTGATGGGCGGCAACGAGGGCGGCGGCAAGATCGAGAAGAACGAGCGTTGCTGCGGCGAGTCCGGCACCCTGGCGGTGTCGCGCCCGGATGTCTCCACCCAGATCCGCTTCCGCAAGGAAGAGGAGATGACCAAGGGCGCGGACAAGCTGCGCACCGACGGTTTCGTCGGCGACGTCAAGATCCTGACCAGCTGCCCGTCCTGCCTGCAGGGCCTGTCGCGCTACAAGGAAGACGCCACGGTCACCGCGGACTACATCGTGGTGGAAATGGCCAAGCACCTGCTGGGCGAGAACTGGATGCCGGACTACGTGGCCAAGGCCAACTCGGGCGGCATCGAGCGGGTGCTGGTGTGATGCCGAGCGGAGCTAATCCTGGACAGTGGGTTGATGCGCCAGGAGTCCGCGCGTGAACCTCGTCCCCAACTGCCCCCTGTGCGAGACCGACGGCGGGGAACTGGCCTGGCGCGGCGAGCGCGCCCGCGTCATCCTGGTCGAGCACGAGCGCTTTCCGGGATTTTGCCGGGTGGTCTGGAACGGCCACGTGGCTGAGCAGACCGACCTCTGCGAGGACGACCAGGCCTGGCTGATGCGCCTGGTGGCGCGCGTGGAGCGCGCGGTGCGCGCGACCATGTCGCCCGACAAGGTCAACCTTGCCGCCTTCGGCAATATGGTGCCGCACCTGCACTGGCATATCATTCCACGCTATCGCTGGGACACGCATTTTCCCGAAGCCGTCTGGGCGGCCCCGCAGCGCGAGCCCGACGCCGCGCGCCTGGCTGGCCTTGCGCAGCGCCTGCCGGCACTGCGTGCGGCCCTGGCAAAACTGGACGAAGTACGCTGACCCAAGGCGCGGATTGCTGCCGGTTTTTTGGAGTTCCCGGAACCAGTCGGGCAGCGCCGTCTTCTAACACCCGTTGTCTTTACTCCAACAAGAGCGGGGGCCGGTGGATCAGCCATGGCCCGCCCGCGCGAAAGGTGCCATGTCCACACCGACTTCCGTTACCGTTCCGGGCCCTGCCGTGCCGGCCCGTGCCCTCAAGATCCAGAGCCGCCTGCGGGTGGCCGAGACGTGGGACCTGATCAAGCCTTACTGGAAATCCGAGGACCGCAAGGCTGGCCTCGGGCTGCTAGGCTTCGTGGTCGCGCTCAATCTGGGCATCGTCTATATCAACGTGCTGCTCAACGAGTGGAACCGCGTGTTCTACAACGCGCTGGAGCAGCATGACTACGTCTCCTTCAAGGCGCTGCTGATCCGCTTTTCCTGGATCGCCGGTTTCTTTATCGTGGCGGCGATTTCCCGGCAGTACTACACCATGATGCTGCAGATGCGCTGGCGTACCTGGATGACGGGACGCTTCATGGAGCACTGGCTCAGCCACCAGGCGTATTACCGCATCGAGCAGACGCGCGCCACCGACAACCCCGACCAGCGGCTGGCGGACGACTTGCGCTCCTTCACCGACGGCGCGCTGTCGCTCTCGCTCGGGCTGCTCAACTCGGTGGTGACCCTGCTGTCGTTCGTCGGCATCCTGTGGGCGGTGTCCGGGCCGATCAGCTTCATGCTGGGCGGCAGCCAGGTCACGATCCCCGGCTATATGGTGTGGTTCGCCGTGGGCTATGCGCTGATCGGCTCGCTGATTGCCCACCTGGTGGGCCGGCCACTGATTGGCTTGAACTTCCAGCAAGAGCAGTACGAGGCGGATTTCCGTTTCACGCTGGTGCGCCTGCGCGAGAACAGCGAGCCGGTGGCGCTGTACCGCGGCGAGCCTACCGAAGAAGCCGGCCTGCGCTCGCGCTTCGACCGCATCCGCGCCAACTGGAACCAGCTGATGCGGTATACGCGGCGGCTGACCTTCGTCAATTCCGGCTATGGCCAGTTCGCCATCATTTTCCCGCTGATCGTCGCCGCGCCGCGCTACTTCGCCGGCAAGATGACGCTGGGCGGGCTGATGCAGATGAGCTCGGCCTTTGGCCAGGTGCAGGGCGCGCTGTCCTGGTTTGTCGACAGCTACGCCACGCTGGTCGGCTGGAAGGCCGCGGCCAACCGGCTGATCGATTTCCGCGACGCCATCCGCGTGGCCGAGCGCCAGGACCAGGAGCACACCGGCGTGCGCGACATCGAGGTGGTCAAGGCCGAGGCCGGCGCCGGCACGGACAACGACGGCATCCGCATCGACACCCTCGCGCTGGCGTTGCCGGTGCGCACCGGCAACGGTGGGGAGATCCAGCAACGGCCGCTGGTGGCGCCGTTCTCGCTGCAGATCGCGCCTGGCGAGCGCTGGCTGGTCAGTGGCCCCTCCGGCTGCGGCAAGAGCGTGCTGTTCCGCGCGCTGGCTGGTATCTGGCCTTATGGCAGCGGCACGGTAGCCATGCCGGGAGCGGCTCGCATGCTGTTCCTGCCGCAGCGCAGCTACCTGCCGATCGGCTCGCTGGCCGATGCGCTGGCTTATCCCGACGCCGGCACCGTGCATAGCAGCGAAGCCTTGCAGAAGGTGCTGCGCGAAGCCCGGCTCGGCGCCCTGACCGAGCAGCTCGACGTGTTCGATAACTGGTCGCTGCGGCTGTCGCCGGGCGAGCAGCAACGCCTGGCCTTTGCGCGCGCGCTGCTGCAAAAGCCCGATTACCTGTTCCTGGATGAGGCCACCAGCGCGCTCGACGAGGAAACCGAAAGCGCGATGTACCGCCTGATGGTGGAATCCCTGCCCGGCGCGGCCATCATCAGCATCGCCCATCGCAGCACCGTGGCCGCGTTCCACGGCCGCCGCCTGCAGTATGTGGCAGCACACGGAGCGCACTGGGAGGCGGACCGAGATGGGCAAGGCGAGGCGGCTGCGGTAAGCTATCGGGTCGTACACGAAGCGTAAAGGCCGGTGTGGCCGCAACTTGCGGCTCGCCCACAGCCGCACGCCACCCATCATGGCAGGCCTCGAAAAAGATACTCCCCATCCCACCGCCCTTACCGTGCACACCCAGTCGCGTGTGCTGGAGGTGGGTTTTGACAACGGATCCGCCTTCCGGCTGCCGTTCGAATACCTGAGGGTGAACTCACCCTCGGCCGAAGTGCAGGGCCACGGCCCGGGCCAGGAAGTGCTGCAGACCGGCAAGCGCGAGGTCACCATCGCCGCGGTGGAGCCGGTCGGCAACTACGCCATCCTGATCCGTTTTTCCGATGGTCACGATACCGGCATCTATTCCTGGGAACTGCTGTACCGCCTGGGCGCCCAGCAGGACGCCATCTGGCAGTCCTACCTGCAGCGGCTGGAAGCGGCCGGCGTCGATCGCGACACCCCCATGGTGGCCCCCGGCGGCCATGCCTGCGGCAACCATTGAGATTGCGTGCCCCCGCGGGCCATTACTGAATTCTGGAGCGAGTCATGAGCGAAACCCACTTCGGGTTCGAGAAGGTCAAGGAAGAAGAGAAGGCCGGCAAGGTGGCCGAAGTCTTCCATTCGGTGGCCAACAAGTACGACGTCATGAACGACCTGATGTCGGGCGGCATGCACCGGCTGTGGAAGATGTTCACCATCGCCCAGGCCGGTGTGCGGCCCGGCTTCAAGGTGCTCGACATCGCTGGCGGCACCGGCGACCTGGCCAAGGCCTTCGCACGCCAGGCGGGGCCCACCGGCGAGGTCTGGCTGACCGACATCAACGAGTCGATGCTCCGGGTTGGCCGCGATCGCTTGTTGAATAAAGGCATCGTCACCCCCACCTGCCTCTGTGACGCGGAGCGGATTCCGTTCCCGGACAACCACTTCGACCTGGTCACCGTCTCTTTCGGGCTGCGCAACATGACGCACAAGGATGTGGCGTTGTCCGAGATGCGCCGGGTGATCAAGCCGGGTGGCAAGGTCATGGTGCTGGAGTTCTCCAAGGTGTGGAAGCCGCTGGAAAAGGCCTATGACATGTACTCCCTGAAGTTCCTGCCGTGGCTGGGGCAGCGGGTGGTACAGGATTCCGATAGCTATCGCTATCTGGCTGAATCGATCAGAATGCATCCAGACCAGGCTTCACTTGTACGTCTTATGGAACATGCGGGCCTGGAGAATGTCGAATACTTCAACCTGACCGCAGGAGTGGTGGCACTCCACGTCGGGCGAAAGTACTAGACCGATATAGGCTCAAAGAAAAATGAGCGAACTTAACAGGGAAAGCACTGATATGTCGCTATTTCGCGCAAAATTCATGGCGGGTGTGCTGATTGGTACGCTTGCTCTCGGCATGGCGCTCGACGCCAATGCCAAACGCCTCGGCGGGTCGCGCAGCATTGGCAAGCAATCGTCCGGCGTGACGCAACGCCAGCAGGCGCCGGCCCAGCAATCGCCGTCGCAAACGCCCGCGCAACCGGCCCAGCAGGCCGCACCGGCTGCCGCAGGCGCCGCCGGCGCGGGGGCAGCCGCTGCTGCCGCACCCAAGCGCAATTGGGGTGGCATGCTCGGCGGCATCGCCGCCGGCCTGGGCATTGGCTGGCTGCTGTCGCACTTCGGCCTGGGTGGCGCCGCCATGGGCTTCCTGTCCAACCTGATCCTGATCGCGCTGGTGGCATTCGCTGCAATCTGGCTGATCCGCAAGTTCCGCGGCGGCGCCAAGACTGCGCAGCAACCGGCCTATGCCGGTGCAGGCGCCGGTAGCGGCTCGGGTAACGGCTTCGGCGGCAGCAACGAACCGGTACTGCGTCAACAAGAGCCGCTTGGCGCACCCAACCCCGTCATGCCCACGCCCCTCTCGTCGATGCAGTCCGCGGCGCCGGTGATGGCAGGCGCGGCCGCCGGCGCCGTAGCAGGCGCGGCCCAGCCCTGGGGCGTGCCGGCTGACTTCGACACCGCAGCCTTCCTGCGCAACGCCAAGATCTACTACGTTCGCCTGCAGGCAGCCTGGGACGCCGGCAACCTCGACGACATCCGCGAGTTCACCACCCCGGAGATGTTCGCCGAGATCAAGATGGACCTGTCCGAGCGCGGCGCCGAGGTCAACAAGACCGACGTGGTCACGCTGGAAGGCGAACTGCTCGGCATCGAAGACAGCGCGGCCCAGCATCTGGCCAGCGTGCGTTTCTCCGGCATGATCCGCGAAAAGGCCGGAGACCCCGCCCAGCCCTTCGCCGAAGTCTGGAACCTGGCCAAGCCTGTAACCGGCCCCGGCGGCTGGCTGCTGGCCGGGATTCAACAGAGTTCCTGAGTGCAGCGAGTGCCTCGCCGGCAGGTTCAAGTCCGGCAGGTGGCATAGAATGGAGGCCCACGTGAAAACGTGGGCTTTTTTTGTATGCGGGCATGAATCCTCTGGCCTGGCAGGCCCCCGGGATCGTGCATCCAAACGATGCGCGGCGAGGCGTGTAGGTGTGCCAAGGCTGTATGGGGCGCCTCGGGGGCGCCTCGGGGTCGCCGCCCCGCAGGGGTGGTGAAGCTGCAATCGCGGTTGCAGTTGTTCCTGAAGTCAAGCCTTTGAATTGATGCAGTTGAAGTTGAAGTTGACGTTGAATCCGACTCTAAAACCGACCAACCCACTACCCTGAAAGGCCCGCCCCCAGCCACACCCGATCATGACCACGCTCCCCACCCCCCTGGCCACGCCCCCCATCACCGCCCTGAACCACCTGCTAGAGCAGGAACCCTGGGCAACCTCGATGCTCCAGCCCTTTGCCGGGCGCATCATCCGCTTCGACGCGGCTGCGTTCGTGCTCGCATTGAAGGTGACGGGGCAGGGTCTGACGGAACTGGCCCCGGTGGACGAGACCCCGGCGGTCACCCTGACAGTGCCGCTGCAGCAATGGCCGCTGGTGGCCTCCGACGTGGCGGGCGGCGGCCAGGCGGCGGCGATGAAGCATGTGCGCATCGAGGGCGATGCCGAGCTGGCCAACACGGTCTCCACGCTGGCCCGCAGCCTGCGCTGGGATGCGGCCGAGGACCTGTCGCGCGCACTGCGCGGCATCCTGGGCGGCCCGCTTAGCGACAGCGTGGCGCAACGGGTGGTGGACGGCGTGCAGCAGGTGCATGCCCAGGCCACGCGGGTGGGCCGCGCGCTGGTCGATAACGTGACCGAATACCTGCTCGACGAGCAGCCCACCCTGGTGCGCCATGTCGCGCTCGACGAGTTCGCTTCCGGTGTGAGCGCGCTGCGCGACGATCTCGCCCGGCTGGAGAAGCGGCTGGAAAAGCTGGAGCAGCGTACCCGCTCCGAGCGCGGCGCTGGCACGCTGCCGTCCGCTCACCGCTGATCGTCCGCTGCCCGCCACCGCCAGACCCTTGCTTCTCCACGGCTTGAGCCATTGCCAGACCGGCCAATCAGCACGGCCACAACACTGAAGAACCTGCATGACCCGCTTCCTGCGCCTTTGCAAGATCGTTTTCGTCATCCTCTACTACGGCCTCGACGAACTCGTGCTGTCCGGTTTCAAGAGCCGCCGCATCCGTTTCCTGGTGCGTGTCATCACCATTGGCCGCAAGCTCGACATGCCCCGCGGCGAACGCCTGCGGCTGGCGCTGACGCGCCTGGGGCCGATCTTCGTCAAGTTCGGCCAGGTGCTCTCCACCCGGCGCGACCTGATGCCCGAGGATATCGCCGACGAGCTGGCCAAGCTGCAGGACCAGGTGCCGCCATTCGATTCGGTCGTGGCGGTCAAGATCATCGAGCGCTCGCTGGGCCGGAAACTGGCGACGCTGTTCGAGAGCTTCGATCACAAGCCGGTGGCCAGCGCGTCCATCGCCCAGGTGCACTTCGCCATCCTGAAGGGTGGCCCCAACCACGGCCGTGAAGTGGCAGTGAAGGTCTTGCGCCCGGGCATGCTGCCGGTGATCGACAGCGACCTGGCGCTGATGCGCGACCTGGCCGCCTGGCTGGAGCGTTTCTGGGCCGATGGCAAGCGTCTCAAGCCGCGCGAGGTGGTCGCCGAGTTCGACAAATACCTGCACGACGAGCTCGACCTGATGATCGAGGCCGCCAACGCCAGCCAGCTGCGCCGCAACTTTGCCGATACCAAGCTGCTTCTGGTGCCCGAGGTGTTCTGGGACTGGTGCAGCAGCGAGGTCTTCGTGATGGAGCGCATGCACGGGATCCCCATCTCGCGCACCGAATCGCTCCGGGCGGCCGGTGTCGACATGCACCTGCTGGCCGAGGAAGGCGTGGAGATCTTCTTCACGCAGGTGTTCCGCGACGGCTTCTTCCACGCCGACATGCACCCGGGCAATATCCTGGTGTCGGTGGCGCCGCAGAGCTTTGGCCGCTACATCGCGCTGGACTTCGGCATCGTTGGCGCGCTGTCCGAGTTCGACAAGAACTACCTGGCGCAGAACTTCATCGCCTTCTTCCGCCGCGACTACCATCGGGTGGCCTTGCTGCACGTGGAGTCGGGCTGGGTGCCGGCGAATACGCGGGTGGAGGAACTGGAGAGCGCGGTACGGGCGTGCTGCGAGCCCTATTTCGACAAGCCGCTCAAGGAGATCTCGCTGGGCATGGTGCTGATGCGCTTGTTCCAGACCTCGCGCCGTTTCAATGTCGAGATCCAGCCGCAACTGGTCCTGTTGCAGAAGACGTTGTTGAATATCGAAGGGCTGGGGCGCCAGCTCGATCCGGACCTGGACCTGTGGAAGACCGCCAAGCCCTTCCTCGAGAAGTGGATGCACGAGCAGGTCGGCTGGAAGGGTGCCTGGGAACGCATCCAGGTAGAGGCCCCGCAATGGGCCAAGATGCTGCCCGATTTCCCGCGCCTGGCGCACCAGTTCCTCGAGCGCCGCGCGCTGGTGGACAATGGCCAGCAGGAGAAGCTGCTAGCCGCGCTGGTCGCCGAGCAGCGCCGCACCAACCGCCTGGTCGGCACCGCCTTGCTGCTGGTGGGGGGATTTGTCGCGGGCGTGGTGCTGACCGAGCTGCTGGCCTGGGTCGGCTATTGGTAGCAAGCGGTAGCAAGCCCGATCGCCCTTGGGGGGCGTGGGCAAACGTGATGCAACGCAGTGGAGGCTAGCTTGACCAAATCCGATAACGCGCCGGACAAGAGCGGGGTCCCGCCAGCCTTTGCCACGCGCGACGCGGCGGATCCGGCCTTCTGGGATGAGCGCTTCGAGAAAGGCTTCATGCCTTGGGACCTGGGCGGCGTGCCGGCCGAATTCGAGGCCTTCGCCAGCGCAATGGCGCCTTGCCCCACGCTGGTCCCTGGCTGCGGCAACGGCTGGGAAGCAGGCTGGCTCCATGCGCGCGGCTGGCCGGTGACCGCCATCGATTTCTCGCCCGAGGCCGTGGCCAGCGCGCGCCGCGCGCTGGGGCCGGCCGGGGCCGTCGTGCACGAGGCGGATTTCTTTGCCTTCGTGCCCGAGCCTGCCTGCCAGTGGATCTACGAGCGGGCCTTCCTGTGCGCCTTGCCGCCAGCCATGCGGACCGCCTACGCCGCCCGCGTGGCGCAACTGCTGCCGCCGGGCGGCCTGCTGGCCGGCTACTTTTTCCTGGACGAGACGCGCGGCGGGCCGCCCTTCGCGATCCCCGAGGCAGAGCTGCGCGCGCTGCTTGCGCCGGCGTTCGATCTGGTCGAGGCCAGGGCCGTCACTGGCTCGCTGCCGGTATTCGCCGGCCGCGAGCAGTGGCAGGTCTGGCGCCGCAGGGCTTAGGTTTCTGGTTTCAGGTTTCAGCCCCAGGCGCCAGCCCTGGCTTTAGCCGCGCACGCGGGCGTTGTGCTTGTCGTGGTAGATCGCCCGGCTGTCGCGGTTTTCGGCGCGCTGGATGCCGCGCTGCGCGCCCGCGCTGACATGGCCGCTGGCGCCGGCACGCGCTTCGCGCCGATCGACGTGAGCCTGGCCGCGCTCGAGGCTGCCGGCCTCGCGATTCGTGAGCGAGCCGTTGGCCACGCCATTCTTGATGCGTTGTTCCTGGTTGATATTGCGTTGCACGTCGGCCTGCATGCGCTGCGACGAGGCGCTGGCGGGGTTGCCGGTGATGCCGTTATGTGTGTCGTGCGCGATGTCGCGGCTCACGTGGTTTTCGGCACGCTGGATCGACGCCTGCTCGCGCGGCGAGACCGAGCCATTGGCCATGGCGTGCGCTTCCATGTGGTCCACGTGCGCGGTCTGCTTTTCCAGGCTGGCCGCTTCGCGCGTGTTCAGGGTGCCCGACTTCAGGCCGTTCTCGATGCGCTGTTCCTGGTTGACGTTGCGCTGCACATCCTGCGAGACCGCCGCGGTCTGGGCGCTGGCCAGGCCCGCGCCGAGCAGGCCTGCTGCGATCATCAGGGTCTTGAGCATCTTGGATTTGGCTTTGTAAGCTGTGTAACCGTGCGTAAGCCGTGCATCTTGCGCACCATGGCGGAGCGCCGCGGCCGTGGCGGGCAGCCGCGGCGCTGTCCACGTCACCTGTGGCGCCAGGGCTGCACCATCCCGGGCAATTTCCGCGTGGCGGGGATTTTTTCTCGCCGCGCGGCAGGCGTCGCTATAATCCGCGTTTTGATTCGGCTACGACCGCAGGCTAGATCAGCCACCCATGCGGCCCCGACCGATGAATTGGACTCCGGGCAAGGCTGGCCGCATATCCCGCCTCACCGGCAACCGGTTTCTCGCCGCAAGGGCACTTTGGGATAGGGCAGCAGCATGCTGATCTGGTTCGTCATCATCTACTGGGTAATCTCGGTCGGCATCGGCCTGTGGGCCGCGCTGCGCGTGCGCAACGCCACCGATTTCGCGGTCGCCGGCCGCAGCCTGCCGTTCTATATCGTCACCGCCACCGTGTTCGCCACATGGTTTGGCTCGGAGACGGTGCTGGGCATCCCCGCTGTCTTCCTCAAGGAGGGCTTGTCCGGGGTGGTGTCCGATCCCTTCGGTTCCTCGCTATGCCTGATCCTGGTCGGCCTGTTCTTCGCGCGCCCGCTGTACCGGATGAACCTGCTCACCATCGGCGATTACTATCACAACCGCTACGGGCGGCTGGCCGAGGTGCTGACCACGCTGTGCATCGTGATGTCCTACCTGGGCTGGGTTGCCGCGCAGATCAAGGCGCTCGGGCTGGTGTTCTTCACGGTCTCCGACGGCGCGCTGTCGCAGGAGACCGGCATGATGATCGGGGCTGCCAGCGTGCTGGTGTACACCCTGTTCGGCGGCATGTGGGCCGTGGCGGTGACCGACTTCATCCAGATGATCATCATCGTGATCGGGATGCTGTATATCGGCTATGAAGTCAGCGGCCAGGCCGGCGGCGTGGCGGCGGTGGTGTCGCATGCGGCCGCGGCCGGCAAGTTCGAATTCCTGCCCTCGCTGGACCTGTTACAGATCATCGGTTTCGCGGCCGCGCTGTTCACCATGATGTTGGGGTCGATCCCGCAGCAGGATGTGTTCCAGCGCGTGACGTCGTCACGCACGGAGAAGATTGCCGGGCGCGCCTCGGTACTCGGCGGCGTGCTCTACTTCTGCTTTGCCTTCATCCCGATGTTCCTGGCCTATTCGGCCACCATGATCGATCCGGAGATGGTGCAAAAGTACATCAACACCGATTCGCAGCTGATCCTGCCCAAGCTGATCCTGACGCACGCGCCCATGTTCGCCCAGGTGATGTTCTTCGGTGCACTGCTGTCCGCCATCAAGAGCTGCGCCTCGGCGACGCTGCTGGCGCCCTCGGTCACCTTTGCCGAGAACATCCTGCGGCCTTATTTCCGCCATCTCGATGACCGCCGCTTCCTGCGCGTGATGCAGGCCGTGGTGCTGGTGTTCGCCGTGCTGGTCACGCTGTTCGCGCTGAACTCGCATCTTTCCATTTTCCATATGGTGGAAAATGCCTATAAGGTCACCTTGGTGTCCTCGTTCGTGCCGCTGGCCTTTGGCATGTTCTGGAAGCCGGCCACGCGCCAGGGCGGCCTCGCCGCGATCATCCTCGGGCTGGCTTCCTGGCTGTGCTGTGAAATCGCTTTCGCCGACGCGGCGGTGCCGCCGCAGATGGTCGGTCTGTTGTTCTCCATCGGCGGCATGGTGTTTGGCTCGCGGCTGCCGCAGTGGATCGGCGATCATCCGCGGGTCAAGGAAGTGCATCTGGCCTGAGCGTTGCCGGCGCCGGGCGCCTCACGCGTGCGCTCGAAGGCATTTTCTGCCCTTTTTCCGCCGGCCCGGCATTCTCAGATCAGTTTATAATTCAAGGCTTTGCACCGTGGGGCGGCGCGCGGGAGTGGCAACTTCCCGGCCAGCGCGACCCTGCGGTTCCACCCATTTTCCGTTCCAGAATCCTCGCGGAGAGCCACTATGCCGATCTATGCCTATCGTTGCGACGCCTGCGGCCACGGGCGCGATGTGCTGCAGAAAATGAGCGATGCCCCGCTCACCGACTGCACATCCTGCGGCGCGAAGGGCACGTTCAAGAAACAACTGACCGCCGCGGGCTTCCAGCTCAAGGGGTCGGGCTGGTACGTCACCGATTTCCGCGGTGGCAACAGTGGCGCCTCCGCCGCGCCCGCCACGCCAGCCGCGGCCGGCGCCACCGAGGGCAAGAGCGAAGCAGCGGCACCGGCCTCGTCCGGCGCAGCCACGGATTCCTCCAGCAACGCCAGCACCAGCACCAGCACGGCGCCGGCCAGCACTGCCGGCGGTTCTGGCAGCGCTGCCGCCAGCCATTGAAGGCAGAACGCATCGTGCCGGCTAAGAAAACGTCCGCCCTCAAGACCTGGTTCCTCACCGGGCTCTTGGTGCTGGTGCCGCTGGGCATCACGCTGTGGGTGTTGAACCTGGTCATCAGCACCATGGACCAGAGCCTGGCGCTGTTGCCTGAGGCCTGGCAGCCCGTCCAGCTGTTCAAGGTGCGCATCCCGGGCCTGGGCGCCATCCTGACGGTGGTGTTCATCCTGCTGGTCGGCCTGCTGACCCACAACTTCATCGGCCAGCGCCTGGTGCGCTGGTGGGAGGCGCTGCTGCGCCATATCCCGGTGGTCGGGCCGATCTACACCAGCGTCAAGCAGGTCTCGGATACGCTGCTTTCCTCGTCGGGCAATGCCTTTCGCAAGGCGCTGCTGGTGCAGTACCCGCGTGAGGGCTCGTGGACCATCGCCTTCCTGACCGGCCGTCCCGGGGGCGACGTGCAGAATCACTTGCAGGGCGAGTATGTCAGCGTCTACGTGCCGACCACGCCCAATCCGACCTCGGGCTTCTTTCTCATGATGCCCAAGGCCGATACCATCGAACTCGACATGACCGTCGACGCCGCGCTGAAATACATCGTCTCGATGGGCGTGGTGGCGCCGACCGAGCTGCCACGCAAGAGCGGCTCGGTGCGCGCCGGCGAAGCGGGGGCAGAAGCCCTCGCCGAATCCGCCGACTCATCGCATTCAAATTGATCGCCGGCCGCATCGGCGGCCGCGTTATTCCGGGAATTCTCTTATGTCCTCCATGCGTACTCACTATTGCGGTCTTGTGACCGAACAACTGTCGGGCCAGGAAGTGGCCCTCACCGGCTGGGTACAGCGTCGCCGCGATCACGGCGGCGTGATCTTCATCGACCTGCGCGACCGCGAAGGCCTGGTGCAGGTGGTGTGCGACCCCGATCGTCCCGAGATGTTCAAGGCCGCCGAAGAGATCCGCAACGAGTTCTGCGTGCGCATCACCGGCAAGGTCCGTCCCCGTCCGGCAGGCACCGAGAACGCCAACCTGACCTCCGGCAAGATCGAGGTGCTGTGCCATGAGCTGACCGTGCTCAACCCGTCGGTCACGCCCCCGTTCCAGCTCGACGACGACAACCTGTCCGAGACCACCCGCCTGACGCACCGCGTGCTGGACCTGCGCCGCCCGCAGATGCAGTACAACCTGCGCCTGCGCTACAAGGTGGCGATGGAAGTGCGCAAGTTCCTGGACGCGCAAGGCTTCATCGACATCGAGACCCCGATGCTGGGCAAGAGCACGCCCGAAGGCGCGCGCGATTACCTGGTGCCCTCGCGGACCAACCCGGGCCACTTCTTCGCGCTGCCGCAATCGCCGCAGATCTTCAAGCAGATGCTGATGGTGTCGGGCTTCGACCGCTACTACCAGATCACCAAGTGCTTCCGCGACGAAGACCTGCGTGCCGACCGTCAGCCCGAGTTCACGCAGATCGACTGCGAGACCTCGTTCCTGAGCGAGCAGGAGATCCGCGACCTGTTCGAGGACATGATGCGCACGGTGTTCAAGAACGCCATCGACGTCGACCTGGACGCCAGCTTCCCGGTGATGGAATTCCGCGAGGCCATGGCCCGCTTCGGTTCGGACAAGCCTGACCTGCGCGTCAAGCTCGAGTTCACCGAACTGACCGACGCCATGAAGGACGTCGACTTCAAGGTGTTCTCCGGCCCCGCCAACAGCGAGAACGGCCGCGTGGTCGGCCTGTGCGTGCCGGGCGGCGCCGCCATCTCGCGCAGCGAGATCGATGCCTACACCCAGTTCGTCGCCATCTACGGCGCCAAGGGCCTGGCCTGGATCAAGGTCAACGAAGTGGCCAAGGGCCGCGACGGCCTGCAATCGCCGATCGTCAAGAACCTGCACGACGCGGCCATCGCCGAGATCCTGAAGCGCACTGGCGCCAAGGACGGCGACATCATCTTCTTCGGCGCGGACAAGGCCAAGATCGTCAACGATGCCATCGGCGGCCTGCGCCTGAAGGTCGGCCACTCCGAGTTCGGCAAGACCCACGGCCTGTTCGAGGACGTGTGGAAGCCGCTGTGGGTGATCGACTTCCCGATGTTCGAGTACGACGAAGAAGACGCCCGCTGGGTCGCCATGCACCACCCGTTCACCAGCCCCAAGGACGAGCACCTGCAGTACCTGGAAACCGATCCGGGCAAGTGCATCGCCAAGGCCTACGACATGGTCCTGAACGGCTGGGAAATGGAAATGGGTGGCGGCTCGGTGCGGATCTTCCGCGAGGACGTGCAGAGCAAGGTGTTCCGCGCCCTGAAGATCGGCGAGGAAGAAGCCCGTGCCAAGTTCGGCTACCTGCTGGACGCGCTGCAATACGGCGCGCCCCCGCACGGCGGCCTGGCTTTCGGCCTGGACCGCATCGTCACCATGATGGCCGGTGCTGATTCGATCCGCGACGTGATCGCCTTCCCCAAGACCCAGCGCGCGCAAGACTTGCTCACGCAAGCACCGAGCTCGGTCGACGAGAAGCAACTGCGCGAGCTGCATATCCGTTTGCGCGCCGCGGAGCCGAAGACGGCCTGAGCCGGGTTTTCGTCTTCTGGAAGAAGGGCCGCGCGCAAGCGCGGCCTTTTTGTTTCCGGGGTGCCTTAAACGCTTGCCGCGGTCGCGGCCAAGCCTGCCACTCGAGACATGGCGGTACGCCGCAAGCCGCACCGCAACGACCTGCTGGACGCCTTCATCACGGACATGAAGGCGGCTCACGCCTGAGGTATGGGAGATCCGGCCAGGTCCCGCGGCATGGGTCTCGCGCGCGGCACGTGCCACAGTCAGCACCCGATGGCTGGTTTCCAATTGTTACATCGCGGAACGAAGCCCTTTCCGCCCAGTCTTCTCCCTTTATAGCGCCAAGCCGCAAGCCCATTTCGAAGGCACGCCGGCCGCGCGGGAGGAATTTGCCGTGCACCTGGATGTAGAACTGATCCGCCAGTTTTTACTGGCTCATGCCGAAACCATCGTCACCTGGCTGGTGGCCGGGCTGGTGATGATGCTGCTGGCGCGTTTCGAGCTGCGGCGCGCGGTGCGCCGCTCCGCAGTGGCCATGTCGGAGTCCGTGGCGACCACGGTGGCGGCTTGCGTGCCGGATATCGCCCATGCCGCGCAGACCGGCGGCGGTGTTGGCGTACCAATGCTCGAGCCGGTGGAAATGCAGCGCGCCGAGGCCTTGCGCCGGGTGGCGCTCGATACGGTGGGCACCGTCATGGCGCGTGGACGCTGGCTGGAGGACCTGGGCAACCTGAGGCTGGCCGACGACGCTTTGCTGCAGGGCAGCGGCGCCGGCGGCGCGGACCCGTTGCTGGTGGTGGCGCCGCAGCCGGTTGTGCAGGCTTACCTGACGGCCCAGCGCAGCTTCGACGAGTACGCCGCGCAGTTGCGCGACGAGCGCCGCGAGGCACTGCGGCTGCAGGACGGGTTGCAGGCGCTGGCCGCCGAGGCCACGCACATCGAGCAGGAAACCGGCAGCATCGTGATGCGCTTCGAGCAGGTCAACGCGCAGGCGGCCCAGGGCGTGGAGGCGGGGGACTATCAGCGCTTCCTGATCCAGAAGTACAACGCGCTGGGTGTGCGCGAGAAGGAGATCGCGCAGGAGCGCGCGCAGCTGCAGGCACAGGTCCAGCAATGTGCCGACCGCCTGGCCGTGCATGCGCAGGCGGCTTCGCGCGAATACACGCACTCGCTCACGCCGTTGATGCAGCAACTGCGCGCCGCGTGGGGCCACGGCGACTCGCCGGGCGTATTCGAGACCTGGCTGCGCGAGACGCCGGCGCAGCCCAGCGTCCACGCTGCATGAGCGGGCCGGACCCGCGAGACCGTCATGTCCACCATGCCCGCCATGTTTCCCATGGCGCAGGGGCGCAACTGCGGTAAGCTTGGGGACGCCGTTTGTCCTATCCCCATGTCCTACAAAATCCCTGAATCCGTCCTGGTTGTGATTCACACGCCGGACCTGCAAGTGCTGTTGATCGAGCGCGCCGACCGGCCGGGCTATTGGCAGTCCGTCACCGGCAGCCTGGACACGCCGGACGAGCCACTGGCACTGACGGCCGCACGCGAGGTGGCCGAGGAAACCGGCCTGATCGCAGCCGAGCACGAACTGGACGACTGGCAGCACACCATCGACTACGAAATCTACCCGCAGTGGCGCCACCGCTACGCCCCTGGCGTGACGCGCAACACCGAGCATTGGTTTGGCCTGCGCGTGGCGCAGCCGCGGCCGGTGACGCTGGCGCCTCGCGAGCACCTGCGATATCAGTGGCTGCCATGGCGCGAAGCCGCCGCGCTTTGCTTCTCGACCAGTAACGCCGAGGCCGTGCTGCAACTGGACTGGCGGGTACATCAGGGGCAGCGCGCGGCCTGCGGAGCGGATCGATGAGGCTGCGCGTCGTCACCTACAACATTCACAAGGGCGTGACCGGCATCAAGGGCAAGTCCCGGATCCATAATGTGCGTGATGGGCTGCACGTGGTCAACGCCGACATCGTCTTCCTGCAGGAAGTGCAGGACCGCAATGACCGCCTGGTGGCGGCGGCCTTGTTCGACCCTGACTACACCCAGCTCAACTACCTGGCGACCGACGCCTATCCGCATTCGGTTTATGGGCGCAATGCGGTGTACGACCACGGGCACCACGGCAACGCCATCCTGTCGCGCCACCCGATCCTGATGTCGGAAAACCTCGATATCTCCGACCATCGCTTCGAGCAGCGCGGGCTGCTGCATGCGGTGGCCGACATGAACGGGGTCGAGGCCCACCTGATCTGCGTGCATTTCGGTTTGTTCGCGCGCAGCCGCGCGCGGCAGGCGGAGGCGCTGGTCAAGCGCGTGCAGGATGTGGTGCCGGCACAGGCGCCACTGGTGATCGCGGGGGATTTCAATGACTGGAATCACCGGCTCGACAACCTGATCTGCACCACGCTGGGCGCGACGGAGGTGTCCTCCGCGGGCGGCGCGCGCAGGCGCATCAGGCGCATCAGGCGCATCAGGCGCTTCATGCCCCCATTTTCTCCAGCATGATCTGCACAAAGCTGGCCTGCTTGGGCAGCGGCCGCGGATCGCGCGGATAGAGCAGATGCACCGGCCTTGGCGCCGGCACTGCGTCTTCCAGCAGCGGCACCAGCAGCCCGCCGGCAATGTCCGCCGCCAGCAGCACTTCGGGTTGCATCACCACCCCACAGCCCGCCAACGCCGCGCGCCGCAGCGCCTGGCCGTTATTGGCCGCCAGCGGCGCCGAAGGCACCGCCGCCTGGTCGTCCGCGGTGGCCGGCCATCCCATGCCCTGCGGCCACAGCAGATGATTCAGGCAACGGTGCCCGGCCAGGTCCGCCAGCGTTCGCGGATGGCCCGCCTGCGCGAGATAGGCCGGCGCCGCGCAGATTGCCATGCGATACGGCCGCAAGGGCCGCGCCACCAGGTGGTCGGAATTGGCTAGCGCGCCGATGCGCACGGCGGCGTCGAAGCCGTCGGCAATCAGGTCGGTGAAGGCGTCATCGAGCACCAGTTCCACCGTGACTTCCGGGTAGCGCAGCAGGTAGGCCGATACCGCCTCGGCCACCGCCGTCTCGCCCAGCGTCACCGGCGCGGTCACGCGCAGGCGGCCGCGTGGCTGGCTGTGCAGGCGTTCGGCCACGGTTTCCGCATTGCGCACGCGCTCCAGGATCTGCCGGCATTCCTCCAGGAACAGCCGGCCGGCTTCGGTCAGGCTCTGGCGGCGCGTGCTGCGTTGCAGCAGGCGCACGCCCAGATGCCGCTCCAGCTGGCCGACATGCTTGCCCACCATCACCGCCGACAGGCCCAGCGCATCGGCGCAGGCGCTGAAGCTGCCGGCCTCGGCGGCGGCGGCAAACACCTCCATGCTGCGCAACTTGTCCATGGATTACTAATGAAAAGTTAGGGACACGCGAAATCCTAGCCCATTTATCGCTTTCGAATCCACTTCCACAATGCATTCCTGATGGCGGCGGAAGGAATTCCGTCTTCTTAAACAACCGGAATCATGGGGAATGCGATGAAAATTGTTGTGATCGGAGCCAGCGGCACGCTCGGCCAGGCGGTGGTAGAGAACCTGTCGGCCCGCCACGAAGTGGTGCGGGTCGGCAAATCGCGCGGTGATCACCGGGTCGACCTGACCCGGCCGGAATCCGTGCTGGCCTTGTTCGAAGCGACCGGCAGGGTGGACGCGATCGTCGCCACTACCGGAAGCCTGTTTTTCGGGCCGCTCGCGCAGATGCGGGCCGAGGACTTTGAAATCGGGCTGCAGGACAAACTGCTGGGGCAGGTGCGCCTGGCGCTGGTTGGCCAGCATTTCCTGAACCAAGGCGGCTCGATTACGCTGACCAGCGGCATCGTCGGCAGCGAGCCGATCCGCATGGGCGCCAATGCCGGCAGCGTCAATGCGGCGCTGGAGGGATTCGTGCGTAGCGCGGCGCCCGAGCTGGAGCGCGGCCTGCGCATCAATGTGGTCAGCCCGACGGTGGTGCAGGAGTCATGGCCTGCGTATGGCGATTTCTTCCCCGGCTTTGAGCCGGTGCCGGCGGCGCGCGTCGCGCTGGCCTTCCAGCGCAGTGTGGAAGGGCCGCGCAGCGGCCATGTCTACCGGGTCTGGTGAGGCTGCGCCAAGGTGGCAGCCAGTGCGGGCGTGACCGTGGGCGCGCTGTCACGGATGAGCTGGCAGATCGCGTCCAGGTCCGCCAGGTCTAGCACGGGCAGCGCGGTGAGCGTGGCCACCGCGTGCGGCTGGTCGCTGGCGACGGCCACGATGCTTGGCACCGCCGGCCATAGTGGCGGCCTGCCCAGGTCCGGCCGGAACACTTCAAGCTTGGGGAAATCGCTGTGCTTGTAGCCTTCCACCAGCACCAGGTCCGTGTCGGCGGGCAGCACGGCGAGCGCGTCGGCCAACTCCGGCGAGGCCTGGGCTTCGGGATAGTGGCGCATCAGCGTGAGGTGCCGCGCGCCCACCAGCACGACATTGGCGCAGCCGGCCTGGCGCATGCGCCAGGAGTCCTTGCCCGGGGTGTCGGGATCAAAGCCGTGGTGGGTGTGCTTGACGCCGGCCACGCGCAGGCCGGTGGCGACGAAGCGCGGGATCAGTTGATCCAGCAACGTGGTCTTGCCGCTGCCGGACGCACCGGAGATGCCGAAAACCTTCACGATGTGGGGGCTGCGAGGGGATAAAACGGCGACGATAGCAGAGAACGGCCGCCACGGCGCACATGGCCCCACGCGCTGTGCGCGTCGCGCGCCGCCTGGCGCACGCACAAGACATCGGCGTGCCTGATAATGTGCCGCATGTCCTCGATTCCGCTCCCACGCCCGCCCCGCGCGCCGCCTCCCGGGCTCACCGTGACCCGCGACGATACCCCCGCGCGCGCGTCGCGCCGCGCCGGCCCGCTGCGCTCCGAATGGCGCCGCGGCAGGCCCATGGGTGGCAACGCAGTGCGCCTGCTGCGTGGTGGCAACGCGTTCTTCCCAGCCCTGGTCGCGGCGATCGACCAGGCCGTCTTCTCGGTGTCGATCGAAACCTATATCTACGCCGACGATGAGGTTGGCGCGGCGGTGGGCGAGGCATTGATCCGGGCGGCCGGGCGGGGCGTTGCCGTGCATCTGGTGGTGGACGGTTTTGGCGCCGGCGACATGCCGCCCGGGCTCGCCGCGCGGCTGCGCGACGGCGGGGTGTGCCTCAAGATCTTCCGTCCCCTGCGCCGTTTCAGCCTGGCGCTGCGCAACCTGCGCCGGCTGCACCGCAAGCTGGCCGTGATCGACCAGCAGATCGGCTTCGTTGGCGGCATCAATATCATCGATGACCACAACCACGGGCCCTTCGAGAGCGCCGGGCTCGGCCCTCGCTATGACTTCGCCGTGGAGGTGCGGGGGCCGCTGGTCAACCAGATCGCGCTGACCGCGGAACGCCTGTGGTGGCAGCTATCGCTGCGCGGCGAAATGCGCAGCGTGGGCCTGGCGGGGGTGGCGGCCGAGTTCCCGCTGATCACCGACCTGCCGCTGCCGCTCCAGTACCAGGCCGGCGGCATGCGCGCCGTGCTGCTGCTGCGGGACAACCTGCGCAACCGCCGCGCCATCGAACGCCAGTACCTGCAGGCACTGGGCGGCGCGCGGCGGGAGGTGATCATCGCCAACGCGTACTTCCTGCCCGGGCACAAGATGCGGCGCGCGCTGCTGGCCTGCCGCAAGCGCGGGGTGCGCGTGCGGCTGCTGCTGCAGGGCATGGTTGAGTACCGTTTGCAGCACTATGCGACCCATTCGCTCTACGCGACCCTGCTCGGGGCCGGTGTGGAAATCTACGAGTACGCCGACAGTTTCCTGCACGCCAAGGTCGCCGTGGTCGACGATGCCTGGGCTACGGTGGGCTCCAGCAACATGGATCCATTCAGCCTGCTGCTGGCCCGCGAGGCCAATGTCGCCGTCTACGACGGGGCGTTTTGCGCCGAGCTGCGCGAGGAGCTGGAGCACGCCATCGCCTCGCGCAGCATCGAGGTCAAGGCCGCCACCCACGCGCGCCTTTCGGCGGTGCGCCGGATGGCGAACTGGGCCGCCTACATGGTGCTGCGTGTCGGCGTGATCATTGCCGGCGTGACAGGGCGCTACTGATCGCGGGACAATGCGAGGGGGGCGCGGCGCGATGTTGCTGCGCATCACGCGCGGCACGAAAACTCGCCGTCGCCCTGCGTCGCGGCATGTTGCAGCGCACGAGCGCGGCCGCTGCGTTTAGAAACCCCGATCTAATTAAAAGCTTGCCGCCGGCGAGCGCGATCACAATAATCTGAACGGTCGTTCTTTTTTGCCTTAGACTGCGTGCATTCGAGTCTGCCAGGCGGTGAAGCAGCCAGCCGGGCAGCAAAAATATGCATTACGTCAGGGTCATACGCAGCGCGATCAGTGTCGCGCCGCGAAGAACGGAGAAAAAATCATGCGACACCAGTCAGCCCGTCTCGAATCCGCCACTTCCGCGTCCCCCGCGCCTATGCGCAAGGGGGAAATGACGCGCGTGGCCATTCTGGATGCCGCACTGGAATTGTCGTCCCGCGACGGGCTCGAAGGCTTGACCATCGGGCTGCTCGCGGAACGCATGCAGATGAGCAAAAGCGGCGTCTTCGCGCATTTCGGTTCGCGCGAGGATTTGCAGGTGGAAGTGGTGCGTGAGTATCACCGCCGGTTCGAGCAGGAGGTTTTCTATCCCTCGCTGCACGAGCCGCGCGGGCTGCCCCGCCTGCAGTCCATGGTGCGCCGCTGGATGGAAAAGCGCATCCAGGAAGTGACCACGGGATGCATCTACATCAGCGGGGCGGTGGAGTACGACGACCGCGCGGAAAGCCCGGTGCGCGACGAGCTCGTCAAGAGCGTCACCATCTGGCGCGCCGCGCTCACGCGCGCCATCGACCAGGCACGCGAAGAGGGGCACCTGTGCGCGGACTGCGATCCGCGCCTGATGCTGTTTGAAATGTACAGCCTTGAACTAGGCTTGCATCATGACGCCCGCTTCCTGCGCCTGCCCGCCAGTGCCGAGCTTGCCATGGTCGCGCTCAACAAGTTGATTCAGTCTTACCGTACCTGACGCTGCCGCGGCGTCCCGTGCCGGATCGTGCATGGGCGGCGTAGCGGCTTTGCAAACCTCCAAGGAGTCTTTGATGGGCCAGTACACCGCACCGTTGCGCGACATGCAGTTCGTGCTCCATGAATTGCTCGGCGTGGAAGCCGAACTCAAGGCGCTGCCGAAGCACGCCGACGTTGACGCGGACACCATCAACCAGGTGCTCGAGGAAGCCGGCAAGTTCTGCTCGGAGGTCGTGTTCCCGCTCAACCAGAGCGGCGACCGCGAAGGCTGCACTTACGTCGGCGACGGCGTGGTGAACGCGCCCAAGGGCTTCAAGGAAGCCTACCAGCAGTACGTGGAAGCCGGCTGGCCGGCGCTGGGCTGCGACCCGGAGTACGGCGGCCAGGGCCTGCCCATCCTGGTCAACAACGCCTTGTACGAGATGCTGAACTCGGCCAACCAGGCGTGGACCATGTACCCCGGCCTGTCGCACGGCGCGTATGAGGCGCTGCACGCGCACGGCACGCCCGAGCTGCAGAAGGTCTACCTGCCCAAGCTGGTCTCCGGCGAATGGACCGGCACCATGTGCCTGACCGAGCCGCATTGCGGCACCGACCTGGGCATCCTGCGCAGCAAGGCCGAGCCGCAAGTCGACGGCTCGTACAGCATCACCGGCACCAAGATCTTCATCTCGGCCGGCGAGCACGATCTCTCCGCCAACATCATCCACCTGGTGCTGGCGCGCCTGCCGGACGCGCCGCAGGGCACCAAGGGCATCTCGCTGTTCGTGGTGCCGAAGTTCGTCCCCGATGCCAACGGCAACCCGGGCGAGCGCAACGGCATCAAGTGCGGCTCGATCGAACACAAGATGGGCATCCACGGCAACGCCACCTGCGTGATGAACCTGGACGGCGCGCGCGGATGGCTGGTGGGCGAGCCCAACAAGGGCCTGAACGCCATGTTCGTGATGATGAACGCCGCCCGCCTGGGCGTTGGCATGCAGGGCCTGGGCCTGACCGAAGTGGCCTACCAGAACTCGCTGGCCTATGCCAAGGACCGCCTGCAGATGCGCGCGCTGACCGGTCCCAAGGCACCGGACAAGCCGGCTGACCCGATCATCGTGCACCCCGACGTGCGCCGCATGCTGCTGACGCAGAAGGCCTTTGCCGAAGGTGGCCGCGCGTTCAGCTACTGGACCGCGCTGCAGATCGACCGCGAGCTGTCGCATCCGGACGAAGCCGTGCGCAAGGAAGCCGGCGACCTGGTCGCGCTGCTCACGCCCGTGATCAAGGCCTTCCTGACCGACAATGCGTTCACCGCCACCAACGAAGGCATGCAGGTCTTCGGCGGCCACGGCTACATCGCCGAATGGGGCATGGAGCAGTACGTGCGCGACGCGCGCATCAACATGATCTACGAAGGCACCAACACCATCCAGGCGCTGGACCTGCTGGGCCGCAAGATCCTGGGCGACATGGGCGCCAAGATGAAGGCTTTCGGCAAGATCGTGCAAGCGTTCGTCGAGCAAGAGGGCACCAACGAAGCCATGCAGGAGTTCGTCAACCCGCTGGCCGACCTGGGCGACAAGGTGCAGAAGCTCACCATGGAAATCGGTATGAAGGCCATGGCCAACCCCGACGAAGTCGGCGCCGCCGCGGTGCCTTACCTGCGCGTGGTGGGCCACCTGGTGTTCTCGTACTTCTGGGCCCGCATGGCCAAGATCGCGCTGGAGAAGGAAGCTGGCGGCGACAAGTTCTACACGACCAAGCTGGCGACCGCGCGCTTCTACTTTGCCAAGCTGCTGCCCGAGACCGCATCGCAGATCCGCATGGCGCGCGCCGGCTCGGCCACGCTGATGGCGCTGGACGCGGATCTGTTCTGATCGGCCGGCTTGCCGGTCGTCTTGCCGGTCGTCTTGCATTAACGCGGTTGTCTTAGCGCAGGCGCAAGCTGTTTGCTACGGCGCTGCCGATGCCGATGGTGTGCTCCTCCCTCCCATGAAACGGGGGAGGGGAGCACACCGCGGCAACCCCAGCGCCAGGCGCTGCCAACCCACCTCATCTCAACGCTCACTTTCCTAGGAGCGCGCATGTCCAATTTCATCGTCAAGAAGGTCGCCGTGCTGGGTGCCGGCGTCATGGGCGCGCAGATCGCCGCCCATCTCGTCAATGCCCGCGTGCCCGTGGTGCTGTTCGACCTTCCCGCCAAGGAAGGCCCCAAGAACGGCATCTCGCTGCGCGCCATCGAGAACCTCAAGAAGCTCTCGCCGGCGCCGCTCGGCATCAAGGACGAAGCCGGCCTGATCCAGGCGGCCAACTACGAGGA
Organism: Cupriavidus basilensis OR16; assembly: GCF_000243095.1. Lineage (GTDB taxonomy): Bacteria > Pseudomonadota > Gammaproteobacteria > Burkholderiales > Burkholderiaceae > Cupriavidus > Cupriavidus basilensis_D. The sequence goes on along the minus strand of NZ_AHJE01000007.1, from coordinate 60,128 downwards.
CGACCTCGCGCTGCTCAAGGAGTGCGATGTGGTGATCGAGGCGATCGCCGAGCGCATGGACTGGAAGCACGACCTGTACAAGAAGGTCGCGCCGCACCTGGCATCGCACACAATCTTTGCCACCAACACCTCGGGCCTGTCGATCACCGCGCTGTCCGACGGTTTCGACGCGGACCTGAAGTCGCGCTTCTGCGGCGTGCACTTCTTCAACCCGCCGCGCTACATGCACCTGGTGGAACTGATCCCGACCGCGACCACGCAGCCTGCGATCCTGGACCGCCTGGAAACGTTCCTGACCTCCGCGCTTGGCAAGGGCGTGGTGCGCGCCAAGGACACGCCGAATTTCATCGCCAACCGCGTAGGCATCTTCTCGATCCTGGCGGTGTTCGCCGAGGCCGAGAAGTACGGCATTCCCTTCGACGTGGTCGATGACCTGACCGGCTCCAAGCTGGGCCGTGCCAAGTCCGCCACCTTCCGTACCGCCGATGTGGTGGGCCTGGACACCATGGCCCACGTGATCAAGACCATGCAGGACACCCTGCAGGATGATCCGTTCGCGCCGGTGTACAAGACGCCCGCCGTGCTCAAGGCGCTGGTGGATGCAGGCGCGCTCGGCCAGAAGACCGGCGCCGGCTTCTACAAGAAGGAAGGCAAGGCCATCAAGGTGATGGACCCCACGACCGGCCAGTACGTCGACGCTGGCAAGAAGGCCGACGAGATCGTGGTGCGCATGCTGAAGAAGGAGCCGGCCGAGCGTATCAAGCTGCTGCGCGAATCCACCAACCCGCAGGCGCAGTTCCTGTGGGCAGTGTTCCGCGACGTGTTCCACTACATTGGCGTCTACCTCGAGCAGATCGCCGGCTCCGCCGCCGACATCGACCTGGCGATCCGCTGGGGTTTCGGCTGGAATTCCGGTCCGTTCGAGGACTGGCAATCTGCAGGCTGGAAGCAGGTGGCCGAATGGGTGAAGGAAGACATCGACGCGGGCAAGGGTTTGTCCAGCGCGGCGCTGCCGTCGTGGGTGTTCGAAGGCCCCGTCGCTGACAACCAGGGCGTGCACGGCGCGCAGGGTTCGTGGTCTCCCGCCGCGCAGGCCTTCGTGCAGCGCAACGCACTGCCGGTCTACGAGCGCCAGGTGTTCCGCGCCGCCGTCAAGGGCACGGCTGCCGCCGATCCGCGCAAGGCAGGCCGTACCGTGGAAGAAAACGATGCCGTGCGCATCTGGGTGAGCGAAGGCCAGGACGACGTGCTGGTGGTTTCGTTCAAGAGCAAGATGAACACCATCGGGCCGGATGTGATCGACGGGCTGACGCGCGCCATCGACCTGGCGCAAGCCGAGTACAAGGGCCTGGTGGTGTGGCAGCCCACGTCGCTGCAACTGGGCGCGCCGGGCGGTCCGTTCTCCGCGGGCGCCAACCTGGAAGCCGCGATGCCGGCCTTCATGATGGGTGGCGCCAAGGGCATCGAGCCCTTCGTCAAGAAATTCCAGGACGGCATGATGCGCGTGAAGTACAGCGCGGTGCCGGTGGTGTCGGCAGCATCCGGCATCGCACTGGGCGGCGGCTGCGAGCTGATGCTGCATTCGGCCAAGCGCGTGGCCGCGCTGGAAACCTATATCGGGCTGGTGGAAGTGGGCGTCGGCCTGGTGCCCGCAGGCGGCGGGCTGAAGGAGGCCGCGCTGGCGGCGGCGCGCGCGGCACAAGCCGCGGGCAGCACCAACTACCTGCAGTTCCTCACCAACCGGTTCCAGGCGGCCGCCATGGCCAAGGTCTCCGCTTCGGCGCTGGAAGCGCAGAAGATGGGCTACCTCCAGCCGTCGGACACCATCGTCTACAACGTGCATGAGCTGCTGTACGTGGCCCAGGGCGAAGTGCGCGCGCTGGCCAACGCCGGCTACCGCGCGCCGGTGCCGGGCACGCTGGTGCCGGTGGCGGGGCGCTCGGGCATTGCCACCATCAAGGCGTCGCTGGCCAATATGCGCGACGGCGGCTTTATCTCGGCGCACGACTTCCTGATCGCCAGCCGCATTGCCGAGGCAGTGTGCGGCGGCGACGTGGAAGCCGGCTCCCTGGTGAGCGAGGAATGGCTGCTGGCGCTGGAACGCAAGGCCTTTGTCGACCTGCTCGGCACGGGCAAGACCCAGGAACGCATCATGGGCATGCTGCAGACCGGCAAGCCGGTGCGCAACTAAGGCAAGCGAGGAACCGACATCATGAAACAACTGCAAGACGCATACATCGTTGCCGCGACCCGCACGCCGATCGGCAAGGCACCCAAGGGCGCGTACAAGAACACACGCCCTGACGACCTGCTGGCCACCATCCTGCGCGCGGCGGTGGCGCAGGTGCCCAACCTCGATCCCGAACGTCGCGCGCATTGGCGCGCTGCTGTCGGGCCTGCCGAACACCGTGGGTGGCATCACCGTCAACCGCTTCTGCGCCTCCGGCCTGTCGGCCGTGGCCATGGCCGCGGACCGCATCCGTGTGGGCGAGTCGGATGTGATGATCGCCGCTGGCGTGGAATCGATGAGCATGGTGCCGATGATGGGCAACTCGCCGTCGATGTCGCCGGCCATCTTCGAGCGCGACGAGAACATCGGCATCGCCTACGGCATGGGCCTGACGGCCGAGAAGGTCGCGCAGAAATGGCAGGTCAGCCGCGAAGACCAGGATGCTTTCTCGCTCGCCTCGCACCAGAAGGCCATTCGCGCGCAGCAGGCCGGCGAGTTCAAGGACGAGATCACCCCGGTGGACATCGTCGAGAAATTCCCCAACCTGGCCAGCGGCCAGGTCGAGGTGAAGACGCGCACCCTCTCGCTCGACGAAGGCCCGCGTCCGGAAACCTCGATCGAAGGCCTGGGCAAGCTGCGCCCGGTGTTTGCCAACAAGGGCAGCGTCACCGCCGGCAACAGCTCGCAGACCTCCGACGGCGCGGGCGCGCTGATCCTGGTTTCGGAAAAGATCCTCAAGCAGTTCAACCTGGTGCCGCTGGCGCGCTTCGTGTCGTTCGCGGTGCGCGGCGTGCCGCCCGAGATCATGGGCATCGGTCCCAAGGAAGCGATTCCCGCGGCGCTCAAGGCAGCCGGCCTCACGCAGGACCAGATGGACTGGATCGAGCTCAACGAAGCCTTCGCCGCGCAGTCGCTGGCGGTGATGCGCGACCTGCAGCTGGACCCGGCCAAGGTCAACCAGATGGGCGGCGCCATCGCCCTGGGCACCCGCTGGGCGCACCGGTGCGATCCGTTCGGCCACCGTGGTGCACGCGCTGCGCCGTAACAACCTGAAGTACGGCATGGTCACCATGTGCGTCGGCACGGGCATGGGCGCGGCAGGCATCTTCGAGCGCGTTTAAACGCGCCACTGGGGCGTTGGATCGCGGGCGGGCAGCGTGCGCCGCGTGATCCATCTCCCCGACTCTCAATCAGGTGAAGAGGGCAGTGCCATCACAAGGAGACAGCTGCCGCCTCGATGCGGCTCACCTGACAGGGAGGAAACAACAAGATGCAGGAGACACTCATCCTGGCCGACGCTGCGTGCGACATGCCGCGCGCGCTGATGGCTGAACTTGGCGTGCGCACGGTACCGTTCCGCATTCGCGCGGGCGACCGCTTTGTGGCCGATGTGCGCGACGAGCCGGCCTTGCCGTCGCTCTACCAGCAGTACCTGGTCGGCAAGCAGGACCACTACGCCGAATCCATTCCCTTGCTCGAGCGCGAGATCGAAGACCACCTGCTCAAGCACGTGGTGACCTCATGCGACCGCGCGTTGCTGCTCACCATCGCCAGCAGCCGCAGCAAGCTGTACGCGCATGCCTCGGGCGCCGTGGTCGGCACCGTGGCCAAGAGCTTCAAGGCGCGCAAGGATGCGGGCCGCACCGGCCTGTTCGAGCTCACCGTGATCGACACCGGCGCGATCGGCCCGGGCCAGGCGCTGATCGTGCGCGAGGCCGCGCGCATGCTGGGCGGCGGCGCCAGCGCGCAGGCGGTGGTGGAGGCCGTGGAGACACGCCTGCGCGACGCCGCGCATATGTTCCTGGTGCCCGACGAGTTGCTGTACATGTACACACGGGCCAAGCACAAAGGCGAGAACAGCATCACCTGGGGCCGCTACATGCTCGGCAGCGCGTTCAATATCCGCCCCATCGTGCATATGCATCGCGGCCAGACCGAACCGGTGGCCAAGGCGCGTGGCGCGGACGAAGGCATGCGCCGCGTGATGGCGCATGCGGAGCAATGCATCCGCAGCGGCCGCTTGCAGAGCCCGGTGGTATCGCTGAGCTATGCGGGGCCGCCCGAGACGATTCAAGCGTTGCCTGCCTACCAGTCGCTCGCGCGCACCGCGCAGCAGCATGGCGTGGAGCTGATGCTGGCGCCGATGAGCCTGACGGTGGCGCTCAATGTCGGCGCAAAGGCCTTCGGGATGAGCTATCTTTGCGAGAATCCGCCAGCGTTCGAATGAACGCGTTTCGGCGCGCGGACAAGTCAACCAAGCAGTAAGGAGAAGACGATTTCATGAGCATCCTGACCACCATCGAACAAGGCATCCTGACCCTTGAGTTCGATCGCCTCGACAAGAAGAACGCCATCACGGCGGCGATGTACCAGGCCATGGCCGACGCGCTGCGCGCCGCCGATGCCGACCCCGCCGTACGCGTGATCGTGATCCGCGGCAAGCCGGAAGTGTTCACCGCCGGCAACGACCTGGAGGACTTCATGCAGCGCCCGCCCACCTCGGGCGAGGGCGAGCAACCGGCGCCGGTGTTCCAGTTCCTGCAGCAGATCAGCCAGGCCAGCAAGCCGCTGGTGGCGGCCGTGAGCGGCCCGGCGGTGGGCGTCGGCACCACCATGCTGCTGCATTGCGACCTGGTCTATGTCTCCGAGACGGCCAGGCTGTCGCTGCCATTCGTGCAGTTGGGCCTGTGCCCGGAGGCGGCGTCGAGCATGCTGTTGCCGCGCCTGCTGGGTCACCAGCGCGCCGCCGAGAAACTGATGCTGGGCGAAGCCTTCAGCGCGCAGGAAGCGCTGCAGATCGGTCTGGCCACGCGCGTGCTGCCGGTGGCGGAGCTCAACGAGTTCGCGCTGCAGCAGGCGCGCAAGCTGGCGGCGCTGCCGGCTTCGTCGCTGCGGGAGACCAAGCGGCTGATGAAGGGCAACGACAAGGCTGCCGTGCAGGCGAAGATGGCGGAGGAGGGCGAGGTGTTCCGGCGCATGCTGCAGGCGCCGGAAGCCAAGGAAGCCTTCAAGGCGTTCTTCGAGAAGCGCCGCCCGGACTTCTCGCGCTTCAGTTGAGCGTGCGGGCGTCCCTGGCCGCTATGGCAGATGGCCCGCCCCCTTCAGCTGCCGCCATTCGCGCGGCATCAAGGCCGAGGCCAAGGTCAGGGCGTCGCCCATTCGCGCAGCAGGTTGTGGTAGACGCCGGTGAGGCGCACCACGGTGGCGTGTCCATGGCCAAGCGCATGCCCGATATCCTGGATGGTGGTGTCCAGGTCGAACAGGAGCGCACGCTGGCGGGCGTCCCGCAGCAGGCTCTGGATCCAGAAGAATGCGCATAGCCGCGTACCCCGGGTCACCGGGCTGACACGGTGCAGGCTGGAAGCCGGATACAGGATCATGTCGCCGGCGGGTAGCTTGACCGCGTGCGTCCCATAGGTGTCTTCGACGATCAGCTCGCCGCCGTCGTAGTCGTCGGGCCCGCACAGGAAGAGCGTGGCCGAGATATCCGTGCGGATGCTGTCCGAGCCGTCGGGAAGGTAGCGGATGGCATTGTCGACATGGGTGCCGAACGATTGTCCGCCCGCGTAAGCGTTGAACAGCTTGGGGTAGATCCTGGCCGGCAGTGCCGCCGAGAAGAACAGGGGATGGCGCCGCAGGGCCTGCTCGATCATCGCGGCGATGTGCCTGCCCTGCGGGGAGTCGTGCGGCAATTGCAGATTGTCCTTGGCGAGGGAGGACTGGAATCCCGCGGTCGCCTTGCCGTCGGCCCAGTCGGCCTGCGTCAGCAGGCTTACGCTTTCCCGCACCTGTTCCGGCGTCAGTACGCCGGGTATGTGAATCATCATTTGGCTGACCCTGGGCCGGGGGCATCGGCTGCGGCGACCCCGGCGCGTAGCGTTAGAAGGAGTAGACGGCCGACAGCACTGCGAACCGGCCATCGCCATACTCGATCGCGGACGAGCGCGATGCGCTGCCGAGCGTCTGGCGCACCCGCTCCACATAGGCCTTGTTGAACAGGTTGTCGACGTTGAGCTGGAACTTGAGGTTCTTGTTCGGCGCATAGCCGAGCATGGCGTTGTGCACCAGGTAGGCGCCGAGCATGCCGTCCCCCACTGACGTCACGTTGCGCCTGCCGATGAAGCGCGCCCCGTAGCCCAGCGTCCAGCCCGCGGGGAGCTGGTAGGTGGTCCACAGGCTGAAGGAGTGCGCCGGTGTGTTGGCCAGGGCCTTGCCTTCGCGCTCGGGCAGAGACAGTGACTTGAGCGTCTTGCTGTTCAGGTAAGTGTAGTTGGCGAAAACGTCCCAGTTCGGCGTCACCTTGCCAGCCGCGCCCAGCTCGACGCCGCGCACGCGCTGCTCGCCGGCCAGGGCGTAGCTGCCATCGGCGAGGCGCTCGCGCGTGTTGTCCTTGTCGACTTGGAACAGCGCCGCGTTCAGCCCCAGGCGCCGCTCCATGAACTCCCATTTGCTGCCGAGCTCATAGGTCTTGTTTTTCTCGGGCGCCAAGTCCCCCGTGGCTTTGCTCACGCCCGAGCCGGTGCTGACCAGGAACTCGGCGGACGGGTTGAAGGACGTGCCGTAGGCGAAATAGATCCTGCCGTTGTCGGTGGGCTTGAACACCAGTCCCGCCCGGCTGCTGAGCTGGTTGGTGGTGCTGTCCGCGCGGTCGGTTGACTTGCCCAGCGGCGTGCTCTCGGCGCTGCCATCTATCCAGTCGTAGCGCAGGCCGAGGTTCAGATCCCAGTGCTTGCCCAGGGCGATGGTGTCAAGCGCGTACAGCGCCTTGACGTCAAGCCACGTCTTGTTGCGCGCGCTGTCGCGCCGGTCGGTGGGCGCGCTCCAGTAGCCTGGCGGGTTGGAGAGGTCGAAGCCGTTGGCGGGATAGTATTTGGCGAGATTGTAGGAGTAGGTGGTCCGGTTGTAGGTCTCGCGTGAGATCTCGAAGCCGCTGACCAGGGTGTGTCCCAGCCCCAAGGTGGCGAAGCGGCTGGTGAGGTTGGTCTGGTTGATCCACAGCTCGGTGGCCGAGTCGCGGCCATAGCCCTGCGGCCCTGCCGGCAGGTAGCGGCCTGGCGGCAGCCCTCTCTGGTTCACGTGCGAGGCCGAGATCACGGTGTCGCGGTGCAGGTGCGAATAGCGGGTCAGGTTCTGCAGCTTGAGGTTGTCGTTGAACTCGTGTTCGAACTTGACGGTGGCCGCATCGGTGGCGATGTTCTCCCGGTCCACGTTGCGCCAGCCAAAGTAGCTGTGCCGGCTGACGCCCGCGAGCCGCTGGCCGTTCAGCGCCGGCACGCCGTAGTCGGGCAGGTTGTCGTCGCTCTGGTGGAAATAGCTCAGCGTCAGGCGCGTCGGCGCGAGGCGGCGTTCAAGGGCGTCGCGCCCGGGCACGTCATTTTCGTGCGCCATCAGGTTCAGGCGGACGACTGCCGCGTTCTCGCCCCACGGCAGCGGCTGGTTGGTGTCCAGGGTCAGGCGTCGGAAACGGGCCGTGCCGACCCCGCCGCCCACATGCGTGAACCTGTCCGCCTTGGGTTGCTTGCTGATCATGTTGATGCTGCCACCGGTAGTGCCGGCGCCGCCGAAGACCGAATTCGGCCCCTTGATCACTTCGACCGCTTCGAGGTTGAAGAGGTCGGAGCGGTTGTTCTGCCCGCTGTCGCGCAGGCCGTCGATCTGCATGTTCGCGTTGGCGCTGAAGCCGCGGATATTGATGCTGTCGCCGGAGCCGCCGCCGCCCTCGCCGGCGTTGAAGGTGATGCCGGAAACGTTGGAAAGCGCCTGCCGCAAGCTCAAGGCGTTCTGCTCCTCCAGCACATGCTGCGGTACCACCGTGATGGTCTGGGGCGTATCGAGCAGCGGTGCCGCGTATTTGGCCGAGCCGGAGCCTTCAACCTTGGAACTGGGTGCTTGCGTTCCCGTGACCGTGACAGGTGCCAGTTCGATGTGTTTGCCTTGTCGCTGCAAATCGTCTGCCAGGACCGGTGTAGCGCAGGCCGCCGCCAGGACGACGGAAGCGAGTGGGCGCCGCGGCGGCAGCGCGGCTGACCTGATGTACGAACGCATTCAATGCCCCTTTAATGCAAATGATAATCATTCACATTTAAAGGGATATGGCGAGGCAAAGCAATCGGACAAGTCTGAATGTGCTAGCGGATATTCTGCTATTTCTGTATTTTTTGCGGGAGTTCAGGGCAGACGCGGATCCCCCACGCCGGCGCCCGGCCAGGCATGCCTGGCCGGGGAGCGGGCTTCAGGCGCGGCCGTTTATAGCGCGGGCAACACCCGCGGTTGCCTTGCGTCGTCCGTCGCCACATAGGTCAGGGTGGCTTCCGTCACCTTGACGATCTCGTTGCTTTGGCGCATGCGCTGCGCATAGACCTCCACGGACACGGTGATCGAGGTGCGCCCCGTCTTTTCGATATCCGCATAGAAGCTCACCAGGTCGCCGACAAAGACCGGATGCTTGAACAGGAAGGAGTTCACCGCCACCGTGGCCACGCGGCCCTGGGCGCGTTCCACCGCCGGGATCGAGCCGGCAATGTCCACCTGGGCCATGATCCAGCCCCCGAACACGTCGCCGTGCACGTTGGCGTCCGCCGGCATCGGGACCACGCGCAGGGCGGGATTCTTGCCAGGGGGGAGGCAGGGGAGGACGTTGGCTTGATTCATGATGGCTTGAGGCTGGATAGGGTTGGGGCGGGGCAGCAAGGGCCGCGGCGGGGTGCCGGCGCGCCGGTGCGCATGCCGGAGTGACCTTGCCGCCGTGCAGTCCGGGCGTCGCGGCGGTGCCGTGACGGGGATAAACGGCGTGGCGCCGGCTAACAAAGCCGATCTCTGCCACAATCGCATATTCGCCCGAATTCTAACGTATGCGACGCTACTCTACGTCGGCCGAGCCGTCCCCCGCCCAGCCTTCTTCCCTCTTTGGCAAATCCAACGATCCCCGCAGCGATTGGCAGACTGTGCGCAACCTGTTGCCCTATGTCTGGCACTACAAGTGGCGCGTGATCCTGGCGCTGGTGTGCCTGGTGGCGGCCAAGGTGGCCAACCTGGGCGTGCCGGTCCTGATGAAGAAGCTGGTGGACAACATGAATGTCCCCGCCGGCAGCGCGACCGCGCTGCTGGTGGTGCCGGTGGGGCTGATCGTTGCCTACGGGATACTGCGCTTGTCGGGCACGCTGTTTACCGAATTGCGCGAGATCCTGTTCTCCAAGGTCACGCAGAGCGCGGTGCGCGAGATCGCCTTGCAGGTGTTCCGCCACCTGCATGCGCTGTCGCTGCGCTTTCACCTGGACCGCCAGACCGGCGGCATGAGCCGCGACATCGAGCGCGGCACGCGCGGCATCCAGTCGCTGATCTCCTACTCGCTCTACAGCATCCTGCCGACCCTGGTCGAGATGGGGCTGGTGATGGGCTTCTTCATCCTGCACTACGACATCTGGTTCGCCGCCATCACGGGCTGCGCGCTGGTGAGCTATATCGTGTTCACCATCGTGGTGACCGAGTGGCGCACGCACTTCCGGCGCAAGATGAATGAGCTGGATTCGCGCGCCAACCAGAAGGCGATCGATTCCCTGCTCAATTTCGAGACCGTCAAGTATTTCGGCAACGAGGAGTACGAGGCTGGCCGCTATGACGAGAACCTGCGCAAGTACCGCAACGCGGCGATCCGCTCGCAAAACTCGCTGTCGTTCCTGAACTTCGGCCAGCAGGCCATCATCGCCACCGGCCTGATCCTGATCCTGTGGCGCGCCACCGTGGGCGTGGCGGCGGGCAAGCTCACGCTGGGCGACCTGGTGCTGGTGAACACCTTGATGATCCAGCTATACATCCCGCTGAACTTCCTCGGCGTGATCTACCGCGAGATCAAGCAGGCCACCACCGACATGGACCGCATGTTCGTGTTGCTGGGCACCAACCGCGAAGTGGCCGATGCGCCGGGCGCCGCCGCATTGCGTGTGCAGGGTGCGGCGGTGCGGTTCAACCATGTCGGCTTTGGCTACGAGAGCAACCGCGTGATCCTCGAGGAGGTGGACTTCACCATTGCCGCCGGCACCACGACCGCGGTAGTGGGCCACAGCGGTTCGGGCAAGTCAACGCTGGCGCGGCTGCTGTTCCGCTTCTATGACGTGAGCAGCGGCGCTATCGAGATCGACGGCCAGGATATCCGCTCGATTACCCAGGACAGCCTGCGCCGCGCCATCGGCATCGTGCCGCAGGACACCGTGCTGTTCAATGACAGCATCTACTACAACATCGCCTATGGCCGCCCCGACGCCAGCCGCGACGAGGTCATCGAGGCCGCGCGCGCGGCCCAGATCGACACCTTCATCCGCGAGCTGCCGCAGGGTTACGACACGCCGGTGGGCGAGCGCGGCCTCAAGCTGTCGGGCGGGGAGAAGCAGCGCGTGGCCATCGCCCGCACGCTGCTCAAGAACCCGCCCATCCTGGTCTTCGACGAAGCCACCTCGGCGCTCGACTCGCGCACCGAGCAGGCCATCCAGGCCGAGCTGATGCGGCTCGCGCAGAACCGCACCACGCTGCTGATCGCGCACCGGCTCTCAACCGTGGTGCATGCCGACCAGATCCTGGTGATGGACCACGGCCGCATCATCGAGCGCGGCACCCATGCCGACTTGATGCGGCTCGACGGCCGCTACGCCGAGATGTGGCGCATCCAGGCGCGCAGCGCGGCCGAGAGCGAGGCCCCCGTTGAGGATGCCGCGCTGGCCATCGAAGCGGGCGACGCGACCCAGGACGCCTGACGCGGCACTAGCCCGGAGCGCGAAGCATTGTCGACAATGCTTCGCGGCAAAGTGCACTGGACCATTCGGCCGCACGAATTTGGTTCGACAATAGGTGGCGTATCAGCCCCATCGTGGTGCGTGTTTGCATGGCACGCGCCTTGCAGACGAACTATCCAGGAAGACGACTAACTGGAGAGAGTTCAATGCCGCTATTCCGTGCCGCCACCCCGTTCGAAGCCACTGCCGCTCACGCCGGCGCCCAGCCGGCCCATGCCAGGTCCGGCGCCGGCGTGTCCACCGCGCGCCGCCGCTGGTTGCAGCTTGGCATGGCGCTAGGCACCGCCCTGGTGCTGTCGACACAATTTGCCGGCGAGGCGCACGCCCAGACCAAGGTCCGCTTCCAGCTCGACTGGCGCTTTGAGGGCCCGTCGGCGCTGTTCCTGCTGGGCGAGCAGAAGGGCTACTACAAGGCCGAGAAGCTCGATGTGTCGATCGACGCCGGCAACGGCTCGGGCAACGTGGTCAACCGCGTGGCTTCCGGCACCTACGACATGGGCTTCGCCGACCTGGCCTCGGTGATGGAGTTCTACGGCAACAACCCGGATGCAAGGAACAAGCCGGTGGCCGTGATGATGGTCTACAACAACACGCCCGCCGCCGTGCTGGCGCTGAAGAAGTCCGGCATCAAGGCCCCGCACGACCTGGCCGGCAAGAAGCTCGGCGCGCCGGTATTCGACGCCGGCCGCCGCGCCTTCCCGATCTTCGCCAAGGCCAATGGCCTGCAGGCATCCAGCTTCAACTGGCAGGCGATGGACCCGACCCTGCGCGAGACCATGCTCACGCGCGGCGACCTCGATGCCATCACCGGCTTCTCCTTCACGTCCATCCTCAACCTGAACGCGCGCGGCGTGAAGGACGAGGACATCGTGGTGCTGCCTTACCCGCAATACGGCGTGAAGCTGTATGGCAACGCCGTGATCGCCTCGGAAGACTTCCTCAAGAAGAACCCGGAGGCGGTCAAGGCCTTCCTGCGCGCCTTCGCCAAATCGGCCAAGGACGTGATCGCCAAGCCGGAAGATGGCATCAAGGCGGTCAAGGCGCGCGACGGCATCATCGACGAGAAGCTCGAGACCAAGCGCCTGAAGATGGCGCTGGACAGCGTGGTCAAGTCGCCTGACGCGCGCGCGGAGGGCTTTGGCCGCGTCAACAAGCCGCGCCTGTCGCTGATGGCTTCGCAAGTGGCGGATGCCTTCGGCACCAAGGGCCGCATCAACCCCGACAACCTGTGGACCGATGCCTACCTGCCGTCCGCCGCCGAACTGGATGTGCTGCGATGACTGCTGGCACGATCTCCATGCGCACAGCGGCCGTGGCCCCGCCGGACCTGCCGGCCGAGCCGGCGGCGCAGTCCTTCGTCGAGTTCAACCGGGTCTGGCTCGCCTATAACGACGAACTGGCGCGCCAGGGCGAGTTCGCCATCGAGGACATCTCGCTGCAGGTCGGGCCGGGCGAGTTCATCGCCATTGTCGGGCCGTCCGGCTGCGGCAAGTCCACCTTCATGAAGCTGGCGACCGGCCTCAAGCCGGCCACGCGCGGCGTGGTCAAGATCGCTGGCGAAAAGGTCACCGGCCCGCTCAAGATGGTGGGCATGGCCTTCCAGGCGCCGACGCTGCTGCCCTGGCGCACCACGCTGCAAAACGTCATGCTGCCGCTGGAGATCGTCGAGCCGTACCGCTCCACGCTGCGCCAGAAACGCGAGGAATACACGGCGCGGGCGCGCGAGCTGCTGCGTACCGTGGGCCTGGCCGGCTACGAGGACAAGTACCCCTGGCAGCTCTCGGGCGGGATGCAGCAGCGCGCCTCGATCTGCCGCGCGCTGATCCACGAGCCGCGCATGCTGCTGCTCGACGAGCCATTCGGCGCGCTCGATGCCTTCACGCGCGAGGAACTGTGGTGCGTGCTGCGCGATCTGTGGCAGGCACAGCGCTTCAACGTGATCCTGGTTACCCACGACCTGCGCGAGGCCGTGTTCCTCGCCGACACGGTCTACGTGATGAGCCAGCGCCCGGGGCGCATCCTCGCCCGCAAGGAGATCGATCTGCCGCGTCCGCGCGACCTCGACCTGACCTATACCGAACCCTTTGCCGATCTCGTGCACGCGTTGCGCGAGAAGATCGGCCACGTACGGCAGCATTGACCATGAGCACTTTTTCATCCTCGCCGAACGCGGCCCAGCAACGCCGCGTGCAGCGCGTGGCACCGTGGCTGTTGCTGGGTACCTTCCTGCTGCTATGGCAGGGTGCGTGCCTGGCGTTCAATGTGTCGGACTTCATCCTGCCAAGCCCCAGCGCGATCGTCACGTCGCTGTTCGAGTACTGGGACGTGATCGCCGGCCATGCCTGGCGAACCTTCTGGACCACCATGGTGGGCTTTGGCCTCGCCATCATCGTGGGCGTGGTGCTGGGTTTGCTGATGGGCTCGTCCAGGCTGGCCTACGCGGCCGGCTATCCGCTGATGACGGCGTTCAATGCGTTGCCTAAGGCGGCGTTCGTGCCGATCCTGGTGGTGTGGTTCGGGCTCGGCGCCGGCCCGGCGATCCTGACCGCCTTCCTGATCTCGTTCTTTCCGATCATGGTCAATATCGCTACCGGGCTGGCCACCTTGGAGCCGGAACTGGAGGATGTGCTGCGCGTACTTGGTGCAAAGCGCACCGACGTGCTGCTCAAGGTCGGGCTGCCGCGGTCGATGCCTTATTTCTTCGCCTCGCTGAAGGTGGCGATCACGCTGGCATTCGTTGGCACTACCGTGTCGGAGATGAGTGCCGCCAACGAAGGCATCGGCTATCTGCTGGTGTCTGCCGGTTCGGCGATGAAGATGCCGTTGGCGTTTGCCGGGCTGGTGGTGATTGCGGTGATGGCGATGGTGATGTATGAGTTTTTTGCTGTTGTGGAGAGGCGGATGACTGGGTGGGCGGATCGGGGGTGAAGGGGGGACGGGGGGCTTGCTTCTTTCGCTGTTTGTTTGATCGGCGATGGCGTCTTGCACCCAAGAGCGTACGACATCCCCCTGCGGGGGCCTCGGTGGTTGCGTCGTGCGGTCCTGAGTGTTGGCTGGCGTGTCTTACCGGCTCATAGGGCATCGCCACTGCATGACCCGATGGTCACGTGGTGGTGCCCCTGATCGCTTTGCTCGGTGAGCGTTCGGCCATCTGCCGTTCGCGGTGCCGAGCGCCACGATCCTGCCCGCATCGGTGGTTTCGTGGTTTTGTCTCTGGCGGCGGGCGCCCGGCCATTTGAGGCCCTGCCGTACCGGCGCGAGCGGCACCTTGCTCTAACGTCCCCGGTTTCGTGGTGGGCACCGTGGCAGAAACAAGCGACCACCCCAGCACGGGGGATGTCATACGCTCTTGGGTACAAGACGCCATCGCCGCCAAAACGAATCCCACCATCAATCAATCACGCATAATCCAAAGGCAAAGCCGTCGTGTACTTGATCTGCTCCATAGCAAAACTAGAACTAACATCGGCCAGTTCGGCCCCCTGAATCAGCTTCTTGTAGACGCGGTCATAGGCCGCGATATCCGGCACCACCACGCGCAGCAAGTAATCGGTATCCCCCGCCATCCGGTAGAACTCGGTCACCTCGGGAATCGATGCGACCAGGTCGTGGAAGGTCTTGAGCCACTTGACGTTATGCTGGCTGGTGCGTACCGAGACGAACACCGTTACCCCGACATTCAGCAGCGCGGGGTCCAGCAGCGCCACCCGCTTGCGTATCACGCCGCTTTCCTCGAGCTTCTGCACGCGCCGCCAGCACGGCGTGGAGGTGAGGCCCACCCGCTCGCCCAGTTCGGCCACCGGCACGGTGGCGTCTTCCTGGAGAGCGGGACTCAGGCCGCGTCCACCAGCAGGTTCACACCGCTGCAGATGTGTTCCTGGTCCACCCCATAGATATGCAGCGACACGGCAATTTCGTCGCTGTCGTTGCCGAGCGCATGGATATGGCGCAGCCCGGCCGGCACGCTGAAGGTATTGCCCACCGTGCGCGTGACCTCGCCACACGGGTGCGCCAGCCGTTCCTGCGCGTCCCAGCGGTAGTGGCGCTCGTGCAGCGTGCCGCGCAGCACCCGGTAGGCGCACCAGGTCTGGTGGCCGTGCACCGGGCTGTGCTGCCCCGGACGCCACACGATCAGCATGGCCGAGAAGCGCGCCAGCGGATCCGCGTGGACGAGGTGGCGCACATAGCCTTGCGCGGAGCCTTCGCGCAGCGATTCCGGCAACAGCGCCAGCAGCGTCGCGGCATCCGGCAGGCTGGCTTCGATGCCTTGCGCCACCATGCGCGCGCCGGCGGCAAAGGCGGAGGACATGCCGTGGGACAGCGGGCCGAAAAGATCCAGGTCCGGCTGGCCGCCGGCCGCCTCGAGGGTGCCAAGGACGCTGGCGCTACGCGCGTGACTGGCAATATCGGTAACGGCGGCTTGCTGGGTGGCCATGACGGGCTCCTTGTTGGTTTGCGACCATCATAGCGTCCTGCCCTTAGCAGCCACGTGCGTTTTGTCGTGCAAGTTTGACTGTAAGTGTAATCTGATTCCAATAAATATCAATAAGAAGGAATATTATTCCAGGTGGTGGCGGAGCCGCGGTGAGCCGGTGGATAATGCCGCCTCATGGAAATCAAGTGGCTTGAAGACTTCGTCAGCCTGGCCGAGACACATAGCTTCTCGCGCTCGGCCGAGCAGCGTCACGTGACGCAGCCTGCGTTCTCGCGCCGGATCCAGTCGCTGGAATCCTGGGTGGGCACGGAGCTGATCGACCGCTCCAGCTATCCCACCAGCCTGACGCCGGCGGGCAAGGTGTTCTATGAGCAGGCGCTGGCCATGCTGGCGCAGGTCAGCGAGACCCGTGCGCTGATGCGGGGGCAGCGTTCCGCCAATGCGCAGGTGCTGGAATTCGCCGTGCCCCACACGCTGTCGCTGACGTTCTTCCCCGAATGGCTCAAGGCGGTGGAGCGCGAGATCGGCACGCTGCCGTGCCGGCTGCGCGCGCTCAACGTGCATGACGCCGTATTGGCGCTGGTCGATGGCGGCTGCGACCTGGTGATGGTCTACCACCATGCGCGCCAGGCGATCCAGCTCGATCCCGCGCACTACGACATGATGGTGCTGGGCACCGAGCGGCTGTCGCCCTACAGCGTGCCGGACGCCGCCGGCAAGCCCCTGTACCGCCTGCCGGGCACGGACAAGAAGCCGGTGCCCTTCCTTAGCTATACGCCCAATGCCTTCCTTGGCCGCATGGTCGACATGCTGCTGTCCGAGACCACCGACGCGCTCAAGCTCGATAAATGCTATGAGACCGATATGGCCGAGGCGCTCAAGGTGATGGCGCTGTCCGGGCACGGCATGGCCTTCCTGCCGGAGAGCGCGGTGCGCGAGGAACTGGCCCAGCACCGGCTGGTGCGTGCGGAGAGCGCACGCGGCATGCCGCTGTCGATCGACATGGAAATCCGGCTTTACCGGGAGAAGCCGGGCGAACACGTCAGCGAGCGGCGCAGCGCGCAGGTTCGCAACAAACGCCAGCTGGTGGATCGCGTGTGGTCGTCGCTGGCAGCGCAGACCTTGCCCGCACTGCCGAAATCCTGAAGGCGCGCGGCTGGCGCGCCGGCAGCGCGGACACATAGCCGGGAGGGGCGGCACCGGGCGTTCGCCAAAGGTTATGCAAACCATGCATAACGGGATAATCAAACGGCATTGGCTTCGGCAGGGCTGCCTCCCCTAAGCTGGCGGCACCCTTCACACCGGAACCAAACGATGTCTTCCGCAGCGCCGTCCAATCCTGCCGTCAAGAACCACACCCTGCCTTCCTACCTGAACGCCGACGCGCTCGGGCCCTGGGGCATCTACCTGCAGCAGGTCGATCGTGTCACGCCGTACCTGGGCTCGCTGGCCCGCTGGGTCGAGACCCTCAAGCGCCCCAAGCGCGCGCTGGTGGTCGACGTGCCGATCGAGATGGACAACGGCACCATTGCCCACTTCGAAGGCTATCGTGTGCAGCACAATATGTCGCGCGGCCCGGGCAAGGGCGGCGTGCGCTTTCACCAGGACGTGACCTTGTCGGAAGTGATGGCCCTGTCGGCCTGGATGTCGGTCAAGAATGCCGCGGTCAACGTGCCGTACGGCGGCGCCAAGGGCGGTATCCGCGTCGATCCGCGCACGCTCTCGCGCTCGGAGCTGGAGCGCGTGACGCGCCGCTACACCAGCGAAATCAACTTCATCATCGGACCCAACAAGGACATCCCGGCGCCCGACGTCAACACCAATGAACAGGTGATGGCATGGATGATGGACACCTACTCGATGAATTCCGGCAGCACCGCCACCGGCGTGGTGACCGGCAAGCCGATCTCGCTGGGCGGATCGCTGGGCCGCCGCGAGGCCACCGGCCGCGGCGTGTTCGTGGTCGGTTCCGAAGCGGCGCGCAACCTGGGCCTTGAGATCAGGGGCGCACGGGTGGCCGTGCAGGGCTTTGGCAACGTCGGTGCCGTGGCCGCCAAGCTGTTCCACGAGGCTGGCGCCAAGGTGGTGGCGGTGCAGGACCATCGCACCGCGCTGTACAACCCGGCTGGCCTGGATGTGCCCGCCATGATGGAATATGCCTCGCACAGCGGCACCATCGAGGGCTTCCAGGGCGAGACCATTTCCGCCGAGCAATTCTGGCACGTGGATTGCGAAATCCTGATCCCGGCCGCGCTGGAAGGCCAGATCACCGCCCAGAACGCGCCCCACATCAAGGCACGCATGGTCATCGAAGGTGCGAACGGGCCGACCACGCCCGAGGCCGACGACATCCTGCGCGAGCGCAATATCCTGGTGGCGCCCGACGTTATCGCCAACGCTGGCGGCGTGACGGTTTCCTATTTCGAGTGGGTACAGGACTTTTCGAGCTTCTTCTGGACCGAAGAGGAAATCAACCAGCGCCTGGTACGAATCATGCAAGAGGCATTCCGGGCGATCTGGCAGGTCGCTCAGGACAATAAGGTTACCTTGCGCACGGCCGCCTTCATCGTGGCATGCACGCGGATTCTGCAGGCGCGCGAAATGCGCGGTCTCTATCCCTGATACCTGACACGGCTTGGCACCGCGGCGTCGCTCGATAGTGATGCTGCGACGCAACAAGCGCATCCAGGATTGGTGACGCGGCTGTCGGGCTTCCCGGCAGCCGCGTTGTCGTATGCGCTCGCTTTTCCCCTGCGCCAGAGGGGCATCCCCTGTTGGCCAGGCATGGCCGCAAGGCCGGCCCGAGGGGTTGGAACAAGGGTCATGCGGGATTGGAGGCATAGCTCGGTTTGCCCCGCAAACCGTGCCTGAAATGGCGTTGTTAGGGGAAAAACCCGTTGTCTTGAGTGCCTGCCTGCGCAATACTATTTCGTCGGCGGGTGGATTTTTGTTAGAGTCCCGCTTTTCTCTTCATGGTCA
This sequence comes from Cupriavidus basilensis OR16, assembly GCF_000243095.1. Taxonomy (GTDB): domain Bacteria; phylum Pseudomonadota; class Gammaproteobacteria; order Burkholderiales; family Burkholderiaceae; genus Cupriavidus; species Cupriavidus basilensis_D. Next base: position 41,698 of record NZ_AHJE01000007.1, on the reverse strand, counting down.
AGGAGATGTTATGAATGTTGCCAAGTTGGCTTCCCTGATGATTGCGGCTGGCGTGCTGTGCGGTACCGCGCAAGCTGCCGAGCAACTGACGGGCACGCTGCAGAAGATCAAAGACACCGGTGTGATTACGCTTGGCGTTCGTGAGTCGTCGATTCCGTTCAACTACAACCTGGGCGGTGTGCGCCAGGTCGGCTATTCCTACGACATCAACGTCAAGATCGTGGAAGCCATCAAGGACCAGCTGAAGCTGCCCAACCTGCAGGTCAAGGAAATTCCGATCACCTCGCAGAACCGTATCACCCTGCTGCAGAACGGCACCATCGACATCGAGTGCGGTTCTACCACCAATAACCTCGAGCGCCAGAAGCAGGCATCGTTTACCACCAGCATCTTCATCATCGGCACCCGCATCATGGTGAAGAAGGATGGCGGCATCAAGGACTGGGCCGACCTCAAGGGCAAGAACGTGGTGACCACCGCCGGCACCACCTCGGAACGCCTGCTGCGCAAGATGAACGATGACCAGAAGCTGGGCATGAACATCATCAGCACCAAGGACCACGGCCAGTCGTTCCTGACGCTGGAATCGGGCCGCGCGGTCGCCTTCATGATGGACGACGCACTGTTGTACGGCGAACGCGCCAAGGCCAAGAACCCGGCCGACTGGGTCGTGGTTGGCAAGCCGCAATCGCGTGAGTCGTACGGCTGCATGATCCGCAAGGATGATGTACCGTTCAAGAAGCTGTCCGACCATGTCATCACCGGCATGATGAAGGACGGCTCGATCAACACGCTGTACACCAAGTGGTTCCAGCAGCCGGTTCCGCCCAAGGGCCTGAACCTGGACTTCCCGCTGTCGGAAGACATGAAGGCACTGTTCAAGACGCCGAACGACAAGGCACTCGACTGATACTGGGATTCCGGTTGTGTGAAACGGAAGGCATGTCCTTCCGTTTCTTTTTGAGGACACATCATGAACTACAGCTGGCATTGGGGTGTATTCCTCGAACAAGCGGCCCAGAACGAGACCTACCTGGACTGGATGATTTCCGGCCTGAAGGTCACCCTTGCACTCGGGCTCTCGTCGTGGATCATCGCCCTCGTTATCGGCTCCGTGCTCGGCGTGCTGCGCACGGTGCCCAACAAGTGGCTGTCCGGCCTGGCCGCAACTTACGTCGAGATCTTCCGTAATATTCCGCTGCTGGTGCAGTTGTTCATCTGGTATTTCGTCATGCCCGAGCTGTTGCCCGGTGGCGAGTCGTTCAAGCAGATGAACCCGTTCGCCCAGCAGTTCCTGGCAGCCATGCTGTGCCTGGGCACCTTTACCGCGGCCCGGGTCTGCGAGCAGGTGCGCTCGGGGATCAACTCGCTGCCGCCCGGCCAGAGGAACGCCGGCCTGGCGATGGGCTTCACGCTCGCACAGACTTACCGCTACGTGCTGCTGCCGATGTCGTTCCGCGTCATCGTGCCGCCGCTGACCTCCGAGTTCCTGAACATCTTCAAGAACTCCGCGGTGGCGTCGACCATCGGCCTGCTGGAGCTGGCGGCGCAGGGGCGCCAACTGGTGGACTACACGGCGCGCCCGTATGAGTCCTTCATCGCGGTGACCATCATGTACGCGTTGATCAATATCGTGGTCATGCTGCTCATGCGCTGGGTTGAGGGACGCACCCGCGTGCCCGGCTTCATCGGCGGCAAGTAAGGGGACACGTCATGGCATATTCATTCGATTTCAGCTCGATCAACGCGACCACGCTGGAAGTGCTGGGCGAGGGCATGCTGGTCTCGCTCAAGATCACCGTCACCGCGGTGGTGGTCGGCATCGTCTGGGGCACTATCCTGGCGATGATGCGGCTGTCCTCCGTCAAGGCGCTGAACTGGTTCGCGCAGGGCTACGTCACCATCTTCCGGTCGATCCCGCTGGTGATGGTGCTGCTGTGGTTCTTCCTGATCATCCCGCAGCTGCTGCAAAAGGCGTTCAACCTGTCGCAGGCGTCGGACCTGCGCATGACCTCGGCGCTGATCGCCTTTGCCTTGTTCGAGGCGGCGTACTATTCCGAGATCATCCGCGCGGGTATCCAGAGCGTGTCGCGCGGGCAGATGTTTGCCGCGCAGGCCATGGGCATGACCTACGGGCAGTCGATGCGGCTGGTGATCCTGCCGCAGGCCTTCCGCAACATGGTGCCGCTGCTGCTCACGCAAGGCATCATCCTGTTCCAGGATACGTCGCTGGTCTACGTGAGCGCGCTGGCGGACTTCTTTGGCCAGGCCTACGGCATCGGCGAGCGTGACGGCCGCATCGTGGAGATGCTGCTGTTCGCCGGGCTGGTGTATTTCATTATCTGTTTCTCCGCATCGCTGCTGGTCAAGCGTTACCAGAAAAAGGTGGCCGTATGATTGAAATCAACAACGTCTCCAAGTGGTATGGCGCCTTCCAGGTGCTGACCGATTGCACCACCAAGGTCGCCAAGGGCGAAGTCGTGGTGGTGTGCGGCCCGTCGGGTTCGGGCAAGTCGACGCTGATCAAGACCGTCAACGCGCTGGAGCCCTTCCAGAAGGGCGACATCACGGTGGACGGCACCTCGGTGGGCTCGCCCAAGACCAACCTGCCCAAGCTGCGTTCGCGCGTGGGCATGGTGTTCCAGAACTTCGAGCTGTTCCCCCACCTGTCGATCACCGAGAACCTGACCATCGCCCAGATGAAGGTGCTCGGCCGTTCCAAGGACGAGGCGATGGCCAAGGGCCTGAAGTACCTGGATCGGGTGGGCCTGAAAGCCCAGGCGGCCAAGTTCCCGGGCCAGCTGTCGGGCGGCCAGCAGCAGCGCGTGGCTCGGCACCGTCAGCGTCATCACCGAGCGGCCTTCCTCGAACATCATCAGCTCGCCCGGGGCAAAGGCGGTCCAGGTTTCGTTGTCGGTCAGCGGGGCGGTGGCGATCACCGCCACGCGGTCGTCGGGCGTGGTGACCTGGGCGAAGTCGATCGAAAGATCGGCATCGATCAGGTGGGCGGTGGAGAACGGCCACTGGCGCACGATGTAGTACAGGCGCGTGGAGCAGTGGGAGAACAGCGCCTGGCCATTCGACAGCAGGTAGTTGAAGACGCCGTGCAGCGTGATCTCGCGCGTGATGTCCGCCAGCGCGTGGCACAGCTCATTGAGCGGCGGCTGCGAGCCGGGAAAGCGCTTGCGCAGCCCCTGCATCAGCGTGCAGAAGGCGAGTTCGCTATCGGTGTCGCCCACCGGCTGGTAGACCCCGGACAGGAAGGGCGAGAAGTTCTTCAGGTCGCCGTTGTGGGCGAAGATCCAGTGCCGGCCCCACAGCTCGCGCATGAAGGGATGGCAGTTTTCCAGCAGCACCGTGCCCTGGGTCGCCTTGCGGATATGCGAGATGACGTTTTTGGACTTGATCGGGTAGCGCTTGATCAGTTCGGCCACGGGCGAGGTGCCGGCGGACTGGTTGTCGATGAACAGGCGGCACGCCTTGTCCTCGAAGAACGCCACACCGAAGCCGTCGGCATGGTGATCCGTCACGCCGCCGCGGGCAGCGAAGCCGGTAAAGGAGAACGTCACGTCGGTCGGCGTGGCGCAGTTCATGCCGAGCAGCTGGCACATGGCGGGCACCGGACCGGCAGCAAGCTGCCGGATTGCAATAGAATGTTCCATTATCCGGCCTGCCCGGGTTATCTGCCAAGCGCAGCGCGTTTTTCCCCGATTTCAATACAATTCAGCGGGCTTTCGAGACATGAGCAAATACAGGATCGCAGTCATTCCCGGCGATGGCATCGGCACCGAAGTGATGCCGGAGGGCCTGCGCGTGATGGACGCCGCCGCGCGCCGGTTCGGCATCGACCTGCAGTTCGACCACTTTGACTTCTCCAGCTGCGACTACTATGCCCGCCACGGCAAGATGCTGCCGGACGACTGGTTCGACACCCTGGTCAAGTACGACGCCATCTACTTTGGCGCGGTGGGCTGGCCGGATGCCGTGCCCGACCATGTCTCGCTGTGGGGCTCCTTGCTGCAGTTCCGCCGCTCGTTCGACCAATACGTCAACCTGCGCCCGGTGCGGCTGATGCCCGGCATCCGCAGCCCGCTGGTGGACCGCGACGGCAACGCGCGCAAGCCGGGCGACATCGATTTCTACGTGGTGCGCGAGAACACCGAGGGCGAGTACTCCAGCATTGGCGGACGCATGTTCCCCGGCACCGATCGCGAGGTGGTGATCCAGGAAACGGTGATGACGCGCACGGGCGTGGACCGCATTCTCAAGTTCGCCTTCGAGCTGGCGCAGAAGCGCCCGGCCAAGCATCTGACCTCGGCCACCAAGTCCAACGGCATCTCCATCACCATGCCCTACTGGGACGAGCGGGTAGAGGCCATGGCCTCCAACTACCCTGGCGTGAAGGTCGACAAGTATCACATCGACATCCTGACCGCGCACTTCGTCCAGCATCCGGACTGGTTCGACGTGGTGGTCGCCAGCAACCTGTTCGGCGATATCCTGTCCGACCTGGGCCCGGCCTGCACCGGCACCATCGGCATCGCGCCCTCGGGCAATATCAACCCGGACCGCACCTTCCCCAGCCTGTTCGAGCCGGTGCATGGCTCCGCGCCGGACATCGCCGGGCGCGGCGTGGCCAACCCGATCGGCCAGATCTGGTGTGGCGCCATGATGCTGGAGCACCTGGGCCAGCCGGAAGCCGGCGCGGCCGTGCTGGGTGCCATCGAGAAGGTGTTGTCGGCCGGGCCGGAGCATGCTCCGCTGACCCGCGATATCGGCGGCAAGGCCGGCACGGCGGACCTGGGCCGGGCCATCGCGGACGCGCTGTGAGCACGGCCGCCCAAGCTTTGCCGGCCACCGCGGCCGAGGCACGCGCGCTGCTGCTGGATAGCTTCCACGCCGCGGTGGCCGGCAGCCGATCCGCTGCGCATCGTGGCGGATCACCTGCCGCCGCCGCAGGCTGGCGGGCGCACCCTGGTGGTCGGGGCCGGCAAGGCCGCTGCCTCGATGGCGCTAGCCGTGGAGCGGGCTTATGCCGGCCACAACAGTGCGGCGCAACTCGACGGCCTGGTGGTGACGCGTTACGCCCACGGCCTGCCGACCGCACACGTCCGCGTGATCGAGGCCGGCCACCCGGTGCCGGACGAGGCCGGCGAGCGCGCTGCCGCCGAGATCCTGGCGCGGGCCAGCGAGCTCGGGCCGGACGACCGGCTGATCGTGCTGGTGTCCGGCGGCGGGTGCGCCATCGCCTCCGGTCCCACCGTGCCCGATCCCAGCACCTATGCCGATGCGCAGGCCATCCTGCGCCGTTACGGTGCGGTGGTCCCTCCGGCGGTGCAGGCCTACCTGGAGCGCGGTGCGCGCGGCGAAGTGGCGGAAACGCCCAAGCCTGGCGATCCGCTGTTCTCGCGGGTGGAGAATCGCGTGATCGCTACTGCCCACGGCAGCCTGGTGGCGGCGGCGGAGCATTTCCGCGCGCGCGGCATCCAGCCGGTGGTGCTGGGCGACACGGTGACCGGCGAGGCGCAGGAAGTTGCCCGGGTCTACGCGGCGCTGGTGCGCGAGATACGCGCGTACAATGCGCCATTCGCGGCGCCTGTGGTGCTGATTTCCGGTGGTGAATGCACCGTCACGCTGCCGCAGGGCGGTGGCGGGGCGGCCGGAAAGCCCCGTGGCGGGCGTTGCTCGGAGTTCCTGCTGTCGCTCGCGCTGGAGCTGGATGGCGCTGATAATATCTACGCCATCGCGGCGGACACCGACGGCATCGACGGCTCCGAGGACAATGCCGGCGCGTTGCTGGACCCGTCCACGCTCGCGCGGGCGCAGGCCGCGGGCGCACCGGCGCGCGCCCGGCTCGACGCACACGACGCCTGGGGCTTCTTCGAGGCCGCCGGCGATCTCGTGGTGACAGGCCCCACGCGCACCAATGTGAACGACTACCGCGCCATCCTGATTCTGTAATCCAAAGAAAGCGCCAGCCGCGACCGCCGGCCGGCCCCCCGAAAGCCATGACCCAGACTCTCACCATCACCCGCCCCGACGACTGGCACCTGCACCTGCGTGACGGCACGGCCTTGGCCGCCGTCCTGCCCGATACCGCCCGCCAGTTCGCCCGCGCCATCATCATGCCCAACCTGAAGCCGCCCGTGACCACGGTGGCGCAGGCCGCAGCCTACCGCGACCGCATCCTGGCCGCGCTGCCGGCCGGCATGGCATTCGAGCCGCTGATGACGCTGTACCTGACCGACAAGACCACCGCCGAGGAAATCCTCGCGGCCAAGGCCAGCGGCTTCGTGCACGGGGTCAAGCTGTATCCGGCAGGCGCCACCACCAATAGCGATGCCGGCGTGACCGACCTGCGTCACTGCGCGGCCGCGCTGGAAGCCATGCAGCGCGTGGGCCTGCCGCTGCTGGTGCACGGCGAAGTGACCGATCCGGCGATCGATATCTTCGACCGCGAAGCGGTCTTCATCGACAAGGTCATGACGCCGCTGCGCCGCGATTTCCCGGCGCTCAAGGTGGTGTTCGAGCACATCACCACCAAGGATGCGGCCGAGTACGTGCGCGACGCCGAAGGCCCGGTCGCCGCCACCATCACCGCGCATCACCTGCTCTACAACCGCAATGCCATCTTCACCGGCGGCATCCGGCCCCACTATTACTGCCTGCCGGTGCTCAAGCGCGAGACCCACCGCGAAGCCCTGGTGGCCGCGGCCGTGTCGGGCAGCGAGCGCTTCTTCCTTGGCACCGACAGCGCGCCGCACGCGCGCGGGCTGAAGGAACACGCCTGCGGCTGCGCCGGCTGCTACACCGGGCTGCACGCCATGGAGCTCTACGCCGAGGCCTTCGAAGCCGCCGGCGCGAAGCCGCCGGCGCGCTCGACAAGCTGGAAGCCTTTGCCAGCTTCAATGGCCCGGCGTTCTACAGCGTGCCGCGCAATAGCGGCACGCTGACCCTGGTCCGCGAAGCGTGGGAGCTGCCTGCGGAACTGCCCTATGGCGACACCACGCTGGTGCCGTTGCGCGGCGGCGAGACGCTGCACTGGAAGGCCCGCTAAGCCGCGCTGGCGAAGTGGAAGCGGCAGTGCAAGCAGAAAGCCATGTCCGGCTGGCGCTGGCCGGCGCGGTGGCGCAGATCGACTGGGCGCAGCCGTGGTTCCGGCCGTTTGCCACCATCGGCACCGCGCTGGCCGGCGCGCTGCGCGGCGGCGCAGACCTGCGCGCCGTGCTCAGCGAAATGGCCGCGCAACGCAGGCTGCGCAACGCCCGCGGCGTGCCGCTTCGCTTCGTTGCGCAAGCCGAACTGCCCGCGGGCACGGCCTATGAGGCGCATATCCATGCCACCGGCGCCGTGCCAACGCGCGACAACCTGCATGATTTCTTCAATGCGCTGATCTGGCTGCATTTCCCTCGTTCCAAGCGTGTGCTGAACCGGCTGCAGGCCCGCGCCATCGCGGCGGCAGGCGTGCAGGGCCGCCGTGGCAGCCTGCGCGATGCCGCGACCCTGTTCGACGAGAACGCCATCTTGTTCCTGAGTGCCGACAGCGGTCTGGAGTCGGTGCTGCGAGGATTTGGCTGGGAGCATCTGTTCCTGGCGCGGCGGGATGCCTGGGACGGTAGCGAGCACGCCGGCAGCGGCGACGGCACAGCCGGCTGCGGCGTGGTGCCTTTTGGCCACGCCCTGCTGGAAAAGCTGGTGCGGCCCTACAAGGCCCTGACCGCGCATGCTTGGCCACTGGCGGTCCCGCCGGCGGCCGGCGCCGCGTTGCCCGGCTCGCTTGACGATGCGGTGTGCGCCTCGCTCGAGGCGGCCGAGCTGCACAGCGCCCGCTTTGCGCCATTGCCGGTGCTGGGCATACCCGGCTGGTGCGAAGGCAATCGCGATCCGGCCTATTACGCCGATACCGCCGTGTTTCGCCGGGGGCGCCGCGCGCAGCCGGCATGAGGGTGGCCGGTTCATGGCCAACGGTGTTAGACTGCGGGCCGCAAAGCAGGCCAGACAATCGCTGCTTGCACCCTTGTGGTGCAAGGGGAGGAAAGTCCGGACTCCACAGGGCAGGGTGTTGGCTAATAGCCATCCACGGCAACGTGCGGAATAGGGCCACAGAGACGAGTCTTGCCATCGGGTTCGCCTGATGGGAAGGGTGAAACGCGGTAACCTCCACCTGGAGCAATCCCAAATAGGCAGGCATTGAGGCGGCCCGCTGAGCCTGCGGGTAGGGAGCTTGAGCCGGTCGGTAACGGCCGGCCTAGAGGAATGATTGTCACGTGCCGGCAACCGCAAGGAAGCCGGTGCGCACAGAATCCGGCTTATCGGCCTGCTTTGCTTCTGATTCTTTCGTGTGGCGCGCACCCATTCCCCATGGGGGCGCCACAGCTGGCTCCCCCGGGGCCGGCCAGGCGCTAGCGCCTACGCTTCTACAATTTCCACCGTGTGCGTGATTTCCGCCGTCTTGGCCAGCATGATCGAGGCCGAGCAATATTTGTCGTGCGACAGGTGGATGGCCCGTTCGACCGAGCCTGGGTTCAGGTTCCGTCCGGTCACCGTGAAATGGAAGTTGATCTTGGTGAACACCTTCGGGTCTTCGCTGGCGCGCTCCGCTTGCAGCTTGACGCTGCAGCCGCGCACATCCTGCCGGCCCTTCTTCAGGATCAGCACCACGTCATAGGCAGTGCAGCCGCCGGTACCCAGCAGGACCATTTCCATCGGACGCGGGGCCAGGTTGTGGCCACCGCCCTCGGGCGCACCGTCCATCGCCACGATATGGCCACTGCCCGTCTCGGCCACGAAGCTCATGCCGTCGGCGCCCATCCAAGTTACTTTGCATTCCATTTTGTTCGATCCTGCGTTCTAGTGAGTGCGTATTCGATCATGAACACGCGATTTCAAAGCTTGCTTTTTGAGTATAGGCCACTTGCCTGGAAGCGTCGTAACTCGACACTTTTCCCGGAAACTGAAGCTTTCTTCTAAGATGACAGCGCTGTGACAGCCAGATAAACTCTTAAGTGATTGATTTTATTGTATAAAAAACACTCCAATGCCTTTTGACGATTTTTTACAATACGGAATGTCATTTCGCACTGCAAATTTCCTTGCGCTGGGAGGGCGCTCATGTATAATTTGAATCATTGAACGACGGCGCACAACACGGCGCAGAGTGCGAAAGCGAATCGGATGGCTTCAGCCACATTCGCCGGTCCGCACCGCGACCCAGCCCCGTCGATCTCCCGGTGTCTCCTCCACCCTCCTCCTTTGGTGGATTCAAACCCAAGCTCAATAGCTTGGGTTTTTTTTATTGCGCCTGCCCGGCCAACTGCGCTCTCAGCTGTGATGTGTCTCATAGCGTACTTTCGCACCCGCACCTGCGGTTCTGGTTAGCGAGCAGCACACGGCGGGGCACCATCTTGGCGTTATTCCCCAACTTTCCTTGTGCTCAGGCCGTAGTCCGCAGTATACTCGTGGGCTTTTCCGTCATGCCCGCGGGAAGGAATTCAGGGAGAGCCTGCACATACAAGCAGGAAGGTCAGATCCTAAGGGTCGGCCGACGACGTAAAGTCAATGTTTCGGGCAGGTTCTACAAGTCTCAGGAAAAATCATGAAGACCTTTTCCGCAAAGCCTGCAGAGGTTAAGCGCGACTGGTACGTGATTGACGCGACGGACAAAGTCCTCGGCCGTGTTGCCAGCGAAGTGGCACGCCGACTGCGCGGCAAGCACAAGCCGGAGTTTACTCCGCACGTCGACACGGGTGATTACATCATCATCGTCAACGCAGGCAAACTGCGTGTCACGGGTACCAAAGAAACCGACAAGAAGTACTATCGTCACTCGGGTTACCCGGGCGGCATTTACGAAACTACGTTCGGTAAGATGCAGCAACGTTTCCCGGGCCGCGCCCTGGAAAAAGCTGTGAAGGGCATGTTGCCGAAGGGCCCGCTGGGCTATGCGATGATCAAGAAGCTGAAGGTTTACGCCGAAGCCGAGCATCCGCATGAAGCGCAGCAGCCTAAAGCGCTGGAAATCTAAGGGGGCCATCCATGATCGGAAATTGGAATTACGGTACTGGCCGCCGCAAGAGCGCAGTGGCACGGGTCTTCATCAAGTCGGGCAAGGGCGATATCATCGTCAATGGCAAGCCCATCAATGAGTATTTCGCTCGCGAAACCTCGCTGATGATCGTGCGCCAGCCGCTCGAACTGACCGCCAACGCACAGACCTTCGATATCAAGGTCAACGTGACTGGCGGCGGTGAAACGGGTCAAGCCGGCGCAGTGCGCCACGGCATCACCCGTGCACTGATCGACTACGATGCCACCCTGAAGCCGTCGCTGTCCAAGGCCGGTTTCGTCACGCGCGATGCGCGTGAAGTGGAACGTAAGAAGGTCGGTTTCCACAAGGCGCGTCGTCGGAAGCAATTCTCGAAGCGTTGATGTGTGTTCGGCAGGTCCGGTTCGCCGGATCTGGCCGCGCAAAAAAACCGCACGGTTCGCCGTGCGGTTTTTTTTTGCCGGCAGCACCCGCGAAGACGCGTGCAATGGTGCGCAATGGCAGGCATTAACCACGTTTTACAAATACTTTGCGTCTCCCCGGCTACAATCCCTGCTCCTGCCGCCCGGAGAACCCGAGCATGCTGCACTGGCCAGCTGACCCGCACCGTGCCAGCCTGCCGGCGCCACGGCGAGGTCGCTCAACTCAAGGAGGACCTGGCCTTTTTCGAGGGCCCGCTGCCCGCCAGCAGTAATACATCGGAGTTACAGTTGGTCGCATCGCTGATGCGGGACGGCAAGCCGGTCACATCGAGCCTTCCCGAAAGCGGCGCGGGGCCGCTGCCTGGCCTGCGGGTCACGCACGATCAGCGGATCGAAGGCACCTTCGCGCTGCCTGCTGGCGCCACGGTGCGAGCAGGCACGGTACGAATTTTGCAAAACGGTCAGTTGCGCGCGACCCAGACGGCTATGCCGTAGGGCTGCGCTGGGCCAGCAACGAAAAAAGGGACCTATGTTGTTTTCCAAGAAGAAGGGCCTGTCGATCGATACCCTGATCGGCCAGCACAGCGTGATCCAGGGCGACCTGACGTTTTCGGGCGGCTTGCGCCTGGACGGCCGGGTACGCGGTAACGTGACGGCGGCTGCCGACCAGGCGAGCATGCTGGTCATCAGCGAAAAAGGTGTGGTCGAGGGCGAAGTGCGGGTCGGGCACCTGATCCTCAATGGCACCGTCACCGGGCCGGTGCACGCGACCGAGCTGCTGGAGCTGCAACCGCATGCCCGCGTGCAGGGCGAGGTGCACTACGCCGCGCTGGAAATGCACCAGGGCGCGTTGGTGGAAGGCCGCCTGGTACCGCTCGGCGGCACGGAGCCTAAGGCGCTGCCCAACCTGTTACTCGCATCGGGTGCGCAGGAATCCGCCTGATACGGCGCTTGTGGCCTGGTTGCACCAACAGAACCCCTTGAATTCACGGGGTTTCGGCACGATCTTCCCGGAGCGCTTAAAATACAGGCGTATCTACATAGGAGAACCCCATGAACGCAGTCGCAGAGGCACCCGTCACCGACGAGATGCCGGCCCCGTTCGTCTTTACTGACAGCGCTGCCGACAAGGTCAAGCAGTTGATCGAGGAAGAGGGCAATGCCGAGCTGAAACTGCGCGTGTTTGTGCAGGGCGGCGGCTGTTCCGGCTTCCAGTATGGCTTCACCTTCGATGAAGAGGTGAACGAGGACGACACCACGCTGGACAAGAATGGCGTCAAGTTGCTGATCGACTCGATGAGCTACCAGTATCTGGTGGGTGCCGAGATCGATTACAAGGAAGACATCAACGGCGCACAGTTCGTGATCAAGAACCCCAACGCAAGCACCACCTGCGGTTGCGGCTCTTCGTTCTCGGTGTAAGGCTCGCAGGAGCGCCGCGGATTCCGGCGCCTTCCGGCGCCTTCACGCGGCAGTAAAAAAAGCGCACTTCGGTGCGCTTTTTTTTTGTCGTCTGCGGGTGAGCCAGGCTCACGGCGCCCGGCGCCAGACCACCGGAAACCGGTCTTCGCGCATCCGCTCGCCGCTGGCCAGCCCGATCCCGGGGAACGGCGGCGAGGTGCGCCCCGGCCGCTCCAGGTAGCGCACGTCGTCGCCCAGGAAGCGCGCCGAGAAGGCCCGGCGCCGTCCCGCGCCGGTGTTGCCCGCGGCACCATGCACGGTGCGGAAGTCGAACACCACGGCATCTCCCGGCTCCAGTTCGGGCATGAGAATCGCATGGCTGCCGTCGTCCACGTCCGGCATCTCCATGAACTGGTCGCTGCCGGCATAGAAATTCTCGTTGCTGGCCCAGCGCTTGGGCCGCACCAGCTTGGGCCAGCGGTGCGAGCCCAGCACCACGCGCAGGGTATTGGCCGTGGTGACCGGGTCCAGCGGTATCCAGTAGCTCGCGGTCTGCAGGCCATCCACGCAGTAGTAGGGCAGGTCCTGGTGCCACGGCGTGGGCTTTGCCGTGCCGGGTTCCTTGACCAGGATGTGCTCGTGGAACACCTGCACGGCCTCGGCCTGCATGATATGGCCGGCGATGGCGGCGGCCGGCGAGCGCCGGATGAAATCGGCGAACGGCGCAATGCGTTCCCAGTTGCAGTAATCCTCGAAGAAGCGCCCGCGTTCGCCGTTGCCTACGTTCTCGATGGCAAAGGGGCCGGGCTCCGCGAGATTCTGCTCGAATCCTTCGCGCAGCGGCGTCACCCAATCGGCGAAGGCGCCCCGCAATACCAGGGCACCGTCGCGCTGGTAGGTCTCGATATCGGTTGCGGTGATGTGCATGGGGGTCCCGTTGATGGCTGGTTTGGGACGAGTATCGGGGCAGGGCATCAATAGGAAAAGAATATATTTCCTATGCTGTAGTATAGGAAATCATGATTGGATTCTCTTTTCGCCAGCTCGAGTACTTCGTCGCCGCCGCCGAGCACGGTAGCATCAGCGCGGCCGCGCGCGCACGCCACGTATCCCAGCCCTCGGTGTCGCAGGCCGTGGCGCAGCTGGAGCAAACGCTGGGCGAGACCCTGTTTCGCCGCCAGGTCAGCCGCGGGCTGGAGCTGACACCGGCGGGCCAGCGCCTGCTGGGGCGCGCCCGCGACATCCTGGCGCTGGCGGCCGGCCTCGCAAGCGATGGCGCGGATCAGGCCGAGTCACGCGGCCTGAGCGGGCAACTCTCTCTCGCGTGTTTCCAGGATCTTGGCGCCTACTTTGCGCCGCGGCTGCTGGCGGGCTTCCGGCGGCTGCATCCGCATGTTGCGGTGACGTTGTTCGAGGCCGACCTCGCCACGGTGCATCGCACGCTCACTGCCGGCAAGGCGGAACTGGCGCTGACCTACGACCTCGGCTTCGACCAGCGCATCGCACGCTGGATACTCGCGCGGCTGGAGCCCTATGCACTGCTGCCGGGCGGCCATCGGCTGGCCGCCCAGCAAAGCGTAAGCCTCAAGGATCTGGCCGGCGAACGCCTGATCCTGGAAGACATCGCGCAAACACGCGAGTACTTCCTCTCGCTGTTCTGGGCGCACGGTTTGCGCCCCCAGTTGCACCAGTACACACAGACCTTCGAAATGCAGCGCGGCCTGGTGGCGCACGGCTATGGCGTGGCGCTGTCATGCACGCGCCCGGCGGGCGACCACAGCTACGACGGCCAGCCCATCGTCTGCCTGCCGCTGCGCGAGGCCGTGACGCCGCAGCGCGTGGTGCTGGCGCGTTCGCCAGCCATGCGGCCTTCGCCCGTTGCCGAGGCATTTATCCAGTGGGTCTGCGAGGCAGGTCACGCCGAGCCGGCGTGAGGGGGCGAGGCTTCGTTACCGAGGGTATCGTTACCGAGGGTAGAGCGCACCCAATACGCGCGGGCCGGCCGCGCCGGTCACGGTGGGTACATTGCCCGGCGCCCTGCGCAGCATCTGGCGCGCCAGCCAGGCAAAGGCGATGCCCTCCACCTGCGATACCGGCACGCCCAGGTCGTCCGATTTTTGCACCGTGACGCCGGGCAACGCACGCGCCAGCAGCGCCATCACCAGGCCGTTGCGGGCGCCGCCGCCGCACACGATCAGCCGCGCCGCGTCGGGCGCGTGCAGGCGGATATCGCGGGCGATGGCCTCGGCGGTCAGCGCGGCCAGCGTGGCCTGCACGTCGGCGGGGTCGAGCGCTTGCCCGAGTTGGGTGAGATGGTGTTCCAGCCAGGCAGGATGGAACAGGTCGCGGCCCGTGCTCTTGGGCGGGGCCAGGCTGAAATAAGGCTCGGCCAGGAGGCGTGCCAGCAGCGCCTGGTCGACCTTGCCGCTGGCGCCCCAGGCACCATCGGCGTCGTAGGCCAGGCCGCGATGCCGGCCGATCCAGTCATCGAGCAGCACGTTGCCCGGGCCGCAGTCGAAGCCGGTGACCGGCCGCGCCGCGCCGCCTTCGCTGGTGGCGGGCAGCACGCTGATATTGGAGATTCCGCCGATATTGCAGGCCACCCGCGTCTGGGCGGCGTCGCCGAACAGCGCCTGGTGCAGGGCCGGCACCAAGGGCGCGCCCTGGCCGCCGGCCGCCACGTCGCGGCTGCGGAAATCCGCCACCACGTCGATGCCCGTCAACTCTGCCAGCAGCGCGGGTTGCTGGCTCTGGCGGGTATAGCCGGTGCCATCGTACAAGCCGGGCCGATGGCGTACGGTCTGGCCATGCGCGCCGATTGCGGCGATGGCGTGCGGCGCCTTCCCGGCATCGCGCAGCAGGGCCGCCACGCAAGCCGCATAGACGCGCGCCAGCCCATTGGCCGCTAGCGCCTCACGGTGGATTTCATCGTCGCCGGGCTGCTGCAGCGCTGCGAACGCATCGCGCAGTTCGGCCGGGAAGGGCTGGAAGGCCGCCGCCAGCACCGCGGGACGCGGCCCCGAGAAATCGACCAGCACGCCGTCCGCGCCGTCCATGCTGGTGCCGGACATGATGCCGATGAAGCAGTCTGGGGACGAAGTTTGCATGCTGGCCGCTCGGGCTCGATCAATTGCTGGCCGAAGCCACGTTGTAGGTACGCAGCGCGTTGATGCGGCTGAGCATCTCGCTGGTATAGCTCAGGAACTGCTGGCGCGCCGGGCCCGACAGCGCGGGCGTGTCGAGCGCCGCGATGGCCAGCGGGTTCAGCGGCACATCGTTGACGCGGAACTCGTAGTGCAGGTGGGGGCCGGTGGCCCAGCCGGTCTGGCCGACGTAGCCAATGACCTCGCCCTGCGACACGTGCTGCCCGCGCTTCATCGTGGCGAAGCCGGAAAGGTGCGCGTAGTAGGTCGAATAGCCGCTATGGTGCTTGAGGATGACGATGTTGCCGTAGCCGTTCTGCTGGCCGGCAAACTCGACTTCGCCGTCGCCGGTGGCCATCACCTTGGTGCCCGTAGGTGCGGCAAAGTCCACTCCTTTGTGCTGTGCCCAATGGTGGTGCAGCGGATGGTCACGCCCCCCGAAGCCCGACGACACGCGCGAGAACTCTACCGGCGAGCGCAGGAACGGCCGCTTCATGCTGCGCCCGTCGAACGTGTAGTACGCGCCCTGCTGGCTGCCTTCCGGTGCGTACCAGAGCGCCTGGTGCAACTGGTTGTGGTTGATCAGCTCGACCGCGACCACGCGCCCGTTGCGCACGAACGCGCCGTCGCGAAAGCCGGCTTCGTAGACGATGCGGAAGCGGTCGCCGCTGGTGATGTCGTGGTGGAAGTCGATCACGCCAGAGAAGATCGAGAGCATCTGCTGGACGATCTCGTCAGGCACGTTGGCCGCGTCCATGGCCTTGAAGAAGCCGCCCGTGGCGATGGCGCCGGACAGCATTTCGTAGTGCAGCTCGTTCTTCACGGACTGCACGCGGGCCTGGTAGACGGGGTCGTCCGCGTCGCCCGCGCGCTCGATCACCAGCTCGCGGGAGGCGTTCGCGTCACCGCCGAGGTTGGCTTGCAGCGACACCAGCAGGTTGTTCTCGTCGACCTCGGCCTGCACCGTCTGGCCGGGATTGAGGTCGAACAGGCCGCGCGCGGTGGTGTTGCGGCGGATAAACGCCTGCGCGTCCGGGTCGTCCACGCCGAGCCGCTTGAGCAGGCTAGCAATGGTGTCGCCGCGCTGCATGCGCTCTTCGCGCACAAAGGTGGCGTCGGTTTCGGTAAGCTGTTCGAGTTGCGCGCGCAAATCGGGCAGGCGTATCGCCTCCCGGACACGCGGAGCCTGGGGGTCGTCGTAGGCGTTACGGGGAGCCACGCCCATGGCGGCGGCCATGCCCAGCGTGAACACCGTGCCGACCGCTGCCGTCAACTGCTTGCGCCGACGGGCGTGCAGGGCATTGGTCGGATCCACGAGAACCACCAGCTCACGCGCGAAAACTTCGCGGAGTCTGGACCACATCACGTAAAATTCACTCTTTGTTTCGGGCTGCGCTGCCGCGACGATTTGCCTCGTCTGCCTTCCTCCCCCGAGGTGCGGCGCCTGCCATATGGGTTTGCCGCCTAGAATGGCGGTTGGCCTGCGGGACTAGTTCCCGTTGGCACAAGAAGCGCGGATTATACCAAAACCGGCCGCAAGGCGTTTTTGTATCCTCGTCTGAATTCTCATGTTTTTCAAAGACTTACGTCATGACTGAAGTTTCCTCCGGCGCTGCCACCTCCTACCCCCTCACGCCTACCGTGATGCACGCCCTGGAGGTGTCCAAGCGCGGTTGCGACGAACTGCTTGTCGAATCCGAATGGCTGGCCAAGCTCGCGCGCAGCGAAGCCACCGGCGTGCCGCTGCGCATCAAGCTGGGGCTGGACCCGACCGCGCCCGATATCCATATCGGCCACACGGTGGTGCTCAACAAGATGCGTCAGTTGCAAGACCTGGGCCACCAGGTCATCTTCCTCATCGGCGACTTCACCTCCACCATCGGCGATCCTTCCGGGCGCAATGCCACCCGTCCTCCGCTCACGCGCGAGCAGATCGAGGCCAACGCCCAGACCTACTACAGCCAGGCCAGCCTGGTGCTCGATCCGGCCAAGACCGAGATCCGCTACAACAGCGAGTGGTGCGATCCGCTCGGCGCGCGCGGCATGATCCAGCTGGCCGCGAAGTACACCGTGGCGCGGATGATGGAGCGCGACGACTTCACCAAACGGTTCCGCACTGGGATTCCAATTTCGGTGCATGAGTTCCTTTACCCGCTGATGCAGGGCTACGATTCGGTCGCGCTCAAAGCTGACCTGGAACTCGGCGGCACCGATCAGAAGTTCAACCTGCTGGTGGGCCGCGAGCTGCAGAAGGAGTACGGCCAGGAGCAGCAGTGCATCCTGACCATGCCGCTGCTGGTGGGCCTGGACGGCGTGGAGAAGATGTCCAAGTCCAAGGGCAACTACATTGGCGTGACCGAAGCCCCGAGCGAGATGTTTGGCAAGCTGATGAGCATCTCCGACGACCTGATGTGGAAGTACTTCGAGCTGCTGTCGTTCCGCCCCATGAGCGAGATCGACCTGATGAAGCAGGAGATCTCGCTGGGCCGCAATCCGCGCGACTGCAAGGTCATGCTCGGCCAGGAGATCGTCACGCGCTTCCACAGCGCTGCCGACGCCGAGCGCGCGCTGGAGGACTTCAACCACCGCGCGCGCGGTGGCGTTCCCGACGAAATCCCCGAGGTGAGCCTTGCCGGCGCGCCGCTGGGCATCGGCCAGTTGCTCAAGCAGGCCAACCTGGTGCCGTCCACCTCGGAAGCCAACCGCAATATCGAGCAGGGCGGCGTCAAGATCGACGGCACCATCGTCAGCGACAAGGGGCTGAAGGTCGAGGCCGGCAGCTACGTCGTGCAAGTGGGCAAGCGCCGCTTCGCACGCGTGACGCTGGCTTGAGGCCGGGCAGGAACGGCGCATGATCGCGTTGATCCAGCGGGTCGCCCAGGCCCGCGTCACTGTCGACGGCCGCGCCACCGGCGAGATCGGCGCCGGGCTGCTGGCGCTGGTCTGCGCCGAGCGCGGCGACACCGAAGCACAGGCCGAACGCCTGCTCGCCAAGCTGCTGGCCTACCGCGTGTTCTCCGATGCGGCCGGCAAGATGAACCTGCCCGTGCGGGATATCGATGGCCGCGGCACGCGCGGCGGCCTGCTGGTGGTGTCGCAGTTCACGCTGGCCGCCGATACCAACAGCGGCACGCGGCCCAGCTTCACACCGGCCGCGGCGCCGGCGGACGGCGAGCGCCTGTACAACCATTTCGTGGCGCGCGCGCGCGCCACGCATGGCGAGGTGCAGACCGGCGAGTTCGGCGCCATGATGCAGGTCAGCCTGGTCAACGACGGTCCGGTCACCTTCTGGCTGCGCGTGCCGCCGGCCGCGCCGTCCGCCAACTCCCAGCCAGCCCAGGCTAGCCGCTGATGCGGCGACGGCCTGACCAGCCGCGCAGCGCGCGGCGCAACCCAGCAAGGAGAGAATCATGAAGCTCTGGAGCAAGGCATTCAGCGACAACGGGCCGATTCCCATCGAGTTCGCTTTCGGCGCGATCAGACGCGTTCCTTCGTGCTGATCTGCCACGATCCGGATGTGCCCAGCCGTGGCGACGACGTCAACCAGGAAGACCGCGAAGTGCCCGCCTCGCTGCCGCGCGTGGACTTCTTCCACTGGGTGCTGGTGGATATTCCGATGGGCCTGCGCTCGATCTCGGCGGGCACGCATAGCGATGGCGTGATCGCGCGCGGCAAGCCGGGTCCGGAGGCCACCGGCGGCACGGCCGCGGCCGGCGGCCTGCGCCACGGCTTGAACGACTACACCGGCTGGTTCGCCGGCGACCCGGACATGCAGGGCGACTATTACGGCTACGATGGCCCTTGCCCGCCGTGGAACGACACCCTGGTGCACCACTATGTGTTCACCGTCTACGCCCTTGACCTGGACCGCCTGCCGCTGGAGGGGACGTTCACCGGCGCCCAGGTGCGCGAGGCCATCCAGGGCCACGTGCTGGCGCAGGCCACCTGCACGGGCACCTATACCCTCAATCCGAAACTCGCCGGCCAGCCGGCGAAGTAAGCCCTGGCCGCGCGGCGCGCAAGCGCTGCCCGCCGGTGCCGCCACGACCGCGTGGCGTCGGCTAAATCGCCTAAATCGCCTAAGTCGCCTAAGTTGCGTAGAGGAAACGGCATGTCGCAATTGCCCGGGCCACATTCGCTGGTCTTCACCCACCTGATCCTGATCCGTCATGGTGAGACCGCATGGAACCGCGAGCGGCGCTTGCAAGGCCAGCTCGACATCCCGCTCAACGCCACCGGCGTGGCGCAGGCGGATGCCTTGGCCCGGGCGCTGGCGGTCGAGCCGATCGACGCGGTCTACGCCAGCGACCTGTCACGCGCGATGCAGACGGCGGCCCCGTTGGCCGAGACGCTCGGCCTCGCGGTGCAGCCCGACCCGCGCTTGCGCGAGCGCTGCTATGGCACGCTCGAAGGCATGACCTACGCGGAAGTGGCGGAGCAACTGCCCGAGGATTTCGCCAGGTGGCAAGCGCGGGTTCCCGATTACGCGCCCGATGGCGGCGAGTCCCTGCTGGTGTTTCACGAGCGCGCGGTGGAAGCCGCGCTGGCGCTGGGGCGCCGCCATCCGGGCGAGCGCATCGCCCTGGTGGCGCATGGCGGCGTGCTGGACTGCCTGTACCGCGAAGCCAACGACATGACGCTGGAGGCGCCACGCCGGCACGAGTTGCTCAATGCCAGCATCAACCGGCTGCGCTGCGACAGCGTGCGGCTTACGGTCATGCAATGGGCGGACGTAGGCCACCTGGAAGCGTTGACGCTGGACGAAGTCGACCGCAGGGTGCCCTGAGCCGCGCCGGCGCGCCCTACACCCGCAGGCGGAAGGGCGTGAAATCGGTATTGCGGTCGTAGAAATCCTCGCGCTCGGCGCGCTTGAGGAAGTTCACTACCTTGTAGGTGACCGGCGTCATCACCACTTCCCACGTGGTCTTGAGGATGTACTGGGCAATGGCGACCTGGATCACTTTCTCCAGCGGCCAGATACCATGGAAGGCGATCACGTAGAACAGCGAGGAATCGACCAGCTCGCCGGCCAGCGTGGAGCCGATGGTGCGGGTCCAGAGCCAGCGGCCGTTGGTCCACAGCTTCATCTTGGCCAGCACATAGCTGTTGGTGAAGCTGCCGCAGCAGAACGCGATCAGCGAGCCCAGCGCGATGCGCCAGGTATTGCCGAAGACGTCTTCCAGGCTCTTCTGGTAATCGCTCATGAAGGGCGCCACCGGCATCTTCAGTACCACCAGGCTCATGAAGGTGGCGAACGCCAGCGCGGCGAATCCGGCCCAGACCACGCGGCGATCCCGCCCGTAGCCGTAGACCTCGGTCAGCACGTCCCCAAAAATGTACGAGATCGGGAAGAACAGCACACCAGCGCCGAAGGTCACCGTGCCGATCACCGGCAGCGTGACCTGGGCCGCCTTGGCCGCGCCGATCAGGTTGGAGCACAGCAGGACCGTGACAAAAGCCACCATCACGAGATCGTAATAACGATAGACGCGCCCGCTGTGGACGGGCGTGGCGCTTGAGGTGGTCATCGGGGTGTTCCAGGGGGCGATTTTGGGGCGATTATGCCAGCCGCGCCGCCACCTTGCCCCGCCACACTGTAGACGAGCGCGCGCCCTGGCCGGGTCGCCCCGGGCCAGGGCTGCCTGCGCGGGCTGCGGCTAGATGTTCAGCTTGCTGATCTTGGAGCCGTCCAGCGACACATCGAACATCAGCCCGGCATTGGTCTGCACGAAGCCGATCACAGGCTGCTGGCCGGTGATCGTATCGAGTTTGCCGTTGGCACCGACCTTGGCGAGCGCCACGCCGGCATCCGCACCGACCGTCCAGCCGCTGCTGTTGACGAACTTGTTGTAGGCATCGGGCGTCATGAACATCAGTACCACTGACTTGGACTGCCCGCCGGCGGTCGCGCCGACCGAGGCCGAGGTGGTGCGGTAATAGCCCACCGAGGCGCCCTTGGCGCGCAATACGCCCTCGCCGTATTCGCCACCGATCACGAGCCCTGCGGACAGCACCCGCGGGAACACGAGGATGCCCTGGGCGCGCGAGGCCAGCTCGCGCGAGCTGTCGACCGTCGTGAACAGCCGGTTGAGCGCGCCGTCGGCGCCCGCGTCGATCTCTTTCTTCTTGGCCGCCGCGTCGGTGGGCGCATTGGTGCCGGTGGTGGTGCAGCCAGCCGCGAACGCGGTGGCCACGACCAGGCCCGAGCCCGCCAGCCGGGTGACAAAGTGGCGTCGATTCATGTGCTCTCTCCTGTCTAGGTCAGTTAGCCGGCCGTCGGGCATCTGCCTTCTGTTGTCGCCTTGCCTTGGCGGTCGGGGCTAAGTCATTGTGGACAAGGAGGAGGCGGCCAGCAATGCACGACAAAAGAATTGTCTGCGGGCCTCGAAACTACTTAATGCGGGTTTCGACGCCGCTCAGACCGGGGCCGGGTCGCTGCTCTCGCCGGGCGCTGCCAGCCCGAAGTGCCGGTAGGCGGCGGGCGTGGCCATGCGGCCCCGCGGCGTGCGCTGCAGGTAGCCCTGCTGGATCAGGAAGGGTTCGAGCACGTCCTCGATGGTGTCGCGCTCCTCGCCGATGGCAGCGGCCAGGTTATCCACGCCCACCGGGCCGCCACTGAACTTGAGCAGGATCGCTTCCAGCAGCTTGCGGTCCATCAGGTCGAAGCCGACCGCGTCCACGTCGAGCATGGCGAGCGCAGCGTCGGCAATCGCGCGAGTGATGTTACCGTCGCTTTTTACCTCCGCAAAGTCGCGCACGCGGCGCAGCAGCCGGTTGGCGATCCGTGGCGTGCCGCGCGCGCGGCGGGCGATTTCCAGCGCGCCCAGCGGGTCGATGCGGGCACCCAGCAATTGCGCGGAGCGCGTGACGATGCGCGACAGCTCCTCGGCTGTATAGAATTCCAGCCGCGCCACGATGCCAAAGCGGTCGCGCAGCGGGTTGGTCAGCATGCCGGCGCGCGTGGTGGCGCCGACCAGCGTGAAGGGCTGCAGGTCCAGCTTGACCGAGCGCGCGGCCGGGCCTTCGCCGATCATGATGTCGATCTGGTAGTCCTCCAGCGCCGGATACAGGATTTCTTCGACCACGGGCGAGAGGCGGTGGATCTCGTCGATGAACAGGACGTCGTTGGCTTCCAGGTTGGTCAGCAGCGCGGCCAGGTCGCCCGGGCGCTCCAGTACCGGGCCGGAGGTCTGGCGCAGGTTGACGCCCATCTCGCGGGCGATGATGTGCGCCAGCGTCGTCTTGCCCAGTCCCGGCGGCCCGAACAGCAGCACGTGATCGAGCGCTTCGCGCCGGTTGCGCGCGGCGTGCATGAAGATGTCGAGCTGGCCGCGCACTTTCTCCTGGCCAACGTATTCGTCGAGCAGCTTGGGGCGCAGCGCTCGCTCGAAGGCCTCCTCGTTGGGGGAGACGGCGGTGGGGGCGATGACGCGATCAGCGCCCCGCTCGGTGGCTAGCTTGTCGGTTTCGATCATGTGACTGAGGCGGGCAGAGTGCCTGGATTGTAGCCCTTCCGGCTTGCTCAGCCCTTGGACAGGGACTTCAGCGCCATCTTGATGCCGTCAGACACGCCGGTGCCGGCCGGCACCGGCTTGATGGCCAGCGCCGCCTCTTTCTCCGAATAGCCAAGCGCGAGCAACGCATTGAGGATGTCGACGGCATTGTCGTGCACCGGCGTGCTGCCGGGCGCGGCCCCAAGCTCGGCGCCCAGCTTGCCCTTGAGCTCGAGCAGCAGGCGCTCGGCGGTCTTCTTGCCGATGCCCGGCACGCGCGTCAGGCGCCCGGCTTCTTGCAGCGTGATGGCCTGCGCCAGCTCGCTGACCGACATGCCCGAGAGCACTGCCAGCGCCATGCGCGCACCGATGCCGGTGATCTTGATCAGCTCGCGGAAGGTGTTGCGCTCGGTGGCGCTGCCGAAGCCATACAGCAGGTGCGCATCCTCGCGCACGATCTGCTGGGTCAGCAAGGTGACGGGATGGCCGACCGCGGGCAGGTTGTAGAAGGTGCTCATCGGCACGTCGATCTCGTAGCCGACGCCGTGGCAATCGACCAGCAGGTGCGGGGGGTTCTTCTCGATGAGGGTGCCGGCGATGCGTCCGATCATGGTGTGGTGTCTGCAGCGAATTACGGCGCGCGCGCCGGGATGGGAGGGGAGTGCGATGGCGGGCGCCGCGCAGGAGGCCCGCCATCGCGAAGGCCGCCAGTGTAGCCCAGCGCACGGCGTATGGGCGATGCCGGGCTACCGGCTACTGGCTACTGCTTACCGGCCCAATGGCTGGGTGGCTTGGTGGTTTAGTGGCTTACTGTCGCAGCGTGTCCACCGCCTGGCGTCCCAGCGCGGGATCGTCGGTGAAGAAGCCGTCGATGCCGGCGGCGAGGAATGCCTGCACCTCGCGCACCATGCCGCCGGGGCTGCGCGTGGCATCGTCGCCGCCGGTGCGCAGGTTGCGCGGCAGGAAGGTGTTCTCGGGCCGGAAGGTGTAGGGATGGACCAGCAAGCCGGCTGCGTGCGCGTTGCGCACCAGCGCGGTCGGCGTGCCGAGGTTGCCGTTGGCATCGCGGGGCACCACGTTGGACTTTTCCGGGCCGATGCCGTTAGCGTAGCTGGCCACTTCGCGCAGGCCGATCGGCGTCATCATGTCGGCGAAGGTGCGCGTGTCGCCGGCCAGGCGCCAGTCGGCCGGCCGGTTCTTCGCCCCGCCCATCAACTGGACCAGCTTTACATTGGGCATGCCCTGGGCCAGGCGCTGATGCAGTTCGCGCAGGTTGCCGGTCTCGAAGGACTGCACGAACACCGGCGCGCTGCGGGTGTACGCATGGGCTTGCAGGGTGGCCACCAGCTTCTCCTCCAGCGGCAGCCCGATGCCGCGGAAATAGCTCGGATGCTTGGTTTCCGGATACAGGCCGATCACGCGCCCGCTGCTTTGCGATGCCTTGGCCACCAGCTCGATGATTTCGTCGAAGGTGGGGATCTCGAACCTGTCGTTGTACTGGGTATTGGCCTTGCGCACCTGCGGGATGCGCTCGCGCGCGCGCAGCGTCTTGAGCTCGGCCAGCGTGAAGTCTTCGGTGAACCAGCCATCCAGGCGCTCGCCGTCGATCACCTTGACGCGCTTGCGGCTGGCAAAGCGGGGCAGCTCCGCCACATTGGTCGTGGTGCCGATCTCGTTCTCGTGCCGGGCGACCAGCACCCCGTCGCGCGTCATGACCAGGTCGGGTTCCACCACGTCGGCGCCGTCGTCGATGGCGCGCTGGTAGGACGCCAGCGTGTGCTCGGGGCGCAGCGCGCTGGCGCCGCGATGCCCGATCACCAGCGCCTTGGGGGCGGCGGGCGCAGGGCTAGGGGCAGGGGCTGCCGGCGCGGTGGCAACGGGAGGCGACGCGGCGCAGCCGGCGAGGACCGCGGCGGCCAGCGCGGACAGCAGGGCCGGCAGGCGGTTGGCGCGGGGGGGACTCAAGGTGCGGAACGAGCGAAGCATGCGGCATCCTTTGACGGGCGATCGCTCGATTGTAAAAGACTTGACGGTGCAGGCGGGCGCTGAATCGCTCAGCCGCCCGGGGCTCGCTCAGCCGATCAGGCGCCCGCGCCGTACCCGCATGCCCTTGCGGACCAGGTCCGGGGCCAGCCCGGTCAGGGCGGTGAGCGTATTGCTGCCGTTGGCATGGCAGATTGCCATGCCCAGCGCGTCGGCTGCGTCGGCACTGGGGCGTCCGGTCAGGCTCAGCAGGCGCATGACCATTTCCTGCACCTGCTCCTTGTTGGCGCGACCGTAGCCGACCACCGCCACCTTCAATTGCAGTGCCGTGTACTCGAACACCGGCAGGCCATGCGTGACCAGCCCGCAGATCGCCGCGCCGCGGGCCTGGCCCAGCAGCAGCGTGGATTGCGGATTGACGTTGACGAATACCTTCTCGATTGCGGCGCAATCGGGCGCGTAAGTGCGGGTGACTTCGCTGATGCCTTCGAAGAGGGTCTTCAGCCGTGCCGGCAGGCCACTATCGCCGTCGCTCTTGATGGTGCCGGAGGCGATGTAGGTTAGCTTGTTGCCGTGCTTCTCCAGCACGCCGAAGCCGGTGGTACGGAGGCCGGGGTCGATGCCGAGGATACGCATGAGGGTCGGGCTCGGCTTTTAATGGGTGATGGGGGATTGTAACGTTGGGAGGGTAGGGGTGACTGCTACTGCTACTGCTGCTACTGCTGCTGCTACTTCGACTGCAACGGCCTAATGTCAAAAGCAACTGCAGTTTCACCACCCCTGCGGGGCGGCGACCTACTTTCTTGTCTTGCCAAGAAAGTAGGCAAAGAGGGCGCGCCGGATGGGGCGACACCCCCTCGGGATTCGACGAAAAGAGCGGCCGGGACCCAAACTCGCATCGCCTTAAGGCGATACTCAAACATGGGTCCCTCTTTTCCGCTCTTTTCGCCGAATCCCGAGGCGCCCAATACGGCCTTGGCACACCTTGACGGCTCGCTTCGCATCGCGCTTGGGTGATTGCCGCCTGGGGGCGGGAATCACAGCCGAACCGAATCGATGCTTCAGCTCTCCTGCCGCTTTGCTCCCCTCTCCCGCTTGCGGGAGAGGGTGGGCGCTTGCGATGCCGCGATGAGTTCGTTTGCCAAGGCCGCTGCAACCGCACGGACCAGGCCCGGATCTCAATGGCGGAAGTGACGAACGCCGGTCAGGACCATCGCGATATTGCGCTCGTCGGCCGCGGCGATCACTTCGTCGTCGCGCATCGAGCCGCCCGGCTGGATGACACAGGTGGCACCTGCATCCACCACGACGTCCAGGCCGTCGCGGAACGGGAAGAATGCATCCGAGGCCACGGCCGAGCCTGCCAGCGTGAGGCCGGCGTTCTGCGCCTTGATGCTGGCGATGCGTGCCGAGTCCACGCGGCTCATCTGGCCGGCGCCCACGCCTAGCGTCATGCCGCCGCCACAGAACACAATGGCATTCGACTTGACGAACTTGGCCACGCGCCAGGCGAACATCAGGTCGTCCATTTCCTTGGGCGTGGGCTGGCGCTTGGTCACCACCCGCAGTTCGTCCCGCTGGACGTTCCTGGCGTCGGGGCCTTGCACCAGCAGGCCGCCGCCGACGCGCTTGAAGTCATACGGATTGAGGCCGTTGCCCAGCGGGATTTCCAGCAAGCGCACGTTCTGCTTGGCAGCAAACACGGCGCGCGCGCCGGCGCTGAAGGATGGGGCGATCAGTACTTCGACGAACTGCTTGGCCACGGCTTGCGCGGCGGCTTCGTCCAGCTCGACGTTGAAGGCGATGATGCCGCCGAAGGCCGAGGTCGAGTCGGTCTTGAGCGCTTTTTCGTAGGCTTCCAACGCATTGGCGCCGATTGCCACACCGCACGGGTTGGCGTGCTTGATGATCACGCAGGCCGCACCGGCGGTCGCGCCGAAGGTCTTGACGCATTCCCACGCTGCATCGGCGTCGGCGATGTTGTTGTATGACAGCTCCTTGCCCTGCAACTGCGTGTAGTTGGCCAGCGCGCCGTCGGAGGCCTTCAGGTCGCGGTAGAAGGCGGCCGACTGGTGCGGGTTCTCGCCGTAGCGCATTTCCTGAACCTTCTCGAAGGCCAGGTTCAGCGTCTGCGATGGCGCCGTCATACTGCGCGGTGTGGGCGAACACCTTGGTGGCCAGGCGGAAGTTGGTGTCGTAGCCAACGCTGTTGGCGTTGGCGCGCATTTCTTCCAGCACCGGCGCGTAGTCGGCCGGGTCCACCACGACGGTGACGTCACGGTGGTTCTTGGCAGCCGAGCGCAGCATGGTGGGGCCGCCGATGTCGATGTTCTCGATGGCGTCCGGCAGGGAGCAGTCATCCTTGGCCACGGTTTGCTGGAACGGGTACAGGTTCACGACCAGCAGGTCGATGGTGGGGATGTTGTGCTCGGCGAGCGCCGCCATGTGCTCGGGCAGGTCGCGGCGGGCCAGGATGCCGCCGTGGACCTTGGGATGCAGGGTCTTGACGCGGCCGTCGAGCATTTCGGGGAAACCGGTGTAGTCGGCCACCTCCGTGACTGGCAGGCCGGCTTCGGCGAGCAGCTTGGCGGTGCCGCCGGTGGAGAGCAGCGCGACGCCGAGCGCGTTGAGCTCGCGGGCAAATTCGACGATGCCGGTCTTGTCGGATACGGAGAGGAGGGCTTGCTTGATCATGGCTATGGGGAGACGCTTCAAAGTAAACCGTGCTGCTGCAACTTCTTGCGCAGCGTATTGCGATTGATGCCCAGGTAGGCGGCCGCGAGCGACTGGTTGCGCTCGGCGCGCGCCATCACTGCTTCCAGCAGCGGCCGTTCCACGGCTTCGAGCACCATGTTGTACATATTCGACGGCTCTTCACCGTCCAGGTCGCGAAAGTAGGCACCCAGGCTGTCCCGGATGCATTGGTCGATAGCGTTGCGGCTCATGCGGCAAGCAACTCCCCGTTATTGTTGTTGTTCGACTTGTTGCGTTTCTCGTCGGTGGCGTCGCCGGCATCATCCGTGCCATCCGCGCCGTCCTCGACATAGACCAGGCGCTCGGACAACAGCGCCTGCTCATCGAAGAACTCGTTGACCGCGGCGAGCTGGGCCGTGGTGCTGTCCAACGTGTTCATGCGGTGGCGGAACAGGTTGGCGCCGGCCAGGCCGCGCGTGTACCACGCAATGTGCTTGCGCGCGGTGCGCACGCCGGTGAACTCGCCGTAGAAGTCGTAGTGGTCTTCGAGGTGCGCGTTCATGATGGCGCGGATCTCGGCCACTTCCGGCGACGGCAGGAGCTCGCCCGTGGCGAGATAGTGCTCGATCTCGCGGAACAGCCAGGGCCGGCCCTGCGCCGCGCGGCCGATCATGATGGCGTCGGCGCCGGTCACGGCCAGCACATGCTTGGCCTTTTGCGGCGTGGTGACGTCGCCATTGGCGACCACCGGGATGGAGAGCGCTGCCTTGACCGCGGCAATGGTCTCGTACTCGGCTTCGCCCTTGTACAGGTCGGCTCGCGTGCGCCCGTGCACGGTGAGCATGCTGATGCCGGCATCTTCCACCATGCGCGCGATGCGAAGCGCATTGCGGTTCTGGCGGTCCCAGCCGGTGCGGATCTTGAGCGTGACGGGCACGCGCGGATCGACCTCGGCCACGGCGGCGACCACCGCCTGGACGATGCGCACCACCAGCGGCTCGTTTTGCAGCAGCGCCGAGCCGGCGGCCACATTGCACACCTTCTTGGCCGGGCAGCCCATGTTGATGTCGATGATCTGCGCGCCGCGCTCGACGTTATGGCGCGCGGCCTCTGCCATCATGGCCGGCTCGGCGCCGGCGATCTGCACCGCGATGGGCTCGACTTCGCCGGTGTGGTTGGCGCGCCGCATGGTTTTTTCGCTCTTCCACAGCTGCGCGTTGGAGGCGACCATTTCGGACACCGCATAGCCCGCCCCCAGCCGTTTGCACAGCTGGCGGAATGGCCGATCCGTCACACCGGCCATGGGCGCGACGAACAGGTTGTTGCGGAGTTGGTGCGGTCCGATTTGCACGATAGCGAATGTAGCGACTGACGAGGGGCCGCAAGGCGGCCCGCAACTAGACAAAAATGAAAATGGCATGCCCTGCCGAAACAGTGCTCGGCGTTATTCCGTGGGCATGTGTGAGGGCGGGATTTTACCGCCAAACGGCCCGGGTTGCTCAAGATTTGAGCAAATATTGCACCGGGCCGAATTGCAAACAATGTTCACGGCACGGCCTCCGGCGGCCCTTGGCAGCCTTTAGCGGCGCATGCCGTACATCATCTGGCGCGCCAGCGTGTCCTTGAGCGGTCCCAGGCAGGCAAGTGCGGCCAGCGATGCGCCGCGCGCGTGGGCAGCGAGCGGGTAGGACACGCCAAACACGCGCGGCAGCAGGTCGGTCACGCCGATGGTGACGGCCCGATCCAGCTTTTGTTGCGCCGCAAACGCCTGCAAGGCTTGCGGGCCGCAGTCGGCGCGCAGCGCGAGCGCCAGGGCAAAGGCGTCGCGCAGGCCCAGGTTGAGGCCCTGGCCGGCTACCGGATGCAGCGTTTGCGCCGCATTGCCGACCGCCACCACGCGGCCGTGCACGGTAACGGGCGCCGCATTCAGCCCGAGCGGGAAGGCATGGCGCTTGCCGATGCCGGTGAAGCGGCCCATGCGCGGGCCGAACGCTTGTTCCAGTTCGGCGAGGAACTCCCCTTCGGGCAGCGCGAGCCGGCGCGCCGCCTGGTCCGGCTGGCAGCACCAGACCAGGGCGTAGCCGGGCGTGCCGTGCTCCTCATGGGGTAGCAGCGCCAGCGGCCCTTCCTCGGTAAAGCGCTCCCAGGCCCAGCCAGGCTGCGGGCGCGAGCAGGCCACGTGGGCCACGATCGCGGTTTGGCCATAGTCGCGCCGGTATTTGCGCGCCTGCACGCCACGCTCCGCACGGGTGGTCTGCTGGTGGAACAGGCCGCCTTCGGCCTGCACCGCCAGGCGCGCGCTGAGGGCGGCAGGCTGCCGGTCATGCGCATGGCCGCTCAGGCGGACCAGGCCCGCAGTTTCCGGACCGGATTGCTCCAGGTGATCGATGCGTGTCTCGTAGACCCGTGCCAGGCGCTCGCCATCTGCGGCGGGGCAGGCCTGGATGGCCTGGGCCAGCGCGCGCTCGAGCGCCTCGCACAGCTCGCCGTAGCGCACCACATAACCCAGGGCGGGTACGTCGTAGTCGTGGCTGTGCAGCTTGACGTGGCCGAAGCGAGCGCGTTGCGACACATGGATATGCTCGATCGGCGTGACGGCGCGGGGCCACGCGCCGATCTGCTCGAGCAGCTGGCGGCTGCCGTAGGACAGCGCGATGGCGCGTGGATCGCGGGACGCGCGCGCCGGCGTGGCGGCGTCGATCAGGGTCAGCCGCCACGGGCTCTTGCGCAGCAGGAGGCAGGCCAGCGCGAGGCCTACCGGCCCAGCGCCAACGATGGCGATATCCGTGTCCGCAGGGACTTCAGTGCTTGCCGGGTTCATGTGCGCTGCCTGGCTGGGCGAACGGGTTGCTGTCGTTGTTCGTATTGCCCATGGCGCCGGACTGCGCCGGCTGCGCGCCGCGCTTCCAGCAATTGGCGTCGGTGCGGTGCTTGCCCGCCGCCGCGTCGCTCAGGGCGTTGTCCAGCTTCTGCTGGTTGAAGCCGGGAAATGCCTGCAGGCGTTCCACCAGTGCAGCATGATTGGCCGCATCGAGCGGCACCACGCAGCCCCGGGGCGCGCCATCGGCGTCGGGGTCTCCCACCAGGATCAGCCAGGCGCCCACGGCTCGCGGTTCGAGACCCGCACCACCACGCGCTCGATCACATCCCATTCAAGCTCTTCGCGCTGGCCATCGGGGCGATGTACCACCAGGCGGTCGTCATAGAGGTTGATCACGAACGGTTGCGCGAGATCCACGGAGCGCGCGCGGCTGGCCGGTGCACGCTCGCCAGCCGGAAGTATCTTGCGTAGCCAGTTGATCATCGCGCAGCTCCCGCGTCGCGCATCAGCGCCTCGATTTCGTCCGCCTTGACCGGGGCGCCGCGCGTCATCAGTTCGCAGGCGCCATCAGTGACAACCGCATCGTCCTCAATGCGGATGCCGATATGCCAGAAGCGCTCCGGTACTTCCGGTGCCGGGCGCACGTAGATGCCGGGCTCCACCGTCAGCACCATGCCGGGCTCAAGCGGGCGCCAGGCGCGCTCGCCTTCGGTGGGCGCCGCGCCGGGCACGCGGTATTCGCCCACGTCATGCACGTCCATGCCCAGCCAGTGGCCGGTGCGGTGCATGTAGAACTGGCGGTAGCTGCCGCTGGCGAGCACGTCGTCCAGGCTGCCGCAGCGGTTACGGTCGAGCAGGCCGGTATCGAGCATGCCCTGCGCCAGCACGCGCGTGGCGGCGTCGTGCGGCACGTTGTAGGGCACGCCGGGACGGGTCTCGGCGATGGCGGCATCTTGCGCGGCCACCACCAGGTCATAGAGCTCGCGCTGGGCCGGCGAGAAGCGGCCGGAAACGGGGAAGGTGCGGGTGATGTCGGACGCGTAGCCATCGAGCTCGCAGCCGGCGTCGATCAGGCACAGGTCGCCATTGCGCAGCTCGGCGGGGCCGGCGCGGTAATGCAGCACGCAAGCATTGGGGCCGGTGGCGACGATCGAGTTATAGGCGACGCTTTGCGCGCCATGGCGGCGGAATTCGTAGAGCAGCTCGGCTTCCAGGTGGTACTCGCGCAGCCCCTCGCGCGACGTGCGCATGGCACGCACATGGGCCTGGGCCGAGATCTCGGCGGCGCGGCGCATGGTGGCGATCTCGCCGGCGTCCTTGAACAGGCGCATTTCGTCGAGGATGGTGCGGATGTCGAGCGCCGCCGATGGCGCGGTCACGCCGGCGCGGCCTTGCATGCGCACCGTTTCGAGCCAGCGCCGCACCTGCATGTCGGTACGGGTGTTGGCGGCCAGTGGATAGGCCACCACGGCGTGGTTGGCCAGCAGCGACGGCAGCAGGGCGTCGATCTCCTCGACCGAATGCGCTTCGTCGAAGCCAAAGGCCGCCTGCGCGCCTTCCGGGCCATAGCGGAAACCATCCCAGATCTCGCGCTCTTCGTGCTTGGGGCGGCAGAACAGGATGCTGCGCTCGGCGCCGCACGCCTGCGCCACCAGGACCAGCACCGATTCCGGCTCGGTGAAGCCGGTCAGGTAGTAGAAATAGCTGTCGTGGCGATAGGGATAGTCGCTATCGCGGTTGCGCATGGCTTCCGGCGCGGTGGGCAGGATTGCCACGCCGCCGCCGGCGGCGCGCAATTGCTGCAGCACGCGGGCGCGCCGGTCGCGACAGGCGAGAAGGAGGGCGGAGTCGGGTGCGGACATGTGTTGGGCCACGTGGATGGGGAATAAGGCGATTCTAACGCCGCCGGATTGCCGGCGCGGGCCTGCACCGGCGGGATCGCTCAGGACAGGGGTGCGCAAGCGGTGCCGGCCCGGGCCCGCACCGCGGCATCGAGGGCCGCCAGCTGGGCCGGCGTGCCGACATTCTCCCAGGCGCCGTCGAAGCGCTCGCCGCTGGCCAGCCCGGCTGCCACCGCGGCGCGGTAATAAGGCGTCATGGCAACTTTCTGGCCGGGCTCGATGGCGGTGAATAGCCGGGTGTCGTACAGGCCGATATTGCCGAAGGTCAGGCTCGGCGCCGTCGCCGTGGGCGCGGGCAACACCAGGCCGTCGGCACCGAGCGCAAAATCGCCGCCCGGATGGAATGGCGGATTGGGCACCATCACCAGGTGCATGCGCGGCTCGGGCGCACCGGCCATGGCGCGCGCGCGGGGCAGCAGGGCGCGGAAGTCGTAGTCGGTGAAGATGTCGCCGGATACCGCCAGGAAGATCTCGCCGCGCTCGGGCGCGGCCGACAGCAGCGGCAGCGCCTGGGCGATGCCGCCGGCGGTTTCCAGCGCGCTGGGCTCGGCCGAGTACGCCAGGCGCACGCCGAAGCGGTTGCCATCACCGAGCGCCTGCTCGATCTGCTCGCCGAGCCAGGCGTGGTTGATCACAATGTCCTTGAAGCCGGCGCGCGCCAGCGCTTCGATCTTCCAGACGATCAGCGGCTTGCCGCCCACCGGCAGCAGCGGCTTGGGGTGGGCATCGGTCAGCGGGCGCATGCGCTCGCCGCGCCCGGCTGCAAAAATCATGGCTTTCAATGCAGGGCCTCCGGCGCTTATTTCAACGCGTGGTTCAGCAGGTATGTCAGCGCGATCAGGGTGCCCATGCCGCCGGCGATGGTCCAGCCGATGCTGCGCGTCCTGGCGGCGATGACAATGGCCACCAGGCCGGCTATCAGGCGCGCGTTGCCGGGACCGATGTCGACCTGGCCATCGCGCATCAGCAGGTCAGGCGCGATCAACGCCGACAGCATGGCGGCCGGCACGAACTGCAGCGCGGTGCGGAACCACGACGGCAGCCGCACCCGGCCTTCCACGGCAATGAAGGACAGGCGGATCAGGAACGTGGCGAAGCCGGCGCCGATAAACACCAGCAGCAGGGTCAGCTGGCTCATGCGGCAGGCTCCGTCGCGGCCGGCTTGCGCTGCCTGCGGTCCTTGCCCAGCAGCAGCATGCCCGCGGCAATCCCGCCCAGCGCCGCGACCATCAGGCCGAGCTTGTGCGGCATGCCGTAGCAGGCCACCGCCAGCGCCGTGGCCACCAGCGCCGCCGCGGCGTGCGAGCGGCGCTTGATGCCGGGCACGATGATGGCGATGAAGGTGAGCGGCAGGAAGAAATCGAGCGGCCAGTCGCGCGGGATCTGGGCGCCCACCAGCACGCCCGCCAGCGTCGAGACCTGCCAGCTTGCCCACAGCGCGAAGCCGGCGCCAAAGAAGAACCAGTGGCGGTAGCGCTTGTGTTCGTCGTCGTCGCTAAGGCGCCGCGTCATGGCGGCGAAGGCCTCGTCGGTCAGCAGGTAGGAGATGAGCGTCTTCCAGCGGCCCGGCAGGTGCGCCAGCGCCGGGGCCATGGTGGCCGAATACAGCGCATGGCGCAGATTGACCATCGCGACCGTCACGGCAATCAGCACCGCTGGCGTGCCAGCCGCCCACAACTGCGTCAGTATCATCTGCGAAGCGCCGCCGAACACGATCGCGCTCATGGCACAGGCCAGCCACGCGGGCATGCCGGCGTTCACCGCCAGCACGCCGTAGATCAGGCCGAACGGGGCCACGCCGAGCAGCATCGGTGCCAGCGCCCGCACGCCGGCCCACCACTCGACGCCTCGAGTGGTCGCCGTGGGTTTGCCGCCGGATGTCATGGTTGTGCGCCCGGCATGGCTTGCGCCGGCATCAGAACGTGTAGCCGACCGGGCGTTCGACGCCATCGAGGGCGTCGAACAGGCGTACCAGCCTGCGCAGCTCGATGTAGCGGCCTGCCACCTGGCGGGCGTACTTGAGCACCAGCGGCAGGTTGGTCAGGTAGCCATCCTTGCCGTCGCGATGGTACAGGCGGGCAAAGATGCCGAGTACCTTGAGGTGGCGCTGCAGGCCCATCCACTCGAAATCCCGGTAGAAATCGCCAAAATCGGGCGCCACCGGCAGCCCGGCCTTGCGCGCGCGCTCCCAGTAGCGGATCAGCCAGTCGAGCTGCTCCTGCTCGTCCCATTCAATATAGGCATCGCGCCATAGCGACACCGCGTCATAGGTGATGGGGCCGATCACCGCGTCCTGGAAATCCAGGATGCCGGGATTTGCCTCGCCCTCAAGCACCATCAGGTTGCGCGAGTGATAGTCGCGATGCACATAGACCTGCGGCTGGGCCAGGTTGTTGGCCAGCAGCGTTTGCATGACGTCGGCCAGTCCGGATTCCTGGTCCGGCGTAAGGGATACGCCCAGGTGCCGGGCCACGTACCAC
Organism: Cupriavidus basilensis OR16; assembly: GCF_000243095.1. GTDB lineage: Bacteria > Pseudomonadota > Gammaproteobacteria > Burkholderiales > Burkholderiaceae > Cupriavidus > Cupriavidus basilensis_D. The sequence continues at coordinate 7,315 of NZ_AHJE01000007.1, read as the reverse complement.
TGCGGGAACAGGTCGACTTCGCGCTGCAGCAGCGCGCGGTCGTAGGCGGGCAAGGTGCCGGGGCGAGTCGCGAGCTGGATCTTCACGAGCGCGGCGCTGGCATCGCCATAGAGGCCGCGCGCGCTGGCGGCGTCCAGCCGGGACAGATACGTGGTGTTGCCCAGGTCGCTCAGCAGCAGGAAGCCTTGTTCGAGGTCCTGCGCCAGTACCTTGGGCACGGTCACGCCAGCGGCGCCGAACAGTTCCGCCACATGGATGAAGGGGCGGCAGTCCTCCTGCGCGGGCGGCGCATCCATCACGATCACGCTCGGATGGTCGGGGTGGCTGGTGCTGGCCCGGAAGTAGCGCCGGAAGCTGGCATCGGCCGATGCCGGGGCGCAGGAATCGGGGTCAACGGACCAGGCCGGACCGAGTCTGGACACCCAGACTTTGAGCTGATCGAGACGCGGGTCGAGAGGATGTGCTGCCATGCCGGAAAGGGAGAATAGGATGCCCCGTATAATACCCGACCAGACCCGGGTCCCGGGGCGGCTCCCAGGCGGGCCTCCCACGGCCCGACAGCCTGCTTCGGCGGTGGCTGGCGGTTGCTGGGCCGCCGCCGCCGCTCTGACTCATGACCCGCTCGCATGACCGAACAACGACGATCACCGAACCAGAAGGCTAGCAAGACACCGGCACGACTCCCCGGCAGCGCGTTGCGCCCGCTCGTGTTGGCCATGGCCGGCTGGTCGGTGGGCGCGCACGCGCAGGCCGTGAGCTCCACCATTCCCGACCTGCCGGTGGCCGAGCCGACCGTCGAGGTGGCGCCCGAGGCCCCGCCGGTAGCCGGCGAACTGGTGCCGCGCCTGGCCGAACCGGGCACGGCCAAGACCAAGACGGCCGAGCCGGACGACAACCCGCCCACCTTTGTCTCCGGCGACCGCATGACCGGCTACAACCAGCGTGGCGTGGAGCTCGAGGGCAACGCCGAGCTGCGCCGCGATGGCGGCGTGGTCAAGGGCGACAAGCTCACCTACGACCAGGACAGCGACGAGGCTTTTGTCCATGGCAACGCCCGCGTCGCCCGCGACGGCTCGCTCTCGGTCGGGCCGGAAGCCCGGCTGCGGGTCGAGGCCAACGAAGGCTACATGCTGTCGCCGGACTACTATTTCCAGCAGACCGGCGGCTCAGGCAAGGCCGAGCGCATCGATTTCATCGACAAGAACCTGAGCACGATCAAGCGTGCCACCTACACGACCTGTTCTCCGGACAACGCGGACTGGTATTTCAGCGCGCGCGAACTGGAAATCGACAGTGACCGCCAGGTGGGTACCGCCTATGGAAGCGTGCTGCGCTTCTTCGACGTACCGATCATGGCGGCACCGGTGTTCAGCTTCCCCTTGAACAGCGAGCGCCGCAGCGGGGTGCTGCCGCCGCTGTTCGGCTACAGCTCGCGCTCGGGCATGGACCTCACGGTCCCGTACTACTTCAATATCGCGCCCAACCGGGACCTGACGATCTTCCCCCGCGTGCTTAGCTCGCGCGGGGTGCAGCTTGGCACCGACTACCGCTATATCGGTACCGGTTATTCCGGGCGTATCCGCGGCGAATTCCTTCCGGACGACCAGAAGACCAAGACCAACCGCTGGGCGTACTCGATCCAGCATGTCCAGAACATTGCCACGGGACTGAATGCGTACGTCAACCTGAACAAGGTGTCGGACGGCCAGTATCCCGACGACCTGACCCGCTCGGTGACACAGGCGACGTTGCGCCAGTACACGCAGGAAGGCGGCGTCACCTACAACTGGCAGGATTTTGCCCTGTTGGCACGGGTGCAGAAATTCCAGACACTCGCGCCCAGCCAGCCTTCGTATGAGCGTGTGCCTCAGCTCAACGGCAAGTACACGCGCTATGACCTGGGCGGCTTCGATATCCAGGTAGAAGCTGACTACACGCGCTTCCGCATTCCACTGAGCACGACAGGTACGCAACAGCCGCAGGGCGAACGTGTTTTCATCCAGCCCTCGATCAGCTATCCGATCATCCGGCCAGGCTGGTTCGTCACGCCCAAGGTAACGTTTAATGCCACGCAGTATCAGATGGAGTCGTCCACCAACACTGCGGGCACGCCCAACACGCTGAACCGGGCCCTGCCAACCATGAGCGTGGATTCGGGCATGACGTTCGAGCGCGAGGCGCCGACCGTGAGCCGGCTGTTCGGCGTCAATTACGTGCAGACTCTGGAACCGCGCCTGTTCTACGTCTACACGCCGTTCCGCGACCAGAGCCAGTTCCCACTGTTCGATACAGTGCAGTCGGACTTCGGCTACGGGCAGATATTCAGCGAGAACCCGTTCACCGGCTACGACCGTATTGCCGACAACAACAAAGTAACGGCCGGCGTGACCACTCGCCTAATCGAAGCGGCCAGCGGTATCGAGCGTTTCCGCGGCACGATCGCGCAGCGCTTCGACCTTACCGGCCAGCGCGTACAGCTCAATGGTACCGATCCGGCCAAGTCAGGCTATTCCGACCTGCTGGCGGCAACGACCATCCAGATGTTCAAGGGCTATTACCTCGACGCTGGCGTGCAGTACAACCCGGACAGCGATCGGGTGATCTACTCGAATATCGCCTTCTCGTGGCGGCCGGAGCAGCGCAAGACGTTGAATATCGGCTATCGCTACCGGCGCCCAACCTCGGTGACGGACAATACCGCCATCGACCAGTTCGAGATTTCGAGCCAGTGGCCGCTGACGCAGCGCACCTATGGCATCGGCCGGGTCGCGTTCGACCTGAGCGCGAGCCAGCTGGTTGACGCGCTGGCCGGCTTCGAATACGCGGCGGATTGCTGGGTTGGCCGTGTGGTCTACCAGCGCTTCCGCAATACCACGCAGGGCTACACCGGGCGTATCTTCTTCCAGGTGGAGTTCCGCGGGTTGTCCAAGATCGGTTCCAATCCGCTGGATGTGCTGCGGCTGAACGTGCCGGGTTATGAGCCCGTCCTCGCCAAGCCTGTTATCCCATCCCAGCTCGACCACTATGAATGACGGACCATGATGAAACGTCAAGAATTCAACGCGCGCCCCTCGATGTCGTCCCGCCTGACCGGCTGGCAAAGCCTGCTGCTGAGCGCACTGCTGGCCGGCTTTGCGCTGCCCGCTTCGGCGCAGCTGAAGGCGCCCGGGCAGAAGGCTACCGGCATCTTCATGCCCCAGGCCGGCGGTAGCGCTGCCGCCTCGCCCAGCCAGCCGCGCCTGGGCGTGACGCAGCCGGGCACCAGCGCCCAGCGCTCGCAACTGGTGGACGAGGTGGTGGCGATCGTCAACAACAGCGTGATTACACGGCGCGAGTTGCTGGATCGCGCCGATGAGATCGAATCGCAGCTGCGCCAGGCCAACCGGCCGTGCCGGCGCGACGCCGACCTGTTGGGCGAAGTGCTCGAGCGGCTGGTGATGGAGCGCGTGCAGACGCAGGCCGCGCAGGATGCCGGCATCAAGGTGACCGACCAGGAAGTCGACCGCGCCGTTGAGTCGGTGGCGCAGCAAAATCACCTGAGCGCGACCGACCTGCGCAGCCAGGTCGAGCGCAGCGGCATGACCTGGACCAAGTACCGCGACGAGCTGCGCAAGCAGGTCCAGGTGATCCGCCTGCGCGAGCGCGAAGTGGACTCCAAGGTCCAGATCTATGACGGCGAGATCGACAATTATCTCGCCGCGCGTGGCGGCCAGGGCGCCGCCGCCAGCGGCCCCACCGAATACAACGTGGCCCAGATCCTGGTGCGCGTGCCGGAGGATGCCTCCGAGGCACAGAAGGCCACCTTGCGCGCCAAGGCCGAGGGCCTGCTCAAGCAGGCCCAGGGAGGCGCGGATTTCGCCCAGTTGGCACAGGGCTCCGACGGACCCGAGGCGGCCCAGGGCGGCTCGCTCGGTTTCCGCGAGATCGGCCGGCTGCCGGCACTGTTTGCCAATGCCGTGCTTGACCTGCAGCCTGGCGGCGTGGCGCCCCAGGTCATCGAGAGCGCCAACGGTTTCCATGTGCTCAAGCTGGTGGCCAAGCGCACCGCGCCGGCGGCAGCGTCGAACCCGGCGGCCAGCGATCACATCACGCAGACCCAGGTGCGCCATATCCTGATCCGCACCGGCCCCAACATGCCGGAGGCCGAGGCGCGCCGCCAGCTGGCCACGCTGCGCGAACGGATCACCCACGGCGGCGACTTTGCCGACGCGGCCAAGCGCTTCTCGCAGGACGGCTCGGCGCAGAACGGTGGCGATCTCGGCTGGGTATCGCCGGGCGAGCTGGTGCCGGAGTTCGAGCAGGCCATGAGCCGCCTGCGCCCGGGCGAGGTGTCGGAGCCTGTCGTCACGCAGTTCGGCGTGCACCTGATCCAGGTGCTCAACCGTCGCGAGACCGAGATCACGCCGGAGAAGCAGCGCGACTTTGCCCGCGCGGAGCTTCGCGAGCAGAAGATACGCGCGGCATATGAAGACTGGCAGCGCCAGTTGCGCCAGGCGGCCTACGTGGAATACCGCGTCAACCGCCAGCGCTAACCAGAACGCATCGCCAACATGTCCGAGCCGCTCGCGCTAGCCATCACCACCGGGGAACCCGCCGGCATTGGTCCCGACATTACCGTCGGCGCCTTGCTGCAACTTGCCGGCGAGCATCCTCAGGTGCGTTTCCATGTGCTGGGCGACGCGCGCCTGCTGGCCGCGCGCGCCGCCGCGCTGGGTGTCGCGCAAGCCTGGGCACACCGGCTGGCGGATGGCAGCGTGGTGTGCGACGACATCCCTCTGGCGGTGCCTTGCGATGCTGGCCGGCTGGACGCGCGCAACGGCGGCTATGTGCTCGCCTTGCTCGATGCGGCCATCGATGGCTGCATGGCGGGCACGAACGGCGCGCGGCGCTTTGCCGGCATGGTGACCGCGCCCGTGCAGAAGAGCACCATCAACGATGCCGGCGTGCCCTTCACCGGGCACACCGAATACCTGGCCGAACGCGCCGGCGTGCCGCGCGTGGTGATGATGCTCGCGGGCCCCCAGCCCGCGCATGCCAACGCCATGCTGCGCGTGGCGCTGGCCACCACTCACCTGCCGCTGCGCGCGGTGCCCGACGCGCTCACCGTGTCCATGCTGGAAGAAACACTGGCCATCGTCGACCACGACCTGCGCCGGCATTTCGGCATTGCCCGGCCGCGCATCCTGGTCACCGGCCTGAATCCTCATGCCGGCGAAAGCGGGCACATGGGCCACGAGGAGATCGATGTGATCATCCCCGCGCTGGCCCATGCCGTGGACGCGGGCATCGACGCGCGCGGCCCATACCCGGCCGACACGCTGTTCCAGCCCCGCCACCTCGATGGGGCCGACTGCGTGCTGGCGATGTACCACGACCAGGGCCTGGCCCCGCTCAAGTACGGCACCTTTGGCCACGGCGTGAACATCACGCTGGGGCTGCCCTTTATCCGCACCTCGGTCGACCATGGCACTGCGCTTGACCTGGCCGCAAGTGGCCAGGCCGAGCATGGCAGCATGATCGAGGCGATCCGCAACGCCATCGCCATGGCTGGCCACGCCAACGGCCGGCCGCGCGCCGCGCCGCTGGCGGCAACACGCTGACGCCCGAGCGAGACCTAACTATGCGTTCCAACGTACACCAGGGCCATGTGGCCCGCAAACGATTCGGGCAGAACTTCCTGGTCGATGACGGCATCATCCACGGCATCGTCAGTGCCATCGACCCGCAGCACGGCGACACCCTGGTCGAAATCGGCCCCGGTCTCGGCGCGCTCACGCAGCCGCTGCTGGAGCGCCTGCCGCAGATGCAGGTGGTCGAGCTTGACCGCGACCTGGTGGAGCGCCTGCGCCGCCGCTACGGCGAACGGCTGGTGATCCACGCCGGCGACGCGCTGGCCTTCGATTTCGGCAAGCTGTGCGAAGCTGGCAAGCCCCTGCGCATCGTTGGCAACTTGCCGTACAACATCTCCAGCCCGCTGCTGTTCCACCTGGCCGAGTTTGCCGACCAGGTGCGCGACCAGCACTTCATGCTGCAAAAGGAAGTGGTCGAGCGCATGGTGGCCGAGCCCGGCAGCAAGGCCTTTGGCCGGCTGTCGATCATGCTGCAGGTCCGCTATCACATGGAGCATGTGCTCGACGTGCCGCCGGCCTCGTTCAACCCGCCGCCCAAGGTCGACTCCGCCGTGGTGCGCATGATCCCCTGGCCGCGGCAGCCCGACGGCCAGTTGCGCTCGCCATATCCCGCATGCAACCTGACGGTGCTGGGCGACGTGGTGGCCGCGGCGTTCTCGCAGCGGCGCAAGGTCCTGCGCAATACGCTGTCGATGCTGCGCGACCAGGTCGACTTTGAAGCGCTGGGCTTCGACCTGGCTCGCCGCGCCGAGGAAGTCCCCGTGGCCGAGTACGTCGGCCTGGCGCGCCAGCTTGAAACCCCGGCTGCATGATGCGCGCGGCCGGCTTCCGTTCCCATTGGTGGCGCTGCTGAACGCAGCGGCACGTCGTCATCCCCTGATCCCGACTCCAGCCGCCGCTTCCCGGTTGGCAGCAATCTGCCTGCGCTGACCGGCCCCGCGGCGCTTCTCTTACCGAAGGAAATGCCATGACTAGCGAAACGCAGGCGCCTCAGCGCAAGGTCATCCTCACCGGCGACCGCCCCACCGGCCAGCTTCACCTTGGCCATTACGTCGGCTCGCTCAAGAGCCGCGTGGCGCTGCAGGACACCCACAAGCAATACCTGTTGCTGGCCGACACCCAGGCCATGACCGACAACGCGCACGACCCGGACAAGGTGCGGCGCAACGTGCTGGAGGTGGCGCTCGACTACCTCGCGGTCGGCATCGACCCGGCCAAGACCACCATCACGGTGCAGTCACACCTGCCGGCGCTCGCCGAACTCACCCTGATGTACCTGAACTTCGTCACGGTGGCCCGGCTCGAGCGCAACCCGACCATCAAGGAGGAGATCCAGGCGCGCGGCTTCGGCCGTGACATCCCGGCGGGCTTCCTGTGCTACCCGGCCTCGCAAGCTGCCGACATCACTGGCTTCAAGGCCACCGTGGTGCCCGTCGGCGAGGACCAGGCGCCCCTGATCGAGCAGACCAACGAGATCGCGCGCCGCATCAACCATCAGGTTGGCCGCGAAGTGCTACCGGAAGCCGCCGCGCTGATCCCGCGCTTTGGCAGGCTGCCCGGGGTCGACGGCAAGGCCAAGATGAGCAAGTCGCAAGGCAACGCGATCTCGCTGGCGGCCTCGCCCGAGCAGGTCAAGGAAGCGGTCATGCGCATGTACACCGACGCCAACCACCTCAAGGTGTCCG